>NZ_JBVVQG010000016.1:0-130045 GCF_055811095.1 Mesorhizobium sp. WSM4833
CAAGGTCCGGGCGGCCACCCGGACCTTGGCTCAATCGCTCTAATCCCACGAAATCTCTCTCGTGTAGATACAAGGTGGCGCTGCGAAGCAGCGACGGAGTGGGGGAAGCCCATCTTCGGAGGTACAGCCGCCGATAAGCGAGCGCGATCGGGATTCCATAACCTCGGGTAGTGAGGATTAACCAGAGGCATCTTCCTGACTTTAACTCACGAAGCCAGAGCCGGTCGTCCCCCACTCCGTCGAGCTTCGCTCGACACCTCTCCCCCGATCGACGGGGTAGAGGAAGGGCGCGATCTTATTTCAACTAGCGCCCTTCCTCTCTCTCCGGAGGCCTCGTGGGGGATTGCTATTCTTCAGCTCGCCTTCAACCGCGACCCCGTCAGCAGGCCGCGCTCTTCAAGCACCGGATAGGCCATCGAGGCCAGCAGCGAATTGATCTGTTTCAGGTCGCGGATGGTGTCGAGATGGATCGAGCTGGTTTCGACGCTCTTGGCGGTGCCGTCGCGCAGCCGCACGAAATGGCTGGCGCTGGTTTCCTTTTCGCGGTCGCGCAGCCGGTCCTTTTCCAGCACCAGCTGGCGGGCGGTCTCGGGATCGCGCGACACCAGAACGTTGAAGGCAAGCCGCGCATTGGCCAGAACCGAGCCATGGAAGGCGCACAACTCGGCCCAGCCCTCGTCGGTGAATTCCAGTCCGCGCTCGAACTTCTTCTTCACATGCACCAGCATGTTGCGCACGATGATGTCGCCGACCTGCTCGAGCTTGACGCAGGCGCCGATCAGTTCCTGGCAGCGCAGCGCCTCGTCCTCGGTCAGCGGGTTCCTGGTCAGTTTGGCGAGGTAGAGCTTGATCGCGGCGTGCTTGCGGTCGACGCGGTCGTCGAGTGCGGCCAGCGCCTTGATCTTGTCGGCGTCGGCACTTTCATAGAGTTCGATGATACGCTTGAGCATGATCTCGATCGTCTCGCAGACCCGCACCACCTCGCGGATGGCATTGGCCAGCGCCTGGCTCGGCACGTCGAGCGCGCTTTCGTTGAGTGCGGACAGCTCGACGACGTCAAGCGAGGCGGCCGGCACGGGCTTGGTGCCAAGTGCGACGATCTTCTCCGAAGCGCGGTAGACGAAGCCTGCCAGCGGCAGGCCGGCGAGCAGGATCAGCACATTGAACAGGATGTGGGCATTGACGATCTGGTCCGCCGCCGTAGAACCGAGAAAGGCGAAGTGCGGCCTGAAGATCATGACAAGGATCAGCATGACCAGCGAGCCAAGCCCGCGCATCAGGAGATTGCCGATCGGCACGACGCGCACTTCGGGGCTCGACGAGCGGGTCAGCATCGGCGCGATGATCGAGGAGCCGAGGTTGACGCCAAGGATGAGAACGACGCCAAGTTCGGGCGTGATCAGGCCACGGCCTGCCAGCGTCGCCATCAACAGCACCGCCGCGATGCTCGACTGGAACAGCCAGGTGATCAGTGCCGCCAGCAGATAGGCGGTGATGGAATCGGTCGAGAAGTAGTTGATGATGACCGGCATGAGCTGGCTGTTGCGCAGGGGCTCCGATGCCTGGCCGATCATCTCCAGCGACAGGATCAGAAGGCCGATGCCGACCAGGATGCGGCCGGACTGGCGCCAGTCGCGCCGCTCGGTGGCCATGAACATGACCGTGCCGGTGATCAGGCACAGCGGCACCAGCAAGGTGAGGTCGAAGGTCAGCAGCTTGACCACCAGCGCCGAGCCGATCTCGGCGCCGCGCACCGCCAATTGACCCGCGGCGCCCGAGACGATGCCAGAGCCGGCGAAGGAGCCGACCAGCAGCGTGACGGCGGTGGAGCTCTGCAGGGCGATGGCAAGGCCGGTGCCGGCCAGCACCGCCATGATCGGATTGCGCATGGTGGCGCGGAGGCGATGGCGCAGCACGTCGCCATAGGCGCGTTCAACGCCGGTCTTCACCATGCGGGTGGCAAACAGCATCAGCGCCACGGCGCCGGCCAGATGCAGAAGGACGACGGACCCGCTCATTTCGTCCCCCGCATGCAAACAGGGCGCCCGCCCTGTTTTGCGTGGCGATCAGAAGGAAAAACGAGGGAACGAATCATGTTCATGGCGGTGACTTATAATAGCTCGAATATTTTAGCCGGGTAATAAAATCTTGTCGATTTCAAGGGCCGTTGCCGCGCGACAGGCGGTGTCGGAAAATGGACGGACGCGCAAATGGTTGCATTGCGGGGCGGGCGCGAAGCGGCGGATAGGCCGAGTTTGCGGTGCGACTGGCTCCCGCCTTTGCGGTCATGTTCAGCTTCCTTGGGTAAATCAAGGAATTCATTACATAATTGTAATGCGTGCGTTCAGTTTCGGTTCATCGATGGGCAGCTACTGCTTCGATATCGACAACCAAGGAGACTTCTCATGAAACGCATCGTCCTTTCCGCACTCGCTTTCTCGATGCTGGCCGCCACGTCGCTCACCGGCCAGGCCGCACCGCTGAATGCGCCGAACGCGCCGCAGTCGAACTACAGTCAGGTCGACTGGCAGAAGCCCGGCCACCACAGCGATGTGAGGAAGCGCGTTTACAAGAAGAAGGTCGTCGTCGTGAAGCGCAACAACTGGCGGCATGGCCAGAAATATTCCGGCTGGAAGCGCCATCAGCCGATCCGCGACTATGGCCGCTACGGCCTGCATCGCCCCGGCCGCGGCCAGGAATGGATCCGCGTCGGCAACGACTATGTGCTGGTCGGCATCCTCTCCGGCGTCATCTTCGGCGCGCTTGCCGCGCATTAATCGGCACCTGCCGGACATTGAAAAGGGAGGCGGCCCGCTACGGCCGCCTTTCTTTTTGCCTGTGGAAACCGGGTATGGCCCGCATTAAGGGTCGTCGGATTTCGCGGGCGTGATTATATAATCGGGAAACGAGTTCCCCGATGCGCTTTCCACCCGCCTTCCTCGACGAGATACGCGACCGCGTGCCGATTTCATCGGTGATCGGCCAGCGCGTCGCGTGGGACCGCAAGAAGACCAACGCACCGCGCGGCGACTATTGGGCCTGCTGCCCGTTCCACGGCGAGAAGAGCCCTTCCTTCCACTGCGAGGACAAGAAGGGCCGCTACCACTGTTTCGGCTGTTCGGTCTCGGGCGATCATTTCAAGTTCCTCACCGAACTGGACGGGATGAGCTTTCCCGAGGCGGTCGAGAAGATCGCCGACATGGCCGGGGTGCCGATGCCGGTCCGCGACGCGCAGGAGGAGCGGCGCGAAAAGGAACGCGCCAGCCTGACCGACGTCATGGAGATGGCGACCGCCTTCTTCCAGGAACGGCTGCAGGGACCGGAAGGCGCCAAGGCGCGTGCCTATCTGCGCGACCGCGGCCTGACGCCGGCGACGCAGCAATCGTTCCGGCTCGGTTTTGCGCCCGACAGCCGCAATGCGCTGAAGGAGCATCTCGCCGCCAGGGGCGTGCCGAAAGCCGATATCGAGGCCTGCGGACTGGTGCGCCACGGCGACGACATCCCGGTTTCCTATGACTGGTTCCGCGACCGCATCATGTTTCCGATCCCGGATTCCAGGGGGAAGATCATCGCCTTTGGCGGCCGCGCGCTGCAGCCCGATGCGCTGGCCAAATACATGAACTCGCCCGACACCGAGCTCTTCCACAAGGGCAACGTGCTTTATAATTTCGCCCGCGCCCGCAAGGCCTTGGCCAAGGGCGGCACGGTCATCGCCGTCGAAGGCTATATGGATGTCATCGCGCTGGCGCAGGCCGGCTTCGAGAATGTCGTGGCGCCGCTCGGCACCGCGCTTACCGAGAACCAGCTCGAGCTGCTGTGGCGCATGGCGCCGGAGCCGATGTTATGCTTCGACGGCGACAAGGCCGGGTTGAAGGCCGCGTGGCGGGCCGCCGACATGGCGCTGCCGTCGGTGCAGGCCGGCCGCTCGGCGCGTTTCGCGCTGCTGCCGGAAGGCAAGGATCCCGACGATCTGGTCAAGGCCGAAGGACCGGATGCGTTTCGTAGCGTTCTGGCCGAGGCGCGGCCGCTGGTCGACCTTTTATGGATGCGTGAGACGGCGGGCGGCGTCTTCGATACGCCGGAGCGGCGGGCCGAGCTCGAGAAGACGCTGCGCGAACTGACCAGCCGCATCCGCGATGAAAGTCTCCGCTACCATTATCAACAGGAGATGCGCGAGCGCGTGTTGAGCTTCTTCGGCTCGCAGCGCGGCACCAGGCAAAGCGGCCGCCAGGATGGGCGCCCGGGCCAGGGCAAGGCAGCCGCTCCCGGCGGGCAGTTCGCCAAGAGCGGTGGCGGCCGCATTGCGATCACCGAAAGTCTCGGCCAGTCGGCTTTGGTCAAACGCGGCGGCGAGGGGATGTCGGTGCGCGAGGCGACGATCATCGTCGCATTGGTCAACCATCCGGCACTGATCGACGAGAATTTCGCCCATATCGAGTTTCTCGATCTTGCCAACTCCGATCTGAGGCGGCTGCATGCGGCAATCCTCGATGCAATGGCGCATGACATGGCCAATGACCGGCAGGCGGTGATTGCGACGATCGAACGCGCCGGCTGCGCCGAGATCTGGGAGCGGGCGGTCGGCCTGATCCGGCGAATGCGGCAATGGCCGGCGCTGGAGACCGCCGCCCTCGAAGATGCCCGCGATGCTTTCAGCCAGGCGCTGCACTTGCAGCGCAGCGCGCGCACCTTACATAAGGAACTGAAACAGGCGGAAGCGGCGCTCGCCACCGATCCCACAGACGAAAACTACCGGCACCTGATCGAAATTCAGGCGCAATTCCAGGATGTGCAAGCCACGGAAGCGCTGATCGAAGGGTTTGGCGTCTCCTCGGGCAGGGCAGGGCGAGCTTAGTTGGAAGCGAGTGAATTGAGAAAGCGTCGTTGCGCGTCGAAATGGCGCGTAACGGGCTAAGTCGGGTAATTGATTCGCTTTTTTCATGCGAATCATGCGAGAGGCGCTTGACCTTCTGGCAGATTGGCGGAATCAGGACGATTCGAAACGTTAACCCGAACCCGCGTCGACGGGAAATAAGCGATGTGAGGTACTGGTCACTGGACAGGCAGCCCGCCTGCCACAGATATCAGGGTTAATCTGGACTTAATGGATGTCGCCCAAAAAGGGAAACCCGGTTTTGGGGCAACGACATACACCAAACGAAACGAGTTGATGCAGTTACTGGCCCGGTGAAGCGCGTTTCATAAGCGAGCGCATCCGATTTGACTGGTCCGACAGCTTACGCGGCTTTGAAGTTCGGCCGCTAGGAGAAGATAAAGACTATGGCGACAAAGGAAAAGGAAGAGGTCGAAACCGAACGCGAAGGCGCCACCGATGGCCCTCTGCTCGACCTTTCCGATGATGCTGTCAAGAAGATGATCAAGGCCGCCAAGAAGCGCGGCTATGTCACCATGGACGAGCTGAATTCGGTGCTGCCCTCAGAGGAAGTGACCTCCGAGCAGATCGAGGACACGATGGCGATGCTGTCCGACATGGGCATCAACGTGGTCGAGGACGACGAGCAGGGCGAGGAGCCCGAGGCCGCCGACACCGCGGCCGATGCCGAGGAAGACGCCAACGAGTTGGCTGAGCAGACCGGCACCGCGGTCGCCGCCACCACCACCAAGAAAGAACCGACCGATCGCACCGACGATCCGGTGCGCATGTATCTGCGCGAGATGGGCTCGGTGGAGCTTTTGTCGCGCGAGGGCGAAATTGCCATCGCCAAACGCATCGAGGCCGGCCGCGAGACGATGATCGCGGGTCTGTGCGAAAGCCCGCTGACCTTCCAGGCCATCATCATCTGGCGCGACGAACTCAACGAATCCAAGATCCTGCTGCGTGAGATCATCGATCTCGAAGCCACCTATGCCGGCCCCGAGGCCAAGCAGGCGCCGGTGGTCGAGCGCGTCGAGGAAGCCAAGGTCGAGGACAAGCCGCGCCGTTCGCGCGACGACGAAGACGACATCACCAATGTCGGCGCCGATACGCGTGGGCTGACGGATGACGACGACGAAGACGAGGACGAAGCGAGCCTGTCGCTGGCCGCGATGGAAGCGGAACTCCGCCCGCAGGTGATGGAGACGCTCGACGTTATCGCCGACACCTACAAAAAGCTGCGCAAGCTGCAGGACCAGCAGGTCGAGAACCGTCTGGCCGCGGCCGGCACGCTGTCGCCCAGCCAGGATCGCCGGCTGAAGGAACTGAAGGACCAACTGATCAAGGCGGTGAAGTCGCTGTCGCTCAACACGGCGCGCATCGAGGCGCTGGTCGAGCAGCTCTACGACATCAACAAGCGCCTGGTGCAGAACGAAGGCAAGCTGCTCAGGCTCGCCGAAAGCTACGGCGTGCGTCGCGAAGAGTTCCTGAAGGAATATCAGGGTTCCGAGCTCGACCCGAACTGGACGCGCTCGATCGGCAACCTGACCTCGCGCGGCTGGAAGGAATTCACCAAGAACGAGAAGGATGCGATCAAGGACCTGCGCGCCGAGATCCAGAACCTCGCCACCGAAACGGCGATCTCGATCCTGGAATTCCGCAAGATCGTCAACCAGGTGCAGAAGGGCGAGCGCGAAGCGGCGATCGCGAAGAAGGAAATGGTCGAGGCCAATCTGCGCCTCGTCATCTCAATCGCCAAGAAATACACCAATCGCGGCCTGCAGTTCCTCGACCTGATCCAGGAAGGCAATATCGGCCTGATGAAGGCGGTCGACAAATTCGAATACCGCCGTGGTTACAAGTTCTCGACCTACGCGACGTGGTGGATCCGGCAGGCGATCACGCGTTCGATCGCCGATCAGGCGCGCACCATCCGCATTCCGGTGCACATGATCGAAACGATCAACAAGATCGTGCGCACCTCGCGCCAGATGCTGCACGAGATCGGCCGCGAGCCGACGCCGGAAGAACTGGCCGAAAAGCTTGCCATGCCGCTCGAAAAGGTGCGCAAGGTCTTGAAGATCGCCAAGGAGCCGATCTCGCTCGAAACGCCGGTCGGCGACGAGGAGGATTCGCATCTGGGCGATTTCATCGAGGACAAGATGGCGATCCTGCCGATCGACGCGGCGATCCAGGCCAATTTGCGCGAGACCACCACGCGCGTGCTGGCCTCGCTGACGCCGCGCGAGGAGCGCGTGCTCAGAATGCGCTTCGGCATCGGCATGAACACCGACCACACGCTGGAAGAAGTCGGCCAGCAGTTCTCGGTTACCCGCGAGCGTATCCGCCAGATCGAAGCCAAGGCGCTGCGCAAGCTCAAGCACCCGAGCAGGTCGCGCAAGCTGCGCAGTTTCCTGGATAGCTGAGACTTACCGATGCAAAGAGTTCAAGGGCGCCGATGGCGCCCTTTTTTGTTTGTGGGGCGCACTCTTGCGGGCCAAGCCCTTCGGGAGGATAATTTCGCTGTCGGATGCATTTCTGGGCGATAAGCCGGATGCCCGCCCCGGCGAAGCCGCCGTGCTCCGTGGCCCCGGAGGGAGGTGTGCCATGACAAGCTACATCGTGCTGATGAACTGGACGGAGCAGGGTGCCAGAAACGTGCGCGAGTCACCGAAGCGGCTCGACGCCGCCAGAAAGCAGCTGGGAGACATGGGCGGATCGTTCAAGGCGTTCTACCTGACCATGGGCGAATACGACATGGTGGCAGTGGTCGAAGCGCCCGACGACGCGGTGCTGGCGCGCTTCTCGCTGATGCTGGCGGCGGCCGGCAATGTCAGGACGCGGACGCTGAAGGCCTTTCCCGAATTAGCCTACCGCGAGATCGTCACCTCGCTCGGATAGAGCCCGTAGCGGAAGGGCCGGACCGGCTGGCCCGATACATTCTCCTTCGCGCGAGCGACCGAGCGACGTCTTGACGGCGCCCGATCGTTCGTGGTCCTTCAAGTTTGCGCTACCAACCAAATGCCGGAACTATGCTGACCGTCTGGTACAACACGCGCTGCCCGGTCTGCGATGCCGGGATCAGCAGGCAGAAGCGGCGGCTGATCGAAGCGGTCAAGGCTGGGCGGATCGAGTTCCGAGACATCAATCTTGAACCGGCAGCGCTTGCCGGACATGGCGCGTCGCTTGAGGATATCCGCCGCCGGCTGCACGCCACCGATGCCGAGGGCCGACTGCTGGTCGGCGCCGATGTCGCCATCGCGGTATGGAAGGTCACGCCGGGCGAGGGCTGGCTGGCGACGCTGTTCGGCAATCGGGTTGCCTTGCCGCTGACACGCTTTGCCTACGATCGCTTTGCCGATCTTCTCTATGCCTGGAACCGGCACAAGGGGCGCTGGTAGCCGAATTTATCGGTGGCCGCCGTTCGCAACGAAGCGGCCGAGACTGGAAAATCGAGCCCGCTGGTGCTGCATTCAGATAGATCGTAAGATATATCTTGACTCCATCGATTGACTTGCCTAATTAAGATATATCGTACGATACAACTCAAGGAGCAATCAATGCACAAACACAATCATTTCGGGCGCGGTCATTTCGGCGAGCGCATGTTCATGCACATGGCCGGCAAATTCGGTGGCAGAGGGGGCGGCGGCTTTGGCCCGTTCGGCCACGGCGGCCGTGGTGGCGGGCGCGGCGGTCCGGGCGACATGTTCCGCGCCGGACGCATGCTGGCCGACGGCGACCTCAAGCTGATCACGCTGTCGCTGCTGGCCGAAGCGCCGCGTCACGGCTACGACATCATCAAGGCCCTGGAAGAGCGCACCAGCGGCATCTACAGCCCGAGCCCGGGCGTGGTCTACCCGACGCTGACCTTCCTGGAAGAGGCCGGCTATGCCGCCTCCGCCGCCGACGGCAACAAGAAGGTGTTTTCGATCACCGAGGCGGGCCAGGCGCATCTCGCCGACAACCGCGAGATGATCGACGGCGTGCTCGACCATCTCGAGCGCTTCGGCCGCAAAATGGCCAAGGCGCGCGACTGGTTCGGCTGGAACGACGAGAGCGAAGAGGGCGGGCGTCGTGGCGGCCGCGGTGGCCGCGGGGATCGTTCGGAAGCGCGCGACGAATTCCGCGCGGTCCGTCACCGGCTGCGCGCGGCTCTGGGCGACTTCGTCGACGCTCCGGCCGACAAGCAGGCCGAGGCGATCGCCATCCTCGAAGCCGCCGCCGAGGCGCTGGAAGCGCTGTCGCACAAGTAAGCTCGTCCAGCCGACCGGACGCAGCCCTTGCCCGCTGGCCCAAGGACCGATAGTGAAATTCATCCCGCGTCACTCTACATGGTGCGGGATGAATGCTGTTGGAGGAAGTCCGATGTCTTTTCTGAAGCGTCTTTTCGGCGGTGGCGGCGGCGGAACCCAGACGGCTGAGCCGACGAGTGCAGCGCCAGCCAAGCAGATCGAGCACAAGGGCTTTCTGATCAGCGCCACGCCCTACAAGGCCGATGGCCAGTACCAGACCTGCGGCGTCGTCTCTAAGGAGATCGACGGCGTGGTGAAGGAACACAAATTCATCCGCGCCGACCGCTTTGCCGGGCTCGACGACGCCGTCGACATCTCGATCAAGAAGGGCATCCAACTGGTCGACGAGCAGGGCGATCGGGTTTTTGGATAGGCAGGACCGGTCGAGGCGAAAATCTTCGGCATCTCGCAATGAGCCCAACCGATCAGCGTGAAGATGCTGTCAAGCGTGTTGGGAACGCCAAACAAGGCCTGGTCTCCGCAATGCCATCAAAGCCGGCTCACTCTACAGGCCGCCTTGCTATGGCAGTAAATGCATGAGTTCGTCCGGCATTGTGGTAACCGCCGGCACTGGAGTAGCCGCCGGCGTGGGATCGGCCGGATCGGCAACATTCGTTCCACCGATGACGTAGCCCGGTTCTTCCGAGTACGAGTAGACTTTCGTTATGATGCCTGATTTGAGCGCTTCAGCGTCCCAGACGTTATAAAGGCCCTGCGGCGTTGCCAGCCCCATCATGGCGAACACATCGGCGCTGTTGACGCCCATTTCGTCGAAATAGTCGGACAGCAACTGCTTCAGCGCCGGATCAGGCACCGTCGAAATCTCATCAAGGCTTCTTCTGCCGTTGTGCATTCGGGGTGTCTTCCGGCCGTTCGTTATCTGATGGACGGCGATCCGGGCATTGGCAGCTGCGGCGCGGACCTGGCCCCCAGCCAAGGCCCATGGGCAGGCCGAGAAACAGTACGCCCCACCAGAATGAACTTCCCCTTCCGACCAGCCGTTCCTGACCATCTTTTGCGGACAGCGTGGCACCAGCATCGGGCAGCCGTTCAACTGCGTCCTGCCTATCGCAGTTTCGAGGCCGGCGGCGCGGATCATGTGTCCCATTTCGAGCGCCGCATCCACGTTCCCGCCGCCAGACTGAAACACGACAGGAAGCCTTTCTCCCTTCAGTTTCCGCAGAAATTTCTCAAATTGCCTGGCGGTATCAGGTTTTATTATGCCCTCGGCAGATATCCATTGGACGCAGTTGACGTTGCAATCGCCGTTCCGAACCAGAATGAAGTTCATCGGCCATTCTTCGGGCGCTTTCTGCTTTGCGACGGCCGATGCAGTTGCAGTCAAGGCGACAAAGGCGATCAAGCAAAAGGTTACCAGCGGACCCAGGCGAGTTGTCACGATGAAAAGCCCCACTTACCGACGAATAACTACTATCGCCTTAGGTCTGTCTGATACAACCTTCTTTAACTCTCCGCTCGACGACGCCGTCGACATCTCGATCAAGGAGGGCATCCAGTTGGTCGACGAGCAGGGCGATCGGATTTTTGGGTAGGCAGGACCACCTCTCCGCTGGAGGTCGCAGATCGCGACCGCCAGCGGGTCAATTCGTCCTGGCGGGATCGATCGTCATCAGGCGTGCCCTTGCCTCGATCAGGTGCCTTTGCGCGGCTCTTATCCGGCTGCACAATGCCAGATTGAGGGCGACGCCACCTTCCTCATCCAGCAAGTCGTTCGCGCACTTCAAAGAGTGCTCAGCTCTCCTTATACGCAGTCTGGCTTTGGCCGCTTCCATGCTGTGAATTTCAATCATTGCGCCGCGTCCTTTGCGGTTCCGGTCCCTTCATGGACTAAACCGCTGGTGATCGCATTGGTTCCGGCCAGGGAATATGCCCGCGGCTTCGGCTATTTCGTTGTCGTGTTGAATTCACGGTTTGCCGTGTAATCGATCACGAAGGTGCCCTCGGGAGCGCGAACGCCCTGCTTCACATTTGATATAGTCACCGTTGTGGTAAGTCCCTTCTCGTCGGTGAGGCTCCATCTGCGCAGATCGAGAGATTTACTGTCGAACACCATGGAGATGCTCGAATTGCCGAAGGTCGATCTGTCGGCCAGCTTGACGGTAACTTGGGCGCCATCGTCCCTGATGCTTTTCACGCGATTGCCGGAGAAGTCGACCTTATTGTCGAGCAGCAGCTTAAGCGGCGTCTTCGAGAGAGCATAAAGCCGCGATGTCTTCAGCTTTCTGTTATAAACCACCAGGGATTTGCCATCTGCAATCACGCTGATTCCTGATTGGCCTGCATAGTTGAATCGGATCTTGCCGGGGCGTTGTAGAAAAAACCTGCCACGAGTCCTTTCCGCATTTGGACCCGACTGGACGAAGTCCCCGGACATGGACTTTACCGATGAGAGGTGATCGGCAATCGTCTTGGCATCAACAGGCGCGGCGGAGATCGCGGCGGTGGATGCCGCATACATCGCGGCGCTGGCAACGGCGAACCAGCAACCCAGCAGTACTTTGATCCGATAGCCCATCGCTTATCCCACCTCCGGAGCAGGCGCGTGATCGAAAGAGATCACGCGCCTCCAGGTCAGTAACCCTCCGGGCATCGTGCAACGTAAACCCGGCCATACTGATCGCGATATCTGCACTGGCCGGCTTCGCTGGCGTGCCCGATGACGGCTCCGGCTATCGCGCCAACCGCACCGCCAACAACCGCCCCTTGCACAGGATCGCCGGCAACCGCGGCGCCTACTGCTGCGCCACCCAAGCCGCCGACGGCAGCGCCTTGTTCTGTACGGGAGCACGCCGAGAGCGGAATGAGCAGGCTCAAAATGAGCAGCGTCTTTTTCATTGGTTCTCTCCTGGGCTACTATTAGCCAAAGCTTAAATGCTCAAGAAAGCTTTTCGATCCATCGTGGGTTGCCTGTCCTTCAAGCGCCGGGCCGTGGCGGACCCGTGTGCCCTCCGGCTCAAACGCCTGCAATCGCCAAAAGCCAGGCCAGGATATCGAGCAGCAGAAACAGCAGCGCAATCTGCAGCGCCACCCGCAGCCGCTGGATAATTCGCCAGTTGCCGGCCATGTCCGCCTTGATGCGAAGCGCAAGCGCGCGGCGCATGGCCGACATCGTCGTCGGCCTGTCGCCGTCGACATATTGATCAAGCAACTCTTCGGGATCGAAGCGGAATGTGTATTGGTGGTAGGGCCAAAGCATGAAGACGATCAGCCCGCCAATGCCGAACAGCAGGGCACCGCAATCCAGTCCCAAGGCCCAAGCCCGTTGGAAAGGGCCGCACCGCCAAGCAACGAGTTTGCGAAGGCGGTGGCGAAGACAAGGCTGCCGGCGCGGCTGCTCATGTTCTCCACAAGGGTTTGCTGTTGCGTGAGACCTCTCACTGCTTCCTGATAAATGAATGCAAGACGCGGATCGTCGTCGGTAACAGCGCTTGCGGCAATTCTGTCGCTTCCACTCGGATGTTCGACCATCAGGGTGTCCTCTCTGCGTGGACTGGATGCGCGAGCTCAGTCGAGATCGCTTGGTGCAAACGTTGGCCATAAGCTGCCTCGCGCAAAGGGGGAACAGGTGAAACAGGGGACAGGATCCGCAGTGAACCGAACGGGCCAGGCTGATTGCGCGCCTGGCCAGCAAGGTTTGGGAAATCGACGCGGACTAAGCCGGCTGCAACTCCCTGCGCGGCAGTGGCGGGAACGCGATGGCGATGCCGACCGCGCCGAGCCCGATAAGAGCCGAGCCGATGAACAGCCAGGAATAGTTGGCGTAGGCGTCGAACACCATGCCGCCGGCAAGCGGGCCCAGCGCCATGCCGAGGCTGGACAGCATGGTGGCGGCGCCGAACACGGTGCCGAGGATGCGCTGGCCGAAATATTCGCGCGCCAGCACCGCATAGAGCGGCATGACGCCGCCATAGGTGGCACCGAAGATAACGGCCAGCATGTAGAACTGCTCAAGCCGGCTGATCGAGAGATAGGCGGCAATGACGATCGCCTGGATCGCCAGGCCCGCGATCAGCACCGGCTTGACGCCCAGCCGGTCGGCCAGCACGCCGTAGAAGAGCCGGCCGCCGAGGCCTGCCAGGCCTTCGACACTGTAGATCGAGACCGCTGCCATGGGGGCGACGCCACACAGCATGGCATAGCTGACCATGTGGAAGATCGGCCCGGAATGCGCCGCGCAGCAGGCAAAGAAGGTCAGCGCCAGCACGATGAACTGCGGTGAGCGCAGCGCCTTGCCGACCGTCAGGCCGGCGCCTTCGGCAACCGGCGCGGAGCCGGTATCGGCCATGACGGGCTTCGGTGGTTGGCGCACCAGCAGCACCGCCGGCAACAGCAATACCCAGGCGGTAATGCCGATGTCGAACATGGCGGTGCGCCAGTCATAGGCGGAGATCAGCCAGCGGGCGAAGGGCGAAATCGTCATCGGCGCCACGCCCATGCCGGCCGAGACCAGCGAGACGGCGAGGCTACGGTTGGTGTCGAACCAGCCTGTGGTCAGCGCGATCATCGGCGCGAAAAAGGCGCTTGCCGCGAGGCCGACCAGCACACCATAGGTAATCTGGAAGCTCAGCAGCGAACCGGCCCGGCTGGCCAGCACCAGCGCCAGCCCGAGCAGAACCGCGCCGGTCATCACGACGATGCGGGCGCCAAAACGGTCCGATATCGCGCCCCAGGCGAAGCCGCCAAGGCCCATCACCAGGAAGTTGAGCGTCATGGCGCTCGAAATGCCGGCGCGCGACCAGTTGGTGTCGATCGCCATCGGCTCGAGAAAGATCGCCAGCGAAAACATCGTCCCGATGGCGACACAGGACATCAGCGCGCCAGCCGCGACGATGACCCAACGATAGGAAAAGCTCATTCAAATCTCCCATGCCAGAGGGCAGCGCTCAGCGCTGCTTGCATCCGAAGGACGCCGGCAGCGAGGCTGATCCTACAATCCGGTTGCATTTTTTATCCAGTCTGGCCCGACGCCGTTTTCAGCAGATCAGACCGGCAGTTCCGACGTGTATTTGATCGTCTGGCTGGGGACGTCGGTCTTGACGTTCTGCACGCCCTTGATGCGGCTCAGATGCTCCGACTGGAAGCGGCGGTAGTCGTCGATGCCGGCCGCCACCACGCGCACCATGGCGTCGCAATCGCCGAGCATCAGGTAGCACTCCATCACCTGCGGCAGCTTGGCGACTTCGGTGGCGAAATGCTCGATCGTGTCCTCGTCCTGCGTCTTCAGCCAGATGCGGGTGAAGAAGGTCAGACCCTTGCCGATGCTGGTCGGGTTGAGCACGGCGACGTAGCGGTCGATGACACCGGCTTCCTCCAGCAGCTTCACGCGACGCAGGCAAGGCGATGGCGACAGCCCGACCTCATTGGCCAGATCATTGTTGGCCATGCGGCCGTCGCGCTGCAGCGCCCGCAGAATCCGCTTGTCGATCTCATCCAGCTTCATGGCTACAGATTCCATCTATTCGAAAATTTGTAACATAAAATGCCAGAATTCGGCGAAATACAACAATCTCCGCAACCAAATTGCGGACCGATTTCGGTATGTTTGCTGCCGACATCAGTTGATTTCAAACGCAGGGAAGCGGCGGCCGCGAGGTCAGCCGATGAAGACACATGAGCATTTCACAGGCAGTCGAGACGGTGGCAGATGGTTCGAAATCCGAATTCCGCCGTGGCGTGGCGTCCTGCGCGCCGGTGCTGTTCGGCACCATCCCCTATGCGCTGGTGCTTGGCACCCAGGCGACGCAGAAAGGCTTGAGCACGGTCGAACTGTCTGCCATGACAGGGCTGAATTTCGCCGGCGGTTCGGAGTTCGCGGCGATCCAGTTGTGGACGTCGCCGCCGCACATCGTGCTCATCGTCGCCATCACCTTCCTGGTCAACAGCCGTCACCTGCTGATGGGTGCGGCACTGGCGCCGTTCCTGCGCGACCTGCCACGGCGCAAGGTGTTTCCGGCGCTTTTCCTTATGTGCGATGAAAGCTGGGCGCTGGGCTTGGCCGATGCCAAACTGCGTGCTGCAGCCGGCATCACGCCGGCCTTCAGCCCGCGCTACTATATGGGCGCGGCGCTGGCGATGTATCTCACCTGGGTGGCCTTCACCACGCTGGGTGCCTTGCTCGGTCCGATGCTTGGCCATGTCGAGACCTATGGTTTTGACATGGCGTTCCCGGCTGTCTTCCTGGTGCTGATGCGCGGCATGTGGACGGGTATGGCGGCGGCGCGGCCCTGGCTGGTCAGCCTGGTCGTTGCAGCACTGGTCTATCTCTTCGTTCCCGGTGCCTGGTATGTCGCCGCCGGCGCCATGTCGGGTCTGGTCGCGGCCTGGCTGATGGCGGGTGATGCATGATCGATGCAACGACCCCTTTCACCATCGTGCTGATGGCCGGCGTCACTTACCTGACGCGCATCGGCGGCTATGTCGTCCTGCGCAACCGCACGCTGGGCGCCCGTGCCACGGCTGTGATGGAAGCTGCGCCCGGCTGCGTGCTGATCTCAGTCATCGCACCGGCCTTTGTATCGAAGTCCCCGGCGGATCTTCTGGCGCTGGCTGTTACTCTGGCAGCCGCCACGCGGTTTTCCATGCTGCCGACCGTGCTGATCGGGGTCAGCGCCGCTGGTCTGCTGAGGCACCTCATCGGCTAGAACGCAAAAGGCAGGCGCGAACGCCTGCCTTCGATGCGGACAAATCTCGGCTGTTTACGCGGCAGCCGCGACGTCCCGGCTGGCGGCCACAACGGCGTCGACCTTGGCGGTCGCCTTGGCGAGCGCTGCTGTCACCGCGTCAGGACCCATGCCAACGCCTTCGATGCGGATGACATCGACATCGGTCATGCCGAGGAAGCCGAGCACGCCACGCAGGTAGGGAATGGCGTGATCGAACTGCACGGCCGCACCTTCCGAATAGATGCCGCCGGAAGCCAGCACGATATAGACCTTCTTGCCGGTGACCAGACCCTTGGGGCCGTTCTCGCCATAGGCAAAGCTCTTGCCGGAGCGGGAGATGTGGTCGACCCATGACTTTAGGGTCGAGGAGATGTTGAAGTTGATGAAGCCGGTGGCCAGGATCACCGTGTCGGCGGCGAACAGCTCGTCGAGCACGACATCGGAGACGCCGACGACTTCAGCCTGGCGCGCAGTGCGCGCTTCGGCCGGGGTATAGATGCCCGTCGCGTAGTCGATATCGATGTGCGGCAACGGATTGGCGACGAGGTCGCGCACGACGAGCGTGTTCGACGGATCGGCGGCGACGAGCTTTTCGGCGAATTCGGTGGCGATGCGGGTCGAATGCGAGGCAGCGCCGCGCGGGCTCGAAGTGACAAGAAGAATGGACATTTTGGGCTCTCTCCAGCGGTTGGAATGGTTTGTCTCGCCAAATATGGGGCTTTCGATCCATTCAATAAACTGGTATATTTTCTATACGATCCATCCATAAGTTGGATATAACGATGCAGCCCAACCCGACGCTCGATCAACTTCAGATCTTTGTGACAGTCGCCGAAGCCGGCAGCTTCTCGGCCGCCGGCCGCAAGCTCAATCGGGCACAGTCCGTCATCAGCTACGGCATCGCCAATCTCGAGGCGCAGCTTGGGCTGAAACTGTTCGAGCGCGAGGGCACGCGCGAGCCGCGATTGACGGAGATCGGCCGGGCGATGCTGGAGGACGCACGGCGCATGATCGGCGTGCTGCAGCGCATCCGCTCGCGCGTCGACGGCCACCACCAGGGGCTCGAGGCCGAGGTCGCGCTGTCGGTCGACGCGACGCTGCCGTCACCGGTGCTGGTTCGGGTGCTGAAGGCATTCGAGGCGCAGTTTCCGACCGTGATGCTGCGGCTGCACATCGGCACGCTCGGCCTGATCCCCGACCATGTCGTCAGCGGGCAGGCCGACCTTGGCATTGGCGGCCTGCTGGGCGATGTCGACGTGAACCTTGTGCGCATCGGCTTCATGTCGATCGTGCTGGCCGCCGCCCCCACCCACCCGCTGGCCTTGCTGCCGAAACCGGTGGCGATCGAGGATGCGCGCGAACACACCCAACTTGTCGTCACCGACCAGTCGGAGCGCACCAAGGGGCGCGACTTCGGCGTCTATGCCTACCGTACCTGGCGGCTGACGGATGTGCGCACCAAGCATATGCTGATGCGCGAGGGGCTGGGCTGGGGCGGGCTGCCGCGCTGGCTGATATCAGACGACCTGGCGAGCGGCCGGCTGGTCGAGATCGACCTCGAATCCTTCAGGGAGGTGAGCTCGCCGCTGTTTGCCATGCATCGCAGCGATCGCAGCCCGAAGCCGGCGGCGGCCTGGCTGATCGACCAGTTCAAGCGCCAGCTCGGCTGCTTCAACGAGTTCGAACCGGGCGAGGTGCCGGATGAGGAGCACGAGACAGTCCATCGATCAGCGCCATGAGCACGGCACGGTAGTCCTCGGCCGAGGCGCCGGCCTCGATGGCCAGGGCGGCACGGTCGAAGGCGGAGCCGAGCAGTGCGGTCAGCGCTTCGGCCGGCAATCTCGTCATCGTCTGCGCCCGCATCGCCGCGACCAGCCCTTCGCGCAGAGAGCGGTTGCCGTGGCGATTGTCGATCGCGTCCATGGCGGCGCGGCCAAGCACGGCCGGGCCGTCGAGCAGCAGCAGCCGCGTGCGTCCGGGCGCGCGCATGGCGGCGAGATAGGCGTCGGAGCCGGCAATTAGCGCGTCATGGGCAAACAGCGATGGCGGCGAGGCGCGCTCGATCTCCTCGGCGACCGCTGCCGCCTCCTGCTCGACCACGGCAGCAAACAGTGCCTGCTTGTCAGCAAAATGATGGTAGAGCGCGCCGCGCGTCACGCCGGCGGCGGCGACGATCTCCGGCGTGCCGGTCTCGGAATAGGATTTCTCCGTGAACAGCTTTCGCGCCGCGGCAATCAGGTGGGCGCGAGTCGCTTCGGTGCGGTCGCGGTTGGAACGACGCGCGGAATCGTGTTGCATACATGCAGCCTGTATGTTAATTCAGTTTACATGCAGACTGTATGTTAATTGACGGGAGAAGGAAAGATGAAGACCACGAGCTATTACCCGGTGCTGATGACCGGCGACGTCGCCGGCACGGCGGCCTTTTATGTGAAGCATTTCCGCTTCCAGCCCCTGTTCGAAAGCGACTGGTATGTGCATCTGCAATCGGGGGAGGACAGAAGAGTCAATCTCGGCATCGTCCAGGGCGACCATGAGACCATCCCGGAAGAGGGGCGGGGCCGCGCTTCGGGCCTGCTGATCAATTTCGAGGTTCGCGACCCGGACGCTGTCTATGAGCGCGTCGTCGCCGCCGGCCTGCCGATCCTGCGCTCGCTGCGCGACGAGCCCTTCGGCCAGCGCCATTTCATCACCAAGGACCCCAATGGCGTGCTGATCGACGTCATCAAGCCGATCCCGCCGAGCGAGGGGTTTCTGGCGCAGTATGCGGAAGGGGTGGCGGGAGCCTGAGCGCCCGCCTCAACTGGCCCTCGCCACCGGCGTCACCGTCACCTGGCTGACACCGGTGCGGCGCACGACGGTGCACAGCGTCTCGCGGCCGATGCGTTCGGCGTCGAGCATGCGCACGAGGTCGTCGACGCCGGTGACAGGACGGCCGTCGATGGCGGCGATGATGTCGCCTTCTTTCAGGCCGGCCTTGGCCGCCGGGCCGTCCTTTTCGACGCTGCGCAGGCGAACCGCCGTGCTGGTCGAGACTTGCGACAACAGGGCGGCGCGGCGCGGCAAACTGGCAGTGTCGGCCGAGACGCCGATGAAGGCGCGGCGGACACGGCCGAAGCGGATGATCTCCGAAATGACGAAATTGGCGGTGTTGGAGGCGACCGCGAAGGCGATGCCCTGCGCGCCATGGATCATGGCGGTGTTGACGCCGATCACCTCGCCGGCCGACGAAACCAGCGGCCCGCCGGAATTGCCGGGGTTGAGCGCTGCGTCGGTCTGGATGACGTCGTCGATCAGCCGGCCGGTCGAGGCGCGCATGGAGCGGCCGAGCGCCGAGACGACGCCGGAGGTGACGGTCCATTCAAAGCCGAGCGGATTGCCGATGGCGATGGCGATCTGGCCGCGCCGCAGCCGCTTGGAATCGGCGAGCGGTGCGACATCGGCAAAGCTGCCGTCGGCGCGCACCAGCGCGATGTCGGTGTCGGGATCGCGGCCGAGCACGCGGCCTTCGCGGGAGGCGCCGTCCGGCATCGAGACGCGCACTGTCCTGGCATCGCCGACGACGTGGAAATTGGTGACGACCAGTCCGTCCGGCGCGATGACGAAGCCGGAGCCGTGGCCGCCCTGGCCGCCGACGCGTTCGATGCGGCAGACGGCCGGGCCGATGCGGTCGACGGCGTCCGCAACGGTCGTCGAATATGCGTCGAGCAATGTATCGTCAGGTTCGAATTTGGCTGCGGCGAGGGCCATGGAAGGGCTCCGTATTTTCGGGCGAAAGGATGATTTTTTTCCTGTGCGTGTCGTTGTCCCAAAACCGCTGAGCACTTTTGGGCGACACGCACTATATGTGCGGAGCGGCTGGAACCGCCGCGACCTGACCAGATGGCCAGTCAAACCGGCAACTAGCCGTCAGGCGAGTACCTCTGAACGCGCTGTCGAGCGATATCTGGGGCATGGATGAACCCAGGAGACCAATATGAGCGATTTCAATCTGAGTGCGTTTTCGCAAGCCATCGCCGATCTCGCCGGCCAGGCGGCACCGGCAACGGCTGGCTTCGCCACGCATCATCACCGCACGGCAAGCGCCTTCCACTGGCGTGACGGTTATTTCGTCACCGCCGAGGAGGCTGTCGAGGCCGGCGAGGAGATCGAGCTGACGCTGGCCTCGGGTGAGGCGGTGAAGGCAGAACTGGTCGGCCGCGATCCGTCGACTGGCGTTGCCCTGCTGAAGCCGGCTACGGCCATCAACGCCGTGCCGTTGGCCAGGGCTGACGCGGTGCGGCCAGGCAACATTGCCATCGCCATCGGCAATAGCAACGGGTCGGCTCTGGCCGTTTCGGGCTCGGTAGGCGAAGTCGGTCCGGCCTGGCGCTCGATGCGCGGCGGCACCATCGACCGGCGCATCAATCTGGCCGTCGGTGCCGGCGGCCGTTTCGAGGGCGGCCCGGTTCTCGACGCCAAGGGTGCGCTGATCGGCATGCTGCTGTTCGGGCCGCGCCACCGGGCGCTGGTCATGCCGTACGAGACGATCGAGCGGGCGGTTGCGACGCTGCGCGAAAAGGGCCATGTCGCGCGCGGTTATCTCGGCGCCGGCCTGCATCCGGTACGCGACCGCGACGCGCATGGCGCGATGGTGATGAGCCTCGATGACGATGGTCCCGCCAAGGCCGCCGGTCTCTCTCTCGGCGATATCATCGTGGCGTGGAACGGTGAGGCGGTGCATGGCCCGCGCGACCTGATCCGCAGGCTCGGACCAGACAGTGCGGGCGCTTCGGTGACGCTCGGCGTGGTGCGCGGCGGCGAACAGCGCGATGTCGGGCTGACCATCGGCGAAAAGCCGCTGAGCTGAGGGCATCCATGGACACGCTCACCAGCGACCGGATCATGCATGACGGTGCCGTCTCGCGGCGGCTGGTGGTGCTGATTGCGCTTGGCGATGCGTCGCGCGCCGAGCGCCTGGCGGCCTCGCTGGCCGCGAGCGATGACCTGCTGCCGGTGGTGGCCGGCAGGGCTGACGTCGCCATCGTTGACGACAGCAGCGGCGGTGCCGTGCCGGCCGCCATTCCCCGGGTTCTGCTATCGGGACGCGCTGGCGAACGGCCCGCGGGCGAGGTGTTGGCCGTCCTCCAAACGGGCGCGGACGATTTGTTGATCGCTGCGGCGGCGCGGCTGGCGGCGGCCGGCTATCGGGTATCGGGCGAGCGCAGAACCGGACGCCATGAGGATTTCCATACTGGCGATGGCGAGCCGTTCGAAGATGAAGCCTCCGACGAGCATGCCGTCCGTCCTTCGCTGTCGCCGCGCGAGGCGGAAGTGCTGGCGCTGCTGGCCGAGGGCGCACCCAACAAGGTGATCGCGCGGCGGCTGAACATTTCCGTGCACACCGCGAAGTTCCATGTCGCCGCAATCCTGATCAAGCTCGGTGCCGCCAACCGCACCGACGCGATTGCCACTGCGATGCGGCAGGGGCTGGTGCTGGTTTAGTCATAGACCCTACGCTGCGTAACGCGGTGTCCGGCGTGTCGGGTCTTGCGCTGTGGTCGCCCGCCGCGCAAAGCTTCGCGTCTGACGTGTTGCAAGGGAGGCGCAAGGAAATGTCGCTCAAGGGAAAGACGCTGTTCATCTCCGGCGGATCGCGCGGCATCGGGCTGGCGATCGCGCTGCGCGCGGCGCGCGACGGCGCCAATGTGACGATCGCGGCGAAAACCGCCGAACCGCATCCGAAGCTGCCCGGCACAATCTATAGCGCGGCAGAAGAGATCGAGCAGGCCGGCGGCAAGGCGCTGCCCGTGCTGTGCGACATCCGTGAAGAGGCACAGGTGGCCGAGGCGGTCGCCAGGACCGTGGAAAAGTTCGGCGGCATCGATATCTGCGTCAACAATGCCAGCGCCATCCAGCTCACCGGCACGCTGGAAACCGACATGAAGCGTTACGACCTGATGCATCAGATCAACACGCGCGGCACCTTCCTGGTGTCCAAAATGTGCATTCCGCACCTGAAGTTGGCCAGCAATCCTCACATCCTGAATCTGGCACCGCCACTCGACATGAAGGCCAAGTGGTTCAAGAACCATGTCGCCTACACGATGGCCAAGTTCGGCATGTCGATGTGCACGCTCGGCATGAGCGCCGAGCTCGCCAAGGACGGCATCGCCGTCAATTCACTGTGGCCGATTTCGACCATCGACACGGCAGCCGTGCGCAATCTGCTGGGCGGCGCGACGGTGGCGGCAATGAGCCGTTTGCCCGACATCATGGCCGATGCTGCGCATGCCATCTTCATGCGGCCGGCGCGCGAAGCGACCGGCAATTTCTACATCGACGAAGAGGTGCTGCGCGCCGAGGGCGTCAGCGATTTCTCGATCTATGCGCCTGATGCGACCGGGCCGCTGGCCGGCGACTTTTTTGTTCCCGACGAGGTGTTTGCCCGCACGGACAGCAAGATCAGGAATATTTACTAGAGCTCTTCGTTTTGACGCGACGGGCGTCGAGCCAAGCCCTTCGCCACCAGCAGAGTCATGGGAAAGCCCTGCTCGAACAAGGCGGTAGGGCATCGTTCCTGCGGGATTGATTCAACGTCCGGCAGGCGCAGGCTCACGCCTCGTCCTTCTTGCCTTTGCTCAGGCCCATCAGCCGGTCGATATAGGCGAGCATGAGCGCCGAGACGACGAAGGCGAGATGGATGATGGTCAGCCACATCAACTGGTCGGTCGTGTAGGACGATGAGTTCAAGAACACCTGCAAGAGGTGGATCGACGAGATGGCGACGATGGTCGAGGCAACCTTGACCTTCAGCGAACCGACATCGATGGTGCCCAGCCAGTGCACACCGCCGTCCTGGTCGTCGAAGCGGCTGACGAAATTCTCGTAGCCCGAGATGATGACCATCACCACCAGCGAGGCAACCAGCGCGGCATCGATCAAGCCGAGCATCTTCAGGATGGTGTCGGTGTCACCGAGCGTGAACGCCAGGCTAATGAACTCATAGAGCTTCTTGCCGAAGGACAGCGCATAGACGGCCAATGCCAGGGCCAGGCCTATATAGAAAACGACGAGCAGCCAGCGTGAAGCGAGAATGATCGATTCGATGGCGAGTTCGAGACGCTTCATGGGATGATTCCGGCGGGTTATCTCTCAGCAATGGCCGTATTCGACGAGGCCGCCACCGTTTGCAAGACAAAAAACCCCGCCGAACAAGATCCGGCGGGGCTCAATGCGTCCCGCTGGAGTCGGGACGGGGCAGGGAACGCCCAGCACCGAATCTGGGGTGGCTGCGCTCGCGATTCAATGAGCCGTGTCTAACGCCCGTACAATTCTTGTTGAACCCCGCACATCCATCCACCCCCGGTTGTGCCGGGGGTGGATGCTTCTCTTGCCGATTCCACAAACCGGGTCATGATTTTGAAATCATGACCTAATTGTTGCTGGCGACCGGTGCCACCAGCGAGGTGATGCGGCGGATGGCGACGCGGCGGTTCTCGCGGTTGGGCGCCGCCGTGTTGACCTTCAGATACTCCTCGCCATAGCCCTGTGTCGTCAGGTTTTCCGGCGGGATGCCGAAGGCATTGGTCAGAGCCTCCGCCACCGCTTCCGCACGGCGATCGGAAAGAGCGAGGTTAGCCTCCGGTGTGCCGACCGCGTCGGTGTGACCTTCGATCAGGAAGGTCTCGGCCGGGTTCTTCTTCAACAGCTTCTCCATGGCCGTCGCTACGCCCTCGAGCTTCTGCACCTCGGTGTCGGAGATGGAGGCCGAACCGAATTCGAAGTTGAGCGTGTCGAGATCGACGCGACGTGCGATGTCGCGCACGCGGGCCGAACGCTTGACCTCGTCGATCGAATAGAGGCGCTGGACCTTCTCGACCGGGGGCTGTTCGAGGAACTCGTAGTAGTCATCGGGGCTCTCGACGTCCTCGGAATCGAGAATGTATTCCCGGCGCGGGATGGTCAGCCGCATCGGCGGCAGGTCGTCGCCGGGATCACGCCAGTCGCTGTCATCTTGATAGTGCCGCTCGTCGACATAGCTCAGCACATATTCGCGTCCATCCGGCGCGATGCGCGAACGCTGGATAACGTCGCCATAGCGGTTGCGGATGGTGACGATCCGGACACCGTTGTCACGCTCGACGATTTCCCGGGTGCGATCGCCCGACAGATCCTCATAGTAGACTTCTTTGGCACCGCGGGTGACGCGCGGGGCGTCATTGCTCTGGACAAATGTCTGGTTGTTGAACTGCAGGATGACGCGATCGCCGAGTTTCCTGACGACGTCGACGCCTTTCGGACGCCGACGATCGCGGGCGATCTCATCGGGCGCACGCTCTACGCGCGTACCCTTCTCCTCGGTCACCGGGACGATCTTCTCGGGCTTGATCTCCTGCTGTGCGGCCCTGTCGTCGGTGGGCGGCGGACCCTGCTCGATGGGAGCAGCCACCGGCTTGCGGCCCTGATCGCCACCTTGCTGGGCATTTTGCCCGCCATTCTGCTTCTCGCCATCCTGCTGAGCATTCTTGTCGCCACGTTTGCGGCCGCCGCCCCTGCGCTCGGCGTCCTTCTGGCTGTCCAGGATGGGAGCGGCGTTTGGATCGGCCGGTGCTTCGCCCTGCACCGGGTTTTCGCCCTGTGCCGGTGCTGCCGTCTGACCATTGGCCGGTTGTTCGCCGGTGGCGGGTTGTTCGGCCGTCGCCGGCTGCTCGCCAACAGGTTTCCTGCCGTGCTTCTTCGTCGTGTCCTGGGGCTGCTCACCTTGGGCCGCCGGCTGCTCGCCGGCAGGGGCCGTCGCCTCTCCAGCGGGAGCTTCCTTCGGCGCCGGGGCGACTTCAGGTTGGGCTTGCTGATCCTGCCTGTTCTTCTTGCGCGGCTGGGCCTGCTCGCCGGGCTGATTGTCGTTGGCTGGCGCGACCTGTTCGGCCGGCGTCTGCTCGGTCTGCTGCTGCTGATCACGCTTCTTCCTGCGCGGCTGCTGTTCCCCTGCGGGTGCTGCCTGTTCGGCCGGCGCCTGCTCGGTCTGCTGCTGCTGATCACGCTTCTTCCTGCGCGGCTGCTGTTCCTCTGCGGGTGCTGCCTGTTCGGCCGGCGCCTGCTCGGCCTGCTGCTGCTGATCACGCTTCTTCCTGCGCGGCTGCTGTTCCTCGGCGGGAGCGGCCTGTTCGGCGGGCGCCTGCTCGGCCTGCTGCTGCTGGTCGCGCTTCTTCCGGCGTGGCTGCTGCTCCTCGGCGGGCTGCTCGCTCTGGGCAGGCGCGGCCTGCTGTTCAGGCTCGGCCTTCTTGCGCTCGTGTTTCTGTTCGGGTTCCGCCTGCTGCTTCTGCGCGCAGGCCTCGGCCGATTCGCCCTCGGCGCATGCTGCTTGCGCCAGGATGAATGGGGTTGCCGTGCGCTGGGCAAGACCGGACGCGACACTTCCCTGAAGCGGGAACGCGCCCAACGGCGCGGATGCCATCAACAGGCCAAGTGCGGTGCCTGCCAGAATCCGTGGTTGGCGTTTCATCGAAATTCTCCTTGTGGGGTCCCATCCTTGCCGAAACCGATCTTGTGCCGATTGGTTCCAGTCTGGCACGGATAGAGGCCGTACGGGGCGATTGACCGACCTTTTGAAGGCAACTTCATGTCATTCACCTGGCGATAGCCGCAATTGCGACCATTGCCGCGCTTGACCTTGCCCGCGGCCGGGGCCACATCCGGGAAATGGAAACGCCATTCTGGAAAACCAAGGCGCTGGAGGCGATGAACCCGGCCGAGTGGGAATCGCTGTGCGACGGCTGCGGTAAATGCTGCCTGTCAAAGCTTGAGGACGAGGACACCGGCGAGATCTACTGGACCAGCGTCGGCTGTCGGCTGTTCGACGCCGAGACCTGCCGCTGTTCGGACTACGCCAACCGGCTGGCGCGCGTTCCCGACTGCGTCGGGCTGACGCCGCAGAATGTGCGAACCATCAGTTGGCTGCCCAGTACCTGTGCCTATCGGCTGGTTGCCGAGGGCCGCGACCTCTACTGGTGGCACCGGCTGGTGTCTGGCAGCGCCGAGACCGTGCATGAAGCCGGCATCTCGATGCGCGGCCGGGTTAAGGCGAGTGAAACCGATCTTGCCGAGCCGGAAGACTATTTTGACTATGTGCTGGACGAGGAGCCGTAGGACCAGCCGCGGCGAGCAACAGCCCTACGTTCGAAGGCATTTGGCCAATCCGCGGGGGGTCGGAATCGGGCGCCGATTCAGGCATTCCGGCCTTCACCAAGGGCTGGGGAGGATGGCGAATGGCCGGAACTTTCCTTTTCCCGCCATATGAACCGGAGATGAACGGCAGGTTCGTAAAGAGTTCAGACAGGCAGGCGCATTCTCCCCCCATCGGTTCACGAGGACGGGCGAAGGCCCGCAAAAAGGAGAGAAGACGATGTTCAACACGATCAAGACGGCAGCCCTTTCGGCCCTGGTCGGTCTCGGCACGCTGGCGGCCGTTCCCGCCCACGCCGACAGCCTCTATCTCGGCTTCGGCAACAACAACGACCCGCGTTTCGGCGTCTATACCGGTGACGACGGTTATCGCCATCGCCGTGATGAACGCCGCGGCGACTGGCGCCGTGGCTGTTCGCCGGACCGCGCCCTCGACAAGGCCGAACGCATGGGCCTCCACCGGGTCCGGATCGTCGACGTCAACCGGCGGACGGTGAAGGTGGCGGGCCGTCAGGACGGCGACCGTGTCGTGGTGGTGTTCGCCAACGAGCGCGGCTGCCCGGTTATCTATCGCTGAGGTTCGACAATTAAGGCCGACCCCTCTTTGAGGGTCAGCCTGGCAGCATGATCTTTAGCAAGATCAGCTGGGACTAGCGGAGCCCCTTTCCGTTTGAAGGGTGTGGCTCGAAAAAACCCCGCGGGAGCAATCCCGCGGGGTTTTTCATGCGCGCTATTGGCTGGTGATGCATCGGTGGCTGGGCAAGACCCAGCCACGGATCCTCAGAGCCGCTTACTTCAGTTCGAAGGTGACGGTCACCTGGACATTGTAGGAATTCTCGCCGGCCTGCACGGGAGCCGCGCCACCCGCCGCGGCATCGAAGGCCTTGGCGTTGATCGGCATCGGCGCCGGCGCAATGTTCTGATCTGATATCTCGAGCACCCGGCCGAGGCTGGCGCCTGCGGCCTCCGCCAGCGTCTTGGCCTTGGCCATGGCGTTGGCGACCGCCTTCTTGCGCGCCTCGGTGACCGTGGCTGCCGGGTTGTCATTGGTGAAGGCGATGCCGCCACCCTGGTTGACGCCGAGCGACACCGCCTTGTCGAGGATCTCGCCGGTCTTGTCGACATCGCGCACCCGCACCGAAAGCGTGTTGGTCACCTGATAGGCGACGAGTTCGGCTTCCTGGCTGCCGTCCGGCTTGTTGGTGTAGTTGTAGCGCGGGTTGATCTGGATGCCGGCGGTCTGCAGGTCCCGGTCCTTGATGCCGGCGGACTTCATCGCCGCGATCACGGCGGCCATGGCGTCATTGTTGGCGTCGAGCGCGGCGCGCGCGGTCTTGGCCTCGCGCATGACGCTCAGCGTCAGGACCGCCAGATCGGGGGCCACGGTTGCTTCGCCTTCGCCCGACACGATGATGCGGGGCGGCGTCGGCAGATCGGTGGCTCCAGCCATCGCCGGAAAAGCGATTGCAGCGGCGAGCGCGAGAGGCAAAAGATGTCTGGTCATGAAAATCTCCTTGGTCTGCGATCAAGTCGCAGACGTCGCGTAGAGCGCGATTATGGGTTGATTTGGGCGATCTGGGGAAGCCCGTCGGGAAAGCCTTGTGCCGCGATGCGAAAAACATTAATCCAGCCCGCGTGGGGCCTGTAGCTCAATGGTTAGAGCCGGCGGCTCATAACCGCTTGGTTGGGGGTTCGAGTCCCTCCGGGCCCACCATAACCATTGAATTTATTGACAAAAAGTGCCCTCGGCCCAAAACGTTTTGGGCCCATTATGGGCCCAAAGCAAAGACCGTGGTCCCGGTTTGTTCCGACTCGATTTGATTATCTGACGATGCGGAGGTTTGCCCGTCGCTTCATGGCGTCGCGTTTGGCCTCGCGCTCGTTGATGGCGCGAGCAATATCAACCGCGATCCGTTTCTTGTTAGCCTCACGCACATATTCATCTGTTACCGTCATGGAAGAATGGCCCATCGCCTCCATGATGGCCCGCGCTTGGATGTTGCATTCAGCGAGGTAGGTGCCGAAGGTGCGGCGCAGACCATGGAGTGTGTAGCCGCTAGGAATTCCAGCCTGCCGCGTCCAGTGCTGCATCATGCCCGTCAGGCTCTTTTCCGAAAATGACCTGCTATACGCGTTCTTTAAGACAGTGCCGCCTTGCGAGCGATCAAGCGGCTCCAAGGCCGCTGCTAACTTGTCTACGACTGGAATGAACATCTCGCGCCCGCCATGGCGGTTGCGGTTCTTCTTCTGGCGGAAATCAAAGGCCTCGATTAGCACCAGTGAGCCGTCGAACAGTTCGATCTCTTCCGTTAAAAGATCATCCCACGCAAGAGCTGCGATATCGCCGCGACGATTTCCAAGCCAGAAGCCGAGTGCATAGCAGGTGCGTGCGGCTGTGCCGATGGGGTGTCGCTCCTCGAACCTTTCGCGTATCGCGGACGGCCAGGCCGGGTTCTTGGTCGATTTGGGCACTCGCACGCGGATGGACAACGAGGGATCGTCCTGCGGCTTTATCCATTTTTCGATGTCGGTCGCGACCCATACAAGCTTCTTGATGGCCACCAACATGTGTTTGGCGACCGTACGGTTTGTTCTGAAGATGCCTTCAATTATGGCTCGAAGCCGATCCGCATCGAGATGTTCAACAGGAGTATCGCCCCAGGTGAGTGGGTAGTTGGGATCGATCCGTAGATTGAGAAAACGCTCGATCAGTCGCCCATTCTTCCGCTGCGTTGCTTCATCAAAATCCAGCCACTCCATTGTCGTTTCAAGTCGGCGCGCGGCATGGCCAAAGGTTTTTGGTAGTGCCCGACCGGGCAAATCGATGATAACTGCCTTCTTGTGTTGGCCCTGCGTAGCCTTCTCGTAAGCCACCTCGAACTCGGGATCTCCAGGCTTACCGGGAAGGCGGATTTCAGGCATGCCCTTTGCGCGGTAGCGATAGATTAGCTTGCCGTTCTTGAGGCGCGAAGATACCCCAGGGTAATTGGCGTCCTTAAATGGCCGAGCCATCAAATGCTCCTTTCAGTGCGGGACCCTTTCAGATTTGCCCGTAGCGAAAGGGTTTTACTTTCGATGGCAATGCGCAGGAGCACCGGGTAAGGAAAGCCCCTTCCTTGCTCTATACCTTCAAAGGTGCGCTTCGGTATTCCCAGCACCTTGGCCGCGGCTCCGGCATTGAACCCTTCCTTGGCCCGCCATGCCTTCACGTCTTGCGCAAGCTTCTCATTCTCGTTCACGTCATGTCTTCCCCACGGGCTATCATCGTACTACGCGTGCAGCGTATACGCAAACGAGCTATCTTCTTTCTCTGTCGCGTCTGCTTCTTTCCAGCAGTTGTTGAAGACCGCTATCTTTATCCGGCAACGAGGAGAAAGCTATGTCGAGAGCCACGGTCCCATACAGCGCGGCTGTTGATGCGCTTGGGCTTCGGCATGCGCCCATCGGCGACCATTTCATCAAAAAGCGTTGATCCGACACCGATGTAGCGAGCTGCTTCCTCACGAGTTAGCCCTCGTGGGGGATACGAGATTGCATCACTTTTCATGGGCGCTGCCTCACTCCTGAGACTCCTGGCGTGTTGTTATCGAAGCACAAAGTTGCATCCTGGTTGCTATTTCGCAGCGAGGAGATCGTGTCGGCTTAAAAATAAGAAGAGCCTCTCTAAGCGGAAGCGACCTGACTAGTTCGTGCGGCGTAAACTGGTAGCAACGTGTGAACTGTGGATCACGGGAGGAAGCTTGGAAGTGCGGCAGGTCGGCGGACGCCTTTGCGCCGCGAATGGCGATCAGCGAGCCACACTAGAGTTGCGTTTAGAGTCGCGTTTGGGCAGTCCGCTATGGGGTCGCGGTTAGCGGGTAGCAGCCTTTCGGCATCCGACCCTTGTCGGTAATTCAGCCGCCGATTTTCGATCCCCGGGCCCTGACCGTCAGGTATTCGAAAGACTGCGGCCGCGACCGGCCGATTGCCGACTGAATGGTCTCGGGCAAAAGCTACTAAAACTGAGGCGGGAGAAGGTCGCGCCCGCGGCGTCGATACCTCAAAGCTGAAGGACTCCTGCACCGCTCGATAGTCAGAACGCCGTCTGGTGCTTGACCCGTCTCTATGTTCTCTGTTTGTTCATTTATGAAGTGTTCGCATAATTCGCTGAGGTCCGCCACATGAGAATATCTGCGGGGCAGACCTGCTTTGTTGCGCTTGACACCTGCTTGTTTTCTTGAGAGCCCAGATGGGAACGGGGAAATGGGGGAGTTTGCGCCGATGCACATTGCGGAGGATCAATCCGAAGGGAATTCAGAAGCAGCTGCCTCTCGGCCGTGGCAGATGACCTTAAAACAGTTTCCAAGGCGATCCGCCTGATGGTCAGCATCGGGTTTGACACACTTATCGACGACTCACTGGCCAAGATAACGAACGTCACTCAACTCAAGAGCTTATTGAATAAGCGCGTCCTGAGCTTGATCAACGATTTCGAAGATGGAAAGTGGCGGCACAGTCGGTTCCAAAACTACCTTTGGGATAACATCGCCCAAACGGCCTTATCTGAGAGAGAACGTTTGGCGTTGGCTGATCAAAGCCATTCCGGCTTGGTGGCAGCAGCGCGGAACTTGAGACTCACTGATAAGGATGAGGTCGGACAGGGAAGCGAAATTGCAGAGGTTTTTCTGTACGGAGTGATGAGGAATCACTACAAAGCGCTGCCTGTGGTGCCAAAGATCTTTTACAAGCAGAATGTCCAAGACAACGCGAAAGGCGCTGACAGCGTTCACATCGTAGTCAATGAGGATGCCAACGACTTCACTCTCTGGTTCGGCGAGGCTAAGTTCTATAACTCGATAGCGGACGCCCGCTTAGACGCCGTGGTGAACTCTGTATACGCCAGCCTCGACACTGGAAAGCTAAAAAAAGAAAACTCTATAATAACAAATGTTTCGGACCTCGATCAGTTGATCATGGCCGAACCTCTGCGGGAAAAAATCAAACAGGCGTTGAGCAGCCAAACGTCAATTGACCACTTAAAATCCAAGATTCATGTTCCTATTCTCATAATTCATCAATGTGCCGAAACTGAGGCGTGCTCAGACCTATCTATGTCTTACAGAAACGCGATTATTGCTCATCATACTGAAAGGGCAGGGGCGTATTTCGCAAAACAAGTTGCTAAGTCGTCGACGATACATAAATACGCCGACATTAACTTTCACATCATATTATTTCCGGTTCCTGATAAAAAGACCATCGTAGATGCCTTCTTGGGTGCGGTGTCGTTCTACAAAGGCGCAGATTGATGGAAGTGTTCTCAGCATGCTCGGAGGTAAATGACCTTATTGAAAGTGGAAACGATCTCGCGGCCAGGAACTTGCTGATTAAGCTGTTGAGCGCTCTTGATGAAAATAAGGTGCCATATCCGCAAGTTCTGAACCAGTTAATCCGATCGACAGGTCTGTTCCCCTACCTCCAAATTGAGAGCGCCTCATGGGATCAAAAATTTGTTTATCAAGCTTTTGCCGTGGATGTAGGAAACAGAACCGCTACTTTGCATCGAGAGCAGTCAACGGTATTATCGAAACTGCTTAACGGGAAGAGCATAGCAGTCAGTGCGCCGACGAGCTTTGGCAAAAGCTTCGTCATCGATGCTTTCATAGCAGCGAAACGGCCAGAAACTGTTGTGATTATTGTTCCGACGATTGCATTGATGGACGAGACCCGTCGCCGATTGTACAAGAAGTTCTCCCGAGAATACGGCATCGTCACTGCTCCCGACGCTCCGTTGGAAGACCGAAACATATTAATTTTTCCCCAAGAGCGAGCCTTTGGATATGTCAAACGGCTAAAGAAGATTGACCTTTTAGTAATTGACGAGTTCTACAAAGCCAGCATTGTTCATGATAAAGAGCGCGCTCCGTCTCTTATTAAGGCAATCATTCAATTGTCTCGGCGTTCCGAGCAGCGTTATTATCTTGCACCAAACATAAAAAAAATGGCAGATAATGTATTTACGCGCGATATGGAGTTCATAGAACTTCTTGATTTCAATACCGTCTTCCTTGATAAGCATGAGTTGTACAAGGAAATAGGAAGTGATGCTACAAAGAAGGCAGACGCACTGTTTGCAATTATATCGCCAAGAGCGCAAAAGTCACTAATCTACGCAGGAACTTATGCGGAGATTAGGAAGATTTCTGCACTCGCCATTGAACGAATGGACCAAGTTGACCGGCCTCATACCAATCACTTCGCGCGCTGGCTCCGAACCAATTATCAAAAAAATTGGTCCATGGCCGACCTCGCCGAGCGGGGCATCGGAGTGCACAACGGGCGGATGCACCGTTGTTTGAGCCAATTACAGGTACGGCTTTTTGAACACGACAAAGGCTTTGACAGCATTATATCGACGTCATCCATCATTGAGGGTGTAAACACCTCTGCGCAGAATGTGGTAATCTGGAAGAGTAAGATCGGACAGAACAACCTCAAAGACTTTACGTACAAAAACATTATCGGTCGTGGCGGCCGCATGTTTAAGCACTTTGTGGGTCATATTTATCTCCTTGATGCTCCTCCAGCAGAAGAGGATACGCAGCTACAGATCGAATTCCCTGATACTGTCCTCGGGGGGCTGGATGAGAGCCAAGACCGAGAAAGTCTGACAGACCGGCAGATTGAGAGGGTGGTAGAGTATAAGCGTCAGATGTCGGACATCATTGGCGCGGAGAACTTTGCGCGCCTGAAGCGAGACAATTTGCTTCAGGACAGCGACGCAGATTTCTTACTGAAGCTCGCAAAAGATATGGAAGATCACCCCGACGAATGGAAGGGGTTTGGGTATCTCAATTCCAACAATCCTGCACACTGGGATCGAATGCTCTATAAAGTAATCGGATTGAAACCGTCGGGCTGGGACGCGCAGTACTCGAAAGTCGTCGCCGTAACGAGGGCTTTGGCCAACAATTGGACTATGGAGATTCCTGCGATACTCCGCCAACTCTCTTCTCATTCGATCGACATAGAGGAGTTCTTTCAGATTGAGCGCAATATAACGTTCAAGCTTTCGGCGCTATTAAGTGATGTCAACGAGCTTTACAAAATTATTGTCAACCCCGCGGCGGACATCGGAGGTTTCATCGGTAAAGTGAGCCATGCATTTCTTCCCATGGCGGTTCATCATTTAGAAGAATATGGCCTACCTCGAATGATCTCAAGAAAGCTTCACCGAGCAGGCTTCGTCGATTTTTCCAATGGTGATTTAGACCTTCGCAGCGCACTCAATCTGATGCGCACTCGCGGAATAGATGCAGCTCTGAAAGTTGACGCCCTCAGCGCATTCGACAGATATATTTTGCGAGTCTTCTACGACGGAATAACACCAGAGGATGTAGGCTCAATCACTGCTTAGGTTCGATCAAGTCTGTTATTGCCGGAAGTGGCTGACGCAATTGAGGTGGGCAAGGTTGATGACGGTGCCGCCAGTTTCCACGGTGCACTCACCCCATATCACTGACATTCGCCAAGGCCGTCGGGGTTGCTGTACCTGACCGGCTCAGCGGTGTCTTGCTGATTCCGAGTCCATTTGCACAGCTGAGGTGCTCACTGGAAATTTTTGGACAGTGTTGATGCATCCGAAAGCGGACGCAGGGTTTAATCAGTACAGTGTGGTACAGCGCTTCAAAGCACTCTTCGTCTTGGTCATTGGGTTCGCCAGACCATAGGTCGTCCAGTTTTGGCGGTCTTCAACCGCCGGGAATTTTCTCCCGTGCATTTTTGCTCTCGATTTCATCCAGATAATCGGCCCACCATTGCATCATCTTTACGCGCTCGTCCCAGTGCTCTGCCCGGGCGTAGGCGCGACGAACGTCGTTGTTTTCAACATGGGCCAGCTGCCGCTCTATGGCGTCCGGATGCCACTTTCCGCATTCATTTAGCAGAGTTGATGCCGTTGCTCGAAAACCGTGCGCCGTAGCTTCTTCTTTGCCATAGCCCATCCGGCGCAGGGCGGCGTTAAGCGTGTTGTCGGAAATCGGACGCGAAACCGATCGAACGCTAGGAAACAACAGCGATCCACCACCAGAGATTTCTCTAAGTGAGGTCAGGACGCTGACGGCCTGCCTGGAAAGAGGTACGCGGTGCGGCCGTCGCATCTTCATGCGTCCTTCAGGGATGCTCCACACCGAGCTTTCGAAATCGAACTCGTCCCATCCGGCCGCGCGCAGCTCGCCGGGGCGGGGAAACAGCAGGGCCATCAGCCTTAGGGCGGCTCGGGTTGTAGGCTGTCCGTCAAATGCATTGATCGCCCTCAGCAAGCCTCCCAAGGCCTTAGGATTGGTAACCGCGGCACGCGGCGTGACCGTCGGACCGACGAGTGCGCCCCTCAGGGCGATCGTCGGATCTACATCGGCGCGCGCGGTTGCGATTGCATATCGAAACACACTGCCGATGGTGGAGCGCAGTCGCCTGGCCGACTCGTATCGACCGCGAACCTCCACGCTCCGGAGAGCGGCAAGAATTGTGGCAGGATCGATCTCCCGAACGCTTTTGTCCCCAAACGTTGGATACGCAAAGTCGAGCAACCATTTGACCTTGGTGATGGTCCGGTCGGCACGTCCCTCCTTCTTCAGCTTGTCGACATAGTCCTCGGCGATTGAGCGAAAGGTGTTCTCCGCCGAAGCCTTTTGCGACTTACGCTCCTGTGCGGGGTCGATGCTACGTAGGAGGAGACGTTTGGCGGTATCGCGCGCCTCGCGTGCCTCCGCGAGGGAGATGAGAGGATAGCTGCCCAACGCAAGAAGCTTCTGCTTGCCGCCAAAACGATAGGCGAGGCGCCACAGGCGAGATCCGGTAGGCTGCACCCAAAGCTGGAGCCCGCCACCGTCAGACAATTTCACGAGCTTGGAAACGGGTCGGGCATTTCGGCATTTTACGTCGGAAAGGGCCATTTTCGGGACATCCATTTGGCTGCATCGATACCATCAGGATCTCCAATACCAGCGAAAATACCAGCCCCCCGCCTCATTGGACCAACTGCGCCGAAATTCCACAAAACCCGACCAATTGCGCTTTACGCGCCAAAATCAGTAAGGATTTCAGCTAATTGCCGGGACAGAAGCGTTGAAGCTTCGGCGAAAGAGACTGTTGAGAGAAGAGGGGATGGTGCCCAGAGGCGGATTCGAACCACCGACACGCGGATTTTCAGTCCGCTGCTCTACCAACTGAGCTATCTGGGCCTGTTCCGGCAAACGAAAACTCGCAGGCCGGAATTCATCGAGGCGCCGTGGGCGCCCCTTGAAAGCGCGTGGGTTATAGCACGGGAATTCGGCCTGTCCAGCGCCTAGGTGGCGATTTCAGGCAGGAAAAGCGATGCCGTGCGGCGCCCGGGTTTCCATGCCGCTTGCGGGCCGGAATCGCGCACGGCATGGCACTATCTGGCCTTCTTCACCCTGGTCGGCGTCGTTATTGCAGGCTGAAACGCCGTGACATGTCTTTTAGCCGGCGGTCGAGGCGCAGCAATGCTCGCGGCACTGGGCGCCCGCAAGTCGCCATCGCCTATCTGGCGCCGGTCACGCCGCGGCGAAAATCGGAAGGCGACATGCCGGCGAGCTTGCGGAACGACTTGTTGAAGGCGCTGAGCGAGCCGAAACCCGAATCCATGGCGACGCGCAGCACATTGGCGTCCTGATGCATCAAAAGCGCCTGCGCATAGCTCAGCCGCAACAGGTTCACATATTCATTGAGCGTCATGCCGGTGGATTTCTTGAACAGGCTCATGGCGTATTTGGGATGGATGTCGGCGGCCGCGGCGATGTTCACGCAATCGATGTCATAGAGGAAGTTTTCGGCGATGAAATCGCACATGCGTCCGACATTCCGCGACGATTGCTGGTCAAAGGGGCTGCCTGTTTCCTGGTCGGTCGGAGTTGCGGATACCAGCCGATAGGGCTCGAACCGCACTCGCTCCAGCCGCAGCAGCAATTCGTTGACGGCATGTTCGGCCTTGGCCTGGTCGCCGGACCGGGCGTAGCGGTTCCAGCGCTCGAAATTATGGTTGTCGGACTGGTCGGTGGCTGATGTCACCAGTGTTGCGCCCGTCATCAGCCGGTGCCTGATGTCCGTGGGCAGGTGCAGCCGGAAGAAATGCACCAGTGGCAGATGCGCTCCGGCATAGATGGCGTCGTCGGACAAATCGTCCATCTGGTGCGGCAGGCCACCCCAGAACAGGCACATCTCGCCGGCCGAAAGCGAAATCTCGTGGTCGTTCATGCGGTAATGCACGCTGCCGCGCACGATGAAATTAACCTCAACCTGGGCGTGCCAATGCGGCTTGAGCATCACCAACGGATTGGTGTGAAACATCTGCAAGAGCAGCGGCAGGCCTTCCACGCTGCTGGCCCCAGGCTGGTAGAACGGCCGTTCAGGCATCTTACTTTCCGCCAATTTCATATTCCCTTTGACGGCGACAGGCCTTGCCCGGTGCATAGTCTAGCCACGCTCACAGTGAGAGAGCAAATGAAATGGGAGGATTTCAATGCGCATCACAATGACCTGCGCCGCGCTCGCGCTTGCCCTGGGCTCAGCCCCGGCCTTCGCGCAATCCGGCGAAATCACCATCTGGAGCTGGAATGTCGCGGCTTCATCGCTGAAAGCGACCATTGCCGGCTTCAACAAGCAATTTCCCGACGTCAAGGTCACGGTCCAGGATCTCGGCAACCAGCCGACTTACGACAAGTCGATCGCCGGCTGCGCCGCCGGCGGCGTCGGGCTGCCTGATGTCGTCACCATCGAGAACGGCGAGGCCGAGAATTACTGGAGCCAGTTCCCAGACTGCTTCGTCGACCTGCATACGCTCGGTTACACAGCCGACGACCAGAAAAAATTCCCCGATTTCAAGCGCACCGAGTTGGAAGTGGGCGACAAGGCCTACGCGATGCCGTGGGATTCCGGCCCGGTGGCCGCCTTTTATCGCCGCGACTTCTACGAAAAGGCCGGCGTCGATCCGGCTTCGATCAAGACCTGGGACGATTTCATCGCCGCCGGCAAGAAAATCCAGGCCGCCAATCCTGGCGTCTCGATGACCAATGCCGATTTCAACGGCGACTCGGAATTGTTCCGCATGATCTCCAACGAACAGGGCTGCGCCTATTTCTCCGAGGACGGACAGTCGATCACGGTCAACCAGCCCAAATGCATCGATGCCATGACCAAGGTCAAGGAGATGAAGGACGCCGGCATCATCTCGTCGGCCGACTGGGGCACCAAGATCACCAACAACACCGCCGGCACCGTCGCCACCCAGATCTATGGCGGCTGGTATGAGGGCACCATTCGCACCGAATCTGCCGGCGAAAACGGCAAATGGGGCGTCTATCTGATGCCGAGCCTCACCGCCGACGGGCCGCGCGCCGCCAATCTCGGCGGGTCCTCGCTGGCCATCACCTCGGCTTCCAAGAACAAGGAGGCTGCCTACGCCTATCTGAAATACACGCTCGGAACCAATGAAGGCCAGATCACGATGCTGAAGGAGTTCGGCCTGGTACCGTCCCTGGTCTCGGCACTCGACGATCCCTATGTCGCGCAAGGCCTGTCTTACTGGGGCGGCCAGGCGGTATGGAAGGACATTCTCGGCACCTTGCCGAAGGTTGTTCCGAGCCGCGGCACGCAGTTCCAGAGCGACGCCGAAATCATCGTCCGCGCCGTGCAGACCAAGTATCTGGCCGGCGGCTATCCTGACGCCAAGGCGGCGCTCGACGATGCCGCAAGCCAGATCGCGGCGGCGACCGGACTGCCCGTCAAATCTTGATTACCGCTTCTCCTTCTCCCCTTGTGGGAGAAGGTGGATCGGCGCGATAGCGCCGAGACGGATGACGGGTGCTCCAGGGGAGTGAGACGTTTGCGTTCCCCGGAACACCCCTCATCCGTCGCCTTCGGCGACACCTTCTCCCACAAGGGGAGAAGGGAAGACCCAGGCGACGGCGTGAAACAACAAGCGGTAGAAGGAGGAGGAAGATGCGCAATCGTAACGCCACGGCCTATCGCTTCCTCACGCCCTATCTGCTGATCTTCGCGATCTTCTGGGTGTGGCCGATCATCAGCTCCTTCATGATTTCCTTCCAGGCGACGCGCACCGTGCCGTGGCGGTTCGCGCCGAGCTTCAACTGGGGCCGGTTGATCGGCGATCCGGCCTTCTTCAACGCCCTGAAGAACACGCTGCTCATCCTGGTCATCCAGGTGCCGGTGATGATCTCGCTGGCGCTCGTCATGGCGGTGCTTTTGAACTCGCCGCTCTTGAAGGCGCGTGGCCTCTACCGCTTCGCCTTCTTCGCCCCGGTCGTGGTCGGCGAGGTTGCCTATTCGGCGGTGTTCCGGCTGATGTTCAACCTCGATTTCGGCATCATCAACAAGCTCCTGAACAGCGTCGGCCTGCCCAAGATCGACTGGTTCTCCAACGTCGCGCCGGCGATGGCGCTGATCATGATCGCGGTGACCTGGCGCTGGGCCGGTTACAACGCCATCATCCTGCTCGCCGGCATGCAGTCCATTCCCGAAGACGTCTACGAGGCGGCGACGCTCGACCGCGTCAGCAAGCTCAAGCAGTTCTTCTACATCACCCTGCCGCTGCTGAAGCCGGTCATCGTGTTCTGTCTCGTGCTGTCGATCATCGGCACCATGCAGCTGTTCACCGAGCCGTTCCTGATCACCGAGCGCGGCGGGCCGGGCGGCGGCACGGAGACGCTTGGCCTGCTGCTCTACCGCCAGGGCTTTCGGTCGCTCAATTTCGGCTATGCGTCGGCCGTCGCCTACACCATGGCCGGGCTGGCGATCGCCATCACGCTGGCGCAGCTGTGGCTGACGAGGGAACCGAAATGAGTTCGCGCTCCTCCGCCAGACTGGGACGCAGCATCGCCCTGCATCTGTTCCTGACGCCATTGGCGCTGATCTGGCTGTTTCCGCTGTGGATGATGGTCGTGTTCTCGACCATGCCCGACAACGGCATCTTCAGCCCCGGCATCGAGCTTTTGCCGCACGGCAATTTCATCGACAATTTCAACAATCTGCAGCGTGACACGAACTTCGTCGGCGCCATCGGCATTTCGGTCTCGGTGGCGGTGACCTACACCATCCTGTCGGTGCTGCTGACGTCGATGGCCGGCTGGGCGCTGGCCCGCTACCAGTTCTTCGGCAAGGGCGCGGTTGTCGCCATCATCCTGGGCACCATCACGCTGCCTTATGCGGTCGTGCTGATCCCGCAATTCATCATGGTGGCGCGCGACTTCAAGCTCGCCAACACCTGGGTGGCGCTGATCGTGCCGCCGCTGTTCAATTCGCTCGGCGTGCTGTTCATGCGGCAGAGTTTTTCGATGATGCCGGACGACCTCTTCGATGCGGCGCGCGTCGAGGGCGTCAAGGAATGGCGCATCTTCCTCTTCGTCGCACTGCCTTTGGCGCGGCCGATGCTGGCCGCACTCGCCATCATCCTGTTCCTCGCCTCCTGGAACAATTATCTGTGGCCGCTTTTGATCAACAGCCAGCCGGGTTCGATGACGGCGCCGGTTGCGCTCGGCACGCTGATCGGCCTCACCAAGGTGTCATGGGGCGGCATCATGGCGGGCGCGGTGATGCTGACGGTGCCGATGCTCGTCGTCTTCGTGCTGCTGCAGCGCCATTTCATCGCCGGCATCGCCGCCGGCGCGGTCAAGTAAGGGGCAGCATGGCAACGGTCACGCTCAACAATGTCGTCAAGCGCTTCGGCGTCTTCGAGGTCGTCCATGGCGCCAGCATCGACATCAAGGACGGCGAGTTCGTCGTCTTCGTCGGTCCTTCCGGCTGCGGAAAATCGACGCTGCTCAGGATGATCGCCGGGCTCGAGGACATCAGCGGTGGCGAGATCGCCATCGGCGGCAAGGTGGTCAACGATGTCGAGCCGGCCGACCGCGGCATCGCCATGGTGTTCCAGTCCTACGCGCTGTATCCGCATATGAGCGTCGAACAGAACCTCTCTTTCGGCCTGCGCATGACCGGCAATCCAAAAGCCGACACCGAACGGCGGGTGAAGCGGGCGGCCGAGATCCTGCGCATCAGCGAATTGATGGACAGGCGCCCGAAAAAACTCTCAGGCGGCCAGCGCCAGCGCGTCGCCATCGGCCGCGCCATCGTGCGCGAACCGCAGGTGTTCCTGTTCGATGAGCCGCTCTCCAATCTCGACGCCGAATTGCGCGTCCAGATGCGCGTCGAGATCTCCCGGCTCCACAAGGAACTGGGCACGACAATGATCTATGTCACCCACGACCAGACCGAGGCGATGACGCTCGCCGACAGGATCGTCGTGATGCGCGCCGGCCATATCGAGCAGATCGGCCGGCCACTCGATCTCTACGACAACCCCGACAATCAGTTCGTCGCCGGCTTTGTCGGCTCGCCGAAGATGAATTTCATCAAAGGCCGGGTTGTCGGGCACGATGCACGTGGCGTCATGGTCGAACTGGCGGGCCAGGAGAAGACCCGCATCACGCAACCGCTGACTGGCACTGCGCCCGAAATAGGCAGCCCAAAAATCGGCAGCAAGGTCATTGTCGGTGTGCGGCCTGAACATTTCGGCAATGCCGGAGAAGGCGACGCCGACCTTGTGGTTGCCATCGACGTGATCGAGCACCTGGGGGGCACAAGTTTCCTCTATGCCAGAACGGCCAACGGGGACGACGTGGTGATCCAGCGCGACGCGGCAAAGGTCCCTGACACGTCCGAGATCACCGTTTCCATCCGCAAATCCTACCTGTTCGACGAAAAAGGACTGCGGCTGCGCTGACCGCCAGCCCTTTCCAACCTTCAAGGAGAATGACAATGACCGCAACCACGCCCATTCGCTGGGGCATTCTCGGCCCGGGCAGCATCGCCCAGTCCTTTGCCGGTGGCGTGGCCGCTTCGGACACCGGCAAGCTGGTCGCCATCGGCGCACGCAATCCCGCCAAGCCGGGGCTTGCCGAGCGTTTTCCCGGTGCCCGTATCCTCGACGGCTACGACGCGCTGCTCGCCGACCCCGACATCGACGCCGTCTACATTTCGATACCGCATCCAGGCCATGCGCAATGGGCGATCAAGGCGGCCGAGGCCGGAAAGCATGTGCTGTGCGAAAAGCCGCTGGCGCTGACCGCCTTCGAGGCCGACGCCATGATGCATGCCGCGCGCAAGGCCGGCACATTCCTCGGCGAAGCCTTCATGTACCGGTTGCACCCGCAGACCAAGAAGCTGGTGGAGCTGATCAGGTCCGGCGTCATCGGCGAGATCAGGATGATCAAGTCGAGCTTCGGTTTCGCCATGCCGGGCTTCATGCCGCAGCACCGGCTCTATGCCAACGATCTCGCCGGCGGCGGTATTCTCGATGTCGGCGGCTATCCCGTCTCGATGGTCCGGCTGATTGCCGGTGCGGCCGTCGGAAAGCCCTTCAGCGAGCCAGACAAGGTGGTCGGCACCGCCCATCTGGGCCAGTCCGGCGTCGACGAATGGGCCTCCGCGCTGCTGCATTTCCCCGGTGGCATTGTCGCTGAAGTCTCCTGCAGCATCTCGCTCAGCCAGGACAATGTGCTGCGCATCCTGGGCACTAAGGGCCGCATCGAAGTGCCGGACTTCTGGTTCGCCGGCGGCAACCGCGATGTCGGTCTCGGCCGGATAGACGTCATCGCCTCCGATGGTACGCGCCAGACCATCAGCGTCGACGAGAAGCGCCATGTCTATTCCTTCGAGGTCGACGCAGCCGGCGAGGCGATCCGCGCCGGCGGCCAAGAATTCGCCTGGCCGGGCATGGCGTGGGCGGAAAGCCTCGGCACCTTGCGTGTGCTGGACAAATGGCGGGCGGCAGCCGGCCTCGAATACGGGATCGAGAAGGCCGAGCAGCGCACCAACACCATCTCCGGCCGGCCTTTGCGGTCCGGCGGCACGGCGATCGCCAAGCGCACCATTCCTGGCCTGTCGAAACCGGCATCGGTGGTGGCGCTCGGCTTCGAGGATTTCCGCACGTTTTCCTCAGGTTCGATCCTGCTCGATGCCTTTTTCGAGGCCGGCGGCAATCTCTTCGATACCGGCTATGTCTATGGCGGCGGCTATACCGAGAAGCTGCTTGGCGAATGGTTGAAAAACCGTGGCGTGCGCGCGCAATCGTTGGTCATCGCCAAGGGCGCGCACTCGCCGCTGTGCTATCCTGATGTGATCGGCAAGCAGCTCGACCAGACGCTCGAACGCCTGCAGACCGATCATGTCGATGTCTACTTCATGCACCGCGACAATCCGGATGTGCCGGTCGGCGAATTCGTCGATGCGATGGATCGCGAGGTCAAGGCCGGCCGCATCCGCGGCCCGTTCGGCGGTTCGAACTGGACGATGGAACGCCTGGATGAGGCAATTGCCTACGCCGAACGCACCGGCAAGCAAAAGCCCGGTGCGCTGTCCAACAATTTCTCGCTGGCCGAAATGCTGGAGCCGATCTGGGCTGGCTGCGTCACGTCCTCCACGGACGCGTGGAAGGCCTGGCTGACATCCAGGCAGATGCCGAATTTCGCCTGGTCGAGCCAGGGGCGCGGCTTCTTCACCGATCGGGCGGGTCGCGACAAGCAAGACAATGAGGAGCTGGTGCGGGTCTGGTACTCCGAGCGGAATTTCGGCCGCCGCGACCGGGCGATCGAACTTGCCGCGAGACTGGGCAAGAGCCCGATCCATATTGCGCTGGCCTATGTGCTCGCTCAGCCCTTCCCCTCCATCCCGCTGATCGGGCCACGCACGCTGGATGAACTGGACGACAGCCTGCGCGCTCTCGACATCACGCTTTCGCAAGCCGATCTCGAATGGCTGGACGGCGGCAGCCTGCGCGCTGCCTAGTTGGCTGCCTGTTTAACCGTGGCGGCGTCAGGTCTCGTCATCGAACGCCCTGACGCCGCGCCTGGCCGGAGTCCGCAAATTCGCGTACATGCCTGTGGTGCGGAACTGGCTCGGTGTGATGCCGTAGCAGCGGCGGAAGACCTTTGAAAAATAGTTCGCTTCCTCGAAGCCGCATAGGATGGCGACTTCCTTCACCGGCAAAAAATCCGCCTTGGTCAGCAGCTTCGCCGCGCGTTGCAGGCGCTGCTGCAGCACGAACTCGGCCGGAGGCAGGCCTTCGCTCTCGGCGAAACAGCGTGAGAAATGGGCTCGGCTGAGGCCGCTGATCTGGACCAGGTCCGCCACCGGCAGCGGCTTGTCGAGATTGGCGTTGATGTGATCGATGACCGGCTGCATGGCGCTTAGTTTTTCGGCGAAGGCATGGGAACCGAAGACATCGTCATAGAGCGCCATCGCAGCCTCGTAGGCTATCGCGGAAGCAGCACCCGGCGAAGCGGCGCCTTTGATCAGGCGCAGGCTGCAATCGGCAAGATGATCGATTGTCGCCGGCTGCAGCCGAAATACAGGACCCGAGACGCTGAGGATCGACTTGTGGATGCGCAGCGCTTCCTCGCCGTTCATCGAAATCCAGAAATATTCCCAGCGCTCATCTCCAGCCAGCCAGTAACGGTGGTTGTGCGGCACCAGCACCAGCAATGTGTCGTTCTTCTGCAAGCGGTAGTTGCGGTTTTCGTAGCGCAGCCGGCCAGTCCCGCTGATCGTGTGCTGGAGCACGGTGAACGGTGTCTGACCGCGCTTGCGGCCGTCCCAGTCGTAGATTTCGTCCTCGCGCACTTCGTAGCCCGTGCTCGTCGGCATGGCGTGCAGGCGCTGGCGGCCGCGCGGCAGCGAGATCGTGCGCATGGACTGTCCGTGTTCTATCAAATCATGCAGCACAAAATTACCCCTGAAAGCATAATCCTTCTCTGGTCGCGCTCGCGAATAAGCGCATAATCCCCATCGAAAAGCGAGAGAGATCCGCAGTCAAGGAGCGGACAGGGAGGTTGGCGAGCCGGATTCCGGCTTGTCCTGCATACATGTCGCGGCATGTGGCTAGAGCCTCCCATTGTCATTCCTTGCCTGCAATTCGAAATGGAATGAGGTGCGGCTGATGAGTTTCAAAATCGCTATCATCGGTGCCGGCAGCGTCGGCTTCACCAAGAAATTGTTCACCGACATCCTGTGCGTGCCCGAATTCAAGGACATCGAATTCGCGCTGACCGACGTCAGCGAGCACAATCTTCAGATGATCAAGGCGATCCTCGACAGGATCGTCCAGGCAAACAGGTTGCCGACCACGGTGACGGCGACCACCGACCGCCGCAAGGCGCTCGAAGGCGCTCGCTACGTCATCAGCTGCGTGCGGGTCGGCGGCCTCGAAGCCTACGCCGACGATATCCGCATTCCCTTGAAATACGGCATCGACCAGTGCGTCGGCGATACGATCTGTGCCGGCGGCATTCTCTATGGCCAGCGCAATATTCCGGTGATCCTGGATTTCTGCAAGGACATACGCGAGGTCGCCGAGACGAACGTCAAATTCCTGAACTACGCCAACCCGATGGCGATGAACACCTGGGCGGCGATCGAATACGGCAAGGTCGACACTGTCGGGCTCTGTCACGGCGTCCAGCACGGCGCCGAGCAGATCGCCGAGGTGCTTGGCGCGAAGTCCACGCAGGAGCTCGACTATGTCTGTTCCGGCATCAACCACCAGACCTGGTTCATCGACCTGCGCCTCAACGGCCGCCCCATTGGCAAGGATGAACTGGTGGCCGCTTTCGAGGCGCATCCGGTCTATTCCAGGCAGGAGAAGCTGCGCATCGACGTCCTGAAGCGCTTCGGCGTCTATTCGACCGAAAGCAACGGTCATCTTTCCGAATATCTGCCCTGGTACCGCAAGCGTCCCGACGAGATCACGCGCTGGATCGATATGTCCGACTGGATTCACGGCGAGACCGGCGGCTATCTCCGCTACTCCACCGAAACCCGCAACTGGTTCGAGACGGAATATCCGCAGTTCCTCGAAGCGGCGTCCAAGCCGATCGACCGCGAGAAACGCTCCAACGAGCATGCCAGCCACATATTGGAGGCGCTGGAGACCAACCGCGTCTATCGCGGCCACTTCAACGTCAAGAACAATGGGGTGATCACCAACCTGCCGCACGATGCCATCATCGAGTCGCCGGGCTTCGTCGACCGTTTCGGCATCAACATGGCCGCCGGCATCACGTTGCCGGAGGCTTGCGCCGCCACCTGCATCGCTTCGATCAACGTCCAGCGCATGTCGGTGCATGCCGCGATATCGGGCGACATCGATCTTCTGAAGCTCGCCGTGCTGCATGACCCGTTGGTCGGCGCGGTTTCGACGCCGGAGGAGGTTTGGCAGATGGTCGACGAAATGGTCGTCGCCCAGGCAGCCTGGCTGCCGCAATACGCCCATGCGGTTCCGGCCGCCAGGGAGCGGCTGTCGACATCCAAGGTGAAGACCCGCGAGTGGGCGGGCGCCGCACGGCGCAGCGTTCGCTCGATCGAGGAATTGCGCGCCGAAAAAGCCGCGCTGAAGCAAGCCGGCTGAAACGGGCCGGCTGAAACGGGCCGGCTGGAAATTCATGCGGTGATGGTGGATCCATGGGAGGCGGATCCACTGCCACGAAGCCGTTTGAATTCGAGGAGAGGCGGAGCGGGTGCAAACGCTCCGGACAAACAAGAGGGAGAGAGACAGTGAGGAATTTACGCAATATCGGCCTTGCTGCCGGACTGGCGCTGAGCGTCTCGGTCTCGGCACTCAGTGCTTACGCTTCCGAGCCGACGGTTCCGCCGGCGCCGACACCGTTTCCCGCCGAAGGCAAGATCAATTATGTCGCGCGCGACTCCATTCTGGAGTTCAAGGCGCTTCCCGAATATCACGAGCCCGACTGGGTCACCGAGAAATACGTCAAGACCGGCAAGCTGCCGCCGGTGAAAGACAGGCTGCCGAAGGAGCCGCTGGTCTTCAAGACGGGCAATATGCAAGACGGCATCGGCGTCTATGGCGATACGATGCGCCACGTCATCGGAGGGCGGCCGGAAGGCTGGAACTACGGCGCCGGTCAGACGCAAGGCTGGGGCGGCATCGACATCGGCCTCTCCGAATGCCTGACGCGCACCGCCCCGCTGTTCCAAGTCGAGGCCAAGGACACCGAGCCGCTGCCGAACCTGGCCAGGAGCTGGGATTGGTCGAGCGATGGCCACAAGCTGACCATGCACCTCATCGAAGGCGCGAAGTGGTCGGACGGCGTGCCGTTCAATGCCGACGACGTCATGTTCTACTGGGACGACGAGGTCGTCGATCCCAACGTCTCGCCGCTGAACGGCGCCACGCCGGAAACCTTCGGCGTCGGCACGACGTTGAAGAAGATCGACGACTACACCGTCGAATGGACCTTCAAGGACGCCTTCCCCAAGCAGTACCTGTATGCCATGGCCAACGGCACCTTCTGTCCTGGTCCCGCGCACATCCTGAAGCCGCAGCATCCGAAATATTCGAAGAACACCTACGATCAGTTCAAGAATGCCTTCCCGCCGGAATTCATGAACATGCCGGTGATGGGCGGCTGGGTCCCGGTCGAATACCGGCCGGACGACATCATCGTCATGCGCCGCAATCCCTATTACTGGAAGGTCGACGAAAAGGGCAATCAACTGCCCTATCTCAACGAACTGCACTACAAGCTGTCGACCTGGGCCGATCGCGACGTCCAGGCGGTGGCCGGCGCGGCTGATTTTTCCAATCTGGAGCAGCCGGAAAACTTCGTCGCCTCGCTGAAGCGTGCGGCGGAGGCGAACGCGCCTGCCCGTCTTGCTTTCGGCCCGCGGCTCATCGGCTACAATCTGCGCTTTAATTTTTCCGCCAATGGCTGGGGCAATCCGGACGAACGCGGCCAGGCGATCCGCGAGCTGAACCGCAACGAGGATTTCCGCAAGGCCGTCACCATGGCGCTCGACCGCAAGGCGCTCGGCGACTCGCTGGTCAAGGGGCCGTTCACCGCCATCTATCCCGGCGGCTTGTCGTCAGGAACCAGCTTCTACGACCGCAATTCGACGGTCTACTACCCCTTCGACCTCGATGGCGCCAAGGCTGAACTCGCCAAGGCCGGCCTCAAGGATACGGACGGCGACGGCTTCGTGAATTTCCCTTCCGGCACCGCCGGCGGCAAGAATGTCGAGATCGTGATGCTGGTCAACAACGACTACACGACCGACAAAAGCCTTGCCGAAGGCGTCGTCGCCCAGATGGAAAAGCTCGGGCTGCGGGTCGTGCTCAACGGCCTCAACGGCACCCAGCGGGACGCTTCGCAATACTCCGGCCGCTTCGATTGGCTGGTCCGGCGCAACGAACAGGAACTGACCTCGGTGGTGCAGAACACCGTGCAGCTTGCCCCTGTCGGCCCGCGCACCAGCTGGGACCATCGTGCGCCGGAAAATGGCGAGGTCGATGTGATGCCGTTCGAAAAGGACCTCGTCGACATCGTCAACAAGTTCGTCTCCACGCAGGACAATGACCAGCGCGCCAGCTTGATGAAACAATTCCAGAAGATCTCGACGGAGCACGTCTACAATGTCGGCCTGACGGAATATCCCGGCGCGCTGATCGTCAACAAGCGCTTCTCGAACATTCCGCAGGGCACGCCGATCTTCATGTTCAACTGGGCCGAGGATTCGATCATCCGCGAACGGGTATTTGTCGCCGCAGACAAGCAGGCGAAATATGAATTGTTCCCCGATGAGCTGCCCGGCAAACCCGGAGAGAAGGGGCTGATGAATTAGGTTTACCTCCCTGACTGAGAGACCTCCGGCCGCGCCGCGGGCGCGGCCGGACAAACCAACCTCCGGACGCAACCAAGGGCGCGATCGGCGAGACAAGGAAATGAACCGTCCATGCTGCGATTCCTGCTCACGCGCATAGCGTCGGCAATCCCGGTCCTCGCCATCTTGAGCCTGGCCACCTTTGCCATCATCCAGGCGCCGCCGGGTGACTATGCCGACTACATCCGCTCGCAGGCGATCAACCAGGGTGGAGCTTCCTTTGCCGAGGCCGACGCGCAGGCAAAGGCCTATCGCATCGAGCATGGCCTCGATAAGCCGCTGCCCGTGCAGTATCTCAACTGGATCGTCGGCATCGTCACTCGAGGCGATTTCGGCTACAGCCTCTACTACAACAAACCGGTCGCCGATGTGGTCGGAGAGCGCCTGCCGCGCACGCTCCTTCTGGCGCTGGTCTGCCATCTGCTGGCCTCGGTGCTGGGCATCACATTCGGCATATGGGCGGCGACAAGGCAATACACCTGGATCGACTCGACACTGTCGGCCATCTCCTTCCTCGGTATGACGGTGCCGCGCTTCCTGATGGCGCTGATCATCGTCTATCTCCTGGTCTTCCAGTTCAACGTGTCTGAGATCGGCTCATTCTTCTCGCCGCAATATGGTGGTGCGCCGTGGTCGTGGGCCAAATTCGTCGACCTCGTCAAACATGTCTGGCCGGTGGTGGCGATCGCCACTTTCGGCGGCCTCGCCTACAATATGCGCGTCATGCGCGGCAATCTGCTCGATACGCTGAACGCGCAATATGTCGAGACGGCAAGGGCCAAGGGGCTGACGGGTGCTGCCGTCGTCATGCGCCACGCCGTGCCCAACGCGCTGCATCCGCTCATCATGTATCAGGGCGTGGTGCTGCCCTATATGCTGACCGGCGAGATCGAGACGGCGATCATCTTCGCACTGCCGACCGTCGGCCCGGCGATCGTCGGCTCCATGGCTGTCGGCGACGTCTATGTCACCGCCACCTTCATGATGGTCCTGTCGGCGACGCTCATCGTCGGCAACATCATCGCCGACATGCTGCTCGTGCTGCTCGATCCGCGCGTGCGCCAGTTCGGGGAGCGTTGAGATGCTGGCGCGCGATCCATCCCCTCCACCGCTGCCTGCCGAAGGGCCCATCGTCGCCAAACCGGCGCATGGCAACGAAAGCTACATGGCGCTTGTCTGGCGCCGGCTGAAGCGCTCCTGGACCGGCATGGCCGGGCTCTGGCTCGTCGTGCTGCTGCTGGTGATGGCCGTATTCGCCGAATTCATCGCGCCAATGGACCCGAAGGTCACGGATGTCGGCTTCGCTCCGCCGCAGGTGCCAAGCTTCCATGACAGAGACGGCGGTTTCACCGCACGGCCGAGGGTCTATGCGCTGGCCGATTCGGCGGACCTCGATCCGGTCACTTTCCAGCCCGTCGTCGGCCCCGACTATGATCATCCTAGGCTGCTCGGTTTCTTCGTGCATGGCGCGCCCTACAAGCTGTTTGGGCTGCTGCCGGCGGACCGGCATCTGTTCGGCTCGCTGGACGGCCAGCCGGTGCATTTCCTGGGCACCGACAAGTTCGGCCGTGACGTGCTGTCGCGCGCCATCCACGGCTCGCGCGTCTCGCTGATGATCGCCCTGACGGTCGTCTTCATCATCACCGTCATCGGCACCACCGTCGGCATGGTTTCCGGCTATTTCGGCGGCAGGTTCGATGTCTGGATGCAGCGCTTCGTCGAACTGGTGCTCGCCTTCCCGCAACTGCCGCTCTATCTGGCGCTGACGACGCTGATCCCGGTCACCGCTCCCACCAACGTCTTCCTCGCTTTCGTCATCATCGTCATGTCGGCCTTGGGCTGGGCGCAGATGTCGCGCGAGGTTCGCGGCAAGACGCTGGCGTTGGCGCGGATCGAGTATGTGCGCGCCGCCATGGCGGTCGGCGCCACCGACCGGCGCATCATCATGCAGCACATCTTCCCCAATGTGATGAGCCATGTGATCGTCGCCGTGACGCTGGCGATCCCGACCGTGGTGCTGCTCGAATCCTTCCTCGGTTTCCTTGGCTTCGCCGTCAAGCCGCCGCTGATCTCGTGGGGCCTGATGCTGCAGGACACCGCGACCTATTCCGTCATCGGCACCTATCCCTGGATCCTGTCGCCGGTCGGTTTCGTGCTGGTCACCGTCTTTGCCTTCAACGCGCTGGGCGACGGCCTGCGTGACGCCGTCGACCCTTATTGAGGTGGCACAGATGTCCGTCGCGCTCGCCGAATCCTTCGCACCGATCGTCCGTCACGACCATGGCGGACGCCAGGACCAGCCGATCATCGATGCCCGCAACGTCGCCGTGGCCTTCAAGGTCGAGCATGGCGTCGTCGACGCGGTCAAGGATATCTCGTTCCAGCTCTATCGCGGCGAGACGATCGCCATCGTCGGCGAATCCGGTTCGGGCAAGTCGGTGACGGCGCGTACCGTCATGGGCCTGCTCTCGCGGCGCGCCACCGTGTCCCCCGGCTCGAGCGTCTGCTATGACGGGCAAAACATCCTGAAATTTCCCGAGAGCGCCCGGCGCAAGCTGCGCGGCAACCGCATCTCGATGATCTTCCAGGAGCCGATGAGTTCGCTCAACCCGATCTATACGGTCGGCAGCCAGATCGTCGAGGCGATCCGGGTGCATCGTAAGGTCAGCCGCAAACAGGCTTGGGCGCGAGCGCTCGAACTTCTGCAGCACGTGCAGATTCCCGATCCTGCCGCGCGGCTCAGACAATACCCGCATCAGCTCTCGGGCGGGCAACGCCAGCGGGTGATGATCGCCATGGCGCTGGCCAACAATCCCGACGTGCTGATCGCCGATGAGCCGACCACGGCGCTCGATGTCACCGTCCAGGCGCAGATCCTGAACCTGATCCGCAGCCTGCAGAAAGAGCTGCGCATGGCGGTGATCCTGATCACCCACGACCTCACCGTGGTGCGCCAGTTCTCCGACTACGTCTATGTCATGCAGCATGGCGAAATGTGCGAGCACAACGTCACCGAACGGCTGTTCGGCGATCCGCGGCATCCCTATACGAGGCGGCTGCTGGCTTCAGAGCCGCACGGGCAGCCGAAGCCGCTGCCGGAGGGCTGTGGCACCATTCTCGAGGCCAGCGGCGTGCGCGTCTCATTCATGCTGCGCCACGGCACCTTTCTGAAACCCGACTGGCGCGAATTGGTCGCCGTCGACGATCTCAGCCTGAAACTCTGTCGTCATGAGACGCTGGGGCTGGTCGGCGAGTCCGGCTCCGGCAAGACCACCTTCGGCCAGGCCCTGCTCCGGTTGATCGACGCCAAGCGCGGCGAGATCCGTTTCGACGGCAAGCCGATCCACGGCCTGTCGCGGGCCGAGATGCGGCCGTTGCGCTCGCGCATGCAGATCGTCTTCCAGGATCCGTTCTCCTCGCTCAACCCGCGCATGACGATCGGCCAGATCATCGAGGAAGGGCTGATCGTCAACAGCATAGGGGCGACGCGGCGCGAGCGGGTCGAACGGGTGCGCGACGCGCTGGTCAGCGCCGGCATGCCGGGCGATATACTGTCGCGGTTTCCGCACGAATTCTCTGGTGGCCAGCGGCAGCGCATTGCGATCGCCCGCGCCATAGCGCTTGAACCAGAATTCATCCTGCTCGACGAGCCGACATCGGCGCTGGACCTCTCCGTCCAGGCGCAGATCATCGACCTCCTGCGCAAGCTGCAGGACGAGCGCGGCCTCAGCTACCTCTTCATCTCGCACGACCTCAAGGTGGTGCGTGCGCTGTGCCATCGCGTGATCGTCATGCAGAACGGCAAGATCGTCGAGCAGGGCCCCGTCGACGACATCCTGTCCAATCCCAAGACCGCTTACACCGAACGGCTCGTCAGGGCCGCTTTCGATGTGGCCTGAACATATGCCGGAGGTTAGCATGGCAAGAAATCCCAAGATCACGTTCATCGGCGCCGGCTCGACGGTGTTCATGAAGAACATTGTCGGCGACGTGCTGCAGCGCCCGTCGCTGTCCGGCGCGACGATCGCGCTGATGGACATCAATCCGCAGCGGCTGGAAGAGAGCGCCATTGTCGTCAACAAGCTGATCGCGACGCTTGGCGTCAAGGCGAAGACCGAGACCCATTCGGATCAGCGCAAGGCGCTGGCCGGCGCGGATTTCGTCGTCGTCGCCTTCCAGATCGGGGGCTACGAGCCCTGCACCGTCACTGACTTCGAGGTGCCGAAGAAATACGGCCTGCGCCAGACGATCGCCGACACGCTCGGCGTCGGCGGCATCATGCGGGGCTTAAGGACCGTGCCGCATCTGTGGAAGGTGTGCGAAGACATGCTCGCCGTCTGCCCCGATGCGATCATGCTGCAATATGTCAACCCGATGGCGATCAACACCTGGGCGATAGCAGAGAAATAGCTGCATCGAGCAGATCGAGCGCTGGAAGGGGCAGGCTGAAGCCTATCGCTCGGCCGATCGCATCGAGGTAGAGCAGTCCCGGGAATATGCCTCCTCGATCATGAATTCGGTCTGGACCGGCGAGCCGTCGGTGATCTACGGCAATGTCCGCAACAATGGCTGCATCACCTCGCTGCCTCGGGATTGCGCCGCCGAAGTGCCGTGCCTGGTCGATGCCTCCGGCATCCAGCCGACCTATATAGGCGACCTGCCGCCGCAATTGACCGCGCTGATCCGCACCAACATCAACGTGCAGGAACTAACGGTGCGGGCTCTGATGACCGAGAACCGCGAGCACATCTACCACGCGGCGATGATGGATCCGCACACCGCGGCCGAACTCGATCTCGACCAGATCTGGTCACTGGTCGATGATCTCTTGGCCGCTCACGGCGACTGGCTGCCGGGCTGGGCGCGGGTGGCGCGCAAGACCGAGGCCGCCTGACGACCTCATTTCGGAGCGTCGGGATCCGTCTCTTCCTCGTCATCGCGGGCCTTGATGACATAGGCGCCCTTCAGCCAGCGGTTGAGGTCGATGTCCTTGCAGCGCGTCGAGCAGAACGGAAAGCTGTCGCGCGCCGAGGGCTTGCCGCATTCGGGACAGGGGCGCTTTGGGCGCAAGGGCGTGACTTTGGGATCGGAATTCACAGCCGGGTTCCCGCCAGCCAGCCGCCATGCACCTTGAAGCCTTCGCCGCTCAGCAGCGCGATGGTCTCATAGAGCGGCAGCCCGACGATGTTGGTGTAGGAGCCGACCAGCTTGACGACGAAGGCGCCGGCGAGGCCCTGGACGGCGTAGCCGCCCGCCTTGCCGCGCCATTCGCCCGAGGCGATATAGGCGTCGATCTCTTCGCGCGGCAGCCGCTTGAAACGCACCCGCGTCTCGACCAGGCGCTGGCGCAGCTTGCCACCCGGGGTGATAAGGCAGATGCCGGAATAGACCCGATGCGAACGGCCCGACAACAGCCCGAGACAGTTGGCAGCGTCGTCGAGGGTTTCTGCCTTGGGCAGGATGCGCCGCCCGACGGCAACCACCGTGTCGGCGGCCAGCACGAAACCCGGCGCATAGTCGGCTTCGGTCTTCAGTGAGGCGAACGCCTTCTCGGCCTTTTCCTTCGACAGGCGCTTGGCCAGCGAGCGTGGATGCTCGGCACGCAGCGGCGTTTCGTCGATATCGGCCGGCAGCACGCGGTCCGGCTCGATCCCGGCCTGCTGCAAGAGCTCGATTCGGCGCGGCGAACCCGAGGCAAGCACCAGCTTCTGCAAAATGCTCATCGCGGACCAGTCGGGCTTTGCTTACTTGAAACGATAGGTGATGCGGCCCTTGGTCAGGTCGTATGGCGTCATCTCGACCAGAACCTTGTCGCCGGTCAGCACGCGGATGCGGTTCTTGCGCATGCGGCCGGCCGTATGGGCGATGATTTCGTGTTCGTTTTCGAGCTTTACCCGGAACATCGCGTTCGGCAACAATTCCGTCACGACACCCGGAAACTCGAGGACTTCTTCCTTCGGCATTCGATACCTTTGCTTGGATGGTAGTTCCAGCACCCTGGCCGGAATTTCGGCGGAACCTATATGATAATCGTCCGCTTGTGAACACGCTTAATCCGTCGCGTTTTTTGCCTCTGGAAGCAAGAAACGTCGGCCTATGCGCACCTTCAGCCGCTCGCGGACGTCCCGGTACGCTGCCATGATCTGTTCGCGCGTGCCACCGGCGTCGGTCGGGTCCGGCGTCGGCCAATATTCGACCTCGACGGCGAGCGAGCGGGTGAGTTCGAGTGCGGCGTGGTGCGCTTCGGGTGCCAGCGTGACGATGAGGTCGAAATAGTCGTCCTCGAGATCGTCCATCGTCCTTGGGTGGCGCTCGCCCAGCGTGAGATCTTCTTCGGCCAGCACCGCATCGACGAACGGATCGCGCTCGCCGGCGCGAACGCCGGCCGAAGCGACAAAGACGGTGGCGGGCAGCATCCGTCGCGCCAGTTGCTCCGCCATTGGCGAGCGCACGGCATTCATGCCGCACAGGAACAGGATCGAACGGGGCAGGGCGCCGGGCGACAGGGCTAGCCCCGCCAGTGCAGCACGCAGACCAGCGTGAACAGCCGGCGCGCCGTATCGAAGTCGATGTCGATCTTGCCGGACAGCCGGTCCATCAGCGTCTGCGAACCTTCATTGTGCAGGCCGCGGCGGCCCATGTCGATCGCCTCGATATGGCTCGGCGTCGAGGAGCGGATGGCGTCGTAGTAGCTTTCGCAGATCATGTAGTAATCCTTGACGATGCGCCGGAGCGGCGTCAGCGACAGGATATGGGTGACGACGGCGGTGCCATCCTCGCGCGCCACGGCAAACACCAGGCGCTGCTCGGCCAGCGACAGTTTCAGCCGGTAAGGGCCGTCGCCGCTGTCATTGACGGGCTGGAAACTGTTCTCCTCGATCAGGTCGAAGATCGCCACTGCACGTTCATGCTCGACATCCGGCGTTGACCGGCCGATCGATTCATCGAGTTCGACATCGATCAGCCTGGCGCGGGTTTGATCGGGGCCAGACATCGCCGCCTACATGTTCAACCGTATGGCGACGGAGCGTCCATGCGCGTCAAGACCCTCCGCCTTGGCCAGCGCAATCGCCGCCGGCGCCAAGATACGCAACTGCTCCGGTCCAAGCTTGAGGATCGACGTGCGCTTGACGAAATCGAGCACGGACAGGCCGGACGAGAAACGCGCCGAGCGCGCCGTCGGCAGCACATGGTTGGAGCCGCCGACATAGTCGCCGATGGCTTCCGGCGTGTGGTGGCCGAGAAAGACCGCACCGGCATTGCGCATCCGCGACAGGAAGCCCTCGGCGTCGTCGATGGCCAGTTCGACATGTTCGGCGGCGATGCGATCGACCAGCGGCAGCGCGGCGTCGATGGTCGACACCTGGATCACGGCACCAAAATCGCGCCAGCTCGCCGCTGCCGTTTCAGCGCGTGGCAGGCTCTGCAACTGGCGCTCGACCGCCTGTTCGACCGCGATGCCGAAAGCCGGATCGTCGGTGACCAGGATCGACTGTGCCGAAGCGTCGTGTTCGGCCTGGGCCAGCAGGTCGGCAGCGATCCAGTTCGGATCGTTGCTGCCGTCGGCCACGACAAGCACTTCCGACGGCCCGGCGATCATGTCGATGCCGACGGTGCCGAAAACCTGGCGCTTGGCTGCCGCGACATAGGCATTGCCCGGGCCGACGATCTTGGCGACCGGCCGGATTGTCTCGGTGCCATAGGCGAGGGCGGCGATCGCCTGCGCGCCGCCGACGCGGTAGATTTCGGACACGCCTGATATGTCCGCTGCCACCAGCACCAGCGGATTGATGATGCCGCCCGGCGCCGGCACGACCATGACGATGCGCTCGACGCCGGCCACTCTGGCCGGCACGGCGTTCATCAGCACCGAGCTCGGATAGCTCGCCGTACCGCCCGGCACATAGAGCCCGACGGCCTCGATCGCCGTCCAACGCCAGCCGAGCTCGACGCCGGCGGCATCCGTATAGCGATCGTCCTTCGGCCGCTGCCGTTCATGATGCGAGCGGATGCGGTCGCGCGCGAACTCCAGCGCCTCGATCGTCTTTGGGTCGGCCGTTTCGTAGGCGGTTGCGATGTCTTCCTTAGACACGGCAATGCCGAGGCCGGTCAAATCGGCGCGATCGAATTTCCGCGTATAGTCGATCAGTGCCGCGTCGCCCTCGGCGCGCACGCGCGCGATGATGTCGCGCACCGCGGCATCGACATCGGCGGAGACCTCCCGCTTGGTCGTGAGGAAGGCGGCGAAACGTTGCTCGAAATCGGCATCGGACTGACGAAGCGTGATGGCCATCGGACGCTCAGGCCTTGTGGATGGGGCGCGAGGTGGCTTCCCACGCCCCGCCGATGTCGGCAAGACGGGCCTCGATGCACTCGACGTCGAGCATGATCGCACCGCCGCCCGAGAAGATCAGCTCGACGATGCCGGCCGGCTTGCTGATCTCAATGAAGCTGATCGCCAGCAGCGACAGGACTTCGGCAGGCTTGTCGCGGTCAATACCGCTGGTCTTGGCCCCGAGCACGCGGTCGAAATGCAGCACGGCCTGCCGTCGCTCATTATGCTGGCGAAACAGGCCGGATTTTGCCTCCCAGACGAAACGGTTCATGGTCAGCAGGAAACGCTTGGCCGCGGGGAGGAATTCGAGGTCGCTGACTTTCAGCACGGCATCCTGGACATGAGCCGAAACGATGCTCAGATCCTGGTCGTCGAGCGCGATAAGCTTAAGGGCGGTCATACGGATTTCGCACCTGAAGGTTGATTGTTCAGCCTTCTGTTAGGCGGTCTTGGCGATCGGTGCAACCGCACCAACAGCTGCAGCTCTGCGCTGCTCCTCATCGCCCTGCCGGGCACTTCTCCCCGGATAGTGACGGGGAGAAGGACGCTGCCGCGAAGGATTTCGCCAATCTCCTGCGCTGCTAGAGAGGAGCCGAGGTCGCGGGCTACGCCGAAATCCGTTCGATCACCGCGCCGCAGTTGGACAGCTTTTCTTCCAGCCGCTCGAAGCCGCGATCGAGGTGGTAGACGCGGTTGACCGTGGTCTCGCCTTCCGCCGCCAGGCCGGCGATGACCAGCGAGACAGAGGCGCGAAGATCGGTCGCCATGACCGGCGCGCCCTTCAGTTTCGGCACGCCGTCGACGATCGCCGTCTGGCCCGAAAGCGTGATGTGAGCGCCGAGCCGCGCCAGTTCCTGCACATGCATGAAGCGGTTCTCGAAGATCGTCTCGGTGATGCGCGACTTACCCTTGGCCATGGTCATCAGGCCCATGAACTGCGCCTGCAAATCGGTCGGGAAGGCCGGGAAGGGTGCTGTCGTCACGTCGACCGGCGAAATGCCGGCGCCGTTGCGCCTCACCCGGATGCCGGAATTGGTCGGCGTGATCTCCGCACCCGTCTGGGCGATCACGTCCAGTGCGGTCTGCAGCAGGTCCGCACGCGCGCCTTCGAGCACGACGTCGCCGCCGGTCATGGCGACGGCCATCGCATAGGTGCCGGTCTCGATGCGGTCGGGAATGACGCGCACGCGCGCACCGGAGAGCGATTCGACGCCGTCGATGGCAATGGTTGGCGTGCCGGCGCCGGAAATCTTCGCGCCCATGGCGTTGAGGCACTCGGCCAGATTGACGATCTCGGGCTCGCAGGCGGCATTTTCCAGCACCGTCTCGCCCTTGGCGAGTGCCGCGGCCATCATCAGCACATGGGTGGCGCCGACCGAGACCTTCGGGAAGATATAGCGGTTGCCGACAAGGCGGCCATTCCGGGTCTTGGCGATGACATAGCCGGTGTCGACGTCGATATCAGCGCCCAGCGCCTGGAGGCCCTCGAGGAACAGATCGACCGGCCGCGTGCCGATGGCGCAACCGCCCGGCAGCGACACTTTTGCTTCGCCCATGCGCGCCAGCAGCGGGCCGATCACCCAGAACGAGGCGCGCATCTTCGACACCAGCTCGTAGGGCGCTGTGGTGTCGACGATGTTGCGGGCGGAGAAGTTGATGGTGCGCGAATAGCCCTCATTCTGCTTCTCGCGGCGGCCATTGACCGAATAATCGACGCCGTGGTTGCCCAGGATGCGGATCAGCTGCTCGACATCGGCCAGATGCGGCACGTTTTCCAGCGTCAGCGTGTCGTCGGTCAAAAGCGAGGCGATCATCAAAGGCAGCGCCGCGTTTTTCGCGCCCGAGATCGGAATGCTTCCGGAGAGCTTGTTGCCTCCGACAATTCTGATGCGATCCATGGAAGAACGTCCCTCTCGGCCAAAAAAGGGCCGGTTCAATCGTTTGAGTAGCGGCCCGTCTAGACCATTGGCCAATCTGGTTCAAGAAATAGGATTTCGCCCACCCCAGGCCAAGAGTGACCTATTTGAGTTAATCTTTTTGTATTTTCTTCGATGCAGCGAGCCCGTCCGGGCGCAGGTCGGCCTCGCCGGTCCGCCGCGAGCGCGACTGCGCCTTGCGCTTCTGCAGATTGGCGCGCAATTGCTCGGCGAGCCGATCCTTGCGGATTGTTGCGCTGCTTTTCGGTGGACCATCCTTTTTCACTGGAATTGTCTTGTCGTCCATCGCCCCATCCCCGCCGGCGACCCACCAGCTTGCTGTTCAGGGATAGCCAACATTGTGGCACTGCCATGTCATTAAAAGCCATCCGGCAAAGCCTTTCACAGAAGCGTTGCACTTGGCCTTGCGCTTGCCGGTTCGATATGGCAGAAGCCCCGCCATCAGCGGCTGCGGTAGCTCAGTGGTAGAGCACTCCCTTGGTAAGGGAGAGGTCGAGAGTTCAATCCTCTCTCGCAGCACCAGCCTATCCCGTTGAAATTGTTGAACCCCTTGACTTGAATGGCTTTGCGGCCATTATTCTGTTACAAAACTCGTAACAAAATGGTTCGACACGCTTTGGCTGGACGCGATCGATATCTCCTCTTCCGCGAAGGTCGCTACTACGCTCGGCTTGTAATTCCGAGCGGGCTCCGTCCGTTCATCGGTGCCAAGACGGAGTTACGCACCCCTCTTGGGGCGGATCGTCGAATTGCTTTGTCTAGGCTTCCAGGGGCTGTTGCCGAGCTTCAGCATCGTATCGCTGTTGCGGAACGTGCGGCTGCGGAAACCACAGGAAGGCGTCCAGAGGTATTTAGATACCCGCTGACGGTTTCGCAAATTGCAACCCGGGATTATCTATCGCAAGTCGAGTTCGACACCGAGCTCCGCTCGGAGAATCGGAACTACGCGCTCATTGAAGTTGACCGTGAGGAGGCTCAGAAATTTCGCGACGGTTTTGCTGGCCGGCTTTCGGATGACGAACTATCGGAACTGGTCGGGTGGCGCGTAGAAAAGTTTCGTGCGCGAGGACATCATGATGCGGCCATAGGCACTTCGGAATGGCGGAGCATCGCCCAAGGCCTGTGCGCATCGACCTATGAGGCTCTGTTGCGACAGGATGAGCGCAACGAAGGCGACTTCTCCGGTAAGCCGACCCACCCGCTACTGCTCGATACAGAACCGGTAGTAGAAGAACTGCCGCCCATATCACTGAAGGGGCTGCTCACGGACTACGTCGCCGCACGAAACCAAGTCGGAAAGGGCAAGGAGGCCGCCCGGCGCTGGACGCCTGTTTTTGCGGACCTCGCCACGTTCATTCGACACAATGACGCTAGGCGCCTCACAAAGCAAAACCTACTCGATTGGCGCGACGCACGGCTCAAGACGTTAAGCGCTAAGACAGTCGGGGATGTTTACCTGGCGTCTGTGCGCACTGTCTTGGCATGGGCGGTTGCAAACGATCGCCTGGAAGCGAACGTAGCCGAGAAGGTCAGGCAAGAAGTGCCGAAAAAGTCGCTTGATCGCGAACAGGGCTTTACGCTGCCAGAAGCGGTCGCGATCCTGCGGAAAGCCCGGGACTACGTTCCTGCCCGGACTGACAATCCCCGCACCACGGAAGCGCCTCAAACGACAGCCGCAAAGCGATGGTCACCCATCTTGTGCGCCTTCACCGGTGCGCGGATTGCCGAGATTACTCAGCTTCGAAAACAAGACTTCCGCTGGGAAGGCGATACGCCGGTCATGCGCATCACCCCTGCTGCCGGAACGGTGAAGGCCGGCGGCTACAGGGATGTGCCTTTACACGCTCAGTTGATTGAGATGGGTTTCATGAGCTTTGTCGAGGCGGCTCCGGAAGGGCCGCTGTTCCACTCCGGCGGGAAGGAGGGAATTAAGGCGGCCCGAACCGTTGCAGGCAGAGTAAGTCAATGGCTTCAATCCCTCAATGTTATCCCCGCTGGCGTGAGCCCGAACCACGGGTGGCGACATCGGTTCAAAACCATTGGGCGGGAACAAGGAGTTTCTGATCGTATCCTTGATGCTATCCAAGGTCACGCAGGAAAGACAGCAGGCGACAAATACGGAGACGTAACCATTGCAGCCAGAAAAGCTGCGATCGAGAAATTTCCCAGCTATCCATTAGATCGACCATGATTCAGCCCGACACAGGATCCGAACTCGCCCTAAACGGCCTCGTGGCGATCCCTGATCGTCCGTCTAGGCGTCTTGTCCTCCTGGTCGATGCGGACAATGCTCCAGCAAGGATGGTCGGCCGAGTTGTCGCGGAGATAAGCAAATACGGCCAGTTAGTGGTGAGGCGAGCCTACGGCGATTTTACAGGATCTCGGGGCGAGGCATGGGCGGACACGTTTGTTCGCCACGCAGTCGTGCCGCGCCATCTAGGCTTTTCCGGTATGGGCAAGAATGGTGCCGACATCGCCTTGGTCATTGATGCCATGGATCTGCTGCATAGCGGTGCCTACGATGGGTTTGGTATCGTTTCGAGCGACAGCGATTTCGCCAGCCTTGCAATACGCATTCGAGAACAGAATCTCGATTGCTACATTTTTGGCAGCGGAAAAGCCCCCGAACGGCTAAAGCAAGCATGCAGTCGCTTTTTCTACCTTGAGAACCTCAGGTTCGGCCCGCTCAATGACGGTGAAAATTCAAACTTGAAGCCAATGCGGGCCGTCGGCGATGCCCAGTCCATCATTAAATCCGCCATCGCCAGTCTGATCAAACAGCCTGGTGATTGGGTTCCGATTGATTTGCTGGAAGCCGAGCTTGAACGCAGGACAACTGATTTCGATACCCGAACATACGGCCATACTCGGCTGAAGGATCTGCTTGTTGCGCTCAAGCGTCCATTCGTTGTGGACACGTCCAGAGGCGCAGCGTCGCGGGTGAGATTGCGTGTGCCGAAGTCAGTTCAAAGGGCCGCCAGTCCGAAGGACTGAATGGGCGATCCGGACTTGTGCTGGGCAGGCTGCGGTGGTCCAACGACCAGTCGCGATGGCAACTTTTTCCCACCAAGAGGCCTCGAATGCTCAGTCAACATTTACTTACTTTCAGCGGATTCCGGCGAGGATGGGAAAAGCGATCTAATAACTTGCCTATTGGGTGAGGGCTGAGAGTAATATCTCGACCATCATGCCCAGGAACCACACACGAACCTCCTCTAGTTAAGCTGCGTAAGTGTCCGTTCCGTCAGTTTCCGAAAAGCGACCTCAATACGCTTGTTCAATTCGGCGAACGCCACAAACGTGCGCGTCTTCCCTGTCCCCGTCCTTCTGCGTTCCAGACGCAGGCCACGCGTCGCCATGTCTTTGAGGATCGCCGGACGGTTCCTTGCTCGCAAGATTTCCCATTGCCTGTCCATAGCTTCTAGGCCGACAACACCAGCATTCACGAATTTTCTGATTCGCTCCCGTTCCCACCCACCGAGCAGGGCCTTTCGCCGACATCCGGTTACTGCGTCTGGATCGACAAACGTTGGAACCACGAACCGAAAGTGATCCGATGCAAACGAACAAAAATTGAATTTGCCGAGGTCGTCTATCCTTCGAATACCAATTCCGCCGAGCTGATTCGAATTCAACGTGACTTCGACACGAACGCGCTTCTCATGCTCAGGAAGTTCCAGTCTCGAACCGTTTTCAGGGTTCTGTCGATCGAGGATCTTGTCCATTAAGCGCCAAGAAGGAGGTGCGTTCCTTTCGCCGAAATAGACTGTCGCGTCGGCGAAAGGCCGATAATCGTCACCGTTAGCTAAAAGTAGATGGGGGATCGGAGGACCGTTCCTACGTCTCGGATGGATGCCGGCGCTAATTGGTCCCTGTTCGTTGCCCCATGTGAATCTAGGCATGTCCGCGCCGCGTTCGAACAACTGTCGGTTCGGCAACAGATGGCGCCAAAGCACACCTACGAGCTGCCGTCGAAGAACCACGTTCCCAGGGGTCTTGGGAGTGAAATCAACGCTCACTTCTAGGCCGACGATCATGGCGTCTGCGGCGAGACCGGAGCGCCGTTTCACAACGTCGACGGCTCGACGAACCAATCTGAAATTTGGTTCCTGGAATCTTATTGTGAACGAATGGTTGGGTTGGCGAGTTACATGGCAAGAAGTATCGATCGCGTCCTTGATCAAGCGATTTATCCAGAGAGCTTGAGTTGGCTCGAGCGTTTCGATGCTAATGTCGACCCAATCGACTACAGCCCGGCAAGTGAACAGTCGAAGGTCGAGAACAGGATAGAGGGGCCGGCGACCGTCGAACCGCGACTGGCAAGTCGAGACCTCTAACGCTCGATATTGAAGCGATGTGTGATGGTCGTCATTGGCGGCTATCATAGAAATTTCGTGCTCTTCCACGTGGCTCCTCGGCTCCGCGATCCCTTCTGAGATCGGATATAGCGAACTGGAAATTGGAAAGCAGAGAAAGTGCCGCTCCTCTGCTGTTCGGTCGCATCTGGAGAGCGGTCCGACCCCCACCAGGCTGCTGGCCTGGTGGAACGGAAGGCCCAGAATTTTGCATGCGGAACCTACTCAAACATGGCTTTCAAGCGTCCGGCACGTGTTTCATCGAGAGGGGGATCTCTCTCCTCTGACGCCTCCTTCACAGCGAGGAGCCAAGCCCGCTCGTTTTCCGTCGTGTCTCTGAAAAAGAGCGCGCGTAGACGATGACATATCTCTTGGTTGAAGTGCCGTTCGAGAGTGAGTTCGAAGAGCTCAATAGCGTTGCATCCTAACGCCTCTGCGAAGGCAGGAACGCGGTCGAGCGGCACTTTGGCCTGGTCTGTTACGAAAGCTTGGATGATGTTGGCGCTAGAGTATCCTGCTGCCAGCGCGATCTCGAGGTGCGTCCGGCCAGTGGCGCTGGCGCACTTCTCGATGAAGAGGGCGAGATCGCTCCTCGATCCAGGTTCAATCCCAAACATTTGCGCATCCTTTCTCAGTAGAAGCATCATTGCTTCTGACTGAGCTATAGCGATTCAAGAATGGGGTTCGATTGCGGGAGATAGGGATGTCGCATCCGGCCGCGTTGGTGTGCTTATGGTCATGAAAGATGCTGGATGTCGCAACACCGGCTGGGCTATCGGGAAAGCCCTTAGCCAGGATTCTGCGTAGTTGACTGCAGACGCTGATACGAACTCTGTGTTGGGATCGGCCGCATCACAACAGGGCTATGGTGGAAGCACTGTCACTTCATGCTGGGAGCAGGGATCGATGGAGACGGGGATGCCTGCCGCTCGTGCAGATCGGCCAGGAACCAATCACATTTCATCCCCAGCGGCCTCCCTCCTGGGGAACCATCGAAGTCCTAGGGTTTTTTCTGTCCCCAGATGGGGATGCCTCGTGTCGCCGCAGATACTTTTTTCTCCGGGTCCACCGCTCTCAATGGGATGACCTGATGAGGTAGGAGGTTGCCGCCGGTGTCCAACCCGGACCCCTGAAGCGGGGCCTACCTGCCCCTGGCGGACGCCACTGGTTTCCGTCGACGTAAACCGGCTCTGTATACTCTCATACCAGGTTTAAGACGGGAATTACCCCATGTTTCCACGGAGTTACCCTCATCCGGTCAAAAATGGCGTTTTTCGAGCTAGGTAAACACAGCTCATCTTACAGGAATGGTGCCGAACAGCCCGGTCTGCCGCGAGATCAACGGTCGGATCGTTGTTAATAGAGCGGCCAGATCAGAAAGTGGTCCCGATCCTGATACCAAATTCTAACCTACGAACATACTGCAGCGGGTTCTGCTGCTGCCGTCTGCCAAAGCCCGGCAGGCCAAGGATAAATACCTATCCGCGGTGCATTCGCGAGCCTAGCAAAAAGGCGGTGGGGCGACGTCCTTAGCGTTTTTTTGGGCAGCCTCATATTGATGTGGAAGGAAACTCTGGCCCTATACGGCGGGCCGGGGTTATGGTTGAACTATGACAAGCGCGGCCCGGCCGTTGAGCAAGTATCTCGCGGCGACGGCACCTTGATCTCGCTTGGGCAGCTTGAATTTATCGCCAGCCACCTCGTTGCGCGCTTATGCGAACACTTCGGATTCATCAAGAATTCCGACTGGGGCTTCGCCAAGCCACAGCAGGGCGCCGCACTGGTTTTGCTTCGAACACCGCGCTGAAGGCGAACGCTTTCTGTGAGGAGGAAATGTTAGATGCCCCGTTTGAGCGTTGCTGCTGAACTTGAGAGTGCTGCGAACCGGATCGCCAATGTCTCACGCGCGAATCTTCAGATCAAGCGTAGGCGTGCGGCCCTGGTGCTCCGCAATATCACCTGTGTCACGCTCGGTCTGCGGTCAACGGGTCGATCACAGGCATCGCGGAGGAGATGGGGACTTCGAAGCCGAGCTCATCAAGACCATCGTCGCGGACTGGCTGATCGCCAATGCGTATTTGCCGGTGCCTCATGCCCTGACGAGGAGGGCGCCGGCGCCACCGATGGCGGCGCATAGCCAATGTCAGACAACATTCTGCCTACACAGAAGACGTCCAAGCGCGAAATTTACGATAGAAAGCCGTGAACGTCCCTGCCCGAAAACGAGGACTCAATGAAGACGGAGCAATCGCGAGCATGAACGATCCAAGGCGTCATCACTATGTGCCCCAATTCCACCAAAGGCGGTTTGCAGACAGTGCCGGTCGGCTCTGGGTTTGGGACAAGAAAACGGATCGCGTCTTCGCATCGATGTCGGGATCGATCGCAGTAGAATCTGACTTTTATCGGCTGCATAAATTCGAGAAGCTTGGACACGACGCTTTCACGATGGAAAAGCAGCTGTCGGAAATGGAAGGCCAAATGTCCTTGATCACGGACGAATGGCTCCAGCGGTTACGCGATGTTGAACCGGGTCAACAGATCCCAATTCCAAAAACTAACCGGGAGATCGTGTCACAGTTCATGGCCGTCCAATTCCTGAGGACCGCAGACACCAGAGATATCATTTCTGCAATGTATGATGATGACCATCCCGATGAACCGCTCTCCGATCACGACAGGACAAATATGCACACCGATCTCATGTGGGATCGCGGTGTGTTTGAAAGTATTGCGAATCATATCAGTGAGGCAATTTGGATATTCGCAAGGAACCCCGCAGGAACACCGTTCATGACATCCGATAATCCTGTTGCTTTCAGGACAAAGGATAACGCCAAGTGGCTCAAAATCGGTTTTGTGACCGAGGGCAGTTATGCCGTTTACCCACTCGCTCCGGACATTATCATGTTCTGTCATGAGCGCCGGTTCTGGAAAAAGATCGAAGGGTTGGACGGGTGTTTGTCGCCTATCGTGTTTAACGCGGAGATGGTCGAGAGTGAGAATTCAGGGCAGGTCTTTATGGCAAAGAGATTTGTAATTTCGCCCGTTAACGACTTTCGGTTCGCCCGAGGATTCGCAAAGACGATCGGAACAGATACATACGCGAGATTGCGCAACAGCGATTGATGTTGCGGGTGGACGCTGGGCCCAACCGCCTAGAAGTGCTAACGCTCGCCCGCCAAATCTGATTATGCAAGGAACAAGATGAACGAGGAGCAGCGTTTGGCCTTCATCGCGAATTTGGATGAGGAACTCCTAAAAGGTGGAGCCACGTTATCGGAGTGGTGTTCGTTCATCGTTCGGGAAGCTGATATCGCTTTCGTCGCCGACGCTAACCTCGCAACCGTCATCACGGCCATGGCGGGCATCGAGACATATCTGCGCTCGGAATACGCGGGAGATCGGCGAGCGACCTTGTATGAACTGATCGAGCGATCTTCAATTTCGGAACCGCTTAAGCGCGACATTCATGCTCTTCGGAGCTACCGAAATCGGTGAGTTCATGTGTCCACCACCGAGCAGGACCAGGATATTCTTGAACGGCCGGAAAAATACGAGCATGAGTTGGAGGGCAAGGCGAGAGATGCAATTCGGACCTTGCGACGGACGATCTACGAGAATCAATGGATTTAGGGCACGACGGGTCGATCGCGCCGCCGGACAGAGTTAATCCTTTCTTTCCGGACGACGGCGCAGATTCTATACGGGACACGGGGGATCGATCATGTCGAACCGCATTTTCACCTTCGGCTACGAAGGTTTGTCGCTGGATACCTTCATCGAACGACTCAAGGAGGCCGGTGTTGAGACTGTGCTCGATGTTCGGGCAAATCCCCTGTCGCGCAAACGCGGCTTCTCGAAAGGCAGTCTTTCTATCGCGCTAGGCGACGCTGGTATCGCTTACACTCACGTCCCGGCCCTGGGATGCCCCAAACCTGTCCGCGACCGTTATAAGCAAGACGGTGACTGGACGGCTTACACGCGTGGATTTCTTGCGCACAGCAAGGAGCAGACGGAGGCAATAACAGAGATTGTGAAGCTCGCCAAAGGCTCGACGTCGTGCCTGATTTGTTTTGAAGCCGATTTCAATCGCTGTCATAGAACCTTCGTCGCGCGCGCGGCCGCCGCCATCGGCAGACTCAGCATTACTCACCTAACGGATAAAAAAGAGATCCTTGACGCCAGTTTTCAATCGGCAGCTTAGGCGGGTAAATTAGGCTTACGATAAGCCACTGGTTCGGAAATCTGTGGATCGTGCCCATCAAGAAGCTAAGGTCAGCATTTGGCAAAGCGACCTCAAGTTTGGCTCGAAACGGAACCTCCCAAGCATCCCGATAGCGGTGACGGCAGGTCCAGTAGAGCGCGCCAGCTTCCCAATCGGCTATCTTATGCCGATACTCGCGATTTTCACCGTCGATCGCGCACAAATAGCGATAGTGGAACTCGAAAGGGACTTTCTTGAGGGTCGCGATGCGTTTGGCGTCAGCCTCATCGAACAGTCCGCCTTGCCGCTCATACTGAATTAGCTTGTCCTTCTCTTCTCGTGTCCAATCGGGCCTCTCACAGGCTGTAATATCAAGGCCGATCACTCTCGACGGTCGAAGAAGTCCCAGTGTAATATACTCCGAGGCGCGAGCTGCTTCGAGCATCGCGAAATCGCTGAACGTTGGTATATTGGCAAGTAGTGATCTCCTCGCCCGCCACCCTTGCTTTGTCGGGAGCGGGTTTCCCATGCACTGTATAGTATCAACGAAAATCTTGTGGCTTTCAGGACGATGATCGCCTGGGGCTTTCTCGATCCGGGCCGCGATCCACTGCCATTTCTTGAACTGCTTGTCGTCGCTCACAAGTCGAAACGGAACTGGAAATAGCCGAATAAGCCCCCCTTCTCGTTCTATGCCGGCGACGCAGCATGTTTCGACGTGCTTGCCGCTCGGCGAAGGATAGGTCTTGCAAAGAATGAGTATGCGCGTCTGTCGGGAAGCCATCGCTTGCTTGCATCCAATTGCGCCAATTCAATAGTCCATAAAAGATCCCACGAATACACACTGCTTGCTGGCTGTAAAGCATGCAGATGATTGGCTGGGACAGTCGGCGCAAACCAGATTTCAGGCAACATGTGGCGGCGGCGTCGCCCGCTAGTAAACCTATCCCTAAGGAACTCAGCCTCAAGTCTCGAGGGCTGCTCAACCGCTGGCTGGAGTATAAGGACGTGCCGGTCTTGATACGGGAGCAAGCAACATAGCGTAGCGACGGGCGGACGAGGCCAATAGACGACGGAGGGGGGCCAGTCGCCACGGCGATTCCCTGCGGCCTGGGTTTACTCATGGTATGACGGGCCATCGGAGTTGACCTGGCTCGACAAAACGCTTCATCATGATTCGGGGGATTCTTCTTTGGCAGACAGATTGATACTTCGGCCGGGTGATTTTGTTCGAGCCCGATCGACGACATGGATCGTTGAATCGCTTGCCGAGGGCGGGCCTGTGCCGACGCTAGATCTGGTGTCGGTGGAGGACGACTCACAAGGCGATGGACTGCGCGTCGCGGTCAAGGCCGAGCTCGATCTGGAGGCGGTCGATACATCGGATTGGTCGAACCTACTAAAGAATACATTCGAGAGCCCCCGTCGCCTCGGCGCCCATCTGAGAGCTACGGAGTGGCGCACGGCGACTTCCGCCGACCGCAGGCTGTTTCAAGCCCCATTCCGGTCTGGCATCCGGCTCGAACAATATCAGTTGCTTCCCTTGGCGAAGGCGCTCGAACTTCCTCGCGTCAATCTGTTGATCGCCGACGATGTTGGCCTCGGCAAGACGATCGAGGCAGGATTGATCGTGCGCGAGCTGATGTTGCGCCGACGGCTGAGCTTCGTTGTGGTCGCAGCGCCAGCATCGATGCAATCACAATGGCAGGACGAGCTGTCACAAAAGTTTGGCCTCGACTTCACCATCGTCGACCGTGAATACCTGCTCGAGAGCCGCCGGCGCCGTGGGTTTTCGGCCAATCCATGGAGCATCGGATCTCGGTTCATCGTCTCGCACAGTGTGCTGGCGGATGAGACCTACATGAGCGGCTTGCGCGATGTCCTCGGCTCATATCGGGCGCGTTCGATGTTCATCCTGGACGAGGCGCACCATGCCGCTCCGGCCGGCGGGATCGCGTGGGCGACCGAGTCGCAGTTGACGCGCGCCGTGAGAGAGATTGCGGCGCCGTTCGAGCACCGGCTGTTCCTGTCGGCGACGCCGCATAACGGCCATTCCAACTCCTTCTCGACGCTGCTGGATATCCTGGACCCGCAGCGTTTCACCCGCGGGATCGAGGTGAGTGCCAAAGAGCTCGAGCCCGTCATGGTGCGCCGGCTGAAGGAAGACTTGCGCCGGCTGGGGCACAAGTTTCCTGAGCGCTTGGTCGCCCCGATTGTCATTGATGGGCTGCCGTCCGACGCGCCAGAGTTGAAGCTGGCCGTCATGCTGGATGCCTACCGGTCGGGCAATATGGGCGGGAGCCGGGCGAGATTCCTGTTCGCCAACCTGCAACAGCGACTGTTCTCCTCGATCATCGCCTTCGATCGCACGCTGAGAACGCACTTGCGGACGCTCCAGCGTCGGCAGGAGAAGCTGGCGAGTGCCGATGATGCAGCCGAGGACGTCAACGAAAGCGACGATCTCATCGAACTGATTACGCACGACGCGCGTGGAGAGCTCGGCGATCTCAACGCGGCGATCTCCCATGTCGAAGCCATGTTGAAGATCACTGAGGCGCATCGGCATGCCCCTGATCAGCGGATCGAAAAGCTCCTTGACTGGATCGAAGCGGAGATGCTCGACGAGAAGCACGCGTGGAAGGATCGGAGGCTGATATTGTTCACGGAATGGGACGATACACGCCGTTGGGTCGTTGAACGCCTCGAGGACGGCCTGAGTGAGCGCAGCCGCGGTCGAATTGAACTGGCGGGCCGAATTGTCAGCTTCACGGGCCGGACCACCCTCGATGAGCGCGACGCCATCAAGCAGCGCTTCAACGCGCCCTTCGACAAGGCGCCGATCCGCATTCTCGTCTGCACCGATGCCGCGCGCGAGGGTCTTAACCTTCAAACCCGATGTCGCGATCTAATCCACATCGACCTGCCCTGGAATCCGTCCCGGCTCGAACAGCGGAACGGCCGCATTGACCGCAAGCTGCAACCCGCGGCCGCGGTGAGCTGCCGGTATTTTCTCTACAAGCAGCGTGTCGAAGATCGCGTGCTGGATACTTTGATCCGCAAGACCGAGATCATCCGCAAGCAGTTGGGCACGGCCGGAGAGGTTCTTAGACTCAAGATCGAGACGCGGCTCGCGGAAGGCCCCATCTCGCGGGGTGAGGTGGACCATCTTGTGGATGAGATCGAGAACGTCTCTGACGATGGCGTCGGCGCCGCAAAGCGCGATCTTGACGACGAGTCAGAGCGGCGCATCGGGCGACTGAAGGAAGAACAGGACTGGCTGCAGCGACGCCTCGAAGATGCGCGCCAGCGTGTCGGCGTCGCCGGTGCTGACGTAAAGCGGATCGTGGAGATCGCGCTGGCCGACGACGGCGCCAAGCTCGAGCCCGGACACTTCGCCGTTCCTGAAGCGGTCACGCTCGATCCGGACTCACCAGCCTTCGCGAAGGATGCGACCTGGGCAGCGCTCTTCGACGAGCTGCGGCCGGGGCGTCCACCACGCCAGCGTGATCGCGCCAGGTGGCGGCGGGAGACACCGGTGCGTGGGTTGGTCTTCGATCCACCGGTCCTTGCCGATGGCGAGCCCGAGCCGCAGGATATCATCCAGCTGCATCTCGAACATCGTCTTGTGAAGAGGCTGATTTCGCGCTTCGCGTCGCAGGGTTTCCGGACCTCGATCGGCCGCGTGACGGCAATCGTTGGGGCGGGCGCTCAGCCGCGCGTCGTCCTGATCGGTCGACTGTCGCTGTTCGGGCCGGATGCGCGGCGCTTGCACGAGGAAATCATCCCCGTGACAGCCGCCTGGCGTGATGTGCGTCGGGAAGTCCCGCTCGAACCTTTCGGTGACACAGGCGAGGCAACCACCATCGCTCAGCTCGAAGAGGCATTGCGCACCGGGCGGTCGCCTGGTGACGGTATCGTCCAGCGCCTCAAGCAGTCGGTGGATGCGGACATCGCCGATCTCAGGCCACATCTCGAACGCCGTGCCACCTCTGCCGAAACGGCGGCGATCAAGGACCTAGCCGACAATGGCGAGCGCGAGGCTGTCGGCCTGCGTGACCTTCTGCAGCGTCAGATCATACGTGTGGGGGAAAGCATGCGTGATGCCGAACCACCGGCACAGCTTTCCTTCAATCTGTATCAAAGCGAGGAGCAGAAGCAGCAGGCCGAGCTTGAACTAAGACAGTTCGAGGCCGACCGCCGCTCCTGGGACGGCAAGCTGCTGCGGCTGCAGGCGGATCTCGATACCGAGCCGCAGAAGGTGCGCGACAACTATGCGGTGGCGGCGCGCCAGCTCGAGCCGATCGGGCTGGTCTATCTCTGGCCCACAACGAGCTGAGGCGACAATTGGCACTGGGCGATCTCGACGAAACCAGCCAGTGGCTGAACTATCTGCAACCCGAGGGCCTAGTCCTTGGCGCCAATGTGCTGCGTATCAGTGGACTGACGCCGCTGCGGCAGGGGCCGCTCGACACAGAAGCGGCCGCTGACGCCCTCGGTCTGCCGCTGAAGTCCGAGCGCGAGGATGATCGAGGCTTTGTGCTTCGCGATCCGTGGCGCTTTCTCGGCAAGCTCCTCGGCTGGTCGGCAAGGTATGTCGCCGGGGCTCCGGACGGACCGTCCATGCCGACAGAGTTGTCGCGAATCCTGCCCGAGCACGGCACGTTGCTGGAGCCTCACATGGCGCTGTTGTGGCGCGATGGTGATGGTGAGGCCGACATGCTGGCGCAGGTTCTGGTGCTGGTTCATCCCGATCTCGATTCCGACGCGCGCGGGGAGTTCGGCGCAAATGAGTGGGAGGCCAGCCCGCATCAGCGGCTTGAACGGTTGTTGCGAGAGACCGGCGTCGGCACCGGCATCCTCATCGCCCGCAACACACTGCGGCTGATCCACGCGCCACGCGGCGAGACGGCCGGCTGGATCACTTGGCCGCTGGCGGCTCTGGCGCGAGTTGAAGGCCGGCCGATGCTGGCCGGCCTCAAGCTCTGCCTAGGGCGAAATGCTTTCTGGACCGGCCCAAAGGAAACACGGTTGCGGCATCTGCTGAAGCTGTCGCGCGAGGCGCAGAACGAGGTTTCCGAGAAGCTCTCGAGCCAGGTGCTGGAGGCGCTCTACGAACTGCTGCGCGGCATCCACCGCGCAGATCCAAGCCGCATCGAGGAGCTGGCTACGAGCGATTCGCACCATCTCTACGAAGGTCTGCTGACCTGCCTGATGCGGCTGGTCTTCCTGCTCTATGCCGAGGACCGTGACCTCCTGCCCACACACAAGGAGGATAGGCTCGGCGAGCTCTGGGAACAGGGCTATTCGGTCAAAACACTCTACTCCCGCCTTCTCGACGACGAGGCGCTGAACCCCGACACCATGGACGAGCGGCGTGGCGCCTGGGGTCAGTTGCTCGCCGTGTTCCGCCTCATCCATGAGGGCTATTCGGACTGGGTGGCGCGGCGTGGCGGCAAGCTGTTCGATCCGGATGAGTTCGCCTTCCTTGAAGGCCGAGGTCAGGGCTCAGCGAAGAAAGCAGCCGAAGTGCTGCCGGTGCCGGACGGCACAATCCTGCGCATCCTGCATGGGTTGATGACCGTCGAGGGCCGCAGCCTGGATGGGCAAAAGGTCCGTGAGCGGCTTTCTTACCGCGCCCTCGATGTTGAAAGCATCGGCTCGGTCTACGAGACTGTGATGGGCTTTACTACAATGCGCGCCACCGAGCGCATGCTCGCGCTTAAGGACGAAAAGAAGCTCCCCAACTTCATCGGCCTCGAAACCCTATTGGCGCAGAAACCCGCTGAACGCCAGAAATGGCTCAAGGACCAGTCCATCAAGCTCTCGGCGAAACAGGCCGTCGCAGTCAAGGCCGCGATCGATGTCGACGGGTTGATTGAGGCGCTGGGCAACGCCGTGGACGAGCGGGCTTCACCCGGGGCGACGCCGATCGGCTCGGGTGTGCCCTATCTGCAGCCGACCGATGAGCGCCGCCGTTCTGGCTCGCACTATACGCCGCGCTCCCTCACAGAACCGATCGTGCGCCACGCGCTGGAGCCGGCCTTCGAGCGCATCGGCGCGGATGCCTCACCCGAGGCTGTGCTGTCGCTGAAGGTGCTCGACCCAGCCTGCGGTTCGGGCGCCTTCCTCGTGGAGGCCTGCCGCCAGCTTGGCGCGCGGCTCGAACAGGCATGGGACATGCACAAGGCGGAGAAGCCAACCATCCCGCCCGATGAGGACGAGGTAATCCATGCCCGCCGGCTGGTGGCGCAGCGCTGTCTCTATGGGGTCGACCGAAACCCAATGGCAGTTGATCTTGCGCGCTTGTCGCTATGGCTCGCAACGCTCGCCCGCGAGCATGAATTCACTTTTCTCGATCATGCAATTAAGGCCGGAGATAGCTTAGTCGGTTTGACGCCGCATCAGATCGAGGCAGTTAATTGGGTGACGAACAGGGCTAGCCTCCCTTACATTCGTCTGCTGCTCAAGGACCGGCTACAGCGAGTGTTCGAAGGGCGGGAGGCGATCCGCACCGCGCCGGATGATGTCACCCGCTCCGTGCAGCAGTCCCGCCACGACCGGGTCGAAGATCAGCTTGAGCCCACACGTGAGATTGGCGATGCGGTGATCGGTGCGTTTTTTTCGACTGACAAGGTTAAGGCGCGCGAACAGGAGCGTCAGAAGATCGAAAGCATCCTCGCAGCGCCGATGGGCGTGGACCAGTCGCCCGTCCGTCGTGCAGCCCGCCAATTCCGTGCCGAGCAGGGCTGGCAGCCATTCCACTGGCAACTCGAATTGCCGGAAGTATTTCTGCGCGACAATCCGGGGTTCGACGCGATCGTGGGCAATCCCCCTTTCTTGGGCGGGAAGGCAATTTCGGGAGCCCTTTCTGAGTCATACCTCAGCTGGCTGCACCTATGTTACGAAGGCGCCTCCGGTCAGGTAGACTTGGTGGCCTATTTCTTCCGAAGGGCATTCTCGTTGTTGCGGTTCGGTGGCGTGGCCGGACTAATCGCCACACGGACCTTGGCGAGAGGAGATACTCGAGAAGCGAGCCTTTTGCCCATACTGTTATCGAACGGCCGAATCATTCGCGCGGTTAGAAGACTTCCTTGGCCAGGCGAAGCTGCCGTGCATGTTAGCCTACTGCACATTCAACACGGCGGCCTCAATTCGAAGGCTGTCCTAGATGGCAAGCAAGTCGAACGTATAACGGCATATCTGTTCGGTTCTGGGCCAGATACTCACCCTAAACGTCTCGCAGCGAATGGCAGGGTAGCGTTCTCAGGATTTAAGAATTCTGGTATGGGCTTCGTGTTTGCGGATGATGATCCTAGGTGCTCTACTATTGAAGAAATGCGCGAACAAATCGCCGCAGATCCAACTTGCGCGCCGCTAATACACCCCTTCCTGAGTGGAGAGGACATTTTGGAGACCCCATCGGTAAGCAGCAGCCGATTCATAATCGATTTCGAGGGGCGGCGAGAATCGGAGGCGATGCGGTGGGGTGGGCTATTTAGTATCGTCAAAGAAAAAGTTCGCCCGGAAAGGATGAAGCAGAACAGAGAAAAACGTAAGCGTGACTGGTGGCTCTATGGTGAGAATAGCCCAGGTCTTCGTAAGTCCATGGCAGTCATGTCTAGGCTCATAGTTCATCCTTATACGACAAAATACTCTGCCTTTGTAGAGATAGACAGCAGGACGTATGTTGCATCGCCGCATTATGTATTTGCATTATCTGGGAGAGCTTCATATTCAATTCTGCAATCGCGGTGCCATGAGGTTTGGGCTCGATTCTTTGGTGCGGCGAGAGAGGATCGACTAGTTTATACCGCCAGCGATTGCTTTGAGACTTTCCCGTTACCGTCCGGTTATAAAAGCGACGCAATCCTAGACGCCATCGGCCAAACCTACCACGATTACCGCGCCCAACTGATGGTCGCCGCCGATAGTGGAATGACCAAGACCTACAACCGCTTCCACAAGGACAGCGAGACCGACCCGGTCATCCATCGCTTGCGCGAACTCCACGACGAAATGGACCGCGCTGTGCTCCGCTCCTATGGCTGGGACGATCTCGCCGATACGCTCAGGCCCGAGTTCCTCACCGAAGAAACCGAGGATGACCACACCTACCAAGGCCGCTATTTCTGGCCTGCCGCCCAGCGCGACCTCGTCCTCTCCCGTCTCCTCGCCCTCAACGCTGAACGCTACGCTGAAGAAGTCCGCCAGGGACTGCACGAGAAGGGGAGAAAGGTTGCACGAGACGAGGGGAACGAGCAAGAATTGGAGGTCGACGAATGACCTCTGGTCGGTTGGTCCTGAGGTCGGGTTGGTATCGCCGTGATATCGACTCCGCCTTCGACATCGATCTGCCGGGAATCTATGAATGGCGGATCGAGGGCGTCGGCATCTATGTAGGCAAGGCTCTCCGCCTGAAACGCCGCCTAGCCCACTACCCGAACAACGTCCGCCGTATGCTGCAAGACCTACCCTGGCACGGCAATCCCAACCGCGACTACCGTGGTATCCATCACGCTCTCCGCCAAGCCTATGAGCAGCAGATCGTCACCAGCGTAGCAGTGCTCGAAACATGTAGCCGTGAGGCGCGGAGCGGGAGGGAGCAATACTGGATAAGGCAGCGCCGCGCCGAACAAGCAGCTGGCGGCCCAAAGGTCTTGAACGCCGAGTAGGGTCGAACGGGATCGGGATGGTTGAGGAGGATGTCGTTGAGAATGTCACCGTATCTACTTGCCGGTCGTCTGGCTGACGTGATTGCTGCCATGCAATTCATGTCGATGAACGAGCGGTCCAGCTTACGTTGCGAAGACTGGGCAGAAGGCATTTCGGGCGACAAAACAAAGGGTCAACACTGGCAAGCGGTGTTCGAGCAGCATCCTGAGTTTTTTCGTAGATCACCCAACTACGAAGGCCACTATGCACTGCTCTGGCGTCGGGCGCTGCCACGACGCTTCTTTCGAAAGGAGAGCAGAATGTTGAGCCAAGCGGAGTTCGATGCACTGCCGCAGGCCGATAAGATGCTCGTCTCGCGTCCGCGGGTGCCCGATCAAGAGATCAGAACGCTGATTGATATTGCGATAGAGCTCCACGCCAAGGCGCGCGAGCAGCACACAGATTGGCGCTGGTGGGTGCCGATCGTAGCCAGCTTTTTCGGTTCACTCGTTGCGGTTCTCTTGGGGCTCGCGTTCGGCAAGTAGGAGCTTGCAAGAAAATCTTGCAAATTGAATTTTGCAAGATTATATAGGCGCTGGGGGCTCACATGAACACAACCATCGGCGCGCGCATAAAAGCCCTTCGGGAAGATCGAAAGCTATCACAGGACGATCTGTCGCGAGCGTTCGGTTTTAGGGACCGGCAGACGCTTTCCGCCATCGAGACTGGGGAGCGTCGGGTGGCTGCTGACGAGCTGCTGCGCGCGGCCGAGATCTTTGGAGTCAGGTTCGACTATTTCACCGACCCGTTCCTGCTCGCTGGCGAGGGGCGCTTCTCCTGGCGTCAGACTGGCGTAGATAGTGACAGGCTCCGAGGTTACGAAGAGGCGGCCGGCCGGTTCATTGCGGCGTTCCGCACGCTCGGACGTCAGGTGGGCCATCAGCCGCCGCTGATCCGACCCACGCTGAGCCTGACCAAGCAATCGAGCTACGATGACGCGATTGCGGCCGGCGAGCGCTTTGCAGCTGAGTTCGGCCTGGGAGACGTGCCGGCGCGCCAGCTGGCCGAAATTATGTCGGCGCGGCTCGGAATGCTGGTGTTGATGGTCGACCCGATCGAGGGGGTGTCTGGCGCAGCCTGCCAGCTGCCCGAGCTGGACGTCGTGCTCATTAATCGCAACGAGGTCCCCGGTCGTCGGCATTTCGACCTCGCTCATGAACTCTTCCATATTCTCACCTGGGAGAAGATGCCGCCCGAGCACATCGAGGAGGCAAGGCCGATAAAGCGAAACCGCGTCGAGCAATTGGCAGACAACTTTGCCTCTGCGCTGCTGATGCCGTCGGCGGTGCTAGATCGGTTCGGCAACTGGGGTCAGCTGACCGAGAAGGCATTGACCGACCGTCTCAATGAAGTGGCCGACGAGTTGCTGGTGACCTCTCAGGCCTTGCGATGGAGGCTGTTCGGCATGGGCCGCCTGAGCCGCGCTCAGAATGAAACCATTTCCGACGACAGCGTCAGGAACAATGGCAAGAGCAGGCCAGGAAAGCAGGTGCCGCCGCCACTCTTCTCGAAACCGTTCGTGCAGATAGTTGCAACAGCACTGGATGAGGGCAAGACATCGATGCGCCGGATTGCCTCGATCCTCGATATCGCGATCGACGATTTCGCGCAGCTCTTCGCCGCCCACGGCGTGGAAGCACCATACGAGTTGTGATGTCGATATGGCGCGCCACTTCGGTCCAGTCCTCGTCGACACCAACGTCATCATCGAGTGCTGGCGGGTCAGCGCGTGGAAGGCGTTGGCTGGCGGCTACGCGTTGGAAACGGTAGGCGTGTGCTTTGTCGAGACGCAGACTGGTTTTCAGCGGCGCAGGCCGGAGGAGCAGATTGACAGCAAGGTGCTGACGGCCACGCTCAAAGCGGTCCACGCAGTCGAGGACGCCGAATTCGCCAAAGCGCTGACACGCGACCCGGGGATCGGGTTTCTGGATGCAGGAGAGCAGGCGCTCTGGGCTCATGCGGTCAGCCGAACGGATGCCTGGGTTCTATGCGGCCCAGACAAGGCGAGCCTCCGCATCGGCATCCGCCTGGGCTTGAAGGATCGCCTAGTGTCGCTCGAGCGGCTGCTGCGTGACGTCGGCTTCCAGCCGAGGATCGAACTCAAGATGGCCTATACTCAGAAGTGGCTGGAAAAGGCGCTAACAGAACTGGCGCAGCGGGAGGGGAAGTAAGGTGACGAACACGAATCCACCGAGTAGCGCCACAGCCGCGGTGCAGGATCGGCTCAGCATCCTTCCCAAGCCAACCACACCCGTCGAGGTGCGTGAGAGGTTGGTCGAAATGCTTCGGCGTGATCTGGTCGGCCCACACCCTGACTTCGATCCGGATCTCGCATATGAGGTGTTGGAGGGAACGAGCCCGTCCACCTGGTATTTGACCGGGTTCCTTGCGCCTCATCGCAAGACGGTCATCGAAAAGCGCGCCGAGCTTGCCGAGGAGCAGCAAGCCGAATTCGCACTCGAAACGCAGCGAGAGACCGAAGGGCTCGAGCAGGGAGCGCCCCGACCTGGGGCCGGCGAGGACGCCGGCCCTGCCGAGCCGCCGCCACGCCGTTCGTTTGAACCCTCGTCGATCGGGCTTACAGTGCTTTTGTCGCGCGAGGCCACGTCAATCGAGGCGCGGGTCACCTGGGGCGACTATGTCACCGAGCCGCCCTTGGCTTCCGCCCTTGTGAATCCAGAGGAGCGCGAGGCCGCTGCCAAGGAGAAGCGCAAGCTCGACGAGCCTGCTCGCAGCAGCCTGCAGTGGCGCCGCCTTCCCCGGGAGCGTGGGGTGTCGATCCCGCTCAAGCACGGCCTCCACCGGTATCTCGTTCCGGAAAGTGCAGCGCCCGCCTATCCCGGGGGTGGACTTGAACTTGCGGTTTCCGTTCGGCCGACACACACTGCAGGCATTGATGGCCGGCGACGCGACCTCCTTGCCGTCTCGGTCTTTCTAGTTAACAGGCGTTCCGAAGCCCTTAGGCGCTATGGCGACCTGGCTTTCTGCTTCCAAGCCCGTCTGGAGCTAAAGTCCTCGCTCGGGTTCGAGCCTAATGACGACCGCGCCTCGTATGACGCCGAAGAGTTCGACGAGCGACTGTCTGACCTTCACTACGGCGACGTTGCTTCCTACGCGACCGGCCACAACAGCTCAGGCGACTGGGATGCGAGGGGTAGTGACGGCCCGGCTACAACCGTGTTCACCACGCCCATCCCGTGTCAGGACGTCGAAAAGCTCGGCGCCGACATAGACCTCCCTGGTGTGATGCGAGGCATGGAGGCACTGGCCGAGGCAGCCGAAGGCGCCGACAGCCTGCGCGCCGCACTCGAGTCGTTGCCGGCTGCATACGCAGCTTGGGCCGCGCAACAAGCCACGATGGTTGGCAAGATCGACGGTCAGAAGCGCCAGGAGGTTGCGCGCCAACTTCTCAAGGACATCGAGGTCGCAAGGGGGCGCATAGCGAGCGGTATCGACCGCCTGACCGCCGATCCGGTGAGCCGCGAAGCTTTCGCTATCATGAATCGCACCATGGCGCGCGCAAACCGCCAGCGTAGCTCGACCATGAACGGGAGGAAGCCGGGCCAGCAGACCGCGCCCAGTTGGCGCCTGTTTCAGCTCGCCTTTGTCCTCCTCAACCTGGACGGACTCGTCGACCCTCTCCACCAGGATCGCGCCACAGTAGACTTGCTGTTCTTCCCAACCGGCGGCGGCAAGACGGAGGCCTACCTTGGCCTTGGTGCCTTTGCGATTGCGCGGCGGCGATTGTCCAATTCTGGCCTGAACGGCGCAGGTCTGTCAGTGGTGATGCGGTATACGCTCCGGCTCTTGACGCTGGACCAATTGCAGCGTGCGGCAGGCTTGATTTGCGCGCTCGAGCTCGAACGCCGAGATCATGGCCGCCTTGGTCAATGGCCCATCGAGATCGGCTTGTGGGTCGGTGGTGGTGCGACGCCGAATAGCTTCGGCAACTCCAGGACCCCGGCACAGGGTTCTGCAATCCAGTGGGTGCGAAGCTATCGCAGCGGCCATGGTCCTGCACCGGCGCCGCTCAAGAATTGTCCCTGGTGCGGCGGTGAACTCAAGCCGGATGCGTTCCACCTTCACCCCAACCAGCAGGACCCGAAGCGCCTCGATATTCGCTGCGACAATATCGATTGCGACTTCTCCAGCGCCGAGAGGCTGCCGATCGTCGTGGTCGACGAAGAAATCTATCGGCGTTTGCCGGCATTCATGATCGCCACCATCGACAAGTTTGCCAACGTCCCTTGGGTAGGCGGCGCTGGCGCCTTTTTCGGCAATGTCACCCGCCATGACGATTTGGGCTTCTATGGCGCTGCCGAACCGAATGCCGGCACGCGGCTTCCAGCGCCGTTGCCGCCGATCGATCTTGTGATCCAGGACGAGCTCCATCTGATCTCTGGACCGCTTGGAACGATCGCTGGACTATATGAAACCGCCTTCGATCTTTTGGCTTCCCGCAAGATCAATGATCTTCCACGCGGCCCCAAGATCGTAGCATCCACGGCGACGGTGCGGCGGGCCAGCGCGCAGATCAAGAACCTCTTCGGGCGCACGAGCACAGCGATATTTCCCCCGCCGGGAATTAGCCGCCACGACTCCTTCTTCGCCGAGGCGGACACGTCGTCGCCCTCGCGGCTCTATGTCGGTGTCGCGTCGCCGGGAAGAGGACCGAAGCTCGTATTCCTTAGGACCCTTCAAACGCTTCTGGCCGGAGCGGAGGCCCTGGCAAGCGGCGGCGCGATCGATCCTGCCGATCCATATCTGACGGCGCTCTGCTACTTCAACGCTCTGCGCGAGCTGGGCGGCGCGCGGCGTATCGTCGACGACGAGGTGCGGGCTCATCTGGGCAGCTACGGGTCGAGCCGTGTGCGGCTGCAGCCTGTCGGACAGGTTTTCGCCAATCGCCAGTTACGGGAAATTCAGGAGCTAACTTCGCGCTACAGCACGGACAAAGTCTCCGAGGCCCGCACGCGACTTGGGCGGCCAGCAAGCGAGAAGAGCGCAGTAGACGTCGCCCTCGCCACCAACATGATCTCGGTGGGTCTCGACATCGGCCGGCTCGGTCTCATGGTCGTCCAAGGCCAGCCCAAGACCGCTGCCGAGTATATCCAGGCGACTTCCCGCGTCGGTCGCGAGGCGCCCAAGCCAGGCCTGGTGGTTACGCTGCTGAATGTGCACAAGCCGCGCGACCGCATGCACTACGAACAGTTCCGTTCGTTCCACAAGAGCTTCTATCGAGCAGTGGAAGCGACTAGCGTGACGCCATTCTCCACACGTGCTCTAGACCGAGCTCTTGCGGCCACCATGGTAGCTGGGATTCGGCATTTCGAACCAGCGCTCACGCCGAACGATGCGGCCAGCAGGTTCGGGCAGTTCGACCAAGCCTTTCTCGCGGTTGTTGCTACCGTTCGCAGCAAGATGATCGTCAGCGGTGCGACACAAGCCGAGATCGATCGCTGCCTCCAGCGCCTCGACGCGCTAAAGGACGCCTGGATCGCCATTGTCGACACGCAAACCAGTGGAGGCGATCCGTTCAAATATGCGAACGAGCAACCAGTCAGACGCCTTTTGCAGGACCCACAGAGCCAGCAGGTAAACATGGCGCCTGAGCGCCGGCTTTTCATTGCGGGACGCTCGATGCGCGATACTGAGCCTGTGGCGCTTCTGCGCCTCAAGACACCGACCGGACAATCCTTTTAGGCGAGGCACAATGCCCGACACCACACAGAGCTTCTCGCAACTTTTGCTGACCTACGGCCCCGGCGCGATGCTGGACTTACCTGATCATGCCGTGGTCGTTGCCGGGCTGCAAGGATGGCACTACGGCGGTCAATGGCTGCCGATCGAGGAGCAACGGCTAGTCCCGCTGCTGCGCCAACAACTTGCACTTGGGCCGGAATTTGAGGGGCTGCGCCCGCCGCCGAAGCAAGACGAGGACCGGCACGATGACCGTCGGCCCGGCGTGGACGTCATGGTGTTTCCGACGTGGTTCACGGTCGAGGAACCACCACAAGCAGCTGGGCAGACGCCAGCTACCTCCGAGACGCGGCGGCGCATGGTCGAGTTCGAGCATCTCCAAACTCGCGGCGACAGGCTGAGCTACCCGGATCCGGTCAGTGGCAAGCGACTGGGAGTGAATCCAATCCGCTTTGTCGGAGCTTGTGCCAAGGGACATCTCGAGGATGTCGACTGGCGGGGGCTGGCGCATCGTGGCGGCGACAGGGCTTGTCGAAAGCCGATGTTCTGGGTCGAACGCGGGGTCAGTTCAGATCCGTCGGACATTTCCGTGCAATGCACATGTGGCGCCCGCGTTACGATGGCCGACCTTTACAAACCCAAGTTCCTCGGCACATGTGCTGCCTTCAGCCCGTGGTTGATGCCGAGGTATATTTCAGGTGATAGCTGCGATGAGGATCTTCGACTACTCCCCCGGTCAGCGACCAATACCTATTTCGCGCAGACGGTGACAGTGATCTCGTTAACCCGCACTGATGATCGTGTCAGGCAGACCATCGAGGAGCATCGGCAAACCGTTGAGTCTCTCAGAAGCTTGCCGAATTTCGTTCAGGTGTTGAGATCTTTGCCGCAGACCAAAGAGCCATTTGCTCCGTTCTCGGACGAAGAAATAATCAACGCCTTAGCGACCATGGCAGATGACAGCGATGGCTCGTCGACCAATCCCCGTATTGCAGAATTCGACGCGTTGGCGTCAGGCGCACCGATAATTGGGTATGACGACGCAGCAGCGTTCCTTTTCGCGGAGACGCTTGATCGGGCTATCTTGAGCCTGTCGCCGCCCTGGGACCAGTTCCTGACCGGGATCGTGAAGGTCAGCCGTTTGCGCGAAGTCACGTGCCTCTACGGCTTCACGCGCTTGGAGCCGCCGCCGACGTCGGCCGAGAGTGAACTCGATGAAATCCAACTTAACGTCGATGGAGCCCCGTTGAGCCGGGAGGTAAGGTGGCTACCGGCCATTGAGCAATTTGGTGAAGGCATTTTCCTTCACATAAACCCCGGTTACATCCGTGAATGGCGCGACCGAGCTGACGTCGTTGTCCGTGCTGATGAGCTACACCGCGGCGAGGCACATGAAGCGGCGAATTTCAATCGGCCTCCGAGGCACCTTGGTGTGGCCTATTGGGCACTGCACTCGCTTTCGCACGCGCTCATGGCCGAGTTGGCAATGGAGTGCGGATACCCGATTTCCTCGCTGAAGGAGCGAATATACGCAAGTGGAGCTGGGCAGTCCGACCGTTTCGGGATCCTGATCTACACCTCGACCGCAGGCGCGCAGGGCACCCTTGGCGGCCTAAGCGGCATGGCCGAGCACATGCCCAAAATCTTGGCAAAGGCCGTGCACGGGCTGGAGCTGTGCTCAAACGACCCCATTTGCGCCGATCACCACGCTGGAACGGACCTTGATGAGCGACCGCTCCACGGAGCAGCGTGTCATGCATGCATCCTGGTTCCTGAGACATCTTGCGAGGCTCGGAATACCAGGCTGGATCGGGGGCTTTTAGTGTCCACGTTAGTGGGCTCCAAGTCCGCTTTGTTCCAATAGGCGTGCGAGGAAGAAGATTATGTCATATCAATCCGAATTCGGTCGTCTGAGCGACGTCTCAGCGAGGGAAGCTTGGAAACATGAAGCACTCTCGCTCACACCTTGGCTGGCCGCTAACCTCGACCGATTGGAGGAAGCCCTTGGGCTAAAACTAGAGCTTGAAGGGACCGAGATGCCTGTGGACAGGTTCGCCGCCGATATTCTCGCCCGAGACACAGCCTCGGGAGAACTCGTGCTGATAGAAAACCAACTTGAGCAGAGCGATCATGCGCACCTTGGCCAGATCATGACCTACCTCGCCGGACTCGAAGCGAAGGTTATGGTTTGGATAGCCCCCTCATTCCGCGAGCCGCATTTGTCTGCAATACGTTGGCTCAACGAACATACTATCGAACCCTTTTCGTTCTTCGCCGTCAAATTGCGAGTGGTTCGAATTGGAGAATCGCCGCTTGCTCCCTTGTTTGAGGTGGTAGAGAGACCGAACGGGTGGGATCGATATGTTGGCGAAAAAGTGAGACAGAGCAGCGAGGCTAGCCCAGCAGCAGCTATGCGCAGAGCTTTTTGGGAATACTATGCCCATCGTTTCGACGATACTGGGCTGCCAAGCGGCGGCGGAAGGTCACGATGGCACAATGTCCCGAACAGCGATTATGTCATCTCCCGTTGGTTCGCTAACGACGGAGTAGGGATCTTCGTTCGCAATGGGCGCGGCTACGAGACATCCCAGACTGCGGATCGGTTAGAGCCCTTCAGGACATTGCTCGAATCCCGGCTCGGGGCTCCAATTGGTCGCCAATACCCGTTTAGCCAGAAGCTTCTCATAGAAACGTCTGACGAGAAAAATTGGGAAGGAATGGCGGATTGGCTACACGAAAGGACTCTTCGCTACGAAACGGCACTATTAGAGGTTGTTGAAAGCCACATGCTCGAATGACAAATATGGGGTTGTGGCTAACTCATCCGGATCACTCCGATTTCGCCGCTTTAGTGGAACGCAAGTTGTGACAGGCCATAATCATTACTCTAGTTGCACTTGTGGTTGGTGTATTGGCGGTGGGTATGGCGGCGGCTACGCGGCGTCGATAGCGATTCGTGAGGAGCCTCATAAGCTCGAAAGGAATCTACTTCGGGACTATTTTGTCACTGAGAGGCGCCAAGCCGCTTGCCTAGTAAACCCAAATGCCCACTGTCCGGTCTGTGGTGCCAGGGTTTACTTCTATCAAAACGCATTTGGCTCTCGTGTATTTTTTGACGATCTTGGCGGCGATTGGCCAAAACATGGTTGCACCGACACCCGCTCCAATAAGATATCGTCTAACCGGATTATGCCAGACGTATTCAACAGCGCGACGCGAACAAGGCGGCTTGCGCAGGCTGCCGGCTCAGTGGGCTTTGCTGTTAGAGGGATATCTGCAAGATCCAAAAATAGCATAGGCTCAATTTTAGTTCGCGTAACTGAAGTGTGGAAGGTTCCTTGCCTCAAAATAATTCTTGGTATTTGCATTTCAGACTCTGAAAATCAGGTTATTTTCTCCTGTGATGACCCAGGCGACATGGTCGAAGTGGATGATGTCGTCGACGTGCATCGGGATGTCGTTTCCATCCTGAATCCGGATACGTTCAACCGCGAAGAGCTTCAGCTGGTATCACCCTTACGCGTCCACAATGCGCTCGTCTAATAGAGCCCACGACACTCGACGGCAGCTTCATCATACGCTCAACCCAGATCGCCGGTGAAATCCGGAAATCAAACAGCTCCATTGGATCAATCTAGCAATGCCTTACACTGCCACAACAGTCGCGAGCACGATTGATAAGATAAATCGGTCTTACTTCTTGCCCGCCATCCAACGTCCATTTGTTTGGAATGCGGAGCAGGTGCTATCTCTGTTCGATTCATTGATGAAAGGCTATCCGATCAGTTCATTCCTATTCTGGGATGTGGCTCCGGAGAACAAGCCGAACTGGCAGATCTACAAGTTCGCTGAGAATTTCCGCTATGGCGAAGTCCACAACGAGATCGCCGAGACCGATGGCAGAGATGTCACTCTCGTGCTGGACGGCCAGCAGCGGCTGACCTCGCTTCTAATCGGCTTGCGGGGTTCCTTTACCGTGAAAGCTAAGAACAAGCGCTGGGACAGCCCATCCGCATGGCAGCGCAAACGCCTTTATATCGACCTTCTCACAGACCCAACCCAGTCGGTGACCGACGATGATGCCGAAGAGAGCCTCGAAAACCCCTACGGCTTCGAACTTTTCGAAAACACTCCGCCGTCTGTTCCGGGCAGATTCTGGATCAAGGTTGGCGAAATCCTAAATTACCCCGGCGATGACGCGTTCGACAAATACAAGGACAGCTTGGTCGACAAGCTACCAGAAACGGCTTCACGGTTGGATGAGAAGACAGTCAATCGCAATCTCGACCGGCTCCACCGCATGGTGTGGAAGGATGAGATCATCTGCTACTACACAGAGAAGGATCAGGACTATGATCGTGTCTTGGGAATTTTCGTGCGTGCAAATGATGGCGGCACGAAGCTCAGCAAATCGGACCTGATGCTGTCGATGATCTCGTCAAAGTGGTCGGACATTTCGGCGCGCGAGGAGATCCACAGCTTCGTTGAAATGCTCAACACCCGGCTAGATCGGAAGAACGAAGTTAACAAAGACTTCGTGATGAAGGCATGCCTGCTACTGTCGGACCTGGATCACGTCTATCAGGTAAAAAACTTCACCAACCACAACCTTGAGATCATGCGGAAAAACTGGCCCCGCATCAAAGCGGCGTTGCGGCGGACGTTTTTGCTCGTGAACCGGTTTGGCATCGATCGTGAGACCCTGACCAGTTTGAACGCTCTGCTTCCAATCGCCTATTATCTCTACAAGATCGACACGGATTTGCTGGAAGGCACCACAGCGTTTGATAGTCGCAACGTCGAGCGGATAAGGCGATGGTTGATATCATCATTGTTGAACGGGGTCTTCGGCGGAAATTCGGACAGCACCATCGGAGCGTCGCGCAACACAATCCACTCATCGCTGACTTTGGATAAGGAATTCCCGCTCACCGAGCTTTATTCGGCGCTGACCAAACAGCGAAAGCGGGCTGCCAACATTAACGCTGAATCGCTCGCAAACGTCATTGAGATCAAATACGAGCAGAGGCAGACTTTTCTCGTGCTATCGCTTCTCTACGATGAAAAGAACTGGGGAGCAGTCCCCCATCACCTCGACCATATATTCCCTAAGTCGCTCATCAATCGGCGCACTTTGATGGCAATGAATATCCCATCATCCCGCGTCGATAAAATTCTTGAAACAGCAGACAGGGTAGGGAACTTGCAGCTGCTCACATCGCACGACAACCTCATCAAAACCAATCAGAAATTTGAAGAATGGATTCAGACGAGGGACCATTCGTTTCTCAACCGCCACCTGATCCCAGAAGACCAGCTTTTGTGGGACTTAAGAATGCTACCTGAATTCGTGGCTGCTCGTGAAAAGCTAATCGAAAAGCGTCTGCTTTCCCTACAAGGTGACGTGATAGATACCATTTCTCGCGCGACAGCCTGACAGGACTAACATGGAAACTTTATCTGAGAAGATGCGACGCCTGACCGAGGAGCGAGAACGGATTGCTGCCGAAGAAGCCGCGATGCGCGACGAAGCGGCGGCGGAACTTGAGCGTGTGAATGACGAGATCGAAGCGCTCGAAGCGAAGAAGGAACAGCTTGAGGCATTCCTTGGTCTAAACGAGACATCGCAGAGAGCCGGACACGGACAAATCCTGCAACTCTGTCTTCGAGCGGTTTCAGAGAGTCCGCGACCTCTATCGTCAGCGGAGGTCAAAGACATCCTCGAAAAGGACAATCCGGCCATGAAGTTAACCTCTGTTCCCGGAACGCTCAGCCGGCTGGTAACTCAAGGTCGAATGCGCCGAGATGAGCTCGGCCGTTATTTGATGGCGTGAGCATTCCCAAACCACCCGAAGAGCCGGGCATCGCCAGGCCACCCTCGCGTTTGCCGAAGTCGTTTTGCGGTCGTGGCTTTTCGCCATCGCAAGCGCTCTTACGACCCAAATGAAGCTCTGAATGTCGATGTTGTCGCGAGGGTGCAGATCGGCGATCTTGCACCGGTTCTGCTGAAAGGTTCAAACCCTGCCGTGCGCCCTGAGGTGGCCTTAGTTGGCCAGCTTCGGTGGAACCAGAAGCCACGGATCTAACTATTTTTTTTTGGGGTCCGCGCGAAACTCAAAGCTTGTCAAAATGCTGTTTGCAACCACATCGAAAGGTGCGCTGAACTTCCATCGATCGAGAGGATGAGATAACGGCACGCCTTCTATCAATTTCCACTCTTTCTTACCGATGTAATTCCCCAGTTCCTTCTTCAGCGCACGGGGCAACCCATTGCTCAATATCGCTGATAGGACAACATCGATTAGAAAACCTATCCAAGCGGTGACACCAATTATCTTCAGGGCGGTCCCGATGCCGATGACGATCGCCACATAGGACCCCATGTCCGACTTGCGCAAAGTGCTTTTGAGTTTGACGGTGCCGGAGTTGTCGACTGACGGATAGAAGCCAATCTGGACGCTCGCTTGTGTCCCGTTTGCCGGCTGCACAATTGCCCAGCCGATGGGAACCCGAAATCCCTTGAACAACTCGAAGTCACAATATGCGCTAACCGAGATGTCGAGATCTATATCGAGCAATATGCCACCGCCCGCAGTGTCGAAACTCACCTTGAAGTTCTTGAAGCCGACGGTCGCCTCCGCGCGGTAACCAATGGTGCCCCTGTCCGAAACCGCCATCTTGATCGCCGGCATGACATCGATGGTTAAAGCCTCGGCGAAGGCTTGGGGCACATAAAGGCCTGCGACACCGCTATGAAATGGCACGCGTTGTCCGAAATCGATCATCGGATCCTTATTGTCAGCAATGGGCCCACCGAGCTTAATACTGCCAACCTCATCGTTCGGGCCCGGATTGGGAGTTGCGATGTTCGTAACCGTGGTGTCGTCGACCTCGAAATCGGGGCCTTCCTCGCATTCGCAATGGGCAGACCTGATGATGGTAACTCCATCGGTTGGAATGATGCCGAGGGCATTGCCGCCCGCCAAAATCACAAGCTTTATTGAGGTGCCGAAATCGACTGCCGGAAAAATGGTGGCGAGGTTGATCTCGCTACGCTGCCCAAGAGACATGGCCACTGCCTGGGAAACCACGCCATAGCCAATATGTCCTTCCACATAGGCTGCCTCGAGCGGATCGATCCCTGCGTTCTGAAGAAGTTGATCTGCATTGGGCGTGCGCACTATCCGGCGTTGGCTTTTGAAGTCGCAGCCCTCGATCACCAGCAGATTGCTTTCCGCGCGCAAGTGTGCGCGTGCGTCCTGAACCTGCATCCGGACCGTCGAAATAATCTGCGTCGGGTCCTTTGTGATGAAAATGTCGACGAAGACGTCGAAAGTGGTGCTGACCAGAATGTCAAGCTCGCGGTCGGGGAAGGCCGGGTTGTTTGCCTGAGTCAGCGTGATTGCTGCCCTGTTGGCAAACACAACATCATTCAATGTCGCGCTCAGGTCGCCGTTGCCTGCCACGAGCTGGCTGCCTTTGAGAAGTTTGGCGGTCTCAACGAGGCGATTAACGGTCAGGCGGGCGAAGGAATCAGTGGAGATATAGCCGGCTGGATTGTCATTTGACAGAGCCGCGATTTCTGCATGCAGCCTAAGCATAGTATTCCCTCACATGAGTAAAAGACATAACTGCTGCACTAGGAATAAAAGAAAAATTTCTACTCTGCTGGGATCCGCCAAAGATATGTGTGCGAATAAAAAATAGAATGAAAAGACGAGTTTCCACAGAATGGACAGGTGTTAAAATGGAAGATTATTATCAGAAAGTCAATGATATCAATTGACGACTTATCTGTGAAAAATTGCGGTCATTCGGCGCCACCATATGACAGAAGCCCAGGAGTCACCTCGCTGGGCGCAAGCCGGCAAGCGCGGAAACAGGCGCCAGAATCCTGCCAAGTGGTTACTTTACTAATATTTCATAGAGCTCAATCCGCTCTCGCAGCACCCGTCTAGCCCATCGACGTTGCACACAGACAGTGAGCATCTTGGTGGTCACCTTTGGCCGGCAAGCCTCGAGAGGCTACCTAGCAACATTGTTCTGTCCTTGCCGATCATCAGCACGCCGCTGTCAGGCGCCAGCAGCGCGGAGAACGGCAACATGGCCGCGCCAATCGGTGACGCCTCTGGGCCGAATTGCCCCGACACGATTTCCGGCGCCACGATGCCGAGGGCGCTAGTCCGGTTGAACTGGGTCTGCACCCTCGCCAGTAGCTCGAGATGGATAGGCCGCGGCAGGATGCTGTCGAGAACGATCGCTTCGATGTCGACGACCGAGGTGATGGCGATGATTGCCTCGACCAGCGCGCTCGCGCAATCTTCGATCCATTCGAACAGCGGCTCGCGCGCCCCAGGCGGCAGCGGATCCAGTTCCCTCACGCGATTGATCTCGATGCCGCGAGACTTGAGATGATTAACCAGCACATATATCGAGGCACGATGCAGCAGGCTCTGGTAGCGCGCCGGCTTGGCCGCCACCGAATCGAGGCTCGAAGGCGATACCGGCAACGGGCCGAGCGCGGCGCTGTTGCCGTGTGGCCCGGTGTGGACCTTGCCGCCTTGCACAAGTCCGCCGCCTACAAAAGTGTCGATCGAGATATGCATGAAGTCGCGGAAGCGTGCGCCGGCCCCCTGAATGAGTTCGGCCAGCGCAGCCGACGACGCGTCGTTCTCCACGAAGACTGGCGTCTTCGGCCTCGTGGCGAAGAATGTCGTCAGGTCAATTGCGTCCCAGCGGCTGCCAAGGTCGTCGGGAAAGCCTAGCTCCTCGCTCCAGCCGCCGAGGAAATAGGGCGAAGCGATGCCGACGCCGACAATGCTGGCATCGCCAAGCCCGGCGACCACCTTGTCAAAATTGGCAAGCGACATATTTCCGGCCCTGAGCACCAGATCGGGATCTGGAAACCGATATTCATGCGAGGCGCGGGCGCGGACCTCGCCAGCAAAGTCGACAAGCACGGACTCCAGCGCGCGCCGGCCGATCTTGATGCCGACGCTGTAGATGCGCTCCGGCGTGAGCCTGTAGAGTGTGGAAGGAGATCCGCGTTGCCCGAACCTTTTTCCCACTTGCTTTACGAAACCAGACGACTCCAACCCGTCGACAATGGTTGCCACAGCGGCCGGTGTCAGGTTTGCCGCCCGGGCCAAGTCAGACTTGGAAGCCTCCTTCAGTCGGCGGATCGCATCAAGCACGAAACGCTCGTTGTAGTGCCGAACCTTAACGGAATTACTGCCTTTTCCAGTCAAAACCAGCGCCTCCATCTATTTCGCGCGGCGCCTGCTCGGCTGCCCGCAGCTGTGAAGTTGCTGCAATCGAGGCCTTCTGTCCGCGCTTGTGCTCGACGCGACAGTGCTTGCCAGACCAACAGAAGTCAATTTTCTGGTTGCGGTCTCGGACCATTTAATATAGCAAATTGAAAAAATAACAATCATCTGGGAGGAGAGGTGCTGCACTCCGGCACACATAGCCAGGCCGATGCCAGGGTAAAGAGGAACGTGTGTGTCCCCGTGGCCCTGGTTCAAGCGACAAAGGCCTTTGGCGGCACGATTGCCCTCAAGGACGCGTCCTTTGAATTGCGCTCCGGAGAGGTGTTGGCACTGCTTGGCGAGAACGGCGCCGGCAAGAGCACTTGCGTGAAGCTGCTGGCCGGTGTGCATTCCCCTACCGGCGGCCATGTCGAGATCGACGGCAAGCCTGTGATTCTCCATTCGCCGCACGCCGCTCAGGCTGCCGGCATTGCGGTCATGCACCAGCATCCGGGCCTGTTTCCCGATCTCTCGGTGGCGGAGAACATCTATCTTGGCCACATGCCGCGCGACCGCTTCGGCGGCATCGACAACGCCGCTATGCTTGACGGCGCAAGCAAGGTGCTAGCAACGGTCGGCCTCGACATCTCCGCCGAAACGCGGTTGGGAACGTTGCGCACGTCCGAACAGCAGTTGGTGGAGATCGCCCGTGCGCTGTCGCTCGACGCGCGGGTGCTGATCATGGACGAACCAACGGCGGCCCTGTCGCAGCGCGAGGTTGAGCGGTTGTTCACCGTCGTTGCCGATCTTAGGCTGCATGGCGTAGCGATGATGTTTGTCGGACACCGCATGGACGAGATCTTCCGGATCGCCGACTGCATCGCCGTGCTGCGCGACGGTCGCCTCATCGGCGTCAAGCCGAAGGCAGAGCTTGGCCGCGCAGCCGCCATCAGCATGATGGTCGGCCGCGAAGTGACCGACCTCTATCCGGAACGAAATCACGCCATCGGCGCACTGGTGCTGGAGGCGAGGGGGCTGTCCCGAGCAGGCGGTTTTTCTGACATCGACCTTAAACTCCACGCTGGAGAGGTGCTCGGGCTTGGAGGCTTGGTCGGCAGTGGGCGGACAGAGATCGCGCGCGTGCTGTTCGGCATCGACCAGCCGGATGCCGGCGAAATCCTGATCGACGGCACGCCCGTGCAGTTCGCTTCGGCGCGCGACGCCATGGATGCACGCATCGCCTATGTTTCGGAAGACCGCATGGGCCAGAGCCTGGTGATGGATTTCTCCATCCTCGACAATGCGGTGCTGCCGGTCCTCGACAAGGCCGCGCCCCGCGGCCTCTACGGCACCGATCGCGCCATCGACCTTGTTGCGGACTGGCTGAAGCGGATGAAGCTGCGTTTTTCCGGCTACGGGCAGCCGGTCAAGGAATTGTCGGGCGGCAACCAGCAGAAGGTGGTGCTGGCCAAGTGGCTACGCACCGAACCGCGCGTGCTCATCCTCGACGAGCCGACGCAAGGCATCGATGTCGGCACCAAGGCGGAAGTGCATGCGATGATCGCCGACCTTGCCGCGCAAGGCATGGCGATCCTGCTGATCTCGTCCGAAATGCCTGAATTGATCGGCATGTGCGACCGCATCGTCGTGCTGCGCGAAGGCCACCAGACGGCCGCGTTTTCACGTGGCGAAGCCACGCAGGAGAAAGTGCTGGAAGCAGCGACCAGGACTGACGAGCGCGCCGGCCAGACTATGCAGATGGAACGCGCCGCCCGCGAGGAGAAGACAAAAGGACCGTTCGATTTCCTTAAGCGGCGCGAGTTTGGCCTGCTCGCCGCGATGCTGGCCGTCGCCATTCCGGTCACCATCATCAACCCGCGCATGGTGAGCGCGGCAAACCTCACTGCTGTGTCGATGGATGCGGCCTTGCTCATCGTTGCCGCACTGGCGCAGATGCTGGTGCTGATCACCCGCAACATCGATCTGTCGATCGCCGCCGTGATCGGTCTTTCCGCCTATATGGCCGCCAGCATGGTTCAAGCCTATCCAGGCCTCGACATTGGTATGGGTCTGATCACCGCCTGCGCTGTCGGCGGCTGTGCCGGGCTGCTCAATGGCCTCGTTGTCACCAGAGGAAAGATCCCGGCCATCGTCGTCACGCTGGCCTCGATGTCGATCTTTCGCGGCTTCAATTCGATCTGGGCGGCCGGCGATCAGGTCAGCGCCGACGAGGTCACGCAGGCCTGGCTGGACATGACCGGTCTGAAGATCGCCGGCGTGCCGTTGATCGTCGTGATCGCTGTTGTCATCCTGTGCGCCGGTTACGTCCTGCTCTATCGCACCGCCACCGGGCGCGAGCTGTTTGCCACGGGTTCCAACCCGGACGGCGCACGGCTGATCGGTATCCCGGTTGACCGGCGCATCCTGCTCGCCTTCGGTATGGCCGGCTTGCTCGGCGGCCTGTGCGGAGCGCTCTGGGCCTCGCGCTACGCCACCATCGATGCCCGCGTCGCGCTCGGCTTCGAACTCACCGTGATCGCCTCAGCGGTGGTCGGCGGCGTCGCCATCCGCGGCGGCTCGGGCACGCTGCTCGGCATCATCCTCGGGGCGCTCACTTTGCTGGTCATCAAGAACGGCCTGACACTTGTGCGTGTCGACCCGCTGTGGCTGCAAGGCGTCTACGGCCTGGTGATCCTGGCCGCCATCGGCATCGACACCTTCATCGTGCGGCGCGCGGATCAGGCGAGACAAGCGAGGGCGAGATGAAGAAATTCCTGCGCTCGATCGACTTCTGGGACCTGCTGCTGGCGGTCTCCGGCCTTGCCGTCTTCCTCTACGCGGCGATCTTCGTGCCGAATTTCGTTTCCGGCTTCAATCTCTCGCAGCTGGCCGCGAGCGCCTCGGAAAAGGCGCTGCTGATCCTGCCGATGACGCTGCTCATCATTACCCGTGAGATCGACCTGTCGATCGCATCGGTTCTGGCACTGACATCCGTAATCTTTGGGCTGCTTGTCCAGGCCGGCTTGCCGACGCTGGCCGCCATCCCGCTGACGCTTGTTTTCGGCGGCCTACTCGGCGCTTTCAACGGCTACCTGGTGTCAGGGCTGGGACTGCAGTCGCTGGTGGTGACGCTCGGCACCATGGCGCTCTATCGCGGTATTGGCTACATCCTGCTCGGCACCGGTTCGGTCAACATACTGCCGCCTGCGGTGGTCGATTTCGGCATCAACAATCTGCCGGGCACTGAGATACCGTGGACCATCGTGCCCTTTGTGGCGTTGGCGCCCATTTTTGCCGTCGTGCTGCAGAAGACGCCGACCGGCAAGCGCATCTACGCCCTTGGCGGCAGCCCGGAAGTGGCTCGCTATTCCGGTATCGACACACGCAAGATGGTGCTGAAGCTGTTTGTCGTCTCCGGCGTCGTCGCAGCGATTGCCGGCATCGTCTACACCGCACGCCTGTCCAATGCCCGCGCCAACAACGCGCTCGGCATGGAGCTCGACGTGATCACCATCGTGCTGCTCGGCGGGGTCAGCGTCTTTGGCGGCAAGGGCCGGCTTACCGGCGTCATGCTGGCGCTGCTGCTGATCGCCATCATCCGCAATGTGCTGGCACTCAACCAGATCGGCGGCGACGCCCAAGGCATGATCATCGGCCTGCTTCTGATCGGCTCGCTGCTGGTCTCCAACTACTGGCGCTCCCTGGAGGAGCGGCTGTCAAGATCGCGCGTCCTGCGCGAAACCAAGGGGTGATCTCGGGCCCCTTCCTTCAAACCCGATTTTTGACGGAGGAGACATCATGAAAGCGTTTAGATTAGCCCTACTCGCATCCGCGGTTCTACTTGCGCCGGCCTCGCTGGCTTACAGCCAGGAATGCGCCAAGGAACCGGTAACCGTCGGCTTCCTGCCCAAGCTCGACACCGATCCCTACTTCAAGGTGGCTTTCGGCGGCGCTGAAGAGGCGGCGAAGGAGATTGGCGGCACCGCCACCCAGGTCGCCCCGTCGCAGGCGACGGCCGAGGCACAGATCGAATTCATCAACAGCCTAGTGTCGCAGAAAGTAGGCGTCATCGCAATTGCCGGCAACGACGCCAACGCCGTTGCGCCTGCGCTGAAGCGTGCCGCTCAACAGGGTGTTCGGGTGATCTCGTATGACTCTGACGTAGCGGCCGATGCCCGCGCAGTATTCGTCAACCAGGTGAAGGGCGACAGTCTCGCCGAAATGATGCTGGAAAGCGCATTCAACCTCAGCGGCGGCGAAGGCGAGTTCGCCATCTTGTCGTCGACGCCGACGGCGACCAACCAGAACGCCTGGATCGACTTCATGAAGGCGAGGATGGCGGCAGAGCCGAAATACGCCAAGATGAAGCTGGTGCAGGTCGCCTATGGCGAGGAAAGCGAGCAGGTCAACCAGCAGCAGGCGCTTGCGCTGGTCCAGGCGTTTCCGGATCTCAAGGCGATTATCGTTCCAGCAGGCATTGGTCTGCCGGCGGCTGCGCGTGCCCTCGAGGAAGCCGGTATGATCGGCAAGGTCAAGCTGACCGGCCTTGCGCCGGCGACGCTGATCTCGAAATACATCAAGGACGGCGCCGCGCAGGATATCTGGTGGAATGTCACCGATCTTGGCTATCTGACCTATCAGACCGCCCAGGCGCTGGCGCAGTGCAAGATCACCGGCAAGGAAGGTGAGAAGTTCACCGCAGGCAGGCTCGGCGAATACACGATAGGGGCCAGCGGCGAACTGATCCTTGGCCCGGCCAAGATCGTTACGCCGGAAAACCTGGCCGAGTTCAAGTTCTAAGCCTCCCAAGGCTTGGCGAGCGGCGGTGCGAACTGGCGTCCGCCCCCCAATCTTCAGTCGAACAATGCGAGGGCGAAGATGAAACTCTTGCTGGCAGGCGAGACCTTCGCGGCGACGACGTCGGTCGCTGCTGGCGGCGACGTGCTGACAAGTGCGACATGGGTGAATGGCGCAACGGCCTTCAACGCCGCGCTTGCCGCAGAGGGCATCGCGGTGACGCAGATCGGTGGCGATCGCTGTGCGGCCGAATTTCCCTATGACCTCGATGCGCTCGCTCAGTATCAGGCGGTGGTGATCTCCGATGTCGGCGCGCTGACCTTGCTGGTGACGCCGGAGGCGCGCGCCGGGCGCATCGGTGTCAACCGGCTCGACGTGCTCAAGGCCTATGTCGAAGGCGGTGGCGGGTTGATGCTCGCCGGCGGCTATATGGGGTTTCAGGGCATGTTTGGGACGGCGCGGTTCCACGACACGCCGGTCGAGGACGTGCTACCGGTTCGCTGCCTGCCATCTTGTGACGGCATGGAGGTGCCGCAAGGATTGCAGGCCTCCATCCTGCAATCGTCGCATGCGATCTTTGAGGGAGTGGAGGGGCCTTTGCCGCCGATCCTCGGCATGAACAAGCTGGATTTCAGGCGCGACGGCTCGTCGCAGTTGCTTGCGACCTGCCACTATCGCGGCAAGGATTGGCCGCTCCTGGCCGTTCGCAGCCATGGCCGCGGCCGCACCGTCGCCTGGGCGACCGATATCGGCCCACATTGGCTCTCGCAGGATTTTCTCGGATGGCCTGTCTACGGCAAGCTGATGGCGAACATGATCCGTTGGCTCGCCGGCATCTAGTCCGCGCGCTTCAAATTTCCTTATATTCCGCGGTCGAACGATGCGCACCACAAGATTGTCGCCGCCTTTGGAGTTCCGTTTTGGACATTTTTAGTCCACTCCATGGTCCGTCACAATGTTACAAAACATCTTATAAGCCATTGATGTTTATAGGTAAAACCAGAGTTCAATCCTCTCTCGCAGCACCAGTTTCCAACATCCCTGTTGCCGCACGATCGTCCTCTGCATTTGCGAGGGCGAGGCGGGTACATGGGATGGCGCGGCCCTCGTGCCGGCAGACCCGATCAGCGGTTCATTGCTTCAGAAAATGGCTGCCACAGGCAAATCCAGCCGAAGCGCATCCCGGCAAGACACGATTCATTAACCAAGATGCTATTCATCGACATGACGTATTGTGGCATGGATGCCCGTCTTCGCCGGTCAGACCCATGCTTGTCAGGAAGAGGGCCGAAAGGCTCCTGATCTGGGCGGAAATCTAAATCGCCCGAAACAAAAGAACGTGCAAGGCATGAACGTGAGCGAAAACGTGCAAAACACCCCCGGTGCTTCCCGTCTTTGGACCCTGCCTGCTATCATCGCAGCGTTCCTTTGCCTGTGCGCTACCGGCGCGTTCGCGGAGACGCGTGCTTTGAGGATTCAACATCTCCATACGGGCGAGAAGGCTGAAATCGTCTTCAAGCGCAATGGGCGCTATGATCCGGCGGGATTGAAGAAGATCAATCTCATGCTGCGCGATTGGCGTCGCAACGAACCGACGAAGATGGATCCGCGCCTGCTCGATCTTGTCTGGCAGGCCTATCGCGCCAGCGGCTCGACAGCCTATATCCATGTGGTCAGCGCCTATCGTTCGCCGGCGACGAACGCAATGCTGCGCAGCCGCTCGAAGGGCGTGGCCCGGGAGAGCCAACACATGGTTGGCCGCGCGATGGATTTCTTCCTGCCGGATGTGCCGCTGAAGAAGCTGCGCGACATCGGCCTCAAAATGCAGGGCGGGGGCGTGGGTTATTACCCCACCTCCGGTTCGCCTTTCATACACATGGATGTCGGCAATGTGCGGCATTGGCCGGGCATCAGCCGCCAGGAACTCGCCAGGGTATTTCCGAACGGCAACACACTGCATGTGCCGAGCGACGGCAAACCGCTGCCCGGCTATGAGCAGGCGTTTGCCGCCTACAAATCGCGCAAGGGCGCCGGCACGCCCAACATCGAGCTGGCAAGCGTCGACGGCGGCCAACGCAGGCCGCGTGGCCTGCTGGCGACGCTCTTGGGCGGGGGCGGCGCAGACGAGTCCGACGATGTCGCGGAAGCGGTGCCGGCGCCACGCAAACCGGCGAGGTCCGTCGAACCCAGACCGGCCGGACAGGGTATCGCTATCGTGCCGCCGCAGGATGCCCAGCGGGCGGACATCCAGATTGCTGCCAGCGATCCAGGCGAAGAACCGCTTGCCGGGCAGAAGGGGAAGACGCCTGAAGCGATCGTCATGGCGATGGCGCCGGGCTCAGTGCCGCTGCCGGCCTTCGCACCGCGCGCCGAGTTCACGGCACCCGTTCCCACCCCAGAAACCGCACCGTTGGCAATCGCCGGCGCGTCCACGGCGCAGGCCGAGCTGGCCGTTGCCAAGCCGGACGCCGCGAATGCCGATGCCGCTGCCACGAGCGTCGCGCCGGAGATGATGGCGCTCAACATCCCATTGCCGACATGGCGGCCGGAAAGCCAGTCAAGCCCGACGCGCCAGTTGGAAGCAGCCAAATCTGGCGATGCCATCGGTGTCTTGCTGGCCATGCATCACCCCGACGACGGGCTGGCCGGCGAGCGGATCGCGGCGCCTGCGTCAAAGCCAGAAGATCGCGTCAGGACGAACCCCAAGGCCGACCGTGTCCAGCGGCGCCCCGATTCCGAGGCAGATCGCGCTATTGCCGGTGGGGCCGCATCAACAGGGGCGCCCATGATTGCCGCCAATTTCATCCGCTCGGCGCCGGAGCATGTCTATCTCGATGGATTCCAACCGCGGGGACGGACGTCCGATCACCGCCGCTTCACCGGCTCCGCGGTGAAATTCCTGCCCATCGCCAGTTTCAAATAGAGGGCGAAAGCACCGTTCGATCCAGTATCGAAATGTGTTGCGCCATATCGATGGCCGGGGCGGTCACGGGATTCGCAATGCCGAACCCTTCCGCGCTATAACACTTGGCGAGCAGCGCGCTACTGCAGCGGGCAGTCGGCTCGTTGCTGTCGGCCGCCATCCGTTGCCTTTCGAGCAGATCGCCCCGCGAAATTGCCAGGATCGTGGTGGCGCAAACGTGCACGAGGCACATTTGGCCCGCCGGCCGCAACCGGCGGGACTAAGCCACAGACCGCCCAGCGGGCGAGTTCTGCGACAAGGATCACGCCTGGTGAATCACCAATTCGCTGGTCATGGGAATTCCTCTAAGGGCGCCAAGCACCATGTTGTGCGAGATCGCGCGCTCATGAATTTTCTCCAGATCGGCGCGGGGCGCCGAAGAACACACGGTCGCGCTGAGGTGCAGGGACACGTAGCAATGCCGGGCGTCCACGGGCGCCGTGAGCCCATCAAGTCCGTCGAACTCGCCACGCGGGTCGAACACGCCTTCCGCGATGAAATCGACCGAACGAAGATCGACTCCCGCATGCGCTGCCAGCATCGGATAATCCGAGCCGGCGCACACAGCCGCCGCGGCAAAGATCTGCTCCCAGGGAAAGACGGCGGTCGGCGAATTGTCCTTGAGGCTCGCCGGTCGCTCCAGTAGCGGTGTTGTGTAAGGATCGCCTGATTGCGGGTCGAAGCGGTAGCGGGCACGATAGGTGCCACGCACCGCGTCACCGTGTTTCTTTAGCGCGGACACGATATCTTTGACTGTGCTGACGGTTTCTCCGAAGACTATTGGCATCTTTACCTCCCTATAAAATGAGAATTCCACTCCCTATTCCGGTCCGCGGATGCCGACGACGGTTGCCGCGGCCTGGCCCCAATCCCGACAATGTGCCGACAAGGCTCGCGCTACTTGGCAGGCGCGGCAGCCTGAGCGTCGCCGCCGAGATCCTTCTTGAAGGTCTCAAAGTCGACCTGCATGCCGTTGAAGATCGTGCTCCAGTGCCGTGACAGAGCGGCGATAGCGACGGCCTCTTCGATCTCGTCCTCCGTTGCGCCCGCCTGTTTTGCGCTCTCGGTGTCTTCCCAGATGCAATACTGGCAGGGAATTTGTGCGGAGACGGCGAGCGAGATCAGAGCCTTGACCTTCGGCGGCAGGGCGGTTTCGCTGGAGAACTGCAGAGCCTTCACCTCTGCCCAGGCGCCCGGCAGCGCTGCTTTTGAAACCTGATGGAGAAAGGTCGGCACCGAGCCGAGCGTCCGCTCGACGTCCTTATAGGTGGCGTCGACCTCAGCCTGACCGGCCCAGCCTAAGCCTGATGACAACAATGTGGCGCAGACGACAGTCGATGCGAACGCCGTGTGAAGGAGGCGGCGCGAGCGGCTGGGCCCGAGCTCGCCGTGGTGTGCGATGGAAGCAACATGGGAAACTGCGAAGGCGAACATGATCTCTCTCCTCTTTGGAACCATTTGCGTCCGGGCCAGATGATGCCCGCGTGCTGTAAGGAGTCACGGACGGGAGAAAAAGTTCGATCAGTCGTCCTCGATTCTAGGCGGACGCGGCGAAAGATGAAGATGCAAGCGTCGGGCCTTGCCGTCTCGCTGAAAGATCACCAGGACGACACCCGGCGGGCAGTGGAAAGGGTCTTCCGGCGGATTGACGAATAGTCCCTCGATCACAGTGACCTGGCTGGCGCTGAGAATGCGCTGCGGTTCCAGGCGGACGCCGGCTTCCGTGTCGGCGTCGACTTCCCAGGCAAGGAATGAGCGACCCAGCACTGGTTTGCTCGTCCCGCGGACAAGATGCAGGTCCTCTGCAAAGTGCCCAAGGAAGCGGTCACGCTCGCCATGCTGGTTGAGCCCATTGAAAATTTCGGAGTAGAATCGCTGGCGCTCGCGAGACTGCGAGCGAGCCTCTGTGTCGGCAAGGCCCGCCGTTTCCAGCAGCATCTCGGCAAGCTTGCGTTTGGCTTGCGACAAACGACTGCGAACCGTCCCAATCGGGACACCCAGAATGGCGGCCAGTTCCTCGTAAGACTGATAGCTTCCGAAATAGCGCAACATGGCGGTAGCCTGCAGCGGCTCGGGAAGCTTGCGTAGGGCGTCCCAAACCCATTCGCGAAGCGCGACTTTCTCCAGCCGCTCCTCAATGCTTGCGCGTTCGTCTGGGCGGTCTGGAATGTCGGCGGTCAAGATCTCGCGTCGTCTTCGACGCAATTGTTGCAGGCAACAGCGGTGCAACACAGTGCGAAGCCAGCCACCGACGGCTTGCGGATCCTTGAGTTCGCCGATGCGCCTCAGCGCGATCAGGAAAGTCTCATGCACAGCATCTTCGGCGTCCGACCCATAGCCGAGCATGTTCAGCGCTATCGCATAGAGCCGTGCGCGATGACGTTCCAGCAGCAGGCCGAGGCAACCACAATCGCCGCCCCGAGCGGCAAGGGCCAGTTCGGCATCACTCGGCACGATATGAGTTTCGTAGCCCATGGGCTTAAGATGCATCAACTGGCGAAAAAGTTCGAATGCCAGTTCAGCTTCGTCACGATCCGTGTTCGGCGGGCACCAGTTCACCAATGACGCTTTGATGGGGTTTTGGATTGAGGTTATGACCCTCACTTCACGTCCGTAACAACCGGCCCCGGAACGGGGTCCGTGAGAACCAGGCTCGCCGCCAAGATACTCAAGCGAGATCGAAAGTGCATATGGCAGTGAGCAAGGATTGGATTCTGGCGGATGCGGGCGATCTACGCGGCTAGATTCAATCCTGTAAAACTTTTTCCAGATTTGACACCATTTCACAAAATTGTAAGATAATCATCTTCCGTCAGCGATAGGCGATGACCATGTCGATCCGCGAAGAACTGGCCAACACGACCGTGGCGTTCACCTCCGCGGAAGAGAAGATCGTCCAGGTCCTGCTCGCCGATTACCCGATGTCGGGGCTGGGCACCGCAACCCGGCTGGCACGGCGCGCCGGCGTCAGCGACCCGAGCGTGACGCGGCTGATGACCAAGCTTGGCTATGTCGGCTTTGCCGATTTCCAGGCACGCCTGCTCACCGAAGTCGAATCCAGGCTGCATTCGCCGCTTTTGATGATGGAGGCCAAGCGTCCGGGCGGCTCCAGCGAAGGCACCGCACTTGCCTATTTCCATTCGGTTTCCGACAGCCTGGAGCGTACGCGCACGGCTGTGCCGGTGCAGGCCTACACGCGCGCCGTCAACATGCTGCTCGAGAGCAAGGGCCAGGTCGTGCTGCTGGGCGGCCGGTTCAGCCGGCATATCGCCTCGATGCTGGCCGGCTATCTCCTGCAGTTCCGCTCTGGCGTGCGCGACATCGGTTCGTTGAGTCCCGCCGATTTCGACCTGTTGATCGACCTTGGCAAGCGCGACCTCCTCGTCGTGTTCGATTACCGGCGCTACCAGTCGGACGTGGTGAGCTTTGCCCAGCAGGCCAAGGAGCGCGGCGTCTCCATCCTGCTGTTCACCGATGTCTGGCTGTCGCCGATATCTGACATCGCGGACCTGACCATGGTCGCGGCGATCGACGCCAACTCGCCGTTCGACACGCTGGCGACGGCCGTTGCCCAGATGGAAACCGTCTTTGCCCACGCGCTGGAGGGCCATGGCGCCGGGGTGCGCAAGCGCATCGAGGACATCGAGAAAATCCGCAGCGCCAACGCGGTCACGCTCGATACCGTCCTATCGTCATCGGCCGACGACGCCGCCAAATCCAAAGCCACAAGGAAATAGTGTCGTTGCGCTCAGTGCAGCGATGCAAAGCGCCGCGACGCAGAAAAGGAAGCGACAATGCCCGACAACCAGACCATCATCGACGCCGTGCAGGCTGAGATCGAGACCGATCGCGACTGGTTGATCGGCCTGACCCGCGACATGGTCCGCATCCCTTCGGTCAACCCCAAATTCGAGCCCAATCCGGCGATCAACCGCGAGGCGGATGTCCAGGCGCTGCTCGAACCGATCCTCAAGCAGGACGGGTTCAGGACAGAGCAATGGGATGCCTTGCCCGGGCGGCCCAATCTGGTCGGCGAATGGGCGGGAGACGAGAGCCGCAGCCTGATCCTGTGCGGCCATATCGACGTCGTGCCGGTCGGCGCGATGAAGGACTGGTCGGTCGATCCGTTCGGCGGCGAAATCACCAATGGCCGGCTCTATGGCCGCGGTGCCGTCGACATGAAGGGCGGCGTCGCCGCTTGCATCGCCGCCGCGCGCGCGATCCGCAAGGCGGGCATCACGCTGCAGGGCCGGCTCGCCATCCACTCGGTCGTCGATGAGGAAGCCGGCGGCTTCGGCGCCATGGACGCGGTGAAGAAGGGCAAGCTTGCCAAGGCGGTGCTGGTCGCCGAACCGACCTGGGGCGATGTCCTGCCGGTCGAAGGCGGGCTGGAATGGGCGCGGGTGACGATCCGTGGCCGCAACGCCCATTCGGCGCTGCGCTACAACGAGATCTATCCGCAGCGCCACGACAAGGACCGGCTGGAGCCGGGCGTCAATGCGATCGAGATCGCCGCCCGCTTCATTGCCGCCGTGCGCCAGTATGAGCTGGACCGGACGCGAGCAAAATCCCATCCGCTGCTGCCGCTCGGCATGAACACCATCAACATCGGCGTCATGCATGGCGGCACCGGCCTTGGCGAACACGGCCTGCCGACCGTCATGACCAACCCGGCCATCATTCCCGATGTCGCGGTGCTCGATCTCGACATGAAATTCCTGCCCGACGAGAATTCGGCCGACTACCGCCGCGATTTCGAGGCGTTCGTCCACCATTTCGCGCAGACCGATGCGTGGCTGCGCGACAACCCGCCTGCGATCCAATGGGAGCTCGGCGGGCTGCATTTTCCGCCGATGAACACGCCGGTCGACCATCCGCTGGTGAGATCGCTGATGAAGCGCAAGGCCATGGTCGGCAAGGCGCCGCAGGCGCGTGGCTTCGTCGCCGTGTGCGATGCCGCGCACTATGCCGGCGCCGGCGTCGACGGTGTCATTTTCGGCCCGTCAGGCGACGGCTTTCACGGTTCCGACGAGTATGTCGAAGTCGAATCGGTGGTCGAGACCGCCAAGGTGATCGCCGCTTCGGTCATCGATTGGTGCGGCATCCGCTGAGGCGGAGCCGCCAGTCCGAAACGGTCAGGCCGGGCGCTTCAGGCGTCCGGCGACGGCGCCCCATGAAGCTTTGATCATACCGACCAGGCCGCTCGGGTAGGCCAGCATCACGCCGATGATCAGCACCGCTGTGATCATCGGCCGCCACGCGCCGAAATCGGCCATCCATTCGGCGAAGATCGTCAGCACGAAAGAGGCGATGATGGCGCCGTAAATAGTGCTGGTGCCGCCAAGCAGCACCATCGACAGGATGATGGTCGCAAGGCTCATGCCGAAGACGTCGATCGAGGCATTGCGCTGGTAGGCGGCGTAGAAGGCGCCGGCGATGCCGGTGAAGAAGGCGCTCGCGGCAAGCGTCAGCATGCGCTGGCGCACGATCGAGACGCCGCGGCTGATGGCGTATTCCTCATTGTCGCGCAAGGCGACGATGCTGGCCCCGGTGCGTGAGCGCACGAACACGCGCAGGAACAGGGTGCTCGCCACCAGCAGCGCCAGCGCGATGTAGAAATAGGCTGATTTGCCGTCACGGACCATGTTGTGGTCGAACACGTATAGCCCGGGAATGCGCACCAACCCTTGCGTGCCGCCGGTGATGGCGGACTGGCTGATGATCACCTGCATCACCAGCTGCGCGAAGCCGAAAGTGACCAGGATGATGTAGATGCCCTTCAGCCGCAGGATCGGGATGGTCACCAGGATCGCCGCCAGGGTGGCGATGACACCGCTGGCAAACAGCGCGATCCACGGATCGAATTCGGCCAGCTTGGTAAGCAGGCTGTAGGCATAGACGCCGATGCCGAACAGCGCCAGATGGCCGAAATTGAAGACGCCGCCATAGCCGAGGCTGAGGTCCCAGTTCGAGGCGACGATCGCATAGATGAAGGCCATGATTAGGATGTGGCGGGCATAGGTGTCGCCGAAGATCAGCGGCAGCAGTGCCAGAAAGGCGAAGCCGAGCACGAAGCCGATGGCCTCCTGCTTCCACGGCGTGCGGCCGGGAGCGATCGGGGTTGCCGCCTCTGTGTGGCTAAGGGTGATCGGCGATGTCGTGTCGGTCATGCTAGGCCTCGGGAGCGGCTGGCAAAGATGCCCTCGGGGCGCACCATCAGGGTCAGGATCAGCACGCCGAACAGCAGCGCCGGCGTCCAGTACAGGCCGAAATAATAGCTGCAGGCGGCCTCGAAGAAGCCGATCAGATAGGCGGCGAAGATCGGTCCCGAGATGCTCGATATTCCGCCGAATACGACGACGATCAGCGCCTTGAGCAGCGGGTCGCTGCCCATCACCGGCGACATGAAACGATAGCCGCCCATGAAGATGCCGGCGAGGCCTGCAAGCGACGCGGCAATGGCGAAGGCCAGCCCATAGAGCGCGGTGACGTTCAGCCCGACCAGATGGCTGGCATCTTCATTCTGCGCCACGGCGCGCAGCGCCAGCCCGAGCCGCGTGCGGTTGAGGAACATCCAAAGTGCGGCCAGGATCAGCGGCGTGATGACGATGATGGCGATCTGGTGCAGGGAGACGCCGACGGCGCCGACGGTGGTGTTGCCGGTGATCAGCGCCGGGATCTGCTTCGAGCGCGGTCCCCAGATGGTCAGCGCGCCGTTCTCGATCAGCGACCCGGCTGCCAGCGTGGTGATGACGACGACCAGCACGATGTTGGGTCGGCCGATCAGCGGCCGCACGACACTCGCCTGCAGGATCCAGCCGACGCCGGCCATGACGACGACGGCGATGGGAAAGGCGACCGCCGCCGGCAGACCGAGTTCGACCAGCTGCCAGGCGATGTAGGCGCCCAGCATCATGAACACGCCATGGCTGAAATTGAACACGCCGATCGTCGTCCAGACCAGAGCCAGCCCGACCGCCATCATGGCGTAGAGCGAGCCCTGGAACAGGCCGCCGAACAGGATTTCCGCCAATGCGCTCATCTTCGGATTTTCCTAATGGCCAAAATACATCGACATGATCTCGCCGTGGTCGAGGCTTTCGCCCGGCTTGATCTCGGTCGCAACGGCGCCATGGTTGACGAGGTAGAGTTGCTGCGTCAGTTCCAGCAGGAATTCGATGTCCTGCTCGACGACGATGAGCGGTACGCCGCCGCGCGAAATGTCCATGACGGAGGCGCAGAGCTCGTCCTTGATCTTGGGCGCCAGCCCCAGCGTCGGCTCGTCGAGGATCAGCAGGCGCGGATGGCTCATCAGCGCCGTGCCGATCGACACCATCTGGCGCTCGCCGCCCGACAGCGTGCGCACGCGCTGGCGCCAGCGTTCCGCCAGTTTCGGGAACAGCTTGACCACCTTTTCGCGGTTTTCCGCCTCATGCGGCCGGGCCCGCGGCGAATAGGCGCCGAGCGCCATGCAGTCGGCGATCGAGAGATCGGGAAACAGCCGATTGCCTTGCGGCACATGGATCAGGCCGGCGCCGACGATGGCGCGTGCGCTGTGGCCGACAATGTCTTGCCCGTCGAACAGGATGCGGCCGCTCTTCGGCTGCAGAAGCCCGGAGATCGCACGCAGCAGCGTCGTCTTGCCATGGCCGTTGGGGCCGAACAGGCCGACATTGCCGAAGCGGCCGGCCTCCAGCGAGATGTCGTGCAGCACGGTGACGCGGCCATAGCCGGCGATGACGCCTTCGACGCTGAGGATGGGATTCACGCCGCCGACCTCCTCGTGCCGAGATAGGCCTCGATGACGTGCGGATCGGCGATCACGCCTGCCGGATCGCCGGCGGCCAGGACGCGGCCATTGTTGAGCACCAGCAGATGCTGCGAAAGGCTCATCAGGAAAGTCAGCACGTGCTCGATCAACAGGATGGTGATGCCGCGTTCGGCGGTGCGGCGGATCAGGCCGATCGACGTCTCGATCTCGGGTTTGGTCAGGCTCGATGCCGGCTCGTCGAGCAAGAGCATGCGTGGCTGCATGGCGATCGCCGTGGCAAGCATCAGGCATTTGCGCTCGAACACGGACAATTCGCCGGCAAGCCGGCCGAACGACTGGGATCCCAGGCCGACGAACTCCAGCGCCTCGGCGGCGGCATTGCGGGCCGTGGCCGCTGTCTTTTCCTGCTTGCCGTAGCTGGCGCCGATCAGCGCGTTCTCGAACACGGTCAGCCCGTCGAAGCTGGTCTCGCGCTGAAAGGTCCGGGCAAGGCCGAGGCGCGCGATGGCGTGTCCCGATTTGCCGTTTATGGCAATGCCGTCAAAGCGGATCTGGCCCCGGTCGGGCCCGAACGGGATGCCGGTGATGATGTTGAACAGCGTGCTCTTGCCGCTGCCGTTCGGGCCGGCGATACCGAAGATCTCGCCGGCCTCGACCTTGAACGACACGCCATCGACGGCCTTCAGCGAACCGAAGGCCTTCGACACGTCGTCCAGTTCAAGCAGGGCCATTCCCTACTTCATCCAGGGCTGGAGCTTGAAGGCGCCGGTGGCATATTTCTCAGGCGAGATCAGCGTGCGCTGGCCATCCCAGATCTGGAAGAAGGTGATCGGAATATAGTCGTCGCCCTGCGTGGCCAGGTGGGTGGCGGGATCGAATTTCAGCCGCCCTTCCGCGACCTGCTTGTCGGTCTCCGACAGCGCCTTCATGATCGCCGCATGGTCGGATGCGCCGCCGACCTTCTTGACCGCGTCGAAATAGACATTGGTCATTTCGTAGAGGCCGACGCCGTAGGTGCCGCTCTCGACGCCGTATTTTGCCTTGAACTTGGCTGCCACCTCATCGGCGCGCGGGTTCTTCGGCGTCGTCAGCGCGCCGCCGAGCAGGTTGTAGATGACGCCATCCGATTTCTTGCCGGTCAGCTCGACGAATTCCGGAACGCTCGGCGCGTATTGCAGGAAGACGAGGCTCTTGGTCGGCTGCTCGAGGAACTGGTTGAGGAACGACGCCGAATTGCCCGGCAGATAGTCGGTGTTGATGACGACATCGGGAACGTTCTCGCGCACCTTGGCGAGGATCGAACGCCAGTCGGCCACTTCGCCGAAGGGTACGATCTCGTCGACGGTGATGGTCCAGCCCTTCTCCTTGAACGTCTTCTTCATGCCTTCGGAGATGGTCTTCGAATAGGCATTGTCGGACGAGATGATGGCGACCTTCTTGGTCGGCAGGGTGATCTTGCCGTCGGCCGCGAGCTTCTCGACGAACAGGGTGACGTCGGTGTTGTAGGCGTCGAAGGAAGGCGTCAGTGACCAGCAGCACATGTATTTGTCGGGGCTCGGCGCGATGATGTCCCTGGTCTGCTGCGAGGTGGCCGCCAGCATGTAGGGCATTTCCGCCTCGGCCATGTTGTCGATCTCGAAATTGGTCAGGCTGGCATAGCCGGTCAGCATGAAGTGCACGCCCGGATCGCCAAGCAGGCGTTCGACGGCGCTGGTGACGTTGCCGGCGGACTGATCCTTGACGTCGCCGACCACCAGTTCGAACGTATCTCCGGCAACGCCGCCGGCTGCGTTCGCTTCGTCGATGGCCATCTGCACGCCGCGCTGGAATTCCTGGCCGTCCGCCGCGGCAGGGCCGGTGAGCGGCGCAAGCAGGCCGATCTTGACGACGTCGGCAAAGGCGGGGGCGGCTGATGCGGCAAACATGCCGATCAACGTCGTGCTCATCAGCATATGGCGGATTCGACTTGCGGCGGATTTGGGCTTCATCGTGCTGTTCCCTGTTTTCCTCCCGTTCATCGGGAGTTGGATAATTGACAATCTACGCATAATTGTTCTTATTTGAAAAGGATTTTTCAACGCAACCTGGCCGGGAACAAGGTTCCCGCAAAGGTATGGAAGCCGTGGCGCTTTGCTGCGCAACTGCATTAAAACAGGGCAAGTCCCGACGGAGCGGACAATGACGATCTCGCAGAAGACCCTTGAAACCAGCCATGGCAAGATCGCGGTGCGTGAGACCAGCGGCCAGGGAACCGCTGTCATGCTGATCCACGGCAATTCATCTTCCAGTGCCGTTTTCCGCAACCAGTTGGACGGCCCGTTGGGCGAGCGATATCACCTCATCGCTCCCGACCTGCCCGGCCATGGAGCGTCCGGCGATGCGATCGATCCAGAGCGTTCCTACAGCATGGAAGGCTATGCCGATGCCATTACCGAAGTGCTCGGGCTGCTCGGCATCGACAAGGCCATCGTCTTCGGCTGGTCGCTCGGCGGCCATATCGGGCTTGAAATGATCGACCGCTTTCCCGGCCTGCTTGGCTTGATGATCACCGGCACGCCGCCTGTCTCGCCCGAGGAGGTCGGCAGCGGATTCAAGCCGAGCCCGCATATGCATCTCGCCGGGCAGGAGACCTTCACCGGCGCCGACGTGGAGGCCTATGCGCGCAGCACTTGCGGCGAGCCGTTCGAGCCGTTTCTCATCGACACGGTGGCGCGCACCGATGGACGGGCGCGGCGCCTGATGTTCGAAAAGTTCGCGGCCGGCACCGGCCGGAACCAGCGCGAGATCGTGGCCGGCAAGACGCCGCCGATCGCCGTTCTGAACGGTATCGACGAGCCATTCGTCAACACCGATTTCGTCTCGGCTGTGAAATTCTCCAATCTATGGGAAGGCAAGGCGCATCTGCTCGACAAATCCGGCCACGCGCCGTTCTGGGATTCGCCGGATCGCTTCAATCCGGTCCTCGCCCGCTTCCTGGCAAGCGTCGACAGAGCGTAGGTCCGTCGGAAACCGGCGCCACGGACCCGCCTTCGCGTTGGGTGGGTGACAATCACGCGCATCTGTCGTATATTGACATAAAGATATCCTTATGTGACATGAAAAGGCCTGTCGCCAAAGGGATAAAAAATGTCGCAGAATTCTGCATCGCTGGACGCGTTGTTCGGCCCCGTCGCGGCAAAACCGGACGGCTCGGAAGTGCTTGCCGCGCTGACAGCGGCGGCACGCGAGCGCATTCTCATCCTCGACGGCGCCATGGGCACTCAGATCCAGGGCCTCGGCTTTAACGAGGACCAATTCCGCGGCGAGGCTTTCGCCGGCTGCGCCTGCCATCAGCAGGGCAACAACGACCTCCTGATCCTGACCCAGCCCGGGGCGATCGAGGAGATCCATTATCAATACGCCATCGCAGGCGCCGACATCCTGGAGACCAATACTTTCTCCTCGACCTCGATCGCCCAGGCCGACTACGGCATGGAAGATGCCGTCTATGCGCTGAACCGCGATGGCGCGCGGCTGGTCAGGCGCGCCGCTGTTCGGGCCGAGCAGCAGGACGGCAAGCGAAGGTTTGTCGCCGGAGCGCTCGGGCCGACCAACCGCACCGCCTCGATGTCGCCCGACGTCAACAATCCCGGCTATCGCGCCGTGACCTTCGACGATTTGCGCCTCGCCTATGGCGAGCAGCTGCGCGGGTTGATCGATGGCGGCGCCGACATCATCCTGATCGAGACCATCTTCGACACGCTGAACGCCAAGGCGGCGATCTTCGCGGCGGAAGAGATCTTCATCGAGAAGGGCGTGCGCCTGCCCGTGATGATTTCGGGCACCATCACGGACCTCTCCGGCCGCACGCTGTCGGGCCAGACGCCGACCGCCTTCTGGCATTCGGTGCGCCATGCCAACCCCTTCACCATCGGCCTCAACTGCGCGCTCGGCGCCAACGCCATGCGAGCGCATCTGGCCGAAATATCCGGTGTCGCCGACACCTTTGTCTGCGCTTATCCGAATGCCGGCCTGCCCAACGAATTCGGCCGGTATGACGAAAGCCCGGACTTCATGGCCGCCCAGATCGAGGATTTCGCGCGTGAGGGACTGGTCAATGTCGTCGGCGGCTGCTGCGGCTCGACGCCGGAGCACATCCGCGCCATCGCCGAGGCGGTGCGGAAGTATCCGCCGCGCGCCATTCCGGACATTGAGCTCAGGATGCGCCTGTCCGGGCTGGAGCCATTCACGCTCACCGACGAGATCCCCTTCGTCAATGTCGGCGAGCGAACCAATGTCACCGGCTCGGCCAAGTTCCGGAAACTGATCACGGCGGGCGACTATGTCGCCGCGCTCGACGTCGCCCGCGACCAGGTCGCCAACGGCGCGCAGATCATCGACATCAACATGGACGAGGGTCTGATCGATTCGAAGAAGGCCATGGTCGAATACCTCAACCTGATCGCCGCCGAGCCGGACATCGCCCGCGTTCCTGTCATGGTCGACAGTTCGAAATGGGAGATCATCGAAGCCGGCTTGAAATGCGTGCAGGGCAAGCCGCTGGTCAACTCCATCTCGATGAAGGAGGGCGAAGAAGCCTTCCTGCATCATGCCAGGCTGGTCCGCGCCTATGGCGCCGCCGTCGTCGTTATGGCCTTCGACGAGGACGGCCAGGCCGACACCAAGGCGCGCAAGGTCGAGATCTGCACCCGCGCCTACAAGCTCCTCACCGAGCAGGCCGGCTTCCCGCCCGAGGACATCGTCTTCGATCCCAACGTGTTCGCCATCGCCACGGGCATCGAGGAGCACGACAATTACGGCGTCGACTTCATCGAGGCGGCCGGCGAGATCACCGCCACGCTGCCGCATGTCCACATTTCCGGCGGCGTGTCGAACCTGTCTTTCTCGTTCCGTGGCAACGAGCCGGTGCGCGAGGCCATGCATGCCGTATTCCTTTACCATGCCATCCAGCGCGGCATGGACATGGGCATCGTCAATGCCGGCCAGCTCGCCGTCTACGATACGATCGAGCCTGATCTGCGCGAGGCCTGCGAGGATGTCGTGCTCAACCGCGCGCCGAAGGCCGGCGGCACCGCCACCGAACGCATGCTGGAGATCGCCGAACGCTTCAAGGGCACGGCCGGCAAAGAAGCGCACGAGCGCGATCTCGTCTGGCGCGAATGGACTGTCGAACAGCGGATCAGCCATGCGCTGGTCAACGGCATCACCGAATTCATCGACGCCGACACCGAGGAAGCACGGCTTGCCGCCGAGCGGCCGCTGCATGTCATCGAAGGCCCGCTGATGGCCGGCATGAACGTCGTCGGCGATCTGTTCGGCGCGGGAAAGATGTTCTTGCCGCAAGTGGTGAAGTCGGCGCGGGTGATGAAGCAGGCGGTGGCTGGACTGCTGCCGCACATGGAAGCCGAGAAGCTGGCAAACGCCGCCAACGGCATCGACAATGGCGAACGCAAAACGGCCGGAAAAATCCTGATGGCGACGGTCAAGGGCGATGTCCATGACATCGGCAAGAACATCGTCGGCGTGGTTCTCGCCTGCAACAATTACGAGATCATCGATCTCGGCGTCATGGTGCCGGCGGCCAGGATCCTGCAGACGGCGCGCGAGCAAAATGTCGATATCATCGGCCTGTCCGGCCTGATTACGCCGTCGCTGGACGAGATGGCGCACATGGCCGCCGAGATGGAGCGTGAAGGCTTCGAAATTCCGCTGCTGATCGGCGGCGCGACGACCAGCCGCGTGCACACGGCGGTGAAGATCCACCCGCGCTACAGCAAGGGGCAGACGGTCTATGTCACCGACGCCAGCCGCGCGGTCGGCGTGGTCTCATCCTTGCTGTCCAACGAGAGCAAGGATGGCTTTGTCGATACGGTGCGCGCCGAATACAAGAAGGTCGCCGATGCGCATGCCCGCTCGGAAGCCGACAAGCAGCGTTTGCCGCTGGCCAAGGCGAGGGCCAATGCGCATCGGATCGACTGGTCCGAATATGAGCCGCCGAAGCCGTCCTTCACAGGCGTGAAGGTGTTCGAGAACTGGGACCTGACCGAGCTCGCGCGCTACATCGATTGGACGCCGTTCTTCCAGACCTGGGAGCTGAAGGGCCGCTATCCCAAAATACTCGAAGACGAGGCGCAAGGCGCCGCCGCGCGCCAGCTGTTCGAGGATGCGCAGGCGATGCTGAACAAGATCATCGCCGAGAAATGGTTCGCGCCGCGCGGCGTCATCGGCTTCTGGCCGGCCAACGCCGTCGGCGACGACATCAGGCTGTTTACGGACGAGAAGCGGTCGCAGGAACTGGCGACGTTCTTCACCTTGCGCCAGCAACTGACCAAGCGCGACGGCAAGGCCAATGTTGCCCTGTCGGATTTCGTCGCGCCGGCGGAGTGCGGCAAAGCCGATTACATCGGCGGCTTCATCGTCACCGCCGGCATCGAGGAGGTGGCTATCGCCGAACGGTTCGAGCGGGCGAATGACGACTATTCCTCGATCATGGTCAAGGCGCTGGCCGACCGCTTCGCCGAAGCCTTTGCCGAGCGCATGCATGAGAAGGTGCGCAAGGAATTCTGGGGCTACGTGCCAGACGAATCGTTGGCGCCGGACGAGCTGATCGGCGAACCCTATCGCGGCATCCGACCGGCGCCCGGCTATCCGGCTCAGCCAGACCATACGGAGAAGGCGACTTTGTTCCGGCTGCTCGACGGCGAAGGCAATGCCGGCGTGAGACTGACCGAAAGCTATGCGATGTGGCCGGGTTCATCCGTCTCGGGGATCTATCTGGCGCATCCCGAAAGCTATTATTTCGGCGTCGCCAAGGTCGAACGCGACCAGGTCGAGGATTATGCGCGCCGCAAGGCGATGCCGTTGACCGAGGTCGAGCGCTGGCTTGGCCCCATCCTCAACTACGTGCCGGCACACTATGCCGAGGCGGCTGAATAGCCGATGCCGGCGCGCCTGACGGAAGCGACAGGCGAATGCCGATCGCTTCTTCAGTGTCATCCTGGCCCGCTTCGATTCCTGTGGGCTATTGCATGGCCGACGGGTTCATCCACAGCAGCTCCCAGACGTTGCCGTCCGGATCTTCGATGTGGCGGTTGAACAGGAAACCGAGATCCTGCGCCGGGTTGGGATCGGCGCGACCGCCTGCCGCCACGCCCTTCTCGATTACGACATTGACCTCGTCCTTGCTGTCGACGGTGAGTGCGATCAACATCTGGCTGTCCCGCTTGGGGTCGCCGATCTGCCGCGCTGTGAACTGGCTGTAATGCTGGTGCGTCAGCAACATGACCCCGATCGAGTCTGAGAACATGATCGAGCTGGACTGGTCGCTCGAGAACTGCGGGTTCAGCGTGCCCCCGATCGCGAGATAGAACTTGGTCGCCGCCTGCAGATCGCGTACCGGTAGATTGAGGAAGATCATTTTGGTCATCGGTCTAAGCCTTGCTGCCGTTGATGGGTACTAGCCAGTCTAGTACTGTGACCATGGCTACCATGCGGGAACGGTACCGTCTAGTACTGGTTGAGAGGCGCTATGAAAATTGATGGTGAGACCAGGTCGGCTCGCAAGGATCGTGAAATCATTGAAGCGGCCACGGCCGCCTTTATCGCCAAGGGCTATGATGGAACCAGCATGGAAGAGATCGCCACCAAAGCAGGCGCATCCAAGCAGACTGTCTACAAGCATTTCACGGACAAGGAGACGCTTTTCGGCGAAGTCGTCGAGTCCACCGCCAGCCAGACCAACGATGTCGTCGAGTCCGTGACGATGCTGCTTTCCGAGGCGAAATTCATGGAGGGTGGGCTACAGCAGCTTGCCCGACGCATGACAACGACGCTGATGGACGAAGAGCTGCTGAAGCTGCGGCGTCTGATTATCGCCAACGCGGATCGGATGCCGCAGCTTGGCCGGAGCTGGTATGAAAAAGGTTTTGAACGCATGCTTGCCTCGGTGGCATCATGCTTTCAAAAGCTTACCAGTCGAGGCCTGTTGCAGACCAGCGATCCCCGTCTGGCGGCCAGCCATCTCTTCGGAATGCTTCTCTGGATCCCAATGAACGAAGCCATGTTCACCGGAAGCAACCCGCGTTCGAAGGCGGACCTCGAGCGGCACGCCGATGCTTCGGTCGAAGCATTCCTTGCCGCCTATGGGGCGCGGCCGAAATAGTCGCGCGCCGCTCCGCCAGCGATGCTTATTGTGGTCGATTGTCCGTCCACGCCAGCGTCTTTTGCTTAAGGCCGGTGGCGGAGTCGGTTTAGGCACAGGGTGCTCGCTTACGATCCAAGGCTGCGATAAACCCAGGGCAGCCGTCTTTGCAGCTGGAGCGTCAAATGACCGTACTCACCCGACGCCGGCTTTTGAAAACGGCAGCGATTGCCGGCGCAGGCGGGGTCGGGCTTTCGGCCATGGGCCGGCTTGGTGGCTGGGCCGCTGCCACGCCTGAGCCGGTGGTTTTGCAGACGGCAAAGATCCAGGCGAAGCTGATGGACATCGGCCAGACCAGGGATGTGCTGACCTATGGCAACGCCGGAATGCCGCCCGTGCTCAGAATGAAAAAAGGCCAGCCCTTCGCTGCACGCCTTGTCAACTCGATCGACGATCCGACGACGATCCACTGGCACGGTATTCGCGTTCCAAACAAGATGGACGGCGTGCCGTTCCTGGTCCAGCCCTACGTCTACACCGGCGATCATTTCGACTACGCCTTCACGCCGCCCGATGCCGGCACCTTCTGGTACCACCCGCATTGCAACACGCTGGAGCAGATGGGCCATGGCCTGACGGGCGTGATCGTGGTCGAAAACCCAAGCGATCCGAAATTCGACGCCGAAATCGTCCTCAATTTGCGTGACTGGCGCCTCGGCGACGACGGTCAGTTCATCGACCAGTTCCGGCCGCGCGATGCCGCAAGAACCGGCACTTACGGCACGGTGCGCACCGCAAACTGGCTCGACCAGCCGCAATATGACACGCCGGTCGGAGGGCTGGTGCGGCTCAGGGTCGCCATCACCGACGTGACGCGCATCTACGCTTTTCGCGTCGACGGTGCGGAGGCGAGTGTCATGGCGCTCGACGGCAATCCGGTGCCTGAGCGTTTTTCGCCCGATGCCTTGCTGCTTGGACCCGGCCAGCGCATGGAGCTGGCCATACGCATGCCCGACGAGGAAGGCGCGATCGTCAGCTTGAGGGACGTCAGAGGCACCAAGCCAAAAATCCTGGCAACCCTGCGCGCGACAGGAAACTCCCTCAAGCGGGACATTCGCGATCTTGCTCCGCTGGAGCTCAATCCGGTGGCGGAAGTGGATTTCGCCAGTGCCAGGCATATTTCCCTGGCGCTCAGCGCCACGGCGGAAAACGTCCCGAGCGATGGCATCTGCGGTTCGCTTGGCTACAGTTTCTGGGCCATCAACAAGGTGCCGTGGCCCGGCGACACCAAGGATCCGACCGCGCCGCTGGCCGAATTGAAGCTTGGCCAAAGCTACGTCATCGACATGGAGAACCTGACGCCGCAATCCCATCCTATGCATCTGCACGGCATGAGCTTCAAGGTGCTGTCGTCCTCGACGCGCCAGGTTCAGCCTGTCATTTCCGACACCTATCTCATCCAGCCCAACGAGAAGGTTCAGCTCGGTTTCGTCGCCGACAATCCCGGCGACTGGCTGCTGCACTGCCACATCATCGAGCACCAGAAATCGGGAATGACGAGCTACGTCAGGGTGGTGTGAAGCCGCGTCAGCCTGCGCGTGGCGTCTGGACCGTCACTTGCGCAATTGCGCCTCGATCTCGTCGAGCACTTTGTCCTTGCCGATGCCGGTGAGGAAGGCAAGGCCCTTGATGACCGGCTTGGTCACCGAAGCGGAGATCGGGGTGGTTGCGACGATGAAGTCGACATTGTCGGCCAGTCCGGGCACTTCGGTGGCCTTTGCCTGCTGGGCATTGAAGGTGAGGCCGCGTTTCTTCATTTCCTCGGTGACGGCGACGTTGACCGCGGTCGAGGTGGCGATGCCCGTGCCGCAGGCGAAGAGAATGGTTTTCTGTCTGGACATCTCTGCTTCTCCTTGGTTATCAGCCGAGTACGGCTCGCACGTCTTCGAGGGTTCTGGCCGACCTCAAATCATCCAAGGCTTGCGGGTTCTGGATGGTGGCCATGACGGCCTGCAGCGCCTCAATCTGCTTGTCCTTGTCGTTGATGGCAAGCAGGAAGACGAAGCCGACCGGCAGCATCTCGTCGGGATCCTCCATGTTGGCGAAGATCACTGGTTGCTTCAATGTGCCCATCGCGATGCCAGGCTTCAGCACATGCTCCGGATCGGTGTGCGGCACCGCGACATTGTCGGAGCGTTCCAGCGGCAGTCCTGTCGGGATGGTCAATTCGCGGCGCACGACCGCGTCGGCATAGGAGCTTTTGACATAGCCAAGTGTCTCCAGCCGGCCCGCCAGGATGCGGATGATCTCCTCATTGGTCGAGGCATCGGATCCGAGCACGATCGCGTCGGGATCCAGAAGCTGCATGAGGCCGTCGGACATTCTTTGCTCCGTCGATGAAATCGTGCGCCCCGAGGAGGGCGCACGATCGGGCTCCGTCGATGAAATCGGGCGCCCCGAGAGGGCGCACGATCGGTTTGAAGGGTGGACCCTATCAGGTTCAGGCCGTCTCTTCGGCCGGCTCGTCCTCGGCGCCCGCGGCCCGCTCCCAGCCGAGCGGATTGCGGCGGTAGAGGACAAACAATGCCGCGATGACCACCGCGATCACGATGATGCCGACAAGTCCAAGCCCCTGGATCGCCTCGATGACCACGTAAGGCACCCACAGGAAGCCGTCGACCACCGAGGTGATCTGCAGCGCATCCGCCGGCAGCTTGAAGCCCGATGCGACGGCAGCACTTGTGAACAGCGGCGCCAGCGCGTTGGCGACGTAGAAGCCGATGGCCAGCGTCACCGTGCCGATCACCACCATGCGGAACACGTTGCCTTTGACCAGCGGCGCGGTCATGGCGACGATGAAGGGAATGACCGCAAGGTCGGCGAACAGGATGACGCGGTTGCCCGGCAGGATGATGGACAGGATGATCGCGATCGGCACCAGGATCAGCGACGACGAGATCGCGGCCGGATGGCCGATCAGGATCGCGGAATCGAGGCCAACAAGAAGCTCGCGATCGCCCGTGCGCTTGCGCACGAATGCCTGGGCTGCGTCGGAAACCGGCAGCAGGCCTTCCATCAGGATCTTGACCATGCGCGGCAGCAGCAGCATGACCGCGGCCAGCGTCATGCCGGTGCCCAGAACCTTGGCCAGCACCACGCTGAGATCACCCGCATTGTAGAAGGCGATCGCACCAAGCACGAGGCCGATGATGAGGCCCATCACGACAGGTTCGCCGAACACGCCGAACCTGCGCTCGATCGTATCGGTGTTGATGTTGATGCGGTTGATCCCGGGAATGCGGTCCATGATCCAGTTGAGCACAATGGCGATCGGCAGGATCTGCGCCGAGGCGAGATGCGGCACGGAAATGCCGGGTACCCCGTAGAACTGCTGTACCGCGCGCGCCGACCAGTCGGCGAACAGCAGCGAGAGTGCTGCGACAAGTGCTGCGACCGCGATGCCATAGGCCAGATTGTCGGTTGCGGCGACCACCAGCGAGCCGACAAAGGCGAAGTGCCAGAAGTTCCAGACGTCGACATTGAGCGTGCGCGTCATGCGTGTCAGCAACAGCACGATGTTGACGAGGATGCCGACCGGAATGACCCAAAGGCCGACCGATGAGCCGAAGGCGATCGCGGCCGCGGAGGGCCAGCCGACATCGATGATGTCGCGATGAATGCCGGTGTTTGTGACGATGGCCTTGGCGACGTCGCCAATCGACGTGAACATGAGGCCAAGCACCAGATTGATGCCGATGAAGGCGACGCCGATGGTGACGGCGGCGCGAAAAGCCTTGCTGACCTTGGCGCCCAGAACCACGGCGATGACGAAAATGACAATTGGCAGCAGGATCGTCGGGCCAAGCGTATCGATGGCCCCTTTTAGGCCCGCGAGAACAGTATCCATTTTTCCTCCCCTGGAGCCGCGAGCCTTCGCTCGACGCCTCGCAATGATGCTCCATCCAGCCTTTGACGCCGTGGCGCAAAGACACTCCCCAATTTGCCCAGAGGCGAATGCTTCCCGACTGTCGCGTCGGTGAACATTTGCCTTTGTTGACAAACGAATGTTTTATTGGGGTTGTCCGCTGCAATGTCAATTGGTTGGGCTTCGGCGAATCGAGCCCCGGCGGACGTGCCTTCCGAGACGATTTCGTGGGAAATTGCCGGTCGCGACCGGGTTTCGTTGGCAAATAGAACCCATTCCCTGCTATCCGACCCCAAATCACGAAGCTGTGGACATTCCTGCATGACCAACGTCGCCCTGACCGGGCTTGCCCGTGATCTCGCCAAGCGTGCCGCCGAGAACCGCCCGGTGCGCATCGGTGTCATCGGTTCGGGCGAAATGGGCACCGATCTGGTCACGCAGGGCATGCTGATGCCGGGCATTTCGGTCTGCGCCGTCTCGACGCGCCGCCCGCACACCGCGCGCGACGCTATCCGCATCGCCTATGGCGACGAAGCCATGGCGGTCGAAGCCGACACCGCCTCGAAAGTCACCGCGGCAATCGAGGCGGGAAAAATCGCCGTCACATCCAACGAGATGCTGGTCACCAATCCGCTGATCGACGTCGTCATCGACGCCACCGGCAAGCCGGGCGTCGCCGCCGATTTCGACCTCATGGCGATGGAGCACGGCAAGCATCTGGTGATGATGAACGTCGAGGCCGACGTCACCATCGGCTGCTATCTCAAGCAGCAGGCCGACCGGCTTGGCGTCGTCTATTCGGTGGGTGCGGGCGACGAGCCGTCGAGCTGCATGGAACTGATCGAGTTTGCGTCGGCGCTCGGGCTGACCATCGTGTCGGCCGGCAAGGGCAAGAACAACCCGCTCAACCACGATGCCGTACCGGACGACTATCGCGCCGAAGCGATCCGCCGCAACATGAACCCGCGCATGCTGGTCGAGTTCGTCGACGGCTCCAAGACCATGGTCGAGATGTGCGCCATCGCCAACGCCACCGGGCTGGTGCCGGACGTGCCCGGCATGCACGGCCCGAAGGCCGACCGCGATGACCTCGCCAAGGTGCTCATCCCGCGCGAGGATGGCGGTCTGCTCACGAAGAAAGGCGTCGTCGACTACACGGTCGGCAAGGGCGTCGCGCCCGGCGTCTTCGTCATCGTCGAGGCGACGCATCCGCGCATCATCGAGCGCATGGACGATCTACATATCGGGCACGGCCCCTATTACAGCCTGTTCCGGCCTTATCATCTGACATCGCTGGAAGTGCCGCTGACCGCAGCCCGCATCGTGCTTTTCGGCAAGCCCGACATGGTGCCGTTGCCGCGGCCCGTGGCCGAAGTCTGCGCCGTTGCCAAGCGCGACCTTGCCCCCGGCGAGACCTTCGATGCGATCGGCGAGACTTGTTACCGCTCCTGGACGATGACCGTCGGCGAAGCCCGCGCCCAGCGCGCCGTGCCGGTTGGCCTGCTCGAGGGCGGCAAGGTGCTGAAACCGGTCACGAAAGGCGAATTGCTGACGGCGGATAATGCGTCGCCCGACCAGACGACGAGGCTGTTCGCCTTGCGCCGGCTGCAGGATGAGATGCTGTACGGGACAAGCTGAGGATTTATCTCCCCAGTTCGACCGACCGCAGCCGCGCAGCCTCCACCGCTTGCGTCAGCAGATTGGTCAGCCGGTCCTCGCCCATCAGAACGGCCAGCGCCGCGGCCGTCGTGCCGTTGGGGCTGGTGACCTGCTGGCGCAGCACGCCCGGTTCCTCGCCGCTTTCGGCGGCGAGCGAGGCGGCGCCATAGACGGTCTGCATGGCGAGCAGCTTGGCGGTCGCCGTCGGCAGACCGGCCTTCTCGGCGGCAACCGTCAGCGCTTCGATGAAATGGAAGATATAGGCCGGTCCCGATCCGGACACGGCGGTCACCGCATCCATCAGGCCCTCATCGTCGATGGTGGCCACTTCGCCGCTCGCCGACAAAAGGTCGGCGACGAAACGCTTGGTGTCATCGGACACGAGCTTGTTGGAGAACACCACCATCATGCCCTTGCCGATCGCCGCGGGCGTGTTGGGCATGCAGCGCACGATCGGCGCGCGGTTGCCGAGGATTTCCTCGAAGGTGGCGGCGGGCGTGCCGGCGGCGATGCTGACGAAGGTGGTGCGGCCGTCGCCGAAGCGCTTGTAGGCGGCCGTGACGTCGCGGATCACCTGCGGCTTCACCGCGATGACGATGAGATCGGGCAGGGCATCGGCCGGTATGCTACCGGCATCGGCTGATGTCGCGCAGCCCAGCGTTGCCGCGCGATTGCGCAGATCGGCATTGGGCTCGACCACGAAAACCGCCGACGGCGCGAGCTTGCCGGATTTCAGCCAGCCCGAGAGCATGGCGTAGCCCATATTGCCGCAGCCGGCGAGAACAAGCCTGATCGTCATCGAAAGCCCTCCAGAGGAAGGCCTTCACATAGACGCTGGCGCTTCCCTGGGGAAGCCCCATCAGGATCGCGAGCCGCGATCGGCATCGCGCACCGCGATTGGCCGCAGCGACACTTGCCTGAGGCCAAGCACGCCGAGCACGAAGAACAGCCAGACCGGGTCGCCGCGATGGAAGAAGAAGCTTTCGAGGAAAGCGTTAAGCGCCGTGAACAGCACCACCATCATGAAGAAGTCGCCGAGAAAGATGTTTTCCCTGCGCAACGGAATGCGCATGTAGTCGCGCAGCGGCGCGATGAGGAAGGTGTAGACCGCCACGCATAGTGCCGGAATGCCCATCAGCACGGCGATGTCGAGATAGCCGTCATGGCCGTGCACGATGGTTCTGATGTCCCACGGCCGGTCGAAGGGCTGGTCCTGGTTGAGCAAGAGCGGCGTGCCCCAGAAGCTTTCATAGCCGTAGCCGGTCCATGGCTTCTTCGCCAGCATGCTGCCGGCGAACTCCCACAGCGTCGTGCGGCCGGTATAGGTCATGCCGGGGAAATAGATCGCCGCCAGATGTTTTACAGGCGGCAGGAAGACGATGCCCAGCGTGCCGACCGCCGTGGCGATGATGGCCAGCGCAAACAGGATCGGCGTGCCGAGCCGCATGCCTATCAGGCTCGGGAACATGACGATCAGGATCGAGAACGGCACCAGGCCGGCTGTCGTCTTGGAGCCGGTGTGCAGCATGAAGATCATCGCCGCGAAGAAGATCCCGGCGCCCCAGTAGCGCTGCCCGCGCCGGTAGAGATAGAGGCCTGCGAAGCTGAGGCAGGCCATGACCGGCCCGGCAATGTTCTTGTGGGTGAACACGCCGCGCCACAGTCCGGCATGTTCGGGCTCCTGCGAGTCGGCTGTGTGCATCGCCTCGTGCGGAAAGACGATGAGGCCGAGATAGGAAAGGCCCATGACCACGACGGCGGTGAAGATGATCACCTTCGAGAAGGCTTCGGCGTCGCGCGGCAGCACCAGGATCGTCGCCATCGTCAGGATGCCGATCAGGGTGAAGGAGGCGGCGCGCATCGCCGAAGGCGGATCGGTCGACAGGATCACCGAGAGGAAAAAGAAGCCCAGCATCAACACCCAGGATGGGCTCAGCAGCGAGCGCACCACGCGCGGATCGGCAAAGGCCATCAGCGAGAAGATCGACATGGCGCCGAGCGAACCGAAGCCAAGCTGGTTGACGATGTCGCCGCCTTGACCGGTGAGTTCGGCGCCGCCCGGCTGGAACGGCCGGAACGACACCATGATGACGGTGAACAGCAGCGCGGCAATGGCGGTGGCCACGCCTTCGCGCGTGAACGCGTCGCCGAGCGGCGCGCGCTCAGTTTTTCTCAGGCTGGCGGTATTGCTCATTGGCATATCCGAATTCGGCCAGCACGCGGCCCAGCGCCACATGGACGGGGTAGATGGCGATCGCCGGCGATCGGGTCCGCGCCAGCCGGATCAGGCCGCGAAACGGCGAGGCGGCAAGCAGTGCCAGGCTCTTCAGCAACACTTTGGCGCCGGCCATTGGCGTGCCGGCGCGCTTCTTCTTTTCGACCAGTGTCGAGATGACGCCGTTGCGCAGGCTGCGGGCGCGGATCCAGTCGGCTTCGATACGCCGCGCCGGAACGGTTTCCAGCACCTTGGCCTCGGCGCACCAGCCCAGCACAAAGCCCTTTTGCACCGACCGGCTGAGAAAGTCGGAATCGCCGCCGCCCATGAAATTGAATCTGAGATCGAGAAAGGGCGGACCCATGGCGATCAGCACGTTGCGCCCGACCAGAAGATTGCCCGACGAATAGAGCGCCGGCACGCGTCCGGTTTCCCGGTAAGGCGGCGCGAACACCGGATGCTCTGCCCATCGCGCATGGGCGGGGTCGGCAAACACGGGCACCTGCGGGCCGCCGACAATGTCGGCGCCGAGCGTTTCGGCAGCCAGGCACATCCGTTCCAGCCACTGCGGATCGGCGATCTCGTCGTCGTCGATGACCAGCAGATGCCTGAAGTTCGGGAATTGCAGGATGGCCGTCTGCCAGCCGGCATTGTAGGCGCTGCAATTGCCGCGCTCGTGCGCGATGATCACCAGGCCCGGCATTTCGCCCCGCTCGAACAGCGGCAGCGCCGCCTTGGCGCCGGCCCGCGCCTCGGCTTCGTTCTCCATGACGATCACGGCAAAGCGTCTGCCGGTTTGCTGCGCGCGCAGCGACGCCAGCGTTTCCAGCACTTGCTCGGGACGCTTGAAGGTCGGTAAGGTGACGACGGCTTCGACGGCCTCGACGTCAAGCCGCGGCGTGCGTCCCGCGACCGATACCGAACCGTCCGATGGCAAAGGGATCATCCGTGTCCAGCCACATGGTGAGTTGGGCTCTGGTAGCACCACGGTTGATAAGGTTTCGTTAATCACCTTGCACGGAGAAGCCCGCCAGGCAGCGGCTTTCGGTCGTCGAATGTGCAGGCTTAATCAAGGGTTCACCGCACTTTGCTACCGGCTACACCACTGGATAGGTAAGATGCATCTGCTGTTTGCCACATCGATCGTGCCCGACGGCGCTCTCGCCTCGGGCTACGAGATCGCCAACGCTGCGATCATCGCTGCCTTGCGGCGCGCTGGCGCGCGCGTCACCGTCATCGGCTTTACCTGGCCGGGGAAGCCCGCGGCCGACCCCGAAAACACCGTGGTGCTGGGTGCGATCGACGTGCGCACGGACAATGCCTCCGCGCGGCAAAAGCTGGCCTGGGTCGGCAAGGCGCTGCTTTCGGGCCTCACCTTCGCGTCGGTCAAGCTGCGCGCCATGTCCGACAGAGATGTTCTCGCTGCCATTGAGCGTGCCGGACCGTTTGACGGCTATGTCTTGAATTCCGTGCAGTTCGCCGGGGCCTTCGAAAAGCTGTTCGCTGAGCGGCCTTCGATCTTCGTTGCCCACAATGTCGAGCATCTTTCGGCGCGGGAGAATGCCGCTGCCGCCGACGGTCTCTTCCAGCGCCTGCTGTTTCGCCGCGAGGCGAGGCTGCTCAAGACCGTCGAAGAGCGTCTCTGCCGCCGGGCGCGCTTCGTCTTCACCCTGGCCGAGGAAGACCGCGCCGCACTCGGTGTCGCCTCCGACAACCGCTCGGCGGTGCTGCCGCTGGTGACCGGTGCCCAGGCGCCAACCCTGAAAAGCCCGCGCCGCACCGATTGCGACGCCGCCCTGATCGGCACCTGGACCTGGCAGCCGAACCGCATCGGCCTCGATTGGTTCCTGGGCAAGGTCGTGCCGCATCTGCGGCCCGATTTCCGCATCCGCATTGCGGGCCACATGCCTTCGGGCGTCGCGTCGAAGCACCCGGGTGTCGAATTTGTCGGCCGCGTGCCCGACGCGCAAGCTTTCGTGCGCGGTGGTGCCGTCATCCCGCTGATCAGCACCGCCGGCAGCGGCGTCCAGTTGAAGACCATCGAAACCTTCGAGCTCGGCCTGCCTTCGGTCGCCACCAGCCGTTCGCTGCGCGGCATCGACCACCGTCCTTCCAATTGCGTCGTCACCGACGATCCCGTTGCCTTCGCCAGGGCGCTCGAGGCTGCGGCGGCCGACATCCGCGACGTTGACGGCAGCGCGTTCCGGGGCTCGCAGGTCAAGGCGCTCGACGCTGCCATCCGGCTCGGCCTCGAAAAGCTCGCCCCTCTCAGGCAGGAGGCGTTTGCATGAACATGCATTCCGCCCGCGCCGCGTTCGGGCTCGACACGCTGAAGACGATTCTTGGCATCCCGGTGGTTGCGGTCCGCTGGAACGATGCCATCGCCCTGCTGAACCGGCTGATTGCCGAGCGGCGCTTCACCAAGGTCAGTTTCCTCAACGCCCACAATGCCAACATCGCCTATACCGACCCGGTGTTCGCCGAAGCACTCGATGATTTCCTCATCCTGCCCGACGGCATCGGCATCGATCTGGCGGCGAGGCTCCTCTACGGGGCGCCGTTTCCCGACAATCTCAATGGTACCGATTTCGTCCCGGCCTTCCTGCAGGCCTCGACGACGCCGCTGACCGTCGGGCTGCTCGGCGCGACGCGCGTCAACGCAGAAGCGGCGTCGGTCAAGCTGGCGGCACTGGCCGTGCAGCACCGGTTCGTGGTGATCCATGACGGCTATTTCCCCCCTTCGCAGGAGCAGGAAATCGTCGACCGGATTGCCGCGCTTCGGCCCGACGTGCTGCTCGTGGCCATGGGCGTGCCGCGCCAGGAATTGTGGATCGAACGCCATATCGACGCGCGCCATTGCACGCTGCCGATCGCCGTCGGCGCGTTGCTTGATTTCCTGAGCGGCGCGGTGCCCCGCGCGCCCTTGTGGATGCGCCGGCTGCGGCTCGAATGGCTGTTCCGGTTGGCTGTCGAGCCGGGCCGCCTATGGCGCCGCTATGTGGTCGGCAACCCGCTGTTCCTGCTGCGCGTCGTCAGGCAGAAATTCTCGCTTGCGCCCGAAGCCGCGGGAGATATCAAATGAACAGCAGGTTCGTGCCAGGTGCCGCTGTCGAGCCAAGCCCGCTTCGGCAGCCGACGGCGGCCATCGTGACGGCAAGCTATGCGCCCGATTTCGAGCGCTGTCGCCTGCTGTGCGAGACACTTGATCGCCACGTTTCCGGCGCGGCGCACCATTACATCCTGGTCGAGCATCGCGATGTCGGCCTGTTTCGCCAATTGGAGACCGGCCGCCGCACGGTCGTCAACGAGCGTGAATTGCTGCCGCGCTGGCTGCACGCCTTCGACGACCCGTTCAGCCTGTTTCGCCGGCGCGTCTGGCTCAGCCTGAAGACCCAGCCGCTGCGCGGCTGGCATGTGCAGCAGTTGCGCCGCATCGCCATCTCGGCGCATGCATCTCAAGACGTGCTCATCTTCTGCGATTCCGATGTTGCCTTCCTGAAACCTTTTGACTGCGGCGCCTTCTGGCGCGATGGCAAGGTGCGCCTGTTCCGCCGCGACGCTGTGCTGGCGGACGAAGGTCATGAGGAGCATCGCATCTGGTCGCGCAACGCCGGCTCAGCACTCGGCATCGACCCGTCCCGGACGTCGAACCATGACTACATCTCGACGCTGATCGCCTGGCGGCGCGACACCGTGCTGGCGATGTGCGGTGCGATCGAAAGGGTCCATGGTCGCAACTGGGTCGAGGTCGTCGGCTCGGCGCGCAAATTCTCCGAATGCATGATCTACGGCCGCTATGTCGACGATCTGCTGGACGGAGCCGGCCACTTCCACGGTTCCGAAGAGTTCTGCCGCGTGCACTGGACCGGCGAAGCGCTTTCGGATGACGAGTTCCGCCGCTTCGTTGCCGCCATGGCGCCGGAGCAGGTGGCGATCGGCATGCAATCCTTCATCGGCACCGATATCGGCCGCATCCGCCGTCTGATTGGGCTGGATTAGATCATCCCGAAAAGCGGAAACCGGTTTTCTCGGACAACGATTTCCGTTTGTCCAGAAGTCATGTACAAATGAGAAAGTCCTAGACGGGTTTGGCCGGCTTGCGCATCGCCGAATAGGTGAGCAGCGTCGAGGCGAGATACAAAAGCAGGAAGACGACATTGAGCGACAGCACCAGCTTCGGCGTGTCGAGGATGGTCGTCAGCACATAGGTCAGCAACAGCGCCTTCAATCCGGCGAGCAGGCCGAGATTGAGCGCCCGCACCAGCGTCTGGCCGCGTGCGAACAAAAGCTCGGCCTGGTATTCGACCAGATTGCGCAATCCCGGCACGCAGATTGCCAGCACCACCAGCGGGGCAGCCTCGGCGACATTCTTGCCGAGCGCATTGGGGAAGAAATGCAGCACGATGCCGAGCGTCAAGAGCGCCAGCGTCGACACCGCGAAAACGCCGCCTTCGATGCCGCTCTTGACCGCCAGCCGTGACAGCAGTTCCGGCGCGCGCATCATGCGCTGCACCAGCATCATCGAGAAGGTGCGGATCGGAATCGCCGTCAGGTCGACCAGCCGCATGATGATGGCGTAGATGCCGGCCAGATGCGGGCCGCCGATTGCCAGCACGAGCAGCTTGTCGAACTCCATCTGCAGGTAGAACAGCACTTCGGCGCCGGCCACATAGATGGAATCGGCCAATCGCCTGAGATAAAGCTCGACGCGCAGCCGCAGCCTCTGGCGCGGGTAGAAGAAGCCGAAGGCGATCAGCAGCGAGGCGGCATTGGCGCCGATATAGAACCAGGACCATATCCAGACGCTGTGTTGCGCTGAGAACATGAACAGCACCGCGCCGAGCGCCCGCAGCGCGGTCGCCAGGATGGCCAGCAGCGCGGCACGGCCGAACTTGCCCAGGCCGTTGTTGACGATCAGCGCCACCTCCACCGGCCGCCACAACAGCGCTTCGGAAAAGACGATTGCGGCAAACACCGACAGCGGCACGGTGTCGGCGAAGAAAAGCAGATAGACGCCGAACGAGGCCACGGCCAGCAGCGGCAGCGACAGCACGCCGAGCAGCAGGAAGCCGGCGGAAAAGGTGCCGATCAGATTGGGGCGGATGGTGGCGGTGCGGTAAAGCGCCGAGATGAACCCGAAAGCGAGGATGCGCGACAGCATGACGCCGGCCGCCGACGCGGTGGCGAACATGCCGAATTCGGATATCGACAGCGTGTTGGCCAGCGCGATGAAATAGGCCAGCGAAAACACCAGTCGCCCACCGGCACCGCTGATCGCCGAGAAATAGTCGCGAAGCAGCCCCCGTCGTTCGGCCAAAAAAGTGCCGATCCGGGCGAGGGGCCGCCTTTGCGGTATGTCACTGGCCTGCGTCATGTCTCAAGGAGAGCCTAGGCCGGAAAACTTAACGTGCCGTTCTGGCGGCTGGGCTTGTGTCGAAAATAGATGCAACCGAAACGAGAAACCGACGCTTCGGCTCGGGAAAATTAACCTTTTGTTTTCCATGCCTGTTTAGCGTGGCTTAACGAATGGCCAATCTCCGTTCGCAGGTCGCCAAGGGTAAAGTTCCAGACGATGGTCGACAGGGAAAACCGCGAAGACTGGAAGCGCGAGCGCTCATTGCTGGCGCTGGGCCAGGCTGTGCGTGGCGACGAACCCGACGCGTCGCTGGTCTCGATCGGCGACCGGGCAGACCCGTCATGGCGCGAGGACGCCGCCACGCGTCATCGCCTCGCCCGCTCGCAGCGCGAGGCGCGCAACCCGAAACTGTCGGGGGATCCGGTCGCGGCCGACGGGGATCATGAGCAAGCTTACCGCGCGCAAACCACGCCACGGACACAGCCCGGTGCCGCCGAAACCGCTGGCGCACGTCGCGCCGATCATACATCGGAACCTTACGCTGCAGGCGACGCGTCGTTATCCCGAAACGACGGCACGGACAGCCAGCATTGGAAGCCGCTGATCGATCCGATGCAGGTGGTGCGCGGTGTCGGCAAGTCGAAGCTGCTGATCGTGACGACGACACTGCTGGGTGCCGCGCTCGGCATCACCATCGCGCTGTCGACGCCGAAGAAATATGAGGCCACCACTGAACTGATCGTCGACCCGCGCGACCTGAAGCTCACCGACCGCGATCTCACCCAGTCGGTCGTCGCTTCCGACGCCACGCTGGCCATCGTCGAGAACCAGGTCCGGGTGCTGACATCAGGCACTGTTCTCAACAAGGTCGTCGACAAGCTCAATCTGGTCAACGACCCGGAATTCAATGGGCAAGGCGGCGGCGGCCTCAGTGTCATGTCGCTCATTCGCTCCATCCTGTCCCGCAATGATGGGCCGGGGGGTGTCGACGACAGCCGTCGCCGCGCGCTTGCTGTCGGCAATCTGGCTGAGAGCCTTTCGGTCGAGCGCGGCGGCAAGACCTTCGTCATCACCGTCAGCGCCACCACGCAGAATGGCGAAAAATCGGCCCTCATCGCCAACACGATGACGGATGTCTTCCTGCAGACTTTCGGCCAGATACAGTCGGACACCGCAGGCCGCGCCACCGACGAACTGACGGCCAGGCTTGACGAGTTGCGCAAGGGCGTCGAGGCAGCCGAGCGCAAGGTCGAGGATTTCAGGGCCACGCACGATCTCGTCGACGCGCAGGGCCATCTCATCAGCGACGACGAGATGCTGAAACTCAACGAGCAGCTGTCGGTCGCGCGCGCCCGGACCCTGGAACTCAACGCCCGGGCGGCCTCGGCGCGTTCGGTCGACGTCAATTCGGTTCTCACCGGCACCTTGCCGGAGGAGATCAACTCCAACACGATGAGCGATCTGCGTTCGCAATATGCGTCGCTCAAGCAGGAAGCTGACCGCGCCGCCATCCGGCTCGGCCCGCGTCACCCCGAACTCCAGGCGATCAATGCCCAGATTGCCGGCGCACGCGACCGCATCGCCTCTGAGCTGCGCCGCATCGGCTCGTCGCTGCAGGTCGACCTCAAGCGCGCCGTCCAGCTCGAACAGGATCTCGCCTCTCGCCTGGCGCAGCTGAAGGTCCGCAGCGGCGACGTCAACAGCGACCTCGTGTCGATGCGCGAACTGGAGCGCGAGGCGACCGCCAAGCGTTCCGTCTACGAACAGTACCTGCTGCGCGCCAAGGAGACCGGCGAGCAGAAGGACATCAACACCGCCAACATCAATGTGATCTCGAAGGCCTTCGCGCCGCTTGAGCCGAACGGGCCGTCGCGGGTCGTGGTCGCGCTCGCCGGCCTGTTGCTGGGTTTCGCCTCCGGCATTGGCCTCGGAGCCATGCGTGGCGCCTATGAGAGCCTGCGTGACACCGCCAATTCGCGCTCGCGTCGCGACCATGGCGCGGACGAACGCCGGACGCCTTACGAAGACAAGGCATATCGGGCAGCGCCGCCGCCGGCGCCGCCATTACCACCAGCGCCGCAGCCATCGACACCCCCGCCTGCATCACCACCGCCGGCCGCGCCACCGCCTGTCCAGCAAGCCGAGGTCTCGCCGGCCGAAGGTCCCGGCCGGATCGGTGCCTTGCTGTCGAGGCTGCACAAGTCCGTCTCGCGCAGGCCATCCCGGGAGCAGCCGTTCGATACCGTCGAATGGGCCTCTGCCGAAAACGGGGAGCCAACGCAGGATCCGCAATACCGCGCCTATCCCCGGCCGGCGCCGGCCTTCGAGCCCCGGCAGGCGGTCGCGACAGCATACCCGGCACCACCTTTCCAGCCCGGCGGCCATCCGCAGCAGACGGCGCAGCCGCCACTGCCGCCTCCCATGATGACGCAGCGGCCATATTCCGGGCCGCAGCTCTATCCCTACGCGCAGCCATTGGGCTACGCGCAGCAGCCGGGCTATCCCTATCCGCAATCGATGCCGGCCGCCAATGCCGGGCAGCAGTCCGATCCGGCTCAGCCCGCTTCCGAGTCTTATCCACAGCCGCCCGTCGCGCAGCAGCAGGCGCCTCAGCCTCATCAGCGATCGGCGGAGCCGTCGCGGGCCGTGGAGGATGCCGAGCAGCAAGCGCCAATCGAGGAAATCCGCGCCAGCCTGCGCGAATTCCGCGAAGCGGTTCGCGAACTGACCGAGAGCCGCACGCGCCGCCGCTACTTCTGAGCCACAAAAATCTGCGCGGTGCCGTACAAAAACATGCCGGTTTCGCGTAAACGGCATGGGACGGCGCTTTGGCGGGATTGCATGTTGGATTTTTCGTGAAGATGCCACGCTGTGAAAGATCGAAAAGCGGGGGGGGGGCGGGGGGCGCGGGCCGGGGGGGGGGGGTGGGGGGGGGGGGGGGGGGGGGGGGTGGTTTGTTTGGGG
>NZ_JBVVQG010000016.1:130055-141902 GCF_055811095.1 Mesorhizobium sp. WSM4833
GCGGGTTGCGCTAAACGGGATTGGGAGGGGGGTTTGGGGGGATTGCTTGTTGTTTTTTTCGTTAAGATGCCACGCTGTGAACGATCTAAACGCGCGGCGCTTCCGCAAGCGACGCGCTTGGGCATTCTGGTGTTGAGGGTGGTCCATGGCTGAAGTGATTGATGGCAAGAGCGTTGCCGGGGACGTTGTGGGGACGGTCAAGACCCTGACGGCTGAACTTGTCGCCAAGGGCAAGGCCAAGCCCGGTCTTGCCGTGGTCATCGTCGGCGAGGATCCGGCCAGCCAGGTCTATGTCGCGTCCAAGTCGCGCACCGCCAAGGAATGCGGCTTTCATTCCGTCCAGCATACGCTGCCGGCCGAAACCTCCGAAGAGGCATTGCTGAAGACCATCGGCGACCTCAACGCCGATCCGGCCATCAATGGCATCCTCGTGCAGCTTCCTCTGCCGGCCCACATTGACGCCGGCAAGATCATCCAGACCATAGCGCCGGAAAAGGATGTCGACGGCTTCCACTTCATCAATGTCGGCAAGCTCGGCACCGGTGAACTCGAGACAGCGTTCGTGCCTTGCACGCCGGCCGGCTCGATGCTTCTGATCGAGCGGGTGCGCGGCAAGGACCTGTCCGGCCTCAACGCCGTCGTCGTCGGCCGCTCCAATATCGTCGGCAAGCCGATGGCCAACCTGCTGCTTGCAGCCAACTGCACCGTCACCATCGCCCACAGCCGCACCAGGGACCTGCCGGCCTTGGCCCGCACCGCCGATATCCTTGTCGCGGCCGTCGGCAGGCCGGAGATGATCAGGGGTGATTGGGTGAAGCCAGGCGCCACCGTCATCGATGTCGGCATCAACCGCATCCCGGCGCCGGAAAAGGGCGAGGGCAAGTCCCGCCTCGTCGGCGATGTCGCCTATGCCGAAGCGGCCAGGGCCGCCAGCGCCATCACACCGGTGCCCGGCGGTGTCGGCCCCATGACCATTGCCATGCTGATGGCCAATACGTTAGCCTCCGCCTACCTTGCGGCCGGATTGAAACGGCCGTCCTTCTGACCCGCCAGAAAGCTGCAGCTTTGCCGAACCCCAGTGTTCCCTCAGAACGGCCGGTCATGACTGACCCCGTTCAAGGCGGCCGGCAGTTCGCATTCCTGCTGGTAGACAAGTTCTCCATGTTCTCGCTGGCTGCCGCGATCGATACGTTCCGGTCGGCGAACCGGTTGCTTGGCCGCGACTTCTACGGTTGGACCACGGTGTCGGCCGATGGCGATCCGGTGATGGCTTCCAATGGCCTGCCGCTCAAGATCGACTACGCCGTTGCCGACCTGCCGCCGGTCGATATCCTTTTCGTCTCGGTCGGGCTGACGACCGAATTCCCCGGCAAGAGCAAGGTGCTGGCGGCTTTGCGAAGCTGGGGCCGGCGCGGCAATGCGCTGGGTGCCCTGTCGGTCGGGTCCTACCTGCTGGCCGAGGCCGGCCAGCTCGAAGGCTATCGCTGCACCATCCATTGGGAAAACCGTGCCGGCTTCGTCGAGCGATTCCCCGACATCAACTGCACCGGCAACGTCTTCGAGATCGATCGCAAGCGCTACACCTGTGCCGGCGGCACCACTTCGATCGACCTGATGCTGGAGATCGTGCGCGGCGATTTCGGCTCGAACCTGGCCAATGGCGTCGCCAACCAGTTCCAGCACGAACGCATCCGCTCGGCCGGCGACCGTCAGCGCGTCGGACCCGAACGCGACCTGACCGGCAAGTCGGAGAAGCTCAGGCGCATCGTCGAACTGATGGCCGACCACCTCGACGAGCCGCTTTCGGCGGTACAGCTGGCCAAATCCGCCGGCCTTTCGGTGCGCCAGGTCGAGCGCCTGTTCCTGCGCCATCTCAGCGTCACGCCCGGCCGCTATTACATGCGGCTGCGGCTGGAGCGGGCGCGCGAACTGCTGCGCCAGACCAACATGCCGATCCTCGACGTGGCGATCGCGACGGGCTTCACCTCGCATTCCTACTTCGCCCAGAGCTATCGGCTGCAATTCGGCAGGCCGCCCTCGGAAGAACGCCGCACGACTTACTGAACTTCGCTTCCGTTGAAAAGTTGGCATTCGGCCCCGGCGCATCGGGCCAGGGCAGCGAATTGGGGTTACGGGTTCTTTCGGAGCCTTCGCCGCGCGTAGGCTGACGGGTGCATCAAACGAAAAACCCGCCTATTGCGGCGGGTCACCGGCGCAAATCAGCACCATAGCCAAATATGTACCTTAGCTGAGGTCATGGTGTCAAGAAAAAATTCCTATTACCGGGGAAAAGGCTGCCGACACCGCCGAACTGGCTGTCGTCAGGACTTTTGTTAAGCTGGGTCCGCAGCCCTGCGCACCGGCGCCCGGACTTGTGTCCCGGCGCCGCGTCAAATAGCTTGCCGCCCGGATCAGGGGCGGATTTAGGAGATTTCGATGGCGGGACTTGCACGGGGCGTCGCTGCGGCGATCCTCCTTTTGTCGATGACGACGTTCGGCTTCGCCGCAAACAAGGTCATCATCATTCTCGATGCCTCCGGCTCGATGTGGGCGCAGATCGACGGTAAGCCCAAGCTCGAAATCGCCCGCGAGTCGCTTCGAACCGTGCTTCAATCGGTCCCCATCGACGACGAGATCGGCTTCATGGCCTATGGCCACCGTGAAAAGGGCAGCTGCGACGACATCCAGCTGATCGTGCCGCCGCAGGCAGGTTCGGGCAGCGCCATTTCGGCCGCCGCCGACAGCCTGAAATTCCTCGGCAAGACGCCGCTGACGGCGGCGGTCAAACAGGCGGCCGAGGCGCTGAAATACACCGAGGACAAGGCGACCGTCGTGCTCATCACCGACGGGCTCGAAACATGCGGCGGCGACCCCTGCGCGCTTGGCAAGGAGCTCGAGGCATCCGGCGTCGACTTCACCGCCGATGTCGTCGGCTTCGGCCTGACCGCCGACGAGGGCAAGCAGATCGCCTGCCTCGCCGACAACACCGGCGGCAAATACATCCAGGCCTCCGACGAGAAGGCGCTGCAGGAGGCGCTTGCCGAGACCGTGGCAGCACCAGCGCCGGCTCCTGAACCGGCTCCCGCGCCAGCCCCGGCACCCGCGCCCGAGCCGGCCAAACCGGACTTCAATTTCCAGCCGATAGCGGTGCTTGCCGAGGGCGGCGATCCCGTCACTGACGGCAACGCCTGGGAGATCTACAAGGCGAAACCCGACGGTACGCGCGGCGACTACGTCAGCACCGAATACGGCGCCTACAAGGCCAATCTGGAACCGGGCGACTATATCGTCGTGGCCAGCGACGGCCAGGCCAAGACCGAGCAGAAAGTCAAGATCGAGGCGGGCCAAGTCTACGAGCCTCTCTTCAACTTGAATGCCGGCACGCTCATCATCCATCCGCGACCGAGCGAGGGGGCAGATGTCGTCGATGGCGCGGCTATCGTCATCGATTATCCGGGTGCTGACATGCCCGCCACCTTCTATGGGACCACGAAAGCCGTGTTGCCGGCCGGCGACGAGAAAGTGACGGTCACGATCGGGCAGGGCGTGGCTACCGAAACGATTCCGCTGGCTGCCGGCAAGACCGTGGAAAAGGACATGATTGTCGGTGTCGGCCATGTCGTTGCCAATGCTTATTATGCTGCCGGCGGCGACAAGGCGGACGGTTCAGGCATCGGCTTCAAGGTGCTCAAGGCAAAAAAGAAGATCGATGGAACCAGGGACGAGGTGACCTATGCCTACGGACCCGACAGCAAATTCGATCTGCCGGCCGATGACTATGTCTTGATTGCGACGGTTGATCTCGCCGTTGTCGAGCAGCCGTTCACCGTCAAGGTCGGCGAATTTCAGGATCTGAAAATCGCAATGAATGCCGGCGTGCTGGCGATCACCGCGCCGGGAGCCTCGAAGATCGAGATTTTCGAGGCCAAAAAGGACATCAACGGCAACCGCAAGTCGCTTGGCTATGCATTCGACCAGAAGTACCAGGCAGCGATCCCGGCGGGCGACTATGCCGTCGTCTCGGAGAAATCCGACAACAGTTCGAAAGAAGGCAACGTGACGGTCAAAGCCGGCGAGCGAGCTGAGCTAACCGTGCAATAGAATCGTATGCACAACCGCAAGAGGGCGGCCAAGTGCCGCCCCTTTTCATGGGTTGCGCAGAACTGCCGTCAGGCCGTGCCGAAGGCGCTGGCGCCATGATCGGCGCGGCCGACCAGTTGCCGGAAGCCGGCAAACAGCTCGCGGCCGAACCCGAACTCGTTGCCGATGAGATCGGCATCCGCCGTCCGGCGCAGCGCGAAATCGCCGGCCGGCACCAGCACTTCCAGCGTGCCGGCATCGGCGTCGAGCCGGATGATGTCGCCTTCATGGATCCTGGCGATAGGACCCTCCTCGACCGCTTCCGGTGTGACATGGATCGCTGCCGGCACCTTGCCGGAGGCGCCCGACATGCGTCCGTCGGTGACCAGCGCCACGCGCTGGCCGCGGTCCTGCAGGATGCCGAGCACGGTGGTCAGCTTGTGCAGCTCCGGCATGCCATTGGCCTTCGGCCCCTGGAAGCGGATGACGGCGATGAAATCGCCGGTCAGCGTGCCTGCCTTGAACGCATCGTTCAGCCCTTGCTGGCTGTCGAAGACCCTGGCCGGCGCCTCGATGACACGCCGCTCCGGCTTCACCGCGGAAGTCTTGATGACGGCGTGGCCGAGATTGCCTGACAGCACCTTTAGGCCGCCGGTCGCCTGGAACGCCTTGTTGAAAGGCGCCAGCACCTTCTCGTCGCCGCTTGTCCGCGGCGAGGCTTCGCGCACCACGCCTCCGTCGGCGCCGAGCTTTGCCTCGACCGCATAAGGCCGCAGGCCTTCGCCCCACACCGTCTGCACATCCTCATGCAGGATGCCTTCGTCGAGCAGTTCGCGGATCAGGAAGCCGAGCCCGCCGGCGGCGTGGAAATGGTTCACGTCGGCGAGGCCGTTCGGATAGACCCGCGCCAGCAGCGGCACCGCTTCCGACAGGTCGGAAATATCCTGCCATGTGATGGCGATGCCGGCCGCCGCCGCCATGGCGATCAGGTGGATGGTGTGATTGGTCGAGCCGCCGGTGGCATGCAGGCCGACGACGCCGTTGACGATCGAGCGCTCGTCGATCATCCGCCCGACGGGCGTATAGGCGTTGCCAAGCGCAGTAATCGCCAGCGCCCGCTTGGTCGCCTCGCGGGTCAAAGCCTCGCGCAGCGGCGTGCCTGGATTGACGAAGGACGCGCCCGGCGTGTGCAGGCCCATGATCTCCATCAGCATCTGGTTGGAATTCGCCGTGCCGTAGAAGGTGCAGGTGCCCGGTCCATGGTAAGATTTGGACTCGGCCTCCAGCAGTTCGGCGCGTCCGGCCTTGCCCTCGGCGTAGAGCTGGCGGACCTTGGCCTTTTCGTCATTGGGCAGGCCTGATGTCATCGGTCCGGCCGGAATGAACACCGCCGGCAGATGGCCGAAGGTGAGGGCGGCGATCACCAGCCCCGGCACGATCTTGTCACAGACGCCGAGATAGACGGCGGCGTCGAACATGTTGTGCGACAGGCCGATCGCGGCGGCCATGGCGATGACATCGCGCGAAAACAGCGACAGCTCCATGCCGGGCTGGCCCTGGGTGACGCCGTCGCACATCGCCGGCACGCCGCCTGCCACCTGGGCGATGCCGCCGGCTTCGCGGGCTGCATCCTTGATCAGCGCGGGGAAGCTCTCGAACGGCTGATGCGCCGACAGCATGTCGTTGTAGGAGGTGATGATGCCGAGGTTCGGCACCTTGTCGGCGCCCAGCGCGAGCTTTTCCGAGGGGCTGCACACCGCAAAGCCGTGAGCGAGGTTGCCGCACGACAAAACGGCCCGGTTGGCGGCGCGGTTCGACGCCTCGGCGATGCGGCTGAGATAACGCTCGCGGCCGGGCTTAGAGCGCTGGCGGATGCGTTCGGTGATGGCTTCGATGTCGCGTCTGGCGGTCATGGTATCGGTCCTTTCAGGCGAGGTCCCGGAAACATCCTCCCGCCGTTTGCCGGGCCCGGTGTAAATCGAGAATCAGGGTGCCCAGAAAACCTCTACGGGCTTTTGCGCTGCGTCGAGCACGGCGCGGATTGGCTTTCGCGGCCCGGGCGCCACCGCGCCGTCGAAGGCGATACGCTTGTCCTCACCCTCGATGTGCAGCGCGATGAAGCCGGCTTCGACGATGCGGGCCAGCGACAGGGTCAGCCGCGGCTCGCCCGCACTTGCCGCATGAACCGGCAGCACGATCCTGTCGGAAGACGGGTCGAGCAGTGTTGCCAGTTCGGCGGCATCGGGAAAGAACGAGGCGGTGTGGCCGTCCGGCCCCATGCCGAGCACGACGACATCGAGCGGCCAGGGCAAGGATCGGAGCGCTGCATCGTCGGACGAGGCTGCATCCTCGATGCTGGTGGCTTCGTGATAGAGCGGCACGAAACGAGCCGCCTTGGCCGCGTTCTGCAACAGATTGGCGGCCACCAGCCCGGCATTGGAGCGTGGCGAGGAGGCCGGCACGAAACGCTCGTCGACCAGCGTCACGATCACCTTGTCCCAGGCGATGGGTATCGCTGAAAGGGCGGCGAAGAATTTTGCCGGCGTGGTGCCGCCGGAGACGGCGAGCAACCCCGTGCCGCGCTCGGCGATCGCCTTGGTCAGTCTGCCTGCAACATGGCCGGCCAGGGCTGCCGCCAGTTCCTGGCGCCCGCTGAAGCCGTTCCAGCTGTAGGCGGCGCTGTTCAATTGCTCTCGTGCCATGTCCGCCCGTCACGTTCGATCAGCGCTATCGAGGCCGATGGGCCCCAGGTGCCCGCCGTGTAGCCCTGCGCCTCCTGCCTGGCACTTTCCCAGGCATTCTGGATCGGGTCGATCCATTTCCACGCCGCCTCGACTTCGTCACGGCGCATGAACAGGGTCTGGTTGCCACGGATGACGTCCATGATCAGCCGCTCATAGGCGTCCGGTGCGCGGCCGTCGAAGGACTGCGCGAAACTCATGTCGAGCGAAATCTGGCGCAGCCGCATGCCGCCCGGGCCCGGATCCTTGATCATGATGAACTGCTTGACGCCTTCGTCCGGCTGCAGCCGGATGACAAGCTGGTTGGCGAAGATCGGTCCGGCGCTGTCGCCGAAGATCGAATGCGGGATCGGCTTGAATTCGATGACGATTTCCGAAACCCGCGTCGCCAGCCGTTTGCCGGTACGCAGATAGAACGGAACGCCCGACCAGCGCCAATTGCCGATCTCGGCCTTGATGGCGACGAAGGTCTCGGTGTTGCTGTCCTTGCCGAGTTCCTCGACATAGCCTTTCACCGGTCCGCCGGCCGAAGCCCCGGCGCGATACTGCCCGCGCACGGTGTGCTTCGGCGCTTCGTTGCCGTTGATGCGCTTCAGTGCCCGCAGCACCTTCAGCTTTTCGTCGCGCACGGCGTCGGCATCCATCGACGACGGCGCTTCCATGGCGACGAGGCACAAGAGCTGCAGCATATGGTTCTGCACCATGTCGCGCAACGCGCCGGCCTTGTCGTAATAGGTGACGCGGTCCTCCAGGCCGACGGTCTCGGCCACGGTGATCTGGACATGGTCGATATGGGCTGAATTCCACAACGGTTCGTAGAGCGCGTTGGCAAAGCGCAGCGCCATCAGGTTCTGCACCGTCTCCTTGCCGAGATAATGGTCGATGCGGAAGATCTGGCTTTCGTGGAAGTCGTCGCCGACCAGGTCGTTGAGCTTGCGTGCCGAATCGAGATCGCGGCCGATCGGCTTTTCCAGCACGATGCGCGAGTTCGGCGTGATCAGATTGTGCTCTTTCAGCTTGTGCGAGATGTCGCCGAACAGCGCCGGCGCCACCGCCAGGTAGAAGGCGCGGATGCGGTCGCTGTCGCCGATCGCCTTCTTGAGCTTGTCGAAGCCGGCGCCGCTCGTCGCATCGGCGGAGACGTAGGACAGCCGCGCCAGAAAGGTCTTCAGTTCCTTGGCGTCGATGTCGGCCGGTTTGACGTGGTCCGAGATCGCCTGCTTGGCGAAGGCCTGGAATTCTTCGTCGCTCATCTTCGAGCGCGAGGTGCCGATGATGCGTGTCGGCTCCGAAAACTGATGGTCGCGCTGGCGATAATAGAGCGACGGCAGAAGCTTGCGCTCCGACAGATCGCCGGTGCCGCCGAAAATGATGAAGTCGAAAGGATCGACGGGGATGATCTGGCTGGTCATGGTCTGTCCGCTCTGACGCCGGTCGCTGTGACGCGGCTGATATAATCTAATCGATTTAAATTTTCCAGTGCCATGGTGTCACATCTGGGTGTATGCGCCTGCCCCTTGACAGTCCGATGACCCGGAGGCTTGTCGACAGGCGCGGCACCGGAAGCCTTCGCAGTTGCAGCATAGAGCGGGATCGACGCGAAAGCCAAAGGAGAAATCGGCGATGGCCGCACATCTTTCGAGCAATCCGGCCAGAAGCCACGGGTTCGCGCGGATGTGCGCTATCGGCGCGCCGGTTGATCGTCATCAATCATGAGCGGGAAAAACATGCGTCTGGAAAACAAGGTTGCCGTCATCACCGGTGCTGCGTCCGGTTTTGGCGAGGGCATCGCCAGGCGCTTTGCGCAGGAGGGTGCCAGGGTCGTTGTCGCCGATCTCAACGCCAGGGGCGCTGAGCGCGTCGCCGGCGAGATCGGCGAAGCGGCGATCTGGACCCAGACCGATGTCTCGCTGCGCTCCGAATTCGACGAGATGATCTATGCCGCCAAAAGCGCCTTCGGTCGCATCGACATCATGGTCAACAATGCCGGCTACACCCATCGCAACGGCGACATGCTCAATGTCGACGAGGAGACCTTCGACCTGATAACCGCCGTCAACATGAAGGCGATCTATCACGCGGCACTCGCCGTGGTGCCGATCATGGAGCGGCAGGGCGGCGGCGTCATCCTGACCACGGCCTCCACCGCGGGTCTGCGGCCGCGCCCCGGCCTCACCTGGTACAATGCGTCGAAAGGCTGGGCGATCACCGCCACCAAATCGATGGCGGTGGAACTGGCGCCGAAGAACATCCGCGTCAACTGCCTCTGCCCGGTTGCCGGCGAGACCGGCATGCTGGAGAAATTCATGGGCGCCGACACACCCGAAATCCGCGAGAAGTTCCGCGCATCGATCCCGCTCGGCCGGCTCTCGACGCCGCTCGACATCGCCAACGCCGCACTCTGGCTGGCCTCGGACGAAGCCGCCTTCATCACCGGCGTGGCGCTGGAGGTCGACGGCGGCCGCTGCATCTGAACGCCTGGTGCATGTCGTCCAAAAGCGCACAGCGATCTTGGAGCGACGGCATGCATCGGAAAGGGAGACGGACCTGTCGTTGAGCGGCGGGCGTCAGGCGCCGGTCTTGATGTAGCTCTTGTAGATCCAGCCGGTCTTGCCGTTGTAGGTGATCTGGCACCATTTCTTGCAGCTCATCACCTGCACCGAGGTTTTGGCTGGCACCGTACCGATGGCGGCGGCATTTTTCTTCGGGCCGCTTCGCATGGTCACGGCCCTCAGGATGCGTCCTGTTCCGGCGGCTGCGGCTTTCCTTGGCTTCGCCTTGGCCTGGCTGTCATCACCTTCTGCCGCTGGCTCTTGAGCCGGCACTTGCGGTTGCACCTCGGGAATGGCGGCGGTTTGTGCGCCGTCGGGATGGTTGCCCGCGGTTGCGCCGGGCGCGGCTACCTTGGCAAGTTCGGTGGCGGCATCGGTATCGGCTGCCGGCTGCGCGAATGCCGCCGTTTGCTTGTCGGGTGCCTTGTCCGCCACCTGGCTGGGAGCAGTCGAATCGGACGCGGATGCGGCCTTCAGCTGGGAACCGGTCCAGCGTGGGTCATTGGCGGCGAGTGCGGGAATGTTGTCTTGCGCGGCCGCCACAGTTGTTGGAATTGCGTCGGACTTGCGCGCCTGCGGCACGGCTGCCGCAGCGACCGCGGCCCCAACCGGGGTTATTTTCGTCGTCTTCACCGGAACCGTTGGAATGGTCTGTTCGGGGCTCGCTGCCGCTTGCCTGTCGCTGGCCGGCAGCGCCAGCCACAGCGCCACGGCGGCGACGCCAAGCAGTGCGGCGGTGCCGATCGCGGCGATCACCAGATGCGAGTTCGAACGGACTTCCTGCCAGAAGGACGGCCGCATGTCGTAGCCGAACTGCATGGCAAAGCGCCGACGTTCCGGCGTACCGAAACTGAAGGGCTCTCTCACTCTTGCCACCTCCATAAGCGGGCCGACGTTCTTTCGATCGGTGCCGGAAGTCCGGCGTCTGATCCGCATCGGTCCCAAAAACAACGCGGGCAGGCCCGCAACAATCCCCGAACAATCGCCCAGAACCGGCAGCTTTCGCCTGCGATTGTGGCATCAGTACGCCAACATAGAGGATTCTGCGCCTTTGCGGGAAATTGCGCAATGCGTCGCACGGGCAACAAATGTTACAACAAATATTACAATATTACATCAGGCCGGCCGGCTAGATCCTGTCGCGCAGCGCAAACCAGTTGAGCGCCAGGAACAGCAGCGGCGTACGGAAACGCCGGCCGCCAGGGAAAGGCGGGATTTTCAGATCCTCGATCAGCTTCAGCCGGTCGCGGTTGCCGGCAACGGTTTCGGCATAGAGTTTACCGAAGTAGTTCGACAGCATGACGCCGTGGCCGGAATAGCCGCCGGCCGAGATGACATTGGGCATCACTTCGCGCACGAACGGCTTTCTTGGCACGGTGATGCCGACATAGCCGCCCCAGCCATGCGTGATCTCGACATCCCCGAGCGCCGGATAGAGTTCCGCGATCTGGCGGCGGATGTGGATGTGGATATCCCGGGGATCGTTGACGCCATAGACCTCGCGTCCGCCAAACAGCAGCCGCCCGTCCTTCGATTTGCGGAAATAGCGCACGACGAAGCGGGAATCGTCGACCGCCTCGCCGCCCGGCAGCACGTCCGAGTGCGTATCCAGAGGCACCGTCGCGCCGATGAACGAACCGATCGGCATGATGTGCGCGGCACTCACCGGCTCGAGCGTGCCGCCATAGGCGTTGACCGCGATCAGGCATTTCTGCGCCGTCACCGTGCCTCTCGGTGTCGAAACCTTGACCTTGCCGCCACTGGACATGATGCCGGTTGATTGAGTCCCCTCGAACAGCTGCGCGCCTGCAAGCGCTGCCACCCGCGCCGTGCCGATCACCAGCTTCATCGGATGGATGTGCCCTGTGCCGGTGTCGCGCGTGCCGCAGAAATAGGCGGTCGAGCCCAGCCGCTCCGCCGTCTCCCTGGCATCCATGAACGAGATATGCGGGTAGGAAAAACGGCTCGCCATGATCTCGGCATGCGCCTTGTAGTCATCGACATAGCGCGGCTTGTGCGCCACCGAGAGCTGGCCCGGCATATAGTCGATATCGATCTGGTTGGCGGCAGTGAATTCGAGGAGATGCGCCTTCGCCTCTTCGGCAAGATCAAACAGCGCCTTGGCGCGGGACAAGCCGTACTCGGCTTCCAGGTCCTCGGCCCAGGCGCGCTGGCCGGTGCCAAGTTGGCCACCATTGCGCCCGGAGGCGCCATCACCGAAGCGATACGCCTCGATCAAAACGACATTGGCGCCCGCCTTGGCCAGATGCGCTGCCGCCGACAGGCCGGTAAAACCGCCGCCGATGACAACGACGTCGCATGTCCGGTCGCCATCCAGCGCCGGGTATTCAGGCCGCGGGCCGGCCGTGTCCTCATACCAGGAACGGCCGGGGGAGATCGGGGATTGGTAGGGCATGATGCTCGCAGGGAGTAGGGGAGTAGGGGAGTAGGGGAGTAGGGGAGTAGGGGAGTAG
>NZ_JBVVQG010000017.1:0-115465 GCF_055811095.1 Mesorhizobium sp. WSM4833
CTATTCCCCTATTCCCCTCCCCGTCTGTCCCCGATGCCGCAGATAATGATCGGCGATCGCACAGGCAACCATTGCCTCGCCGATCGGCACGGCACGGATGCCGACGCATGGATCGTGGCGGCCCTTGGTCATGATCTCGACGTCCTTGCCGTCCTTATCGATCGACTTTCGCGGGGTCAGGATCGACGAGGTCGGCTTGACGGCGAAACGGGCGACGATTGCCTGGCCGGTCGAGATGCCGCCGAGGATGCCGCCGGCATTGTTGGACAGGAACACCGGCTTGCCGTCATTGCCGATGCGCATCTCGTCGGCATTCTGCTCGCCGGTGATGCGGGCGGCCTCGAAGCCGTTGCCGATCTCGACGCCCTTGACCGCGTTGATCGACATCAGGCCGGAGGCGATGTCCTGGTCGAGCTTGGCATAGATCGGCGCGCCGAGGCCCGGTGGAACGCCGTCGGCGACGATCTCGATCACCGCACCGACCGAGGAGCCCGCCTTGCGGATGCCGTCGAGATACTGCGTGAAGACAGGAACGGAAGCCGGATCGGGGGTGAAGAACGGATTTTCCGCATCGCCGATGAAATTCCAGTTCCAGTTGGCGCGATCGATGGATTTCTCGCCCATCGACACCAGCGCACCGCGCACCACCACGCCGGGCACCACCTTGCGCGCCAAGGCACCGGCCGCCACTCTGGCTGCCGTCTCGCGGGCCGAGGAGCGGCCGCCGCCACGATAATCGCGCACCCCGTATTTGACGTCATAGGTGTAGTCGGCATGGCCGGGCCGGTACTGGCGGGCGATCTCGCCATAATCCTTTGAACGCTGGTCGACATTCTCGATCAGCATCGACACCGGCGTGCCGGTGGTGATCATCGTCTCGCCGTCCTCGTCGAGGATGAAACCTGACAGCACCTTCACTTCATCTGGTTCGCGACGCTGCGTCACGAAACGTGACTGTCCCGGCCGGCGCTTGTCGAGTTCGGCCTGGATCTCGTCGCGCGTAAAGCGGATGCCGGGCGGACAGCCGTCGACCACGCAGCCGAGCGACGGGCCATGGCTTTCGCCCCAGGTGGTGACGCGGAAAAGGTGGCCGAACGTGTTGTGAGACATGAAATACCCTGCCCGGCATCGGAGCCGGCTGAAGATTGCGTTCTATTGGCGTTTTTCACAGGGGTCAAACTGTGATCTGGCGGATTTAGTTTTGACACATTCGGTTGGTTTCTGCTCTGCTCCATCCGCTGTTGAACAGCCCGCCGCCATGCCGGTGCAATGATAAAGAGGAACGATTATGCGTACCCTGATTAGCGCCGTTGCCGCCACGCTGCTGCTTTCCACCGCCGCTTTCGCCGGCCAGACCGAAGGCCTGATCAAGAAGATCGACAAGGACACGGCGACGCTGACGCTGGATGACGGCAAGTCCTACAAGCTGAACGCAGAGACCGATCTCGACGCGCTGAAGCCGGGCATGGACATCGTCATTGCCTACGATGTGACCAATGGCGAAAACGTCATCACCGACATGGAACTGCCGGACAGCTCAGCCAACTAGAGCTTCCAACCTCAATTGAATGCAGCGTTTGCGGTTCAGCTTTCGCCGAGCCGCCTGCGAAATGGCCTAGAGCGTGTCGCGTCTGAACGGATTCAGGCGACCCGCTTTAGGTCTTTGTTTTATGCATGTCGTTCTCCCAAAACCGGGGCCAATTTTGGGCGACATGCATCAAAGCCACTCCAGACTCTTGCCTTCGAGCTTGAGCAGGCGATCCTGCGGTATTTCCAGGTTCGCTGCCTCGTCCTCGGCCAATCCCAGAACGAAACGAAACAAGGTGCGCATGACGCCGCCATGGGTCACGCATATCGTCTGGCGTTCAATCGCGTCGAAGCATGGCCTCACCCGTTCGAGCAGCATCTGATAGCTCTCGGCGCCTTCGCCGGGCGGCTGGAAGTTCCACTTGTCCAGAGCACGCGTCCCGCTTGCTCCGGGATACCGCGTCTCCAGCTCGGGAAAGGTAAATCCCTGCCAATCGCCGAAATTGACCTCGACGAGGCGCGGATCGGTTCGATAGGCATCCGGATCCAGCTTCATCGCGGCGCGAATACGCTGCATCGTTTCGCGCGTCCGTTTCATCGGACTGGCGACGAAGTCGAATTCCCAGGGATCTGGAACCAACGCAGCTAGCCGAAGCCCGTTGCCGGTCGCCTGTTCGCGGCCAAGAGCATTGAGATCGGTGTCAGCCTGCCCCTGAAGCCGCATTTCGGCGTTCCACGCGGTCTGGCCGTGGCGCGCGATATAAACCAGCGGGTACATCAGGTCTTCCGGTGCGGATCGGGACGGACGACGGTTGGGGGGTGCTAGTCCTTGACCGTCGAAATATCAGGCGCGTCGACCGCCTTCATGCCGACGACGTGGTAGCCCGAATCGACGTGGTGCACTTCACCGGTGACGCCGCGCGACAGATCGGACAGGAAATAGACGCCGGAATCGCCGACTTCCTCCTGCGTCACCGTCTGCTTCAGCGGCGAATTGTACTCGTTCCACTTCAGGATGTAGCGGAAATCGCCGATGCCGGAAGCGGCAAGGGTCTTGATCGGGCCGGCCGAAATGGCGTTGACGCGGATCTTCTTGGCGCCGAGATCGACCGCCAGGTAGCGCACGCTGGCCTCGAGCGCCGCCTTGGCGACACCCATGACGTTGTAGTGCGGCATCACCTTTTCGGCGCCGTAGTAGGTCAGCGTCAGCAGTGAGCCGCCATCGGTCATCAGCGCCTCGGCGCGCTTGGCGATGGTGGTGAAGGAATAGACCGAAATGTCCATTGTGCGCAGGAAATTGTCGCGTGACGTCTCGACATAGCGGCCAGTCAGCTCATCCTTGTCGGAGAAGGCAATGGCGTGGACGAGGAAATCAAGCTTGCCCCAATGTCTGGCGACATTGGCGAAAACCTCATCCAGGCTCGCCGGATCGGTGACGTCGCAATGGCCGGCGACAAAGGCGCCCAGTTCCGCCGCCAGCGGCTCGACACGCTTCTTGAACGCCTCGCCCTGATAGGTCAGCGCTATCTCGGCGCCATGATCGACGCAGGCCTTGGCAATGCCATAAGCGATCGACCTATTGTTGGCGACGCCAAGAATGAGGCCGCGCTTGCCGGCCATTAGGCCCTGTCCACCCGCCATGTGAGCGCTCTCCGCAAGATTTCAGCTTTGTGGGTTGCCCTATCGCACAGGCACAGAGCCCCTTCAAGCGCTCAAAACGGACAGTTCAGGGGACAAAAGCCGCCGATCAGCCTTTTTGGCTGCGCAACAGCGCTTCGAGTGCGCTGTCACCGCCTTCCGGCAGCATGATACGCACATGAGCGTAGAGATCGCCGTGACCGCCGGCCTTTTCCGGCAGGCCTCTGCCCTTCAGCCGCAGGACCTTGTCGGAGCTCGACCAGGCCGGAATGTTGACCGCGAGCCTGCCGGTCGGCGTCTCGACAGGCACCTTGGCGCCGAGCACGGCATCCGCCAGTGCCACCGGCAGATCGGCGTGCAGGTCGCGGCCTTCGATGCGGTAGCGTGGATGCCGGCGCAGATGGATCTTGACCAGCGCGTCGCCTGGCTGGCCCGGCCCCTGCTCGCCTTGGCCCTTGAGGCGGATGGTCTGGCCATCCTCGACATAGGCCGGCAGCTTGACCGCCACCTTGCGGCCGTCGGGGAACATCGCCGTCACCTTTTCAGCGGTCGCCGCTTCCTCGATGGTGACGTCGAGCATCACGTTCAGATCGGCAGCGGTCGCCTGCTGGCGGCGATCGCCCATGCCGGGACCGCGCGCGCCAGAAAAAGTGTCGCCAAAAATCTGGCTGAAGATGTCGCTGTTGCCGTCGAACGGATCGCCACCGGGTCGACCGGAGCGGAACTCGAACCGCGAGCCGCCCGGACCTTGCTGCCGGCGAAAGCCGCCAAACGGATCGCCGCCACCGGCAGCGCCCTCAAAGCCCTGGAATCGCGGCTTGCCGTCAGCGTCGATCTCGCCGCGATCGAAAGCGGCGCGATTCTTTTCGTCGCCGACGATCTCGTAGGCCTGGTTGGCCGCGGCGAAACGGTCCTTCGCCTTTGGATCATTCGGATTCTGGTCCGGATGATGCTTTTTGGCGAGTTTCCGGTACGCCGACTTTATGTCTTTGGCCGATGCGTTCCTGGCAACGCCCAGCACCTCATAGGGGTCGCGCATGCTTACTGCCCTGGAGAAGAGTTGAGTCTCTGGTTGCCTCTTATATGCGCTCCCATAGGAAGAAATTCCAGTGCTGGAGCCGCATATCAGACGCGGAAAATCAGAGCGCCTTGAAGTCCTGCATGCGCCAGCCGCCGGCGCTGGCCAGGCACAGTTCGCCTTCGAACATGGCAACGCCGTCAAAGCTTTCGCGCGAGGCCTTGAAGCGGCGGCAGGTCTGGCCGTTGTCCTTCAATTCCGCCAGATCGGTGATGGAACCGCGCGAGCCGGTACCGGCATTGGCCCATGGGACGGCCTGCCCGCCGAGCTGCTCGATGTCGGCCGAGGAGACTGCATTGCCGATCGTCGTCTGGTCGGAGTCGCGATCCAGACTGGCCGGCGCGGCCGAGGCCGATGTGCTGCTGGTCAGAATCGAGCGGTCGACTTCGGCTTTTTCCAGGCTGAAGCCGCCGGCGCCACAAGCGGCAAGCGGCAAGGCGACCGCCACGATCGCGGCTTTCGCGCTGGCCGAAGCGATAACGCTCCATTGCCTGCTGTCAAAAGCTTGCGCGATAAGCGACAATCGGCAGCCTCCCCCTTGCTTCGTTAAGAATCTTGGCTTTGTAAGAATCTTCGTGACAATTTGAGAAAAACTATGAGTGACACTGAGTTAACAAGCGGTGACTTTACCGAGGCTGCCGAGCCGTTTCGCCTGTTTGCCGCATGGCTGGACGACGCCACGAAAAGCGAGCCGAACGACCCCAACGGCGTGGCTCTGGCGACCGTCGATACCGACGGCATGCCGGATGTGCGCATGGTTTTGCTCAAGGGGTTCGATGAAAGCGGGTTTGTCTTCTACACGAATTTCGAGAGCGCCAAGGGCCAGGAGATTCTTGGCAGCATGAAGGCGGCGATGTGTTTCCATTGGAAATCACTGCGCCGCCAGGTACGCATTCGCGGACCGGTGGAGATCGTCAGCGACGCCGAAGCCGACGCCTACTATGCGACACGGCCGCGCGGCAGCCGCATCGGCGCATGGGCCTCGAAACAATCGCGGCCGCTGGAAAGCCGCTTTGCGCTGGAGAAGGCAGTGGCCGAATACACGGCACGCTACCCGATCGGCGAGATCCCGCGGCCAAAGCACTGGTCCGGCTTCCGAATCGTGCCCACGACAATCGAGTTCTGGCACGACAGGCCGTTCCGCCTGCACGACCGGCTCGTCTTCAGCCGCAACGCGAAAGGCGCCTGGGACAAGACGAGGCTTTATCCCTGAAGAAGAGGCTCAGGCCTTCTTTCTCGTCATGAACGCGGTGAGCGCGGCGCGCGCCTCATCGGACTTCAGGCGCTCGCGAAAATGCTCGCTTTCCTCGCCGATGCGGGCGACGAGGTCGTCGCGCGAGCCGCGCATCAGGTCGCGCGCGATCTTCAACGCCTGCGGCGGCTTGGCCGCGATCTGGCCGGCGGCCGCCAGCACCGAGGCCTCCAGTGCTGCTTCCTCGACCACCTCGTAGATCAGGCCGGCGGCCTTCGCCCGTTCAGCCGAAAAGCCCTCGCTGAGGCCGAGCAGCGCGAAAGCGCCTTGCTGGCCCAGTATGCGCGGCGCCAAAAGGCTCGATCCCGCCTCAGGCACCAGGCCAAGGTCGACGAAAGGCGTCCTGAACACGGTGCGTGGCGTGGCGAAGGTCAGGTCGCAATGCAGGTTGAGCGTCGTGCCGATGCCGACCGCGATGCCATCGACGCCGGAGACCATGGGTTTTTCGACCCTGGCCAGCGCCATCAGGAAGTCCCAGACTTCGGTGCCGCCGTCACCGCCGGTGGCGATGACCATGAAGTCGGCAAGGTCGTTGCCTGAGGAGAAGGCGCCGGGCACGCCGAGAAAGACATGGACGCGGATCTCCGGGTCGGCGTCGCCTTCAGCCAGGCTTTTTGACATTTTCGCATACATGGCACGCGTCAGCGCGTTCTTCTTGTCCGGCCGGTTCATGCGGATGATCTGGATGGCGCCCTGGCGCTCGACGAGGATATGGTCTGTCACGGTTCTTTCCTTGTGAACGTCAGGCGGAAATCAGCGTTTTTCCGGCAGCGGCGAGGCTTTCGGCGCCATCGATGACGCGCGCCCGCAAAGCGCTGACCTCGCCGAGCAGGTTTTCGGCGAAGAAGCGGCAAAGGGGAATACGGCCTTGGTCGGCAAGAGCGCCGCGCGCCAGATAGGCGCCGCCGGCGGCAAGCGAGATCAGCCTGAGATAGGGCGTTGCGCCCGCCAGCGCCTCGTCCGCCCGGCCTTCGGCCGCCAGTTTCTGCAGGAAGCGGGTCGCTTCGCTGAGATCGCCAAGTGCCGCGTCGAGAGCGTCGGCGGTGCGGCCGAAACCCTGCAGGTTCGAGGTCCGCACCGCTGCGGTCATATCAGCCAGTTCGGCGATATAACCATGCACATGGTCGCCGCCGCCGAGCGGCAGCTTGCGCATCACCAGATCGATCGCCTGAATGCCGTTGGTGCCCTCGTAGATCGGTGCGATGCGCGCGTCGCGATAAAAGGCGGCCGCTCCCGTCTCCTCGATGAAGCCCATGCCGCCATGAACCTGGAGGCCGAGTGAGGCAACCTCGACGCCGATATCGGTCGAGAACGCCTTTGCCAGCGGCGTCAGCAGATTGGCGCGGTCGCGCCAGTGGGCCGCCTCGTCACCGGCGGAGACACGGGCCATGTCGATGGCGTGGGCACAGGAATAGCTGATGGCGCGCGCGGTTTGGGTCAGCGCCTTCATGGTCAGCAGGTTACGCTGGACATCGGGGTGATGGACGATCGGCGCCATACCCGTGCCAGTGTAGCTCGCTGCCTTGCCCTGCCGGCGTTCATTGGCATAGGCGATCGCCTTCTGCGTTGCGGCTTCCGCGACCGCTACCCCCTGCATGCCGACACAAAGCCGCGCATTGTTCATCATCGTGAACATGCAGGCGAGGCCCTTGTTCTCCTCGCCGATCAGCCAGCCGATAGCACCGGGCTTGGCGCCCTGGAAACCATCGCCATAGATCATGGTGCAGGTCGGCGAGGCGTGGATGCCGAGCTTGTGCTCAAGTCCGGAACAGAAGACATCGTTGCGCGCGCCGAGCGCGCCATCGTCGCCGACCAGGAATTTCGGCACCAGGAACAGCGATATGCCGCGCGTGCCGGCCGGCGCATCCGGCAGCCGCGCCAGCACCAGATGGATGATGTTGTCGGTGAAGTCGTGCTCGCCATAGGTGATGAAGATTTTCTGGCCGAAGATGCGGTAGCTGCCGTCACCCACCGGCTCCGCGCGGGCGCGCAAGGCGGCGAGGTCCGAACCGGCTTGCGGCTCGGTCAGGTTCATCGTGCCCATCCACTCGCCGGAGACGAGCTTTTCGAGATACTTTGCCTTGAGGTCTGTGGAGGCGTGTTTGTCGAGCGCTTCGACAGCGCCCATGGTCAGCGTCGGGCCGATGCCGAAGGCCATGGCCGCGGAGTTCCACATTTCGAGCGCGGCAACGCCAAGCATGGTCGGCAGCGCCTGGCCGCCATATTCCTCAGGCCCGGAGAGAGCGTTCCAGCCGCCATCGATCCAGCGGCGATAGAGTTCCTTCCAGCCGGGTGGTGTGGTGACGGCAGCGTCCTTCAGCACGGCACCTTGCCGATCGCCGATCGTGTAGAGCGGTGCGACCTCTTCAGTGGCGAAGCGGCCGGCCTCGCCAAGAACGGCATCGACCAGGTCATCGCCGAGATCGTCGAACCTGCCGGCATCGAGCGCCGATTTCATGCCGGCGACGTGCTTGAGCGTGAAAGCAATATCCTCGACCGGTGCCCTATACATGCCGCTCACTCCTCCTGATGCATCGGCCCGCCCAACCCTAGAGCCGGCGCCGCTGCAAAACCACCCGCCGTATCAGCGCTCTCCCATCTTCTTTTTACGTAAACGTCAAATTTTGTCACGCGGATTTTGCAATCGCGGCGGCGCGTATTAAGTTCAATCCATGCCGGATCAAGTCGACCGGCGACGGATCAGAACCAGCCAACCGGAACCGCCCATGCTTGCCAGACCCGACGCCTATCGCTGCATCGAATGCGCCCTGCCCTATCGAGCGGAGGGGTTCTGCTACCATGGCGGCAGACTGGACCACGGGGCCGCCTACTGGTCGGATCGCGGCATATTATGCTCGCCGCAATGCTCACTCGCCCACCACCGCAAACGCGCCGCCGAGGGCACGCTGCGGCAAGAGCCGGCTCCGGACCCGTTAGAATTCTAACAGCTGATGCGTCGCCAGCTTTTCTGAAGTCAGCCCCGAAAGTACTTCCTTAACCATAGCCGTTCAGGATTTGTCTTTGATCAACGGGGATTCCCTGTTTTGAAAAGGACGGCGCGTCTCCTTCGCCGCTTGAAGAGTGTCGTGCCGACGCCCTTCAAGCCATTGTTTCCTCCGCATGTCGTTGCCCCAAAACCGCTGCACACTTTTGGGCGACATCCGCTGGCGCTTCTCGCCTTGGCGGCGACGATGGCGCTGTCCACGGCGGCAAAGGCTTCGGATTTTTCCGAACCCTGGAAGAACGCCGACCGCGCTTTGGTGGTCGATGCCTACGAATACAATTCCATCGGTTGGGCCCAACTCGCCACCGACAAGCGGGTCGTCGGCTTCATCAACAAGGCCTCCGACGGCATGCCGCCGCCCTATTTCTGCCTGGGCAACGACATTGAGGTGAAGCTTTGCAAGGCGCTGTGGAAACGCCATGCGGTGACGCGCGAACTGTTCCAGACGCGCCGGGTGGTGGCCAAGGCACTCGGCCTGAAATGGGGCGCCTATCACCTTGCCCGCCCCGGCAATCCGGTCGAGCAGGCCAACAATTTCCTCGATTTCGCCGAGCCCGCACCAGACGATCTCATGGCTCTCGACATTGAGGGCAATGATCCCTCGCAATGGATGTCGCTCGACGATGCCGAGGAGTTCGTGCGCCAGGTGCATCGGCGCATCGGCCGTTTCCCGGTGCTGTACACCAACGGCAAGACCGCCCAGTACATTGCCGACAACAGCTACCGATACCGGCTCCTGTCGCGGCTGCCGCTCTGGTATGCCCGCTACACCAACGACATCGACGTGCATTTTCCGATGGGCAACTGGCAAGGCTACGCACTGTGGCAGTTTTCGGCGCAAGCTAATTGCGGCCGTTTCCGCTGCCCTTACAGGGTTGCCGGCACGCCTAACGACATAGACGTCAATGTCGCGCCGACAGACGCCGCAACGCTGCGCGCGCAATGGCCGTTCGGCGGGCTTATCGACGTGCCGCCGGACTATCTCGCCTCCATACCGCTACCGGTTTCACGCGAGGCCGGCCTCGCCGGCAATGTCACCATCACCTATGCGTCTGTGGCCGCGCCGCCGACTTTCGAGGACATGGTCGCAGCGTTGGGCACACGCTGGTCCCGTTTCCGCGACGGCTTCCGCATGCCGGTCGTGAAGACGGTGCCCCGGAGACCGAGTTTCGGCATTGTACAATATGTCGCCTGGAAGCGGACCGAGCGGCGTTCGCCCGCACAACTCGACGCTGCCTTTGCCGCTGCCGATCCGCTCAGCACCGCTTCCACCGAACTCGATCGCGGCCAGCGGTAAGCCAACGCGGACTTCAGTTTCCCTGTTCGCGCGCCACCGCCTGCCAGCCGATATCGCGGCGGCAGAACCCGTCCGGCCAGTCGATGCGGTCGAGCGCGGCATAGGCTCGTTTCTGCGCCTCGCCGACCGTGGCGCCTGATGCCGTCACGTTGAGGACGCGGCCGCCATTGGCCACCAGTGCGCCGCCATTGATGGCGGTGCCGGCGTGGAAGACCTGGACGCCGTCGCTTGCCGCGTCTTCGACGCCGCGGATGACCGAGCCTTTTTCCGGCGTGCCGGGATAGCCTCTCGCCGCCATCACCACGGTCAATGCCGCCTCGTCGCGCCAGCGCACCGAGGTATGTGCCAGCTGGCCGTCGGTTGCCGCGTTGAGCAGGACCAGCAGATCATCCTTCAGCCGCATCATCAGCACCTGGCATTCCGGATCGCCGAAGCGGGTGTTGTATTCGATCAGCTTCGGCCCCTTGTCGGTGATCATCAGCCCGGCAAACAGCACGCCGGAGAAAGGCGCGCCCAGTTCGGCCATGCCGCGCATGGTCGGCTCGATGATCTCACGCATGGTGCGCTCGACCAGTTCCGGCGTCATCACCGGTGCCGGCGAATAGGCCCCCATGCCGCCAGTGTTCGGACCGGTGTCGCCGTCGCCGACGCGCTTGTGATCCTGCGCGGTGCCGAAGGGCAGTGCGGTGGTACCGTCGCAGAGGCAGAAGAAGCTCGCCTCCTCGCCGGTCATGAATTCCTCGACCACAACTTCCGCGCCGGCGGCGCCGAAGGAACCATCGAAGCAGGCATCGAGTGCTGCCTGTGCTTCACTGAGCGTCATGGCGACGGTGACGCCCTTGCCGGCAGCGAGCCCGTCGGCCTTGATGACGATCGGCGCCCCGGTCTTTTCGACATAGGCCCTGGCCGAGGCCAGGTCACTGAAACGGCCATAGGCGGCGGTCGGGATGTTGTAGCGGGCGCAGAGGTCCTTGGTGAAACCTTTCGAGCCTTCCAGCTGTGCCGCTGCCTTGGAGGGACCGAAGACGCGGATATTTTCGGCGCGCAGATCGTCGGCAATACCGGCGACCAGCGGGCCTTCCGGACCGACCACGACGAGGTCGATTTTTTTCTCCCGGCAGAATGCGGTGACCGCGGCGTGATCGGCGATGTCGAGCTTGACCAGTTCGGCCTCGCCGCCAATGCCCGGATTGCCGGGGGCGGCATAAAGCTTCGTCAGCAGCGGCGACGCGGCGATCTTCCAGGCGAGCGCATGTTCGCGGCCGCCGGAGCCCAGAAGAAGAACGTTCATGGCCACCTCTTGATGCCGAAATTCTGCTCTGGCGGCCATCTGATGGCGTTTTCTGCGCTTCCCGTTCTACTGCGTGCAGTAGAACTGAGCTCACGGACCAAATGTCCGCTCCGCTACGGTTCTCGAAACCACCACCATATGACTCGCCAGAGCGAATTTCGAAACAGTCTCTTGGAGACCCGCTATTGCTCTCCGGGCGACGGGTCAAGGCATCAGGGTGTTTAGATCGCAATTGCGCACGGGAACGTTATCCCCGCCGCCAATTTTCTGGCGATTCGCTAGGCGGAGAAAACCACCGGAAACCAGTCCTCGCGCAATCTCTGCCCCGGCTGCATGCCATGGCCGTGATAGGGCGGCGAGGTATGGCCCGGCCGCTCGACATAGCGCGCATCGTCACCGACCCAGCGCAGCGACAGCGCCCGGCGCCGCGCCGCGGTCATATTGCCACGCGCGCCATGCGCGGTCCTGAAGTCGAACAGGATGGCGTCGCCCGGCTCCATTTCCCATTCGAGCACCTTCATCGAAGGGTCCTTGTCGGGATCGGGCACCGGCAGATAGTCGCCCTCGCCGGCATAGAAATTGCTATCGTCGAGCCAGCGCACCGGCAGGATCATCTTGTCCCATTTGTGCGAGCCGGCGATCAGCCGCAGCGTCGCCTCTTTCACCGGGTCGATGGGTATCCAGAAGCTCACCGTCTGTTGGCCATCGACGAAATAGTAGGGGATGTCCTGATGCCAGGGCGTCGGCTTCTGCGTGCCGGGTTCCTTCACCAGCACATGATCATGGAAGAACTGCGCGGTGCGCGACTGCATCACCGCCGCCGCCAGTTCGGCGGCGGGTGAGTCCCGTACCAGGCTGACGAATTCGGGGATGCGCTCCCAGTTGCAGTAGTCATCGAAGAAACTACCGCGACCGTTGGCTATGTCGGATGCGGTGGCGCTGCGGTTCTGCATGTTGCGTTCGATGCCGGCGGCAATCGTGTCGACCCAGCCCTTGAAGGCGCCGCGAATGCAAACAGCGCCGTCACGCTGATAATCGGCAATCGTGGACGCGCCGATCCTGGTGGCGTCGAGGGTGGCAGTCCGGGAAGCCATGGCGTTCTCCTCTTGGAATAAAGCCACTATCGCAACAGTTAGTCATTCGGTAAAATAATAACTTTCGATCTGACATATAGAGTGCCCCTATGAGTGTGACTCTCACGCAGCTGCGCTATCTGGTTGCCGTGGCGCGTCACGGCAGCGTCACCGGCGCGGCAAAGATGCTGAACGTCTCTCAGCCTTCGATCTCGGTGGCCATTGACGCGGTCGAAAAGAATTTCGGCCAGAAACTGTTCGTCCGCCAGCGGGGAAGCGGCGTGTCGCCGACATCGTTCGGCCGCGCCGTCGTGGCCAAGGCAAGGCAGGTTCTCACCGAAACGGAGGAACTCATCGGCCTGGGTTCAAGCAAATCGGCTGTCAGCGGCGAGTTGGTGCTGGGATGCTTCGAGGATCTGGCGCCTTTCTTCGCGCCGGCTTTGATCCGCGCCTTCTCCGAACGCTATCCGGCCGTCAAGATCGTCGTTCGCGACGAGACGTTCGAGACGCTGGGTCGACGGCTGGGTGACGCGGCCATCGATCTCGGCCTGACCTATGATCTCAGCCTGCCGACGCATTTCGCCCGCATCCTGCTGCGTGAACTTCGCCCGCACGCGCTGTTGCCGGCAGGCCATGCCCTGGCGGATCGCCCGTCGGTCAGCCTTGCCGATCTGGCCGCCTATCCGCTGATCACCACCGACCAGCCGCACAGCTGGCAGCATATGCTCGACCTGTTCCGCAGCCGCGGCCTTTCGCCTGTGGCCGACATGACGACAAGCTCGTTCGAACTGCAACGGAGCATGGTCGCCAACGGCTTCGGCGTTGCGGTCAGCTACACCCGCCCGCATGGCGACCGCAGCTATGACGGGCTGCCGCTCATCTGCAAGCCGCTGTCGGATCCGCTGCCCATGCAGCGGATCCTGCTTACCTATGACACGCATCAGCGTGTGTCGAATGCAGCGCTGGCCTTCGTCGAGGTGGCCAAGGACTGGTTCGCCACCCGCGACATCTTTGCCTCGTGAAAGGCTGACGGGCGCCGCGTCTCCGCTTGCCGCTTGACGGTTTCCGCCGCTGCTGCCACTCCATGGGCATGGAAACCATCCAGTCGAAAGCGGCCCAGGGCCGTGTCGCCGATGCGCCGAACGGCCATTGGGTCTACCGCGTGCTGCCGCGCTCGATATGGCCCTATGCGCAGCTTGCGCGGTGGGACAGGCCGATAGGCTGGCAACTGCTGCTGTGGCCGTGCTGGTGGTCGGCGGCCTTGGCGGCGAGCGCCTATCCGCGTCCGGGCGACCCGCTGCTCTCGCTGCTGCCAGCGCCTTTGTATCTCGTGCTTTTCCTGGTCGGGGCCATCGCCATGCGCGGCGCCGGCTGCACCTACAACGACCTCGTCGACGAGGACATCGACAGCCAGGTGGAGCGCACGCGCTCGCGACCGCTGCCGTCAGGCAAGGCGACGCGCCGGCGGGCATGGCTGTTTCTCGTCCTGCAGGCCCTGGTCGGCCTCGTCGTGCTCATCCAGTTCAACAGCTTTGCCGTCCTGCTCGGCATCTGCTCACTGGCGGTCATAGCCATTTACCCGTTCATGAAGCGGATAACCAACTGGCCCCAACTTGTGCTCGGCCTTGCTTTTTCCTGGGGCGCGCTGATGGGATGGGCGGTCGAGTTCGGCGATCTCGATGGGCCTGCTGTCATGCTCTATATCGGCTCGATCCTGTGGGTGATCGGCTACGACACGATCTACGCGCACCAGGACAAGGAAGATGACGCCATTGTCGGCGTGCGCTCGACGGCACGCCTGTTCGGCGACAACACCAAGGCCTGGCTGGCCGGACTTTATGGCGGCGCGCTGATCTGCTTCGCCATCGCCTTCGCGTCGGCGCAGGCGCCGGTGGTGGCGCTGGCCGGGCTGATCGCCGCCGGCGCCCATATGGCGCGGCAGATCGCCGTGTTGGACATCGACAATCCGGACCAATGCCTGCGCCTGTTCAGGTCGAACAACCAGGTCGGCTGGCTGATCTTCCTCGGCCTGATCGGCGGCGCTGTGTGGGTGGCTCTGAAGCCGCTGGTTTAGCGGCGCTTCTTCCTTCTCCCCTTGTGGGAGAAGGTGGATTGGCGCGCAGCGCCAAGACGGTTGAGGGGTGCGTGACGGAACGCCGGCATTGCCAAGCTGGAACACCCCTCATCCGACCGAGCTTCGCTCGGCCACCTTCTCCCACAGGGGGAGAAGGAAGAACCTTCCTACTCCCGCGAAATAATCTCCTGGCCGTCGACGACCAGCCTGAGGCCGAGGTCGCCGGCCCTGCGGCGGGCGAGGAAACGCGGGCGGCGCGTGTTCGAAATCCGCCCCTTGCGCCGATCCTGCGGCGGCAGCGTCTTGATGGCGGCGCCGAGCGATTCTTCCAGGGTGCGGGCAACGCCGTCCGATTCGATGAGCAGCATCGGCAGGCGGTAAGCGTCGGCCCAGGCGCGCCAGTCGGCTGCGACATCGTCGAGATCGTCGGCCACCAGCAGCGGCACCGACAGCATCGGGTCGTTGTGCAGGAGTTCCAGGGTCACCGTGACATTGCCGTCCGGATCCTCCATGGCGCGGGCGGCAACGCCGCGGAACGCATTGGAAGGCAGAACGATGATCGCGGGCAGGCCGCTCATCTCGAGCAAGCGGCGGATCACGGCGCCGCGCTGGTCGATGGTGAAGGTTACATCGCCGTAGTCGTCGCGAGTCGCGTAGCTCACCACTTGCGGCAGGCGGAATGGGTCGAGACGCATGTTGCGTCCCGCCCAGACTGGCTTCAGTCCGGTGTTCATAGAGTGGCCTTCCTGTCTGTCTCCTGAGAGCCGGTGTCCGGTTCTCTCCGGGCCGGTTTTTCCAGCCTCGTTTGTATGGAGACAGTAGCGCGGGCTCCTTACCGCCCCGCTTAAGAAAGTCGGTTAAATTTTGCTGATCTCAGGGATGGTTATCGGAATCCCACCAGCCACAAGATGTCGAAAGGATCAGATAACCTTACCCGGATTCATGATGCCGGCCGGGTCGAAAGCGGCCTTCACCCTTCGCATCAGATCGATCGCCATCGGCGGCGCGGTGGCGATCAGTTCGTCGCGCTTCAACTGGCCGATGCCATGCTCGGCCGAGATCGAACCGTGCAGGCTGCGCACCACATCGTGCACCGCCTTGTTCATGGGGTGATAGAGAGCGAGGAACGCCTCATCGTCGCCGTCGACGGGCCGCGAAATGTTGTAGTGGAGATTGCCGTCGCCCATATGGCCGAAGCAGACCACGCGCGCGCCGGCGCTCACCGACGCCACCGCGCCGGCGGCTTCTTCGATGAAACGCGGGATCGAGGCAATAGGCACCGAAATGTCGTGCTTGATCGAGGCGCCCTCCGGTTTCTGCGCCTCGGGCAGCAACTCACGGAAATTCCAGAAGGCATCGCCCTGTGCGAGACTCGCGGCAATGACGGCGTCGCCGACGAATTCCTGTTCGAGGCCAGCCGAGAGCACATCCTCGATCAACGCTCTCGAATCCTCCGACGAACGGCCTGATGAAATCTGCATCAGCACGTACCACGGCCAGTCTTCGATCAGCGGCCGCACCACACCCTGGGCATGCGCCAGCGTGAAATCATATGGCCGCCTGCCGATCAGTTCGAAAGCGGTGAGTGCTGCCCCGGCACGGTCCATGGCCAGGCTGAACAGCGAAAGTGCCGCCTCGGGCGACGACAGGCCGACGAAGGCGACTTCGCGCCCCTTCGGCTTCGGGAACAGTTTCAGCACGGCGGCGGTGATGACGCCGAGCGTGCCTTCGGCGCCGACGAACAGGTTTTTCAGATCGTAGCCGGTGTTGTCCTTCTTCAGCTTGCGCAGGTCGTCGAACACCTCGCCGGTCGGCAGCACCACCTCGACACCGAGGCAGAGTTCACGCGCATTGCCATAGGCAAGCACGCCGGTGCCGCCGGCATTGGAGGAAAGATTGCCGCCGATCTGGCAGGAGCCTTGCGCGGCCAGCGACAGCGGGAACAGCCGGTCGGCGGCGTCGGCTGCCTCCTGCAGCGTCTGCAGGATGACGCCGGCCTCGACCGTCACGGTGTTGGACAGGACATCGATTTCGCGGATGCGGTTGAGCCGCGACAGCGACAGGACAATTTCGCGCCCGGACCTGTCCGGCACCTGCGCGCCGACCAGCCCGGTGTTGCCGCTTTGCGGCACGATCGGCGTTCCCGTCTCGGTCGCCAGCCGCATGATCCGGCTGACCTCGTCGACGCTGCCCGGCCGCAGCACCAGCGACGTCGCGCCGTGCCAGAGCCCACGTCGCTCAATGAGGTAGGGCGCGATGTCCTGCTGATCACGCAGCGCATATCTGTCGCCGACGATCGCAGCGAAGCGATCGATGAGGGCGGGATCGAGTGTCTTTGTGATTTCGATCATGGGGGAAACTATGTTGCGGGTTGCGTGATGTCACGAGGGGCGGCTGCACGCGACAGCCGATCGTTGATCGCTTCGCCGAGCCCGTCGCAGGGAATAGGCTCGACGGCGATGGTGCGCGCGCCGCTGCGGTCGAGTGCCTGCATACAGGCGAACAGATTGCTCGCCGCTTCGCGCAGGTCCCCGGTTTCGGACAAATTGAGGAAGGCTTCGGCGCGGCGCCAGCCGTCCGCCCGTTGGCTGCCGAAGCCGAGCAAAGCCTCGCCCTCGCCGACCGTGCCGGCATTGAGCCGCATCGCGGCACCTGGCGCATAATGCGAGGCAAGCATGCCCGGCGCCTCGATACTGGCGGTGCCGCCGCGCAACAGTTCCATGCCGATGGCCGCCTCGATCTCCTCGGCGGCGATGCCGCCGGGCCTCAGCAGCCGCATTCTTTCCCCCTCGGCCTTGAGAATCGTCGATTCCAGCCCGACCGGGGTCGCGCCGCCATCGACCACCAGCTTTATCCGCGCACCGAGATCGGCTGCCACCGCTTGCGCGGTCGTTGCGCTGATCCTGCCGGATGAATTGGCGCTGGGCGCTGCAAGCGGGCGGCCGAGCCTGGCGATCAGATCGCCGCCAAAGCCCCTCGGCATGCGCAAGGCGATTGTATCGAGCCCGGCGGTGACCAACGGATGGATGCCGTTGCCGGGCCGTTGCGGCAGCACCAGCGTCAGCGGACCGGGCCAGAACGCGCGCGCGAGTTTCTTCGACAGCGGATCGAACAGCGCGAGGCGCTCGGCCATCGCCATGTCGGCGACATGGGCGATCAGCGGGTTGAAGCGCGGCCGCCCCTTGGCTTCGAAGATGCGCGCGACGCCGATGCCGTTGGTCGCGTCGCCGGCCAGCCCGTAGACGGTTTCCGTCGGGATGGCGACGACATCGCCCTCCCTGAGCAGCGCCAGCGCCCGCTCCAGCGCCTCGCCCGAGCCAAGTATTTCAGCCACTCTCGTCACCTCCCAGATGCGGGGTGCGTAGTACGATGGCGGCCATCGGGCAAGTCGGCTGTTGGGTAACCGTTTGTTGGCGAGCAGGAGCATTGGCGATTTATCAATCTCTAAAATGCTATGTTTCCACGAAAGCCGGCATCAATTCCGGCCTGCTATCGAACAGCTTCTGGGCAAAGGGGAGCGACATCAGTGTCTGCGCGTATCCTGCTGGGTATCATTCTTGCTGTTGCGGCCGGCGAAGCCCAGGCGTCATCCCTGGTTTTTCCAGGCGCGCCATCCTCCACACCATCGATCGTCAGGATCGGCGCTCCTAACCAGCCTGGAACCGCCGATGCGGTCAACACCAGCGATGCGCGGTCGGTGATGGCAATAGGGGAAGCGCCGCCCGACGTCACCGATGAAAAGGTAGCGGCGATCCCGGACAAGCCCGCGACCGGACACGGCTTCCAGGCAGGCCCGATGGTCATTCGTGGCGGCGTTACCGGTCCCGATTTCCCGGCACCCGCGCCAACCTCTGCACCAGCGACCGGTGCCGCGCCGGCCGCTGGCACCGCGCCGGCAACGGCCACCGCTTCCGCTGCCCCCTCCGGGAACGCCGAGAACAAACCCGCCCCGCCGAGCGCTCCGGCCCCGGCAGCAGGGCAGCGCATGCCTCCCAACGGCTACACCAAGTAGCCCCGGCTCAAAGACAGCCGACATCGGTGGCGTGACTTGACGGCGATCTGGCGCCCGGCGCACCATTGCCAGGCAAACCCCGTTCCAGGCATTTCTGGCAGACGGGATTTCATCACTAAGGGTAAAGGGGGGTCCATGAGAAAATCTGGAATCGTAACCGGAGCAGGCCTATTGCTGGCGTCACTGCTTGGCGTCGTCGCGGCTCATGCCGACGACATGCTGGGATCCTATGTCGCGCGCATTTCCGATCGCGACCATCAGGCGAGTGACGGCTATGCGCTGGACAATGCCGCGCAGATGGTACGGCAGGACCGCGCCAACTGGCATAAATTCCACCGCCGTGACAGCGACGACGAGGCTGATGGCTGGTTCAGGACCAACGACCAGCGCGCCGACCTGCAGCGCATGCTGGAACGCGGCGGCGCGATGAGTTCCTCGACCAAGCGCGCCATCGTCAATGGCGAACCGCTGATCCAGGTCGACGTCTACGAAAACAGCGTGCGCGTCAGCATTCTCGAGAACTGACGGGCCGTCGCCGGGGCGGCTGACAGTCGGCTTCGGGGACGGCTGATAGGAAAGGCGGCGCCTCGGCGCCGCCTTGCCATCGATAGACTCGGCGGCTGAAAAAATCAGGCCGCTTCTTCCTTGTCGTCGTCGTCTTCGGACTCGTCGCCTTCAGCCTTCACGCTGTCCTCGGCGTCGTCTTCGTCCTCGTCTTCATCTTCGTCGTCATCCGAGAGCGTGGCAGCTTCAGTGGACTCTTCGCCTTCTTCATCGTCGCCGTCTTCGTCGTCATCAGACAGGTCAGCGGCTTCGATCGCTGCGGCGGCGGCATGATCGAGAATGGTTTCGGAAGCGGATTCAAGCGCCTCGGCGGGAGTTTCTTCTGTCACTTCGATTTCGTGATCGGAATTCATGGAAGCCTCCGTGGGGTTGGGGAACATGTCCCTTTTGCCACGGAGAGATCATCGCCATATGACTGTAAGCCGGCTCGAACGGCCGGTAGCAGAGAATATTTTCTTCGCCTTAACCTGCGATCCTGGAGAAATCCGCGACCTGACCGGTGGCCGTGCGGATGCGGGCGAGCAGCGCCAGGCGGTTGGCACGCACCGCCTGATCCTCATCGTTTACAAGAACATGCTCAAAGAATGAATCAACCGGCTCGCGCAACACGCTAAGCGCCAGCAAGGCGCCGGAAAAATCATCGTTTTGAATCGCTTCGCCGGCTTGCTTCTCAGCCTGGTTCACCGCCGCAAACAGCGATTTCTCGGTATCCGCGCGAAACAGCGCCGGCTCAACGGTTTCGGCGACCGCCGTTTTCTTTTTCTCCTCGGCAGCCAGAATGTTGGCCGCGCGCTTGGTGCCGGCGAGCAGGTTCTTGCCGTCCTCGGTGTCGAGGAAGGCGCCGAGCGCCTCGACGCGGCGGACGATCTGCAAGAGGTCGTCGGACTGCGGCGTGATGACGGCATCGATGAGATCGTGCCGGGCGCCCTGATCGCGGAGGTAGACTTTCAGGCGGTCGTGGAAGAAGGACAGAAGGTCAGACGCTTTCCCGACGATGGCTGCCAGCGCCAGTCGAATATCATTCTCGACCAATATTCTAACCACACCCAGCGCCGCTCTACGCAGCGCATAGGGATCCTTCGACCCAGTCGGCTTTTCGTCGATTGCCCAGAAACCGACCAGCGTATCGAGCTTATCGGCAAGCGCCACTGTGATCGAAACCGGATCGCTCGATACGCGATCGGACGGGCCTTGCGGCTTGTAGTGTTCCTCCGCTGCAGCGGCGACCGATGCGTGCTCGCCCTGAAGCAGCGCATATTTGCGGCCCATGGCGCCTTGCAGTTCCGGGAACTCGCCGACGACTTCAGTGGTGAGATCTGCCTTGGCCAAGACGGCAGCGCGGCGCGCGAGTGCGGGATCGGCGCCGACGATCGGAGCCAGTTCTTCCGCCAATCGCTTGATCCGCTCCACCCGTTCGCCCTGCGTGCCGAGCTTGGCGTGGAAAGTCACGCCGAGATGGTCGAGGCGGGCCATGCGCTGGTCGAGCGGCTTCTTGAGATCAAGCCCGAATTTTTCCGCCGATGCCTCGAGCTCAGCCAGGTCAGGCAAATCGCCCTGGTCGGTCGTCCAGAAATAAAGCGCGTCGGACAGACGGGCGCGCACCACCTTGCCGTTGCCGTGGGCGATCTCCTTGCCGCCATCCCTGGCTTCGATGTTGGCGGTGAGGATGAAGCGGTTGGAAAGCGCGTCGTCGACACCCTGCGGCCGTGTCACAAAGCACTTCTGGTTGGCGCGGATGGTCAGTCGGATCACTTCGGCTGGAATGGCGAGGAATGCCTCCTCGAACTCGCCCATCAGCACGACAGGCCATTCGACCAGCCCGGACACCTCCTCCAGCAGCCCTTCGTCCTCGACCAGGTCGAGCCCGTTGGCGAAGGCGAGATTGCGGGCATCGGCAAGGATGATCTCCTTGCGACGATCGGCATCGAGCACGACCTTGGCCGCTTCCAGTTTGGAAACATAGTCGTCGAAGCGGCGCACCATGATCGCATCAGGCGCATGAAAACGGTGGCCATAGGTGATGTTGCCGGAGCGGATGCCGTCGATCTCGAAATCGATCACGACAGGCTCCTCGGTCTCCGGGCCGAAGGTGCACAGGATCGATTGCAGCGGGCGCACCCAGCGCAATGAACCGGGCTTGGCCGAGGCCGGCCCCCAGCGCATCGATTTCGGCCACGGGAAATTGCGGATGATATCAGGCACCAGGTCCGCGATGATCTGTTCGGCCGCCCTGCCCGGCTTCGAAATGTGGGCGACATAAAAATCGCCCTTCTTCGGATCGGAATGGACATGCGCCTCGGCGATCGAGGAAAGTCCGGCCTTGCGCAGGAAGCCCTGGACCGCCTGTTCGGGCGCCGATGTCGAAGGCCCCTTGATCTCTTCGTTTATATCCTTCGAGCGCGCGGTGAGACCCCTGATGTCGAGGGTCAGCCGCCGCGGCGTCCAGTACTCGCGCGCGGCCTCATAGGTCAGCCCCGCCTCGACCAGGCTGTCGGTCAGCATCTTCCTGAGATCGCCAGCCGCCTTGCGCTGCATGCGGGCGGGAATCTCTTCCGAGCGGAGTTCTAGAAGCAGGTCAGGCATGGATGGGGCTCACGCGGCAAAATGGTCCGGGCGGGGGCATAGCAACTCGGCTGGCCGCTGTCACCCTTTCCGCACGGGGATCGCCGATTTGCACCCGTTTCCAGAAATTTTGGCCATCCTGTCGAGACGAGACCGCGCCACCCGTCCTTGGATCAAAGATTTCCATGAACCGAACGCAGCGCTGAAGCGACCCACGCTCAGGCAGGGAACATTTGGCTCAACGACCATGAAAACGGCATCCAGACTTCTGCAGATCCTCGCACTCGGCGCCTGCTTGACCGCGCAGGCTCACGGTGCCTTCTCGATGCCGGGCGTTCGACAGGCATTGCGCACAATCGACGGTGCCAGCAGCCAGAACATATTGCCGATCAAAGTTTCCTTCGAGATGACGAAGCGGGCCTGAGACTCAGGCCGCCAGGCCACCCGCCTGCGTCTTCAAAAACGCCTCACCGCAGGCCTTCGCCAGATTGCGCACCCGCAGGATGTAGCTCTGTCGTTCGGTGACCGAAATCACGCCGCGCGCGTCAAGCAGGTTGAAGACATGGCTGGCCTTGATGCACTGATCATAGGCCGGGAAAACCATGCGGTGCATCGGCAGATTGTCGTTCGATGCCGGCGCGCCGGCATCGAGCAGCGCCTTGCATTCGGTCTCGGCGTCCTCGAAGTGGCGCAGAAGCATCGCCGTGTTGGCGTGTTCGAAATTGTGGCGCGAATATTCCTGCTCGGCCTGCAGGAAGACATCGCCATAGGTGACCTTGTCGGCGCCTTCCCGGCCGTTGAAGTTGAGGTCGTAGACATTGTCGACGCCCTGCACATACATGGCCAGCCGCTCCAGCCCGTAGGTGAGTTCGCCGGCCACCGGTGCGCATTCGATGCCGCAGACCTGCTGGAAATAGGTGAACTGCGAGACTTCCATGCCGTCGCACCAGCATTCCCAGCCGAGACCCCAGGCGCCCAGCGTCGGGCTTTCCCAATCATCCTCGACGAAGCGGATGTCGTGCAGCAGCGGATCGACGCCGATCGCCGCCAGCGAGCCGAGATAGAGCTCCTGCAAGTTGGGCGGGTTCGGCTTCAGGATCACCTGGTACTGGTAATAATGCTGCAGCCGGTTCGGGTTCTCGCCATAACGCCCGTCCTTGGGGCGGCGCGAGGGCTGGACATAGGCAGCGTTCCAGCGTTTCGGGCCGAGCGCGCGCAGCGTCGTTGCCGGATGAAAAGTGCCGGCGCCGACTTCCATGTCGTAGGGTTGCAGGATGACGCAGCCGTAGGCCGCCCAATAGTTGTGCAAGGTCAGGATCAGCCCCTGGAACGAGCGGCTGGGATGCATATGGGCGGGGATTTCAATTGTCACGGGTGGCCTCGACAGCACAGGCTAGCTTGCCGGCACGTCCTAGAGACACGGCGGCGAAGCGTCAAGCAAAGCACGACGATGCGGTCGCGCCGACATTATGGACAATGTTGAAAGCTTTGCAGGGGCTGGCCCATTGCTCATCGCTCGGGCCTGCGCTCTGTTCGCCTGTGCAGCAACGACAACAGGTTTCAGCCATGCCCAGCCCGATCGTCATCCGCCCCGTTGCGCGACAGGATTTCGAGCAATGGCTGCCGCTGTGGGACGGCTACAATGCATTTTATGGCCGCTCGGGCGAAACGGCCCTGCCGGGTGAGATTACCCAGATGACATGGTCGCGTTTCTTCGATGCCTATGAGCCGGTCCACGCGCTGGTGGCCGAAAGCGAGGGACGGCTTTTCGGCCTCGTGCATTATCTCTTCCATCGCAGCACAACGGCGATCGCGCCCAATTGCTATCTGCAGGACCTTTTCACCACGCAGGCATCGCGTGGCAAAGGCATCGGACGGGCACTGATCGAGGGCGTCTACGAGCGTGCCCGGGCGGCCGGCTCAGGCCGGGTATACTGGCTGACGCAATGAGACCAATCACACGGCAATGAAGCTTTACGACAAGGTCGCCGAACACTCCGGCTTTGTCGTCTATCGCAAGCTCTTCTGAGGCAGCCAGCCGGATACGCGGTTCAAACGAAAACGGGACCCTGAAAAGAGCCCCGTTTGCGTTGAATTCAAATGGCTGACTTCATCCCTTCGGGGCGGGCACCGGCTCCGGCTTGACCTTCGGGGTCTCCTGCGCCGTGTTGGATTCGATCGGCGGCAGGCCCTTCATCAGCTTCTGCTGCAAGTTGGCCAGCACATCGGGATCCGGCTTCAGGTCGCGAGCCTGGTTCCACTGGAAGGTGGCTTCCAGCTTGCGGCCGACGCGCCAGTACGCATCGCCCAGGTGGTCGTTGAGAACCGGATCTTCCGGCTTCAGCGACACGGCGCGTTCCATTTCGCGCACCGCGTCATCGAACCTGCCGAGGCGGAAATAGGCCCAACCCAGCGAATCGACGATGTAACCGTCGCTCGGCCTGAGGTCGACGGCCTTCTGAATCATCGCCAGCCCTTCCTTGAGATTCATGTTCATGTCGACCCAGGAATAGCCGAGATAATTCAGCACCTGCGGCTGGTCGGGGAACAGTTCCAGCGCCTTGCGGAAGTTCGGCTCGGCCTTGGGCCATTCCTTCAGGCGCTCATAGGCGATGCCGCGCTGGTAGAAGATGTTCCAGTTGGCTGCGGTCGGCGTCTTCAGCGCCTCGACAGCCTTGTCGTAGAGTGTGGCGGCCGAACGGAAATCCTCCTTCGAGGAATAGACGCCACCGAGCGCCAGATAGGCGCGCATGTCATTGGGATGGGCGTCGACGAAAGCCTTCAGATGAGTGATCGCTTCTTCGTGACGGTCGAGATCGGCAAGGTTGAGGCCGAGTTGCAGGTCCGAAAGCTCCTTCAGCGGCGAACCGGCGGGAATCCGGCGATAGAGCGCGATGGCGCCTTCGCCGTCCTTCAATTGCTCGGACACGGCAGCGAGTTGCACAAGGGCAGCGTCGCTATCAGGCTTCAAAGCAAGCGCATATTGCAGATAGAGGCGCACGAACGGCTCGCCGCCGCCACGGTTGAGCGCGGTGGCGAGGTCGAGCAGGATTTCGGAGGCGCCATCGGATGAGCCGGCCACCAGGGGCGCAATCTTGTCGCCTTTTGCAATTCGGTCGCGCAAGGCGACGATTTCCAGCTTGCCAGGCGAAAACGCCTCGGCCTGGTCGAGCACCGACAGCGCCTTGGTCTTGTCGCCCTTGCGGGCCAGGAACGAGGCGTAGGCCTGGGCATTGCGCATCCAGGTTTCGGGAGCGGCACCACCGGCGGCGGTATCCTGCATGGTCGCGGCGTAGATCGCCTCGGCCTTTTCGGGCATGCCGGATGCATCAGCGATCAGGGCGCGGTGGAACGACTTGAACAGGCCGAACCAATCCGGCCCCTGCAGCTTGTCGATTGACGCCATCGCATCGGCAGGCTCGCCGGCGCCTTGCTGCGCCCAGCCGGACATCACCCCGGAGATCAGCCGGTCGAGATCGGATTCCAGCGACAGCTTGAGCCAGTACTGCGCCTTGGTGAAATCCTTCTTGTGGAAAGAATCGACGGCGAGCGCCAGCCGAGAGAAACGCTCGACGTCAGGCACTTCCTTGAGCTTGTCGGCATAGACCAGGGATTCGTCGAAGCGCCCTTGCGCGATCAGCGACAGCATCAGGCTCTGCTGCAGGCCGGTGTCGCTCGGGTCGAAGGCCAATGCTTGCTTGTAGTAGGCGATGGCGCTGTCGAGGTCGTTATCGCCTTCGGCGATCCGGGCTGCCAGATAGGCGCCCGAAAACGACGTGATCTTGACCGGTTCGGTGGTTTGCTTGGCATAGGCCGGCAAAGCCGAGATCGCCATGCCTGTCACAATTGCCAGCCTTGTCAGCCAGCGCGCACGTCCTTGCCGCATCGTATCCCTTTCAGCCAGGCGCCATCTCCGCGTCAGCGGGATCGGCGTAGACTCGATCTTTCCAGGCAAAGCATGGCCTTTTTGGGGTCGCGCTTCAATCCGCCTCGAATTCACAATCCGGGCACCCGATTAACAAATCATGGCGACAGGCACCAGTTTCCGCTCTTGGGATTTCGGCCATGGCCCTACGCGGCGCCGAATATATCACAGATTCGACGCTGAGGCTCCGCTTCGACCGCTAAGGCTCGGGCCAATATCAGCCCTCGCCTGGCGAGGCAGACCGTTGCACCAGCGTGTCGCCGTAGCCGCCGGCCGCTATCGTGCTGCACAGTTCGTTCCATTCGCAGCCGCCGCAGGCCTTGCGTACACGGCCAGCCGAAAAGGCCTGCCGCATCCGGCCCAGCATCGCAGCATCGAGATCAAGACGGGCGCCGACGCGGATTGGCCGCGCCAGCAACTCGCCCACATCCTGCGTGGCGAGCCGGTCCCGCTCGACGACACTCTCGTTGAGGCAGTGCGGTTCCAGCTCATCAAGCAACGGGGCGCAGACATCGTCCGGGCCGGAAACGAGGAGGATGTCCTCGCCCCGGCTCAGGCGCTCCGCGACGCGATCATAATTGGCGGTGAAGGCGGGGCTGTATCCTTTGCCCACATAGGTGAGCAGGCAAAGGAGGTGATGGGCGCGCAGCCTGATCGTCACGGATTGACCAGCTTGGCCTTGCCGCCGGGAAGGGCCATGAGGGTCGCGGCACCCAGCGCCGACTTGAGCAAGCCGCCGACGATGAACGGCAGGAAGCCGAAGGTAACGGCCTGTTCGGCTCCAATCATGACGGCAAGCCATGCTGTGCCCAGCACAAGGCAGGCAAGGTTGCCAAGCAGCATGGCGACGAAGGCAAGCATCACCCTTTTGCCGTTCCAGCCGCGTTCGGCCAGCCAGCCGACGAGGGCGCCGACAAGCGGGAAGGCGAAGAGATAGCCAGCCGTCGGCCCGACGAAATGCGCCGCACCCGCTGCCCCTCCGGACAGAACGGGAAAGCCGACCGCACCCTCGACCAGCCAGGCGGCGATGGTGAGCGCGCCAAGCCGCCAGCCATAGAGCGCGCCGATCAGTGTCACCGCGAAGGTCTGCATAGTCACCGGGACCGGCACCATCGGCACTTCGATGTAGGACGACAGCGCCAGGAACAGGGTGCCGAGCACGACGGCTCCGACCTGCCAGGCAAGGGAACGATCCTGGAGCCGGAGCGGGCTGAACGACGGCTTGCTGGACGAGAATGCGACGTCTGTCATTTGGATTCCTTCGATCGATTGCAAATTATAGATAATTTCTGTTTTCGATCTATTATCGAATCCACACTTCCCTGGAGATTGCAAGCCCTGGCTTGGCAGAGGCCGTCTAGCCTACGATGGCGAAGGCTTCGCGCGTGGTCCCTGAGGCCGTCCTTACCGGCTTGCGGCCAATCCATTGGACGTGCCGCCCCAGTGTGACGGCCGCCGATTCGGTGTTTCCCTGCCGCAAGGCGGTGAGGATCGCGCGATGGTCCTGATCGGTGCGCGTCTCCCACTCCGAACGCCATGCCGCGAACAGGAAACGGGCGCTTGCCGCGTGCAGGTCGTCGATGGTGGCGAGCAGGCGCGGCATGCCGCATGGCGACAGGATCAAGCGGTGGAAGGCGCGGTTGGCTTCCTCCCAGGACCTGACATCGCGGGACTTGTCGCCGGCCTTGGTCGCCTCCTCGGCGAGATCGAGAATGGCCGATGTCAGATGCGGCGCGGCGTGACGCAGCGCCAGCACTTCAAGGGCGGCGCGCATTTCGGCGACTTCCTTGACCTCGCCCAGATCGAAAGACGCGACACGCACGCCGCGGCGCGGCTCGCCGATGGCCAGCCCTTGCGCCTCGAGGCGGCGGAAGGCCTCGCGCACCGGAACATGGCTAGTTTGGAATTCCTCGGCGATATGATCCTGCCGAAGCCTGGCCCCCGGCTCGATCGCGCCCGAGATGATGCGGTCCGCCAGAACCTTGCTGATGCGCACCGCGATGGTGTCGTCTGTGCCCTTTGCCATGTTTTATAGATAATTTGCGGCGGTGCGGCTTGTCGAGACGGCGGGACCGAATTCCTAATCTTCGTCTTAGCGCAGGCCAGAGGTAGCGTCGCGAAAGACCAGCCTTTAGTTGACCCGGCTGATGCAGAAATCGATGACGTCGATCAGCGCCGATTTCTGCGGCGTCGCTTCGAGCGGCGCCAGCGCGTCGCGGGCAATCTCGCCGAAATGGCGGGCACGCCCGATCGTGTCGGCAATGGCGCCGTGGCGGGTCATCAGGCCGGTCGCCTTTTCCAGGCCGGCGTCATCGGCGACATTGTCCTCGATGGCGCGCTTCCAGAAGGTGCGCTCGGCCTTGGTGCCGCGCCGATAGGCGAGAATGACCGGAAGCGTCACCTTGCCCTCGCGGAAATCGTCGCCGACATTCTTGCCCAGATCCTTGCTGGTGCCGCCATAGTCCAGCGCGTCGTCGATCAGCTGGAAGGCCAGGCCGAGATTCATGCCATAGGAGCGCAGCGCGGCGCGATCGTTGCGCGTCGCCTGGGCGATGACCGGGCCGACCTCGGCAGCAGCCGAAAAAAGTGCGGCGGTCTTGGCCTTGATGACGGCGAAATGCTCGTCCTCGGTGGTTTCGAGGTTCTTGGCGGCGGCAAGCTGCATGACCTCGCCCTCGGCGATGATCGAGGCCGCACTCGACAGGATATCGAGCGCTTCGAGCGAGCCGACATCGACCATCATGCGGAAAGCCTGGCCGAGCAGGAAGTCGCCGACCAGCACGCTTGCCTGGTTGCCCCAGATCATGCGGGCGGTCTTCTTGCCGCGGCGCATGCCGCTCTCGTCGACGACATCGTCGTGCAGAAGCGTCGCGGTGTGCATGAATTCGACGGAGGTGGCGAGCTTGACGTGGCCCTCGCCGGCATAGCCGAACATCTGGGCTGCGGCCAGCGTCAGCATCGGCCGCAGCCGTTTGCCGCCGGACGAGATCAGATGGTTGGCGACCTCCGGGATCATCTCGACGTCGGAGCCGGCCTTGGACAGGATCAATTCATTGACGCGCCCCATATCGGCGGCAGTCAGATCGATCAGATCCTTGATGGAGGCGGGCTCCCGCTTCCCGTTTTCGATGTTGAGAACGACACCCACGACAATCACTCCCGTCTTGGTATAGAGCGTGCGACGGCACCCTTAGTCCCTGTATGGACTCTAGGGCGGCGGACATGGGCTCGGCAAGTGGCGAATTGGCGCGGCGGCGGCGACAGAATGTCAACGACCCCAAGGGAACGGCTCTGCCCCGGAATCCCCTGCCCGTTTACATCAATAGCGCAAACTGCGAGTTTCATACGATGATAGAACTAGTCCGCACCAACGATGCCGTGATCATTTCCTTTGTCGAATCGCTGATGCGCGACGCCGGCATTGCCTGCTTTGTCGCCGACCAGAATATGAGCATTCTCGAAGGGTCGATCGGTCTTTTGCAGAAGCGCGTCATGGTCGACGCCGACCAGGCCGACGCGGCACGGCGCATCCTCAGGGATGCCGGCATCGCCAACGAAATCCGCGGAAGATAATGTCCGCCGCGCCCGCCGCCCTTGTCCCGGACACGCCGGCCCATACGGTCGACGCTTTCCATCGCGGCCGATTCTGGCTGGTGCAGCCCAAGCAAGGCGGTCATCGCGCCGGCATGGATGCGATGATGCTGGCGGCATCCGTGCCGTCCTCCCTTGCCGGTCGTCTCGCCGATTTCGGTGCCGGTGCCGGGGCCGCCGGCCTGGCGGTGCTGTCGCGCTGCCCGGCCGCCGAGGCGGTGCTTGTCGAACGCGCGCCGGAAATGGCGGCCTTCGCGGCAGCCACCCTTGCCCATCCCGGCAATGCCCATCTGAGCGATCGCGCCTCCGTGCTGGTCGCCGATGTCACCGTATCGGGCCGGGCGCGGGCGGCCGCCGGCCTCGCCGACAATGATTTCGACTTCGTCATCATGAACCCGCCCTTCAACGCTCCCCGGGACCGCGCCTCCCCCGATCGCCTCAGAAAAGAGGCCCATGTCATGGAGGACGGGGTGTTCGAGAGCTGGATCCGCAGTGCGGCGGCGGTGGTCAGGCCGCGCGGCGGGCTTGCCGTGATCGCCCGCCCCGAACAGCTCGGCGCCATTCTCGATGCGATCGCAGGGCGCTTCGGCGATGCCGAAATGCTCGCCGTCCACCCTCGCCCAGACGCCGCGGCAATCCGCATCGTTGTGCGGGCAGCGCTCGGGGCACGGGGAAAGCTTGCCATCCGCCCGCCCCTGATGCTGCACGCGCAATCAGGCAACGGCCCTGACGAGCGCAGCGAAATGATTACCAACGGCCTCGCCTCGCTGTTCGGAGATTGAGCTATTCTGCCTGGCCACATTGCCGTTGGCCGGGAAATCCCTACATGCCTGCAACCTATCGACCGGAGACCGCGCCCTCGTGAAACGCCTTATCAACCGCCTGCTGCCGAAATCCTGGCGCTCCACCGTCGTCACCATTCCGGTCATCCGGCTGCACGGCACCATCATGGCAGGCGGTGGCCAGTTCCGGCCGAGCCTGTCGCTGGCCTCCACCGCTGGCCTCATTGAGAAGGCGTTTTCCTACGACGCCCCGGCAGTCGCCATCTCGATCAATTCGCCCGGCGGCTCGCCGGTGCAGTCGCGGCTGATCTTCAAGCGCATCCGTGACCTGGCCACGGAAAAGAACAGAAAGGTGCTGGTCTTCGTCGAAGACGTGGCGGCGTCGGGTGGCTACATGATCGCGGTTGCCGGTGATGAGATCTTCGCCGACCCATCCTCCATCGTCGGGTCGATCGGCGTGGTCTCGGCTTCGTTCGGCTTCCCGGAACTGATGAAGAAGATCGGCATCGAGCGACGCGTCCACACCGCCGGCCAGAACAAGGCGGTGCTCGACCCGTTCAAGCCCGAGAAAAAGGAAGATGTCGAGCGGCTGAAGGCGCTGCAGCTCGAGGTGCACGGCACGTTCATCGACCTCGTCAAGGAGCGGCGCGGCGCGAAACTGAAAGACGACCCGGACCTGTTCACCGGCCTGTTCTGGACCGGCATCAAGGGCCTTGAACTCGGCCTGGTCGATGCGCTCGGCGACATGCGCACGGTGCTCAAGACCCGTTTCGGGGCGAAAACCCAGCTCAGGCTGATCACGACACCGCGCGGTTTCCTCAGCCGCTTCGGCCTGTTTGGCTCAAGCAAGGGCTTTTCAGCGCCCGATATCGCAGGCGCTGCCGCCAGCGGCCTGATCGATGCGGCGGAAGAGCGCGCATTGTGGTCTCGCTTCGAGCTTTGAAAACCCGGCAAAAGCGTCTAGCATGAGAGTTTAACCGACCCGACCGGCCACCTTCGCCGGCCCAGCGTGGGAGGAGTTTTGGTATGCCGCAGATCATTTTCTTCGCCGTCGTTGGCGTCGCCGCCTATTTCGGCTACCGCACCTTCATCCGCGAAGCCGAACGCGTGACCGCCAAGGTGCGGCGTACCGAAAAGCAGACGGCCAACGGCGCGATCGGAACGCTGGTCAAGGACCCGAAGACCGGCGAGTACCGGCTGGCCAAGGACTGAGCACCATTTCGCAGACCATTGTGGACACCGACATCGGGTCGCGTAGCTGGCACGCGCACGCCAAGATCAATCTTGCGCTGCATGTCACCGGCAGGCGCCCTGACGGCTATCATCTGATCGAAAGCCTGGCGGTGTTCACGCGGTTTGGCGACAGGATCGAAATCGCGCCCGCCGACATCGATGAATTTACCGTGTCCGGCCGCTACGCCCCGGCCGTTCCTCTCGACGCCAGCAATCTGGTGCCTAGGGCGCGCGATGCCCTGCGACAGGCGGTCGGGCACGAGAGAACACCGCCGGTCGCTATCCGGCTGGAAAAGAACCTGCCGGTCGCCTCCGGCGTCGGCGGCGGTTCGAGCGACGCGGCGACCGTGCTGCGCGGGCTGGTGGAGACATGGGGCCTGGATATAGACGGCGCAGAGCTGGCGCGGATCGGCATTTCGCTCGGCGCCGATGTGCCGATGTGCCTGGCGGCAAAGCCGCTGGTCGCGCGCGGCATCGGAGATGAACTGTCGATGGTGCCGGATTTTTCGGCGCTTGGCCTGGTGCTGGTCAATCCGGGCACCCCGGTCTCGACGGCGGACGTCTTTGCGGCGCTTTCCCGGCGCGACAACGAGGCCTTGCCGCCGCTGCCGCGCAGCATCGATTTTCATAGCCTGCGCAACTGGCTGGAGATCACCCGCAACGATCTCGAGCCCGCCGCGCTGGCGATGCAGCCGGCTATCGGCAGGGCGCTTTCCTGGCTGAACAAGGCCGGATCGGGTTTTTCACGGATGTCCGGGTCCGGCGCCACCTGCTTCGGCCTGTTCGAGACCGGCAATGTCGCCAAGCGCGCCGCCGCCGAAATCCGCGGCCGCCAGCCCGACTGGTTCGTCGCGGCGACGCGCAGCATCGCATCGGAGGGATCGGATGGCCAGAATTGACGAGAGCCGCTCCTTCATTCCCGTGCGCATCGCGGTGCTGACCGTTTCAGATACGCGCAGCCTCGCCGACGACAAATCCGGCCAGACGCTGGCCGACCGCATCACCGAGGCCGGCCATATGCTGGCGGCCCGCGATATCGTCACCGACGATCGGGAAAAAATCCGCGACACGGTTCTGGCGTGGTCGCGGGACAAGAATATCGATGTCGTCATCACCACCGGCGGCACCGGTTTCACCGGCCGTGACGTGACGCCGGACGCGCTGGAGCCGATCTTCGAAAAGCGCATGGATGGCTTTTCGGAAGTGTTCCACCGGATCTCCTACGACAAGATCGGCACCTCGACGATCCAGAGCCGGGCGACCGGCGGCATCGTCAACGCCACCTTCGTCTTCGTGCTGCCGGGTTCGCCAGGCGCCTGCAAGGACGCGTGGGACGGCATCCTGAAGGCACAGCTCGACTACCGGCATATGCCGTGCAACTTCGTCGAGATCATGCCGCGCCTGGACGAGCATTTGCGGCGCGGCAAATCAGCTCCGTAAAGCCGAGGCAAGCGTCGCTCTCAGCGGATGACCGGCTCGCCATGAAACCGCCGGCGCGACGGCGGCGAGACGCCGAAGCCGACTTCCATCATCAGTCGCGGCGTGCGTGCCGGCACGGTGCCCATATGGAAGCCAAAAGGGTCCTCGACGAAACCGAGACCGGCCTCGCCGGTCAGCGTCACCGGGCTCTGCTCGCCATAGACATCCAGGACCTGTTGCGCGGGGTGGCCAACCAGAAGCGTGAGCTGGTGCTTGAGGCTGCGGCGCTTGTGGCTGCCCCTGACATAGACATGCGGACCGGTGTCGGTGTCGACCGGCTTGAGGTAGAAGAAGAATTTCAGCATGCGCCAATCATCGAGGTCGAAATGATACTTGCCGAGCGAGGCGAGGTTCTTGTCGGCATCCGAAGCGGCACCGGTTGGAAAACTCCACCAGACGCGCGTCGTGATCAGTTTTGCCTGGCCGCCGAGATAGTGCGCGGCAATATCCAGAAGCAGCGGATCGCGCTGGATGGCAAGCGCCGCCGGGCAGTCGAGGATGCGCTCGAAAAAATGCCCGCTGAGCAGCGAGCGGCCAAGGCGTTTCTCGGCCTCGGCATGTTCCCCCGGCATGAATTCGAGACGGCGGTCGAAATTGCCGAAGCAAGGCGTGCGCCCGGCGAAGTCGGCGATCTCTTCATGGATATCAGGCGGCAGGACCAAGCCTGAGAACAGCCCGTCGGAGCGCAACGCATCGACGACCGCTCCCCGTTCGACACCGGCAAACATCGTATCCCCGGCATTGGCGACCGGGCGGGCGCGTTTTGCGCCCAGCCAATGCATGCGGCGTCCAGGCATTGTGCGCGCCAGCACGAACATCGGCAGCCAGGCGGGGTTTTCGCGCAGGTCCTTGAGATAGGTGGGAATGCGCACCGCGATGCGTCGCAACAGACTGCCGTCGCGCGCAATAGCCTCGAGACTGGCCGCGCCGGATGTGTCGGGGGTTGAAAGCTTCATTGGGTCCTCGGCTATGAGAGCACCACCGATGCCGCATCGGTGCTCGCCACTCGGCATGTCCCAAACCCAATTCCCGCTTGAACGGAAGCTAACCCCGCGTCAGATTTTGTGCAATGCACAATGGCCTGAGCAGCTGCAAAAAATCATGTCGAGGAGCGGCGTTCCTGCTTGGCGGGCGCCATCCAGATCTCGGCGTCGAGCCGCTTCGTTGCGAGGCCGCGGGCGATGGCCTCAGCACTGCCGGCACTCTTGGCCGCGGCCGCCGCCTGACGCTTGCTGATCAGCAATCCGTCGGCCAGGGCGCGGTTTCCCGAAAAGACCCGTGCCAGGAATGGCGTGCGGCTGGCCCGCGTGCGCGAAAACCGTGCCGCCATGGTCTGCCTGGCCGTATGCGCGACAACCTCATCGATCCAGCCCTCCACCAACCGCGCGCCCGGTTCCAGGAGCAGCAACCAATCCCCCTTGGCCTGGCGGATGCCGGCAGCGACACCGCCGGTCACGTACTGACAGCCGGCATGCTCGGCCACACGATGCGTCTGGTCGGCGGAGCCTGTGTCGCAGACGATAACTTCACGCACCACGCCTTCGACCGCGCCGCCAATCAGCGAGGCGAGCGTGCGGGCGAGGCCCTCCTCGTCATTGCGGGTTTCGATGAGAACACTGAGCATCCTTAGCCGAATAGCGGAAAGCGCCGCACAGCGCCAGTTTTGCATCGCACATAGAAAGTTCTTGCTTTGTTCTCGTCGATGAAATAGGAATAATTTCATGAACAGAGCGATTCGACACAACACGGACAGTCCCTGGGATCGGGCGAAAATGGAACAGATCGTGCGCGCCGACATTGCAGCTTTCGGAGCAGGAAGAGCCGAGATGGCCAATGCGATGGTCGAGCAGAGCGGCATGCGTGTCCGCCCGGACCGCAACCGCGGCAGGTCGGCCGGCATCAACCCGTCCGGCCGATTCGAGCCAGTCAGCCGGCACGTGTTCGACGATGGCTGGAATTCGCTGGAAGAACTGCCCCCCTTCAAGACCGAAGTGCAGGTCGAGAAGCCGCGCACCATCATCACCCGCAACGAATCGCCCGACATTTCCTTCGACCGTTCCATCAACCCTTATCGCGGCTGCGAGCATGGCTGCGTCTACTGCTTTGCCCGCCCGACGCACGCGTTCATGGGCCTGTCGCCGGGTCTGGATTTCGAATCGAAGCTGTTCGCCAAACCTGATGCGGCGCGCTTGCTCGACAAGGAGCTTTCGAAGGACAGCTATCAGCCGCGCACCATCGCCATCGGCACCAACACCGACCCCTACCAGCCGATCGAGAAGCAATACCGGATCATGCGCGAAATCCTCGAAGTGCTGGAAGCGCGCGGCCATCCGGTCGGCATCGTGACAAAGTCCGCCCTGGTGACGCGCGATATCGATATCCTGTCGCGCATGGCCGAACGCGGGCTAGCCAAGGTGGCGCTGTCGGTGACGACGCTCGACCGCATGCTGGCGCGCACCATGGAGCCGCGCGCGTCGACACCGACCAAGCGGCTGGAAGCGATCCGGCAGCTTTCGGATGCCGGCATTCCGGCGTCGGTCATGGTGGCGCCGATCATTCCGGGCCTGACCGATCCGGAGATGGAACGCATCCTCGATTCGGCACGTGCGGCCGGCGCGCGCGAGGCGGGTTATGTGATCCTGCGGCTGCCGCTGGAGGTCAGCCCGATCTTCAAGGACTGGCTGCTGCGCCATTATCCCGACCGTTACCGCCATGTGATGTCGCTGGTCCGCTCCATGCGTGACGGCAAGGACTACGATTCGGAATGGGGCAAGCGCATGAAGGGCGCCGGTCCCTATGCCTGGCAGATCGGCCGGCGCTTCGAGATCACAGCCAAGCGGCTTGGTCTCAATGCCGAACGGCGCACGCTGCGGACCGATCAGTTCGTTGCCGCCGGGAAAGACCAGGTGCAACTGACGCTGCTTTGAAGAGACAATTCGTCGCGATGGTTTGATCCGTCGCGCACCAAGAATCCCGTCCGGCCTGCCCCGGCCTGCAGACGGTGCCCTCCCGGTCCGGCGCCCCACCCGACCCGGAGGGACTTGCGGAGAATCGGAGCCGATGCGAACCTCGCCGCAACATGGCTCGCGCGCGTTCTGATTCTCCGCCTCTCTTTGAGATCATCGAGAAGCCCGACTTCTCCTTCGAGACGAAGGCGATGGCGGAGGGCCTGTGGCCGGTCGCCGGGATGGACGAGGCAGGCCGCGGCCCCCTGGCCGGGCCGGTGGTCGCCGCAGCGGTGGTGCTCGATCCCGCCAACATTCCCGACGGCCTCGACGATTCCAAACGCCTCAGCCATTTGCAGCGTGAGGCCCTGTTCCTGCGCATTCTCGGCTCCGCACAGGCGGTCTCGATGGCCTCCATCAGCGCCGAGGGCATCGACGGCAGCAACATCCTCAAGGCAAGCCTGGAAGCCATGCGGCGCGCGCTGGTAGGGCTGTCGGTCCGGCCGAAGCTTGCGCTTGCCGATGGACGCGACGTGCCGCCGGGACTGCCTTGTGAAGGGCGCGCGCTGATCAAGGGCGACCAGCGTTCGCAGTCGATCGCCGCCGCCTCGATCGTCGCCAAGGTGATGCGCGACCGCATGATGTGCGGCTGCGGCAACCATCACGACCGCTACGGGTTCGAAGTCCATATGGGCTACGCCACGGTTCGCCATCGCACCGCGATCGAAGCGCATGGCCCGGTGGCGCGGCTGCACCGCGTGTCGTTTGCGCCATTCCGGCTGGGTGGGGCCGAGGTGGACGTGGTGGAAGAAGAGAGCTTCGCCGGGCTGGATTGAGCGACGACGACGACAAGCCAATCTCCCCCTTGTGGGGGAGATGTCCGGTAGGAGAGAGGGGGGCGCTGTCCCGCCGGCCTCTCAATCGATTGCAGTTATGCCCTCAGGCTTGTCCCGATAGACCTTAGGACAACAAAGGTTAGCGTTCCTTCACGCCCCCCTCTGCCCTGCCGGGCATCTCCCCCACGAGGGGGGAGATTGGCAGCTTCAGCGCCGCAACAAAAAAGCCGCCGGGTTGCCCGGGCGGCTTTCGATGACTGGCTAGACGAACCGCCTAATTCAGCTTCGACTTCACGTCCGCGAGCGAAGCCTTGAACAGATCTGCACCGGCCTTGGCGTCGATCTTGCCGGCAAGCAGCGCGCGTGCTGCCTCGACGGCGATGTCGACGGCGCTGGCGCGCACTTCGCTGATGGCATCACGCTCGGCCTGACCGATCTTCTGTTCGGCAAGCGCGGTGCGCCTGACGACATAGTCCTCGGTCTTCTTATGCGCGTCGGCGGCAAGCATGTCGGCTTCGCGCTTGGCGGCAGCGACGATGTCGGCGGCCTCCTGCTCGGCTTCCTTGCGCTTGCGCTGGTACTGGCCGAGCAGCTGCTGGGCCTCCTCGCGCAGCCGGCGCGCTTCGTCCAGTTCATTGCTGATCCTGGCGGCACGGGCGTCGAGCGCCTTGGCGATCATGCCAGGCACCTTGATGTAGACGGCAACGCCAAGGAAGATGATCAGGGCTATCGTGGCCCAGAGCGTCGCGAGAGATGTGTAATCCATGATGCGCTCCTCACCAGGCCACGGATTTGACCGCGGCCGCGATCTCGGCCTTGCTGGCCTTGCCGCCAACCAGAGCCTCGACGATCGCCGAAGCGGTGTCCTCGGCGATGCTGCCGACTTCCTTCATGGCATTGGCCTTGATGGAAGAAATGCGGGCTTCGGCTTCGCCAAGCTTCGCGTCGAGCGCGGCCTCGACCTTCTTGCGAGCGGTGTCGGCCTCGGCCTTGGCAGCGTCGTTGGCCTGCTGGCCGATCGCGTTGGCCTTGGTCTTGGCTTCCGCCAGTTCCTGCTCGTAGGCAGCAACGGCGGCGTCGGCCTCGCCCTTCAACCTGGCCGCCTGGTCGAGGTCCTGCGTGATGCGATCGTTGCGGACATCGATGATGCCGCCGACGCGCGGCATCACCACCCGCTTCAGGAAGAGATAGAACAGCCCGAAGGTGATAGCCAGCCACAGAAGCTGCGACGGGAACGTCGCCGGATCGAATGGCGGAAACGTGCCATGCGCTTCAGCAGGCACGCTGGTGCCGGAATGCGTGTCGCCTTCCGTCGCAGCGTGGCTGGTATCGGCTGATGGCGCGGACTCTTGCGCAAAGGCAGATGTCACGAACATGGACTATCCCCGAAATTCAGGCCCGCCGCTTGCGCGGCCGGCCTGTCCAATCTTCCCGAGTGCTCAGCCGAACAGGGCCAGAAGCGCGATGAGAAGCGAGAAGATGCCCAGAGCTTCGGTCACGGCAAAGCCGAAGATCAGACGGCCGAACTGGCCATCGGCGGCCGACGGGTTGCGCAGTGCGCCCGCCAGGTAGCTGCCGAAGATGTTGCCGAGGCCAATGCCCGCGCCACCCATGCCCAGGCAAGCGATGCCGGCGCCGATGTACTTTGCTGCTTCTGCGTCCATTTGTTCAACTCCTTTGGATCTAAAATTCCGTTGCGATTCCATCCGGCGCCAATGTTGGAAATCTTTGGGCCGGAAACTTTTGGACCTAGTGCCCTGGATGCAGGGCGTCGTTGAGATACATGCAGGTCAACACGGCAAAGACGTAGGCCTGCAGGAAGGCGACCAGCAGTTCCAGTGCCGTCAGCGCCACCGCCATCGCCAGAGGCAGGATCGAGCCGGCGACGCCAACCGCGCCGAGCGCGCTCAGGCTGACGACGAAGCCGGAGAACACTTTCAGCGTGATGTGGCCGGCGAGCATGTTGGCGAACAGACGAACCGAGAGGCTGACCGGGCGCGACACGAAGGAGATCACTTCGATCAGCACCACGAGAGGCAGCAGGAAGACCGGCACGCCGTGCGGCACGAACAGTTTCAGGAAGCCAAGACCATGCTTCATGAAGCCGTAGACGACCACGGTTGCGATCACCAGCACGGCAAGGCCGAAGGTGACGATGATGTGGCTGGTGACGGTGAAGAAATAGGGGAACAGGCCAAGCAGATTGGCGACGAGCACGAACATGAACAGCGAGAACACGAGAGGGAAGAACTTCATGCCCTGCGTGCCGGCGGCGTCGCGCAACATGTTGCCGACAAACTCGTACGCCATCTCGGAGACCGACTGAAGTCGCCCGGGAACCAGGCTGCGGCTCGACGTCGTGAGAAACAGGAATCCAGCCGCGACGATCACGGTTGCGACCATGAACAGCGCCGAATTGGTGAAAGACAGGTCATAGCCGCCGATGTCGATCGGAATCAGCTTGTTGATATGGAACTGGTGGATCGGATCGACCTTGTCAGCTGCCACGTTCAAACCCCGTCAATGCCGCGTACGGCCTCGTTACCATTACCGCGCATGGTGCGCGGTCATTTCTTGTCGTCTTGGCCACGGCGCGATTTATCGCCCTGTCCAAATTCTGCCACGACGCCGGCGGAACGCATCACATTGAGCACTCCGGCGCCAAAACCAAGCAGCAGAAACACGATCAGACCCCATGGCGATGTCCCCGCCAAACGATCGATGACCCAGCCGATGCCGGCACCCACCACCACCCCGGCGATAAACTCGCTGGAGAGTTTGAGCGCCTGACCATAACCGGCCACACTGCCCGCTTTCGCGTCGTCTTTCCCCTCGAGCCGGCCCGGCCGCCTTGTCGCAAGCGAAGCTTCAAGGTCACGGCGGCGGCGCTCAAGATCGTCGTCGCGGATGTCGGGTTCATGCTGATTGCCGCGGCCGGTTTCTCCGGTTCCGTCTGGCCCATTCTTGTCGGCCATCGCAACCCCCCTGCCCGGTCAGACCGTCACCGTCCGTCCGCTTCTAAAGTCGCCGGCAACATAGTTAGAGGGTTTGCGCCCGTCAAGCCACGGGCGGAAGTTCATTGCCATGTATTTTAGGCAATGAAATCAATGAATTACGAAGGTGCGACATCGTGCCCGCCAGGATGACGAGGATGCATGGCGCGAATCCCCCGCGCAATGGCTCTTTGATCGGCTGCGCGCCACATCAAGGATCAGCGGCTGCTCCGCACTCAGCTCCAGCCGCCGCCATAGGTCCGATAGAAGATATGCAGGCCGATCTTGGTCATCTTCTGCATCGTGCGCGCCCAGCCGGGATGGACATATTGGGCATAGTAGTGGGTCGACGATCCGACTTCCGGAATGAAGATCTTGCCGGCGGTGACGGCCATGGCGATCTCCTGGGCGGTCTTGTAGGCGGCTGGGCTATCGATGCGCTTCTTCCTGCCGTCGCAGGCGAAGGAGAACTGGCAACGGTTGAACCAGCTGTCGTTCTGGTAGACGACGCCGCAGATCGAATTCGGATAGGTCGGATTGCGGACGCGGTTGAGGATGACCTGGGCGACAGCGGCCTGGCCGCGCACGGATTCGCTCCTCGCCTCGAAATAGATTCCGTTGGCAAGGCATGCCTGCTCCTTCTTGGAGAAGACACTCGCCGGCAGCGGGTTCTGGATCCACGAATGATCGCCCTTGGCCATCGGCGGAATGAAGCGGCCCTCATTGGGCTGCTCGTCCTGAAGCAGGGCCTCGAAGGGCGATGCCTTGGCATAGTCCGGCTCGGATTGCGCATAGGCGGTGGCCAGCACATCCGGATGGTCGTTGTTGACCAGCGCCGCCAGCATGGCCGGCACGCCGGGATCCGGCTTCTTGTCCTCGCGCGCATGGAATGCCGCGGCGATCTGGATTTCCTTGCCTTTGATCTGCGGCTTGGCGAAAGCCATTTTCAGGCCGCTGTCCATGCTGGGTCGCAGCAAGGAGGACGTGCGCTCGAAGATCGAGCCGGCGTTGAAGTTCTTTGGCGGTGCGACGGGAGACATCTGGACGATGCGCCCTTTCTTCTCGGCGCGCACCACGCGGTCCTCATCGGGCGTGGCGCTGACCTTGCCGCCCTTGCCGCGAAACGACACGTTGCCGATACCGGCCAGGTGGACGCCCGATCCGGAAATGGAGCCGGTGACATCGGAATCGACAAAGGGCATCTCGGCCGCGTGGGTCGATCCGGCGACGGATTTCTCGACATAGGAATTCCAGCGCGTGCTCGATGCTTCGAGGCCGGAAACGAGGCTCGTCATGTCCTGATAGGCGGCGACGGTCGGAAAGCCGATCCAGATGCCGAAACCGATGACGAGCGGACCCAGAAAGCCACGTTTTCTCTCACCGGCGGCGGCAACCAGCCGCTTCAACACACGTCGATGCACGGAACTCTCTCCAGGAACGCTACAGACCCCACTGGAGAGCAAAATGATGCATTAACCTTGATGGGACGTTAACGGATTCGATCGGGTTTTCCCGGTCGGCCCGAGGTCGTGGTTGCGAAGTCGGGCGATTTTGCGGCCGACTATTCAGGCCGGACGCAGGAAGATCGGCCGGGCGATCAGCGCGCAGATGGCGGCCGCCAGCCAGACGCCGGACCAGGACCAGAGGTGCAAGAGCCCCGGAATGGCCACCGGCACCAGGAAGAAGCCGACGAAAACAAAGGTGTTGGCAAGGCTGAGCGCGGTTCCGACATGGCCGGCGCCGGCAAGGGTGGCAAGCTCGGTGTAGGCGACGCCGTGCCAGGCGGAGACAGAGATGCCTGCGACAATAAGCACGACCGGAAGAACCGCCAACCAAATGAGCTGGCCGCCCGGAATGGTTGGGCCGAACAGGACCAGCAGCCAAAGCATGGCGAAGGCAAGGGCGCTGAACGCGCTGCACAGGCGAAGAAATTGGCGGCGGTTGCCGTGACGGTCGGTGAAGCGGCCGCTCCAGATGCGCATGACCATGGCGCCGATCTGCACCGCGGCGAGGCTGGCACTGATTGCCGCCGTTCCCAACCCAACGAAGTCGTGCAGGAACACGGAGGCGAAGGTGAGCACGGCCACCTGCGGAAAACAGAGCAGGCCGATGGCGGTCGCGATACGCCAGACGTCGCGATTGCGCAGCGGCGCCGGTCCGGCCACAGCCGAAGCGGGATGGCCCTCGCCTGCCGTCGGCGGCTCGTGCAGCCAGCGCCAGGCGAACAGGGCAGACAGAGCGGATGCACCCGCCAGGACTCCGAACACCGCGGCAAAGCCGAAAGCCAGCGCAAGCGAGGGCAGCACGAGCGCGCCAAGGCCGCCGCCAAGCGGCACCGCCGTCTGCCTGATGCTCATGGCGAAGCCGCGCTCGTTTTCCCGAAACCAGCCCATGATGGCGCGGCCGCTCGAACCGTTGACGCTGCCGCCGAGCAATCCGGTGATGAATAAGCTCGCGGAGAGCAGCGTGACATCGGGAGTACCGGTCCTTGTCGGCACGACCAGCATCGCCATGACCAGGAGCCACGCCGCCGTCGCGCCGAGCCCGATCAACAGCACGCGGCGGTCGCCCCAGCGATCGGTGAGCAAGCCCCAGGGCAGTTCGCTGAGCGCGACCCCAAGCCCGAGAAGGCCGAGCGCCAGACCGAGTTCGGCATTGCCTAGGTGATAGCCCTGGCGAAGAACGACCGCCGTCGCCGGGATGCCGGAGAACGTAGCCGAGAAGGCGGCATTGGCGGCAACGCCGATGCCCAGGACTTTCCAGCGATGGCCCGGCTTGAACACCCTCCCGGTGGAACCGGTATCTTCCAGAAGTTCCGACGGCTGCCGGTCGGTGCAATTGACAATGGCGGACATGACTTCATTTCCCGTGCTGGCCAGCGGTCCGGCCTTGACGATCTGTCCCTACCGCCATAATTTCATCCTGAAAATCAGGAAGTTTTGAACTTACAATCCTGAAAATCGGGACTTCCAACATGCGACGCGTGACATTCGACCTCGACGTCTTGCGCAGTTTCGTCACCGGCATGGAGCTGGGTAGCTTTGCCAAGGCCGCTGACCGGCTTGGCCGGTCGACGTCGGCGGTCAGCGCGCAATTAAAGAAACTGGAAGAACAGGCGGCGACGCCGATCTTCCGCAAATCAGGACGGGGCCTCGCTTTGACCGAGGCCGGCGAGACCATGCTCGGCTATGCGCGCCGGCTGATCGAGTTGAACGACGAGGCGGCATCCGCCATCCACGGTGTCGAGCTGGAAGGCTGGGTACGGCTCGGCTTGCAGGAAGATTTCGGCGAGGCGGTGCTGCCGGACGTGCTCGGCCGATTTGCCCGGGCGCACCCCAAGGTGAAGATCGAAGCCAGGATCGCACGCAGCCACGACCTTGCCGAAAGGGTCCTGTCAGGCAGCCTCGATATCGCGCTCGCCTGGCACTGCGGCGAAACGCTGCCCTACAGCCAGCATGTCGCCGATGTGCCGATGCGCTGGATCGGGCCGGCAAAGCGTATCGAGACCAGCCTGCGCAACAGTGAGCCGCTGCCGCTGGTGGCGCTCGAAGCGCCATGCCTTCTGCGCACGGTGGCAACCGAAACGCTCGACCGCGCCGGCCTGTCGTGGCGGATGGCCTTTTCCAGCCCGAGCCTTGGCGGCATCTGGGCAGCCGTGGCGGCGGGGCTGGGGCTGACAATCCGCACCGACATCGGCCTGCCGGCCAGCGTCAGCGCGATGACGCCGGAGATCGCCGGGCTGCCGGCATTGCCCAAAATGGCGTTGGTGCTGCACCAGAAGGATGCTGAACTGGATCCGGTGGCAGCGCGGCTGGCCGACATATTGCTGCAGGCGGCGTTGCAGGCGCTGCCACGGGACGAGCGGTTGAAGGAGGTCGCTTAGACAGCCGGAACAGGTATCCAGCGCCCGACCGCTTATTTACGCTTGTTCGACCTGCCGGCGAACGGATTGTCCGACGTGCGCAGCGCGATGCGGATCGGCACGCCGGGCATATCGAAGGCTTCGCGCAGGCTGTTGGAGAGATAGCGGACATAGGATTGCGGCATCGCATCGGGCCGCGAGCACTGGACAACGAAACCCGGCGGCCGGGTCTTGGCTTGGGTGACGTATTTGACCTTCAGCCGGCGCCCGGCCACGGCAGGCGGCGGATGGTGTGCCAGGATGCCTTCCAGCCAGCGGTTGAGCTTGCCGGTCGAGACGCGGCTGTTCCATACCTTGTGGGTCCTGATGACGGCATCCATCAGCTTGTCGAGGCCGCGCCCGGTCTCGCCGGAGACAGGTACGGCCTGCAGGCCGCGCGCCTGGGGAAGAAGCCGTTCCGTCTTCTCGCGCAGTTCGGCCAGAAGCTCCTGGGGATGGTCGATCAGGTCCCATTTGTTGAAGGCGATCACCGGCGCCCGCCCTTCCCTGATGATCAGGTCGGCGATCTGCAGATCCTGCTTCTCGAAGGGAATGGTGGCGTCGAGCACGATGATGACGATCTCGGCGAAGCGGATGGCGCGCAGGCCGTCCTGCACCGACATCACTTCGAGCTTTTCGTGAATCCTGGCCTTGCGGCGCATGCCGGCCGTATCGAACAGCTTCAGGCGGCGGCCATGCCAATCCCAATCGACCGAGATCGAATCACGGGTGATGCCGGCTTCCGGTCCGGTGAGCAGCCGTTCTTCGCCGATCAGCGCATTGATCAGCGTCGACTTGCCGGCATTGGGACGGCCGACGACGGCGATGCGCATCGGCTTGGTGTCGTCATAGGTGTGCTCGGCATCCGGATCGGCGATATCCTCGCCGATCAGCACCTCGCCGGCAGCGATCTCTTCGTCTTCGCCATCTTCGTCTTCGCCGAAGGCGCGCGCTTCGCCGAGCGCGCCGATCACGGCGTCGCGCAAATCGGGCATGCCCTGGCCATGCTCGGCCGAAACCGGGATCGGCTCGCCAAGGCCGAGCTCCCAGGCTTCCAGCATACCGCCCTGGGCGCCCTTCGCCTCGGCCTTGTTGGCGACCAGCACGACCGGCTTGCCGGACTTGCGCACGATCTCGGCGAAGGTCCTGTCATCAGGCAAAAGGCCGGATTTGGCGTCGATGGTGAAGAAGATCAGGTCGGCCTCGCGGATAGCGATCTCGGTCTGCGCACGCATGCGGCCGGGCAAGGTCGAGGCACCAGCGTCCTCGAAGCCGGCGGTGTCGATGACATCGAAATGCAGGTCGTAGAGCTTGGCGGCGTGGACGCGACGGTCGCGGGTGACGCCCGGCGTGTCGTCGACAAGCGCCAGCTTTCTTCCCACCAGCCGATTGAAGAGAGTCGATTTGCCGACGTTAGGTCTGCCGATGATGGCGACTTTGAAGGTCACGACGCACTGCCCGACCCGCGGATCAGCTCGGACATCAACGTTGCGCGCTCGCGGGTGTTGCGCGGGGCGCCGTCATCGGCGGCGATCTGGTCGAACAGTTTCAGCGCGTCCTGCGTCTTGCCTTCCTTCCAGGCGGAAAGGCCGAGCGCCTCGCGCGCCGTGTGGCGCAGCGTGTTGGTGTCGGATGTCAGCGCTTCGACACGGCTGGACACGTCGGCGAACGAGCCATGGTCGACGAGCAGCAGCGCTGCCCGCAGCCGCGCCATGTCGCGAATGCTCTGGGGAATGGCCGTGTCGGCGGCGACTTCGTCGAAATCCTTGACGGCGGCGGGAACGTCGCCCTTGTTCGCCTTGACGGTCGCGCCGCGCATGCGTGCGAGCAGCGGATAGGCGCCGTAGCCATCCTTCTCCAACTGATCGAGCGCGGTCAGCGCCTCATCGTTCTTGCCGTCATTGGCAAGCTTCAGCGCCTGCGAGAACGCATCGCCCGAGCGGTTGGCGCGCGTCTCGTCCCAATAGCGATAGCCGACGAAGGCTGCGGTGCCGAGCACCACGAGGATCGCAACGACAATCAGGGCTGGGCCAAAACGGTCCCACAGCGCCTGCGCCTGTTCGCGACGGATCTCGTCGTTGACTTCACGGATAAAACTGTCGTCGGACATCAAATCAAACCATTCCTGCCCGGTCGGGCCTTTGTCAGCCCGCGTTTTAGCGAAATTTTGCCGGCATGGAAGGGGTTCAACCGGAAAATCGCTATTGTCCGGGGCAAACGGATGTTTGCCCCGGACGAGCAGCCGAAGAGGCCCATCGCACCCGCGCCACATTTAGGCGATAGCCGGCTTGCAGACGTTCCCCGAGTTAAGATCAGATTTCCTATGCTTCGTCCGTTCCGCGTTGTTACGTTTTCGCTTGCCGCGCTCGTCACTGCCGGCGTGGCTCTGGCCGACCCGCCCGCGCCACCGGTGCCGGCAAAGCCCAAGCAGGTCGTCATCATCTCGTTCGACAGCGCCCGCGACATTTCGCAGTGGAAGCGCAGTCGAGCACTGGCTGAGCGCACCGGCGCACATTTCACCTATTTTCTGTCCTGCGTCTTCCTGCTGTCGACGGAAACACGCAAGGAATACACCGCACCCGGCAGAAGCGCCGGGAAATCCAATATCGGCTTTGCCGCCTCGAAACAGGAAGTCACCGACCGGCTCGAGCAGATCGGGCTTGCCGCGCATGAGGGCCACGACATCGCCAGCCATGGCTGCGGCCATTTCGACGGCAAGGACTGGAGCAAGGCCGACTGGCTGAAAGAGTTCGGTTCGTTCGAGCACATTCTCGAGAACGCCTATGCCATCAACGGCATTGCGCCCGAGCCTGAGGGCTGGCGCGATTTCGCACGGCATGCGGTTGTCGGTTTTCGCGCGCCGTATCTGTCGACGGGCAAGGCGCTCTATGAAGCGCTGCCGGCCGCCGGCTATCAATTCGACGCCAGCGGCGTCTCGCAGGGCCCCGCCCGACCGACGGCCAGCAACGGCGTCATGCACTTTTCGCTGCCGCAGATTCCAGAAGGACCGAAGTCACGGCCGGTGATCGCCATGGACTACAATCTCTATGTCAGGCATTCCGGCGGCTTCGAACGGCCAAGCCAAGCGGGCGAGTTCGCCAACCGGACCTATGATGCCTTCCGCGCCGCCTTCGACAAGCAGTATGCCGGCAAGCGCATTCCGCTGGAGCTCGGCTTCCACTTCGCGCTGATGAATGACGGCGCCTACTGGAACGCGCTGGAGCGCTTTGCCGGCGAGGTCTGCGTCAAGGCCGATGTCGAATGCATCAGTTTTCGCGATTATGTTTCGCGGCAGGATGCCGGCCAGAGGCAGGTCTCAGTCGGCGGCTGAGCCGCCAACCCGGTTCGTTTCCAACCTCGATCTTTAGGCCGGATCCTCAGCGCCCTGCCTTGCCAGATAGCGCTGGTCGATATCGGGCAGCGGCTCGCCTTGCAGCGTCGCCTCGAAGGCGCGCAGGCGCTTGTGGACCGATTGCAGCTCGACGATGGTCGACCAGGAGGTGAGCAGAAACTGCAGTGAACCGGTCACCTTGCCGAATGCGTTCGAAATCTGGTTCAGCGCGCCGAACGTGATCTTGTGCGCCACCAGCGAGGGACCGAGGATCAGCAGCGAGAAAATGTTGTCGGCCTGCAGGTAGGTGTAACGGACGACGTTGAAATAGATGTAGTGGAAATAGAGCCTGAAATAATTGTGGCGAACATTCTCGAACAGCTCGGCCGTGGTGGCCGGCTGGGCCCGGTCCGCGTGATCCTCGCCGTAGACGAGTTCCTTGCGGTAGGCTGCCTCAACGCGCTGGTTGCGGAACTGCAGCCCTGGAAGTTTCAGACCTGCAACCATGACCGAGATCGTCCCGAACAGACACCAGGCAAGGGCTGCGACAACCAATGGCTGTGGAATCGCGCCGATAATCGGCAACTCGGTGATATGGGCCTGCAACTGGATCATGACCGGCAGGAATGCGATCAACGTCATAATCGACTGGACGAAGCTGGAGCCGAGATCTTCCATGATCTGCGAGAACCGCATCGTGTCTTCCTGGATGCGCTGCGAGGCACCCTCGATGTGGCGTAGCCTGCCCCAATTCTCGACGAAGTAGTTGTTCATCGCCGTGCGCCAACGGAAGATCCAGTGACTGACGATGAAGGCGTTGACCACCTGCACATTCATGCCGACCAGGGCGAGCCACGAAAAATCAGCCAATCCGATATAAAATTCGCTGTTGGTCGACTTTCCAGTCCCCGACATCAGGCCCTGCACATAGTCGAAGAAAGGCCCATACCAGGCGTTGACCGCGACACTGACCTGCACATTGAAATAGATGAAGAACAGAATGACCGCGGTCATCAGGATCGACCAGCGTTGCCACGGATGCGGCGAATACCAGCTCCAGAATGCGTAGAAGACGAGCACGCAGAACGCGAAATAGAGATAGAACCAGAGGAACGGCTTCGATACGAGGATGGCGATGCCGATGATGGGCGGCGCGCCGGCCGCGGCGGGCGGCAATCCGAAAACCGTACCTAATTGTTCACCACCGAAGAACCAGAACAGGATCGCCGCAAGGCTCCAGACGGCGGCCGAAGTGAAGAACAGCTTCGGCTGCGGGAAAAAGGATACGAACACTGTGGCGAATTCCTCGATCTAGGCGCAAATCAGCTGACGACAGCGGGCATAAAGTCACACATTAGTGGGAAAGAAAATGCCCGTGCCCGATGCCCGGCACAGCAAGCCCACAATCATGGCGATTTTGGCGCAGCCGACCATGTGATGGCGCCGGAGACGACCAGCACGATCGCGGCTGTGATCGAGGCGAGGAAGAAATCGCCGGACATCTGCGCCAGAAACCCGGCGGCGACCGGCCCGATGATCTGGCCAAGGCCGAACGCAGCCGTCATCAGGGCGAATATCCGCCGCGGCGCGCTTGGCGCCTGCTGCCGGGCGGCCTGCAGGCCAAATGCGGTGATGGCGATGAAGGTGCCGCCGAGCAGCACGCCGGCAAGCAGCGGCCCGGTGGCTCCGCCGATGGCGACGCTGGCGGTGACGCCGGCAACTTCGATGAAGCACGCCAGCGCATAGGCGGCATAGAGGCCGGTCCGGGCCGCGATCTTCTGCCAGAGCCAGACTGAGGGAAAGCCCGCAAGACCGGCGACCATCCACACAATGGCCTCGAAGACGCGGCTGCCGCCGCCTTGCCGGACGATGGCGACCAGGAATGTCGCCGTCACCACATAGCCAAAGCCGAACAGGCCGTAGGCGACGATGACCTTGACCAACGACCGGTCCATCCGCAGTGCCGGCTCGCGGGTGACTTCGCCGTTGCCGAGCGGACCCTCATTGGCCAACAGCGCAACGAGGACGAAACCACAGGCCGAAATCGCCGCCGACCACAGCCAGCCTGCAGCCCAGCCCGAATGCTCGGCGACCAGCACCGCCATCATCGCCGCCGATGCCGCTATGCCGAGCCCGACGCCGCCGAAATGCCAGGCCTGCAGGTCGTTGCGACCGGCAGCCGCGATATGGCTGAACACGATGCTGGCCATGAAAACCATGACGAAGGCGCTGGCCAGACCGGCCAGAAAGCGGATGGCGAGAAAGGCCGCCATCGCTTCGGTCAGCCCCATCAGCGCGGCAAGGACCGTACTGGCGCCAAGCCCCGCCAGCATCAGCAGGCGCTCGCGCCCATGCGCCCAGCCGCCCGCCGCTGCCAACGCGCCGACGAGATAACCGAGATAATTGGCCGACGCGATCCAACCGGCATCGGCAGGCGACAGACGCAATTCCTGCATCATGCCGGGCAGGATCGGCGTGTAGACGAAACGGCCGATGCCCATGGCAACCGCCATGGCAATCATGCCGGCGAAGGCGAAACGCAGCGCTGTCGAGGTGGCTGATGTCATTGCACTGCACAATAAGTGCAGGGATTGCTGAAACAATCGCCATCTGTTGGGCCAGTGCGTGCGCGGGACGTGGTGCTCGCCTCGACTTTCCTCAAGCCGGAACGCTTGGCGCCTGCTCAGCAGCGGCCGCCGGCGTGCAACGGGGCCGTCTCGTGCACTGTCCGCCGTGCCGTCAGCCTGAACGGCACATCGCCCAGTTCGCGTTCCGACATGGTGTTCAGCACCGGATGCGAAAGCGGATCGGTCAGCCATCTCTGCGTTTCGCCGTCCGGGTGCGGCTCATACGGCGTACTCGCAGCGAAAAAGACCTTCAGCGACGACGACAAGATCCTCAGCATTTCCGGCTCCACAGGTCTGTCTCTTCCGATAAAATCCGCCGTTTCGACATGCCTTTCAATTGAGATTTCAGCCGGATCAGTTTAGAAAAACTCAATGGCCATGCTCAACCGCGTCCACCTCAACGGCCTGCGCGCCGTCGAAACCGTTGCCCGTCTCGGATCGCTGGCGGCGGCCGCCGGTGAGCTCAACGTTTCCGTCAGCGCCGTCAGCCAGCAGATAAGCCGTACCGAAAAACAGCTCGGCCAGGCGCTGTTCGAGCGAACGGCGAGCGGTCTGGTGCTGACCGAATTCGGCGCCGTCTTCGCGGGCCGCCTTGGTGCTGGATTTCGTGAGCTTTCCCAGGCCGTGGCGCTGGCCGACGAGGCTACGCAATGCACATTGGTGGTTTCGGTGGCGCCGGCCTTTGCCTCGAAGTGGCTGTTGCCCAGGCTATCTCGCCACTTCGACCGACATCCCAACGTGCTGCTGCGCATCGACGCTTCGGTGCGGCTGGCCAATCTCGATCACTCAGACATCGACATCGCCATCCGGCTTGGCGACGGCAAATGGCCGGGCGGGCGCACGGAACTGCTCTTGGCGCAGGAAGTCTTCCCGGTCTGCGCGCCGGCGATTGCCCAAAAACTGAAGTCGATCGAGGACCTTGCCCAGACCTGCGCGATCACCGACGAGCGAGCAATGATCAACTGGGAAAGCTGGTTCGAGACGGCCGGCGTCCCACCTGTCAGCTTCCTCAAGGGTGCGCGTTTCACCGACCCGATGCTGTGCCTGGAATCGGCGATTGCCGGCCACGGCGTGATGCTGGGCTGGCAATTGCTCGCCGCGGATGCGCTGGCCGACGGGCGGCTGGTGGCGCCTTTCGGTATCCGCGCCCAGAGCGGGCTCGGCTATTGGCTGGTGACCTCGTCCGTCAAGGCGGAAAGCCGCAAGGTCCGGGATTTCAAGGTCTGGATCAGGGAAGAGATCGAAGCAACCATGGCGCGGTTCGGGTCCGCAAACCCAAAACCCGCCGGCGCGATCGCGGTGGAAAGCGCCGCGCCGCCGCTCTATGGTAGGTCGGACATCAAACTACGACAGGCAGGATCATGACCACACATTCGCGCGGCGTTTCCGCATCAATCGACCCGGTGAAGCTCGACAGGCTGGCGGAAGTCGCCATCAAGGTCGGGCTGCAATTGCAGCCAGGGCAGGATCTGGTGCTGACGTCATCGATCGCGGCACTGCCGCTAACCAGGCGGATCGTCGAGCATGCCTACAAGGCCGGCGCCGGCCTGGTGACGCCGATCTTCAACGATGACGAGATGACGCTGGCGCGCTACCGCTTCGGCGCCGATGCGAGCTTCGACCGCGCCGCCGGCTGGCTCTATGAAGGCATGGCGAAGGCCTTCTCCAACAATGCGGCCAGGCTTGCGGTGCGCGGCGAGGATCCGTCGCTGCTCTCCGCACAGGATCCGGCGAAAGTGGCGCGCGCCAACAAGGCCAATTCGATGGCTTATCAGCCGGCGTTGGAAAAGATCACCGGCTTCGACATCAATTGGAACATCGTCGCCTATCCGGACCTCGCCTGGGCCAAACAGGTCTTCCCCGGCGATGCCGACGATGTTGCGGTCGTGAAACTCGCCGATGCCATCTTCGCCGCGTCGCGGGTCGATGTGGAGGATCCGATCGGCAACTGGAGGGCGCACAACGCAGCGCTGCGCAGCCGCACCGAATGGCTCAACGGCCATAATTTCCATGCGCTGCACTTCACCGGACCGGGCACCGACCTGACGGTTGGACTGGCGGACGGCCATGAATGGATGGGCGGCGCCTCGACCGCCAAGAACGGCATCACCTGCAACCCCAACATCCCGACCGAGGAGGTCTTCACCACGCCGCATGCGAGGCGAGTCGAAGGCCATGTCTCCTCGACCAAGCCGCTGTCCTACCAGGGCACGCTGATCGACGACATTTCGGTGCGTTTCGAAGAAGGCAGGATCGTCGAGGCCAAGGCATCGAAGGGCGAGGACGTGCTGAAGAAAGTGCTCGACACCGACGAGGGCGCGCGCCGTCTCGGCGAGGTGGCGCTGGTGCCGCATTCCTCGCCGATCTCGGCCAGCGGCCTGTTGTTCTTCAACACGCTGTTCGACGAGAACGCCGCCTGCCACATCGCGCTCGGCCAATGCTATTCGAAGTGCTTCGTCGACGGCGCCTCGCTCAGCCAGGACGAGATCGCCGCGCGCGGCGGCAACAAGAGCTTCATCCACATCGACTGGATGATCGGCTCGGACAAGATCGACATCGATGGCGTCCACAAGGACGGCGCCCGCGTGCCTGTCATGCGCAAGGGCGAGTGGGCCTGAGGGTTCCAGCCAGGAGGTGTGATGGCCTTCAAGATCGCGGTCAAGCGTATCTACGAGCCGCCCGCTGCCGATGACGGGCAGCGGGTTCTGGTCGACCGCATCTGGCCGCGCGGCGTCAGCAAGCAAGACGCCGCGCTGACGCTGTGGTTGAAGGACATCGCGCCGAGCGACGAGTTGCGCAAATGGTTCGGACACGAGGCGGTGCGCTGGGCGGAGTTTCAGGAGCGGTATGGCGCTGAGCTGGATGGGAATGGCGCGGCGGTGACGCAGTTGCGAGGCCTGCTGGGTAACGGCAAGGTGACGCTGCTCTACGGCGCGCATGACGAGGCGCACAACAATGCGGTGGCGCTGGCGGGGTATCTGCGCGGACGCTGAGATTTTATGGCGGTCGGCGGGACAGCGCCCCCCCTCTGGCCTGCCGGCCATCTCCCCCTCAGGTGGGGAGATCCGCTGTCATCATCTTCTTCGCAAATCCCGAACGTGACAGGAATGGCGGAGCGGCGAAGCTGCCAATCTCCCCACTTGAGGGGGAGATGTCCGGCAGGACAGAGGGGGGCGCCACGGAACACCGTGGACCGAGAGGCAGCTCTACTCCCCCACCGCCGCCTCATAGACATCAGCCTTGAACCCGACCATAACCCGGTCGCCTACCTCCAGAACCGGCCGCTTGATCATGATCGGCTTGGCCAGCATCAGCGCCTTGGCGCTCTTCTCGTCGAGACCCTGCTTTTCCTTGTCCGGCAGCTCGCGGAACGTCGTGCTCGCCTTGTTGAGCAGCTTTTCCCAGCCGACCTTGCCCGCCCAACCATCCAGCCGCTTCGCGTCCAGTCCCTCGGCCCTGAAATCGTGAAACCGGTAGGCTACGTCATGGCCTTCCAGCCAGACGCGCGCCTTCCTGACCGTGTCGCAGGTGGTGATGCCGTACATGGTGATCGTCAAAAGCGTGCTTCCTTGGCTGACTGTCGAATCCGTTCCACAGACTAAACCGCCCTTCCCGATTTGCCAGAGCCGTTGCCATATCTCCGTTCCACATGACGGCCAGGACAATGTCCTGGCCGTCTAACCTCCAGATCATGCAGCAGCGATGTGAGCCGGAAGCCGGGGGTCCGGCCTCAATAATAGAAGCGCTCTTCGGTGATCTTGCCGTTTTTGACCGTGTAGAGGCCAACTTCATCCATGGTGACACGCTCGCCGGTAGCCTTGGGCGTTATGTCGAACTTGAAGCGCACCGCGAACTGGTCGCCATTGACATAGGGGCCTTCGACAGAGCCGCCATGGACTTCATTGTTCTCCTGCCACCACTGGCCCTTCTGCCTGAGAGCCTCCTTGCCACGGGAGATGGCCATCGGCCCCTCCATGGCTTCGTAGCTCACGATATCGTCGGAATTGTACTTCTCGGCGGCAGCTTCGTTCTCGCCCTGCTTGAGCAGCTCGGTAAAATCCTTGGCAATTTCCGCGATGGTCATTTGCGTTCCTCCTGTTCAGACGCACTGCAAATAGGCAACGACTCGCTGGCCTGCCATCGTCGGACCACGGGGTAGCTGACAAGCCATGTCAGGATGATGGATATCGCTCGGAGTATGTGACGACGATGTGAGCACATCACATCGCGCTCAGCGGCCAACATTCCGGGAAAACGTACTTCTTCAGTCCGCGCAAGCTGTGCACAAGGACGAACTCTCGTGCAACAAAGCTGATTGGGCCCATAGGCTGTTTGGGGACAAGTTTTCGGTCATATGCAAGCGTCAGATGCGGAACGAAACCATCTGACGCCTTGAGGCCTTCGCGCAGCATTTCGACGCCGAGCTTCCTGCTCAACTCACAAACCGGTCCGTCATCGGCGAGAAGCACGAAAGGGTGTTTGGCTGGCTTGCCCCTAGTCGCCGGTCGGCCGGGAAAGCTACTGGCATAGCGAAAGGTAACCTCGAACGGGGCCATCGCAATGCGCCGTCCCGATCGGGCGGCCGCAAAAAGAATTTTGGACCGTAGCCTTTTGTAATCACCGACATGCTGCAGGCTAACGTGAAAACGCTCCGGTAGCAGTTGGTCGCCGGTTACCCCGCATTGGCCGCATAGCCGATTTTGACAATCGGCAAAGCGCGAATGGTCCTTAGACTGCAAAAACAAACCGAAGAACACGCGCTCGGGCCGTTTAGGCCGCCATGGCGGCTCTGGAAGTCCATAGTCGAATTCGCCTTGCAGATACATACGCACACGCCCGGCAAAGAACGCTCCTGTTTTGCTCCATTCCGGAACAAAACAGGAACGCTCTCCTTGAGTCAAGCCTGGAATCTATTCGAGCTCACGCCCAGCAGCCGATGATACCCTCGACCTCGAGGAAATCGTGGATCGCCCAGTTGGCCCCGGTTTTTAGAGTTCGATGAACTAACCTGGCAGCACTGGGCAGTTGGCGCCACGGCGCAGGCTGATATGCGCCACGTCGCCGACCTGGAAGCGAAAACCCTCGGCCTGGCGCGGCGCGTCGATGACGACAGGTGCGCCCTGCCCGAGTTCGGCATGCAGGCGCAGCGTGCGGCCGTGAAAGACGACGCTGTTGACGCGCGCCGGTGCGGTGCCGGGCGCGGCCTCGGTCATCGCCAGCAAATCCTCCGGGCGCACGCCGATGGTGCGGGTAGCGCCCTCGGCAGGTGCCTCGCCGGTTTCAGAAATAGCCTCCAGCGGCAGGGTGCCGGCGGTGAAACGCAAGCGATCGCCATCGCGGCCGACAAACCGTGATTGCAGGAGATTCATGGTGCCGATGAAGCTCGCCACAAACTTCGTGGCAGGCCGGTCATAAAGTGTGGCCGGCGGTGCGATCTGCTCGATGCGGCCCTTGTTCATGACGACGATGCGGTCGGAAATCGACAGCGCTTCGGTCTGGTCGTGGGTGACCATGACGAAGGTGGTGCCAAGCCGCGACTGCAGCCGCTTCAGCTCAACCTGCATCTGTTCGCGCAGATGCGCATCGAGCGCCGACAACGGCTCGTCGAGCAGCAGCACGCGCGGCTCGCAGACGATGGCACGCGCGAGCGCGACGCGTTGGCGCTGGCCGCCAGACAGTTCGGAGACACGGGCGCCAAGCTTGTCGGCGAGACCGACCATGTCGAGCGCTTCGCCGGTGCGCTTAGCCTGTTCGGCTCCAGACAGTTTGCGCAGCGACAGACCGAAGCCGACATTTTCTGCAACATTCATGTGCGGGAACAGCGCGTAGTCCTGGAACACGGTATTGACCGGCCGGTCGAACGGGCGAAGTGCCGTGATATCGCGGCCGTCTAGCAGCACCTTGCCGCTCGACGGGCTTTCGAAACCGGCGATGACGCGCAGACTGGTGGTCTTGCCGCAACCCGACGGCCCGAGCAGCGTGATGAACTCGCCGCTGATAATGTCGAGATCGACGGCGTCGAGCCCGACGATGCCGCCAGGAAAAATCTTCGAGACCGCCTGCAGCCGGACGAGTGGATCAGGCGCCATCGCGAACCTCGGACGGCTTCGTGGTGTTGACCCAGAGAATCTGGCACCGCTCGGCGCCCGGATTGCGGAAGGCATGCAAAAGCGTGCTCTTGAAGGCAAAGCTGTCGCCGGCCTTCAGCACGTACTTTGTCGAATCCACCACCAGTTCGACCTCACCAGCCAGCACGAAGCCGAATTCATGGCCGGCATGCGCATAGGCCTCGACCGTGCCGCCGCCGGCTTCCACCGTCACCAGCATGCCGGTCAGCGTCGCGCCCGGGGGTGACAGCAGCGCCTTGGCAATGCCTTCCGATTTCACCGGGATTTGCCGCCGCTTGTCGGCACGCACGCAATAGAGGTCGTTCGCCGTATCGCTGCCGTCGGCGATCAGCGCCGACGGCTCGATGTCGAGGGCGGCGGCGAGCGGCCAGATCACCTTGACGCGCAGCGAGGACATGCCGCGCTCGATCTGGCTCAATGCACCGATCGACACGCCGGCCTTTGCCGCAAGATCGGCCAGCGACAGCTTGCGCTCCAGCCGCAGCGCCCGCACCCGCCTGCCGACCCGCACATCGGCATCGTCCTTCGGCTTTTCAGCCGTTTCGTCCAGCATGTCCATGCGTTAGTCCTCGTTTGCTTTCCCTTCTCCCCTTGTGGGAGAAGGTGGATCGGCGCGCAGCGCCGAGACGGTTGAGGGGTGTTCCAGCGGAGTGAGACGCTGGTGTTCCCTGGAGCACCCCTCATCCGTCGCCTTCGGCGACACCTTCTCCCACAAGGGGAGAAGGGGGAGCTTTATCCCCCCGCCTTCACCTTCTCAAACATCTTGGCGAGGTCGTCATTCTGTTTCATCGGTCCGGTGAAGATGGTGGTCTTCAGCATCACCTCCGGGTCGGACGGCAGCTGCAATTTCTCCAGCTCCTCCTTCGGCACCGCCGCGAAGGCCGAACTGGTCGAGCTGCCATAGCCGTAGGCCTCGATCAGGTATTTGCCGGAATCCGTCTCCAGCCGGCTGTTGATGAAATCATAGGCGAGGTCGACATTCTTGGCGTCCTTGAGCATCACGAAGCCGCAGGCCCAGGTCAGCATGCCCTCCTTGGGCTTCATGAACTCGACCGGCACGCCCTGCTTCTTGAGCGAGGTGGCCGACGCGTTCCAGGTCATGGCGGCGACCAATTGGCCGCTGGCCAGCGCCTGTTCGACGGAGGTCATGTCGGTGGTGTAGTTGGAGAGCAGCGGGCGCTGCTCGCGCAGCTTCTCGGCCACCTTGTCCATTTGCTCCGGCGTCATGTCGAACGGATTGACGCCGGCGAGCAGCGCCGCCACGACAGGCGTGTCATGCACCGCGTCGATCGTCGCCATGCGACCGGCATACTGCTTGTCCCACAAAAGGTTCCAGCTCGCTTCCGGGTTCTTCACCAGATCGGTGCGGTAGAGGATCGAGGTGTTGCCCCAGTCCCACGGGACCATCCAGACCTTGCCGTCGCCAGCCTGCAGGTCTGGCAGGTTCTTGAACACCGGGAAGATCGAGTCCCAGTTCTTGATGCGCTTGGTGTCGATCGGCTGCAGCAGGCCTTCCTTGTTCCAGCGCGCCACCTTGTCATAGCAGGGATGCGCAATGTCGGGTCGGAAGCCGGCCTTGACCTTGGTGAAGGCGTCATCGTCGTCACCGAAGATCGAGGCCTCGACGCCATCGGGATGCGCGGCAAGGAAGCTCTTGTTGAAGTCGGGCAGTTCATAGCCCGACCAGGTGAAATATTGCAGTTTGTCGCCGGCGAAAGCGACGGTCGACGACAGCGCCAGCGCGAACGCCGTCAATCCAGCGCAAACAGTCTTTGCAGAGATCGATTTCAGGTCGAATGCCATTGCAGTTCTCCTCTCTTGGTTTGTTTTGGTTGTGATGGATCCGCAGGCTTTGGCGCCGTGGCGGACAAGCCGCGATGGCGCAGGATTTCAGCTGCTGCAGCGATGACGAAGGACACCGCCAGGATCGAAGTGCCCAGTGCCATCACCGTCGGCAGCGACCGGGGAAAACGCAGCTGGCTCCAGATGTAGAGCGGCAGCGTCGGCTCGGTGCCGGCCAGGAAGAACACGACGATGAATTCATCGAAGGAGATCAGGAAGGCCAGCATGAATGCCGAGACGATGGCCGGCAGGCTGAGCGGCAGCATGACCCGCCGGAAGGTCGTCCAGTCGGAGGCGCCGAGATCGAGTGCCGCCTCGCGAATGGTTTTCGGGACGGCGGCGAAGCGGCTGCGCATGATCACCACGGTCGTGGGCAGCGCCACCAATACATGGCCGAGAACGATGGCGACGCGCGATGGCCCCAGACCAACGAGGTTGATGAGGATCAGCAGCGATATGCCGACGATGACGCCCGGGATCAGGATCGGCAGCCTTGCGATGGCGCTGATGGTGGCGGCCAGGGGCGAGCGGCCGTAGAGGTCCATGTAGGATACGGTGATGCCGCACAGCGTCGCACCCGTGGCGGCGATGGCGCCGATGGCGAGGCTGTTCAAGAGTGCACCGGTCAGCGCCGAATTGCCGAACAGCGTCGCGTACCATTGCAAGGTAAAACCTTGCAGCGGAAACGCTGCCTGGATCGAGTTGTTGAAGGAAAACAGCGGGATCAGCAGCACCGGCAGATAGAGAAAGACCAAATAGGCGGCGACATACATGCCGAGCCAGCGGCCACCTCCCTGCGTGCGTGCAGTGCTCATGTGCGGCTGCCAAATCTGCGGTCGGCGAAGCGGGCGACCAGCACCACGCACAGGATGACCAGCATGACGGCGACGGAGAGTGCTGCGCCAAACGGCCAGTCATTGGCCTTGCCGAATTGCGCCTGGATCAGCGTGCCGATCATGGTGCTGGCCGGGCCGCCGACGAGCGCCGGAGTGACATAGTCGCCGACCGTCGGCACGAAGACGACGAGGGCTGCCGCCAGCACGCCCGGCATCGAATTGGGCAGCACGATCCGGCGGAAAGAGGTGAATGGCCGCGCGCCGAGATCGGAAGCGGCCTCGATCAGCGATTTCGGGATGGTGTCCAGCGCCACGTAGATCGGCAGGATGGCGAAAGGCGCATAGGCGTGCGCCAGCGTGACGACGACGGCGGCCGGCGTGTTGAGAAAGGCCAATGTCGGCTCGGACCAGATGCCGCTTTCGATCAGCGCCGAGTTCAAAACGCCATTGTAGGCGAGCACGATCTTCCAGGCGAAGACGCGCAGGAGATAGCTGGTCCAGAACGGCAGCGTCACCAGGAACAGCAGCAGGCCGCGCCGCCGGCCGGCGTGGAAGGCAAGGTAGTAGGCGACGGGATAGGCAGTGACGACCGTCGCCAGCGTGACCAGAGCGGCAATGATCAGCGAGCGCAGCGTCACCGTCCAGTACAGCGGATCGGACACCACGGTGACGAAGTTCGCGACGGTGAAACCGGCGCCGAGCAGCGAACCGTCATTGCCGCGGAAGGCGAGGAAAAGCACGAGGCCAAGCGCAAACAGGATCAGCAGCAAGGTGACCAGCGCGCCCGGCAGCAGCATGGCGACCCGGAAGCCCTGGGAAGACCGGGCCTCTGGCGCTGATGTGGCAACTAGGGTCGACATCGACCTGCCTATTGGAAATTTGAAATTGGCTTAGAGTTTTTCATATTCATGAAACTGTCAAGCAGAATCCCCTAACGGAGCCCCAAGGGGATGAAGCGCCCTGGTCAGCGCTCCAACGCATCGAGCAGGCGATACCAGGCGATGGTCGCGGCGACGCCGACCTGGCGGAAGGCGTGAAACGGGATCGGCCGGATCGGCGAGACCGGGAAAGGCAATTGCCTGGCGTCGCCACTTTGGAGGTAGCCGGCGATGCGCTCGCCAAGCGCAGTCATCAGGCCGACACCACGACCCTGGCAGCCGACCACGGCGAGCAGGCCTTTCTCCGGCTCGTGGATGTGCGGCAGGTGGTCCGGCGTCATCGCCACCCGGCCGAACCAGCGCTTCTCGATGGGAACGCCGGACAGCGAGGGATAGAGCCGTACCAGCGCACGCTCGAGATGCGCCCAGTCGCCGGCGCTCGTCGGCAGCGCCATGCGGCCCCGTCCGCCAAGCACCAGCCGGCCGTCGGCGCTCTTGCGGTAGTAGACGAGGATGCGCCTGGAGTCCGACACCGCCTGCCCTTCCGGCAGGATCGTGGCCGCCAGATTGGACGGCAGCGGCGCTGTGGCGATCTGAAAGGAATGCAGCGGCACGATCGTCTGGGCGAGACCGGGGATCAGACCGTCCGTATAGGCGTTTGTCGCCAGCACGACCGCCTTTGCCTGCAATTCCAGGCCATTTTCGATCAAAATACGCCAAACACCGGCGGCATTGGCGAGCCGCACGACCCTTTGGCGCTCTGCTATCCTCACGCCAGTCGCGGTCCCGACCCGGGCAAGTTCAGACGTGTAGGCGAGCGGATCGATCACACCGGCGCGGCGGTCGAGCCAGCCGCCGAGATACCCCTGTGCGCCAGTCCTGGCTGCGGTCTCCGCTGCGTTCAGCAACCGGACGTCGGCACCGCGCGCGTGCCATTGCCGGTCGCGGTTCGTCGCCGCCTTCAGCGCGGCCTCGGTGTGCGCCGCCTGGATCCAGCCATTTCGAACGAACGGCACCGCCAGATTCTCGTCGCGGATCAGCTCGAACACCGCGTCGGCGGTCGACGCCGCGAAATTGACAAGCGCCTCGCCGCGCTCCGGGCCAAAATGCTCCAGCAACCATTCCGGATCGTATTTCAGGCCGGGAATGACCTGGCCGCCATTCAAGCCTGATGCGCCCTGGCCGATCTCGCCGGCGTCCAGCACCTGCACCGACAGGCCAAGCCGGGCGGCATGCAAGGCAGTCGACAAGCCCATGATGCCACCGCCAACGATGGCGAGATCGACCCGTTCGCCATTCGGAAGCGATTGAAACGTGGAAGCTGCCTGCGGCCTGCGCCAGATGGGATCGGAGAATGCTGTCGCCAAGGGTCACCTGAATGCGCTGCGATTGGTGAAAATCCTAGTCAGAATTTCACAATTTTGAAAGAGCACCATGGCTTTCGCCTGTGGACTGCCGCCGAGACGACCGGAGACCCAGAGTTCCGATCGCCTGCGACGGGATAGACCTTTGACGGGAATCCGGTGAAAGTGCCACGCCGATCCGGCTAGCCCACATTGTCGATCACTTCACCACATTGTCGATCACTAAGAGGACAGAGCGCCATGACGAACCCGACCCACCTGCCCAGCGAGGGCCTTTTTGTCGGACGCGCCAGAAGCAGCGGTGCTGCATACCCGCTGGTCGTCACGGTTCGCGATGGCACGGTCTTCGACATCACCTCGCGTACGGCACCGACCATGCGCGACCTTTGCGAGATGGCCGACCCGGCTGGGCATGTCCGCTCGGCCGAAGGCAGACCGATCGGTTCGCTCGATGACATCGCCGCCAACAGTTTTGAAACCGGGCGCGATCCAGCAAAACCCTACCTGCTCTCCCCGGTCGACCTGCAGGCGGTCAAGGCATCGGGCGTCACCTTCGTCGTCAGCCTGCTGGAACGGGTGATCGAGGAACAGGCGCGTGGTTCGGCTGAAAAAGCCGATGCCATCCGCGCCGACATTGCCGGACTGATCGGCCACGACCTGTCGAAGCTGAAGCCCGGTTCGCCCGAGGCGATGGAGATCAAGGCCAAGCTGATTTCGCGCGGCGCCTGGTCGCAATATCTGGAAGTGGGCATCGGCCCCGATGCCGAGATCTTCACCAAGTGCCAGCCGATGGCCTCGGTGGGCTTCGGCGCCGATGTTGGGCTGCACCCGGTGTCGACCTGGAACAATCCGGAACCCGAGATCGCCATGATCGCCGCCTCCAGCGGCAGGATCGTCGGCGCCACTATCGGCAACGACGTCAATCTGCGCGACGTCGAAGGGCGTTCGGCGCTGCTGCTCGGCAAGGCCAAGGATAACAATGCCTCGGCCTCACTCGGCCCCTTCATCCGCCTGTTCGACGACAAATTCTCCATCGATGACGTCAAGCGCGCCGTCGTGCGCCTGAAAGTCGAGGGCGAGGACGGGTTCTCGCTGGAGGGCGCAAGCTCGATGGCCGAGATCAGCCGCTCGCCGGAGGAACTGGTCGCCGCGGCCATGGGGCCGCACCACCAGTATCCGGACGGGCTGGCGCTCTATCTCGGCACCATGTTCGTTCCATCCAAGGATCGCGGCGAGAAGGGCAAGGGATTTACCCACAAGGTCGGCGACATCGTCACCATCTCGTCGGAAAAATTCGGCGCGCTGGTCAACCGGGTGCGGCTGTCGCCCGACTGCCCGCACTGGACCTACGGCGCCAGCCACCTGATGCGGGAGTTGGCCAGAGCCGATCTGATCTAGCAACCGGTATCGTCGGCGCCCTGCCAGGGCGCTGCGGACCTGGTCCCGTGGGCCTGGGATGGTCGTCGGCGTGCCCTTGTCGGCGCAGGCCGCGTTCGCGCGACCGAAACAATCACACCAATTATCCGACAGTCGGAAAATCACCTCAACTGATGCAATCTGATGGGAGCGCTGATGACGCCCCGTCGGGCGCCCACTACACCTGCAGATGGAGGCCTGGCAGATGGAGGCTTGCCATCCGTCGAAAAAAGGGATGCTCTGACGCATCCGATCGGCGCTGGCAAAAGACGCAAAACAAGGGACGGATTTTGAACTGACGATCTACAAACGGGAGGAAATCAAATGCTGACACGGCTAAGACTCGTTCTATACGGCCTGTTGGTGGCGCTGATGGTGGTACCAGCAGCGGCACAGGCTAAGACGTTCTACTGGATTTCGCATGGCGGTCCGGCCGATCCGGTCTGGACCTACTTCCTAGCCGGCGCCAAGCAGTGGGCTAAGGACACCGGCAACACGGTCAACACCTCGTTCCACAACGGCGATGTCGCCTCGCAGCAGGAAGCGGTTCGCGCCGCCCTCTCCGCCAAGGCCGATGGCATCGTCACCACGAGCCCCGATCCGGGCAGCCTGATCGAGATCGTCAAGGAAGCGCGTGCGGCGAAAGTGCCGATCATCAATTTCAACACGCCTGATCCGAAAGCCGATTTCAACGCCTATGTCGGCGGCGACAATGTCACCTTCGGCAAGCATTGGGCACAGTATCTGGTCGACAAAGGCCTGGTGAAGAAGGGCGACTTCGTCTGGATGCCGGTCGAAATCCCCGGCGCCACCTATGGCGTGCAGGAAGAGGAAGGCATCAAGAGCGTCTTCGAGCCGCTCGGCATCACCTATGAAATCACGGAAGCGACGCTTGATCAGGCTGAAGTGATCAACCGCATGGTCGACTACCTCACGGCGAACAAGGCCAAGGTCAAGGCGATCATCGGCCTAGGCGACCTCGTCACCGGCTCGATCAAGCGGGTGTTCGACCAGGTCGGCATCAAGCCGGGCGAAATCCCGGTCGTCGGCTGGGGCAATTCGCTCGACACCACCCAGGAAGTGCTGAACGGCTATGTCAATGCCGGCCAGTGGCAGGACCCGCAGGCGACCAGCTATGTCGCGCTTTCGCTGGCCAATATGGCCGCCGGCGGCATTCCTCCGGGCTTCAACGTCATCACCGGCGCGCTCTATGAAAAAGACACCGCGCAGATCTACGACGATATCCTGTCCGGCAAGTAACATCCAATCTCAACAGTCGCGGCCGCCCAACGGTCGCGACTGGCTCTCCATTTCGCCGAGCCCTTCGCACGCGATGTGCAACGCTCAGCCTTCCACTCATGTCGCGGATTGCCTGTGGAAAATCATTCGCTCGTCCCACGCCTGATCGCACGGCCGGAATTCGGCCCTTTCGTGCTGCTCGTCGTCGAGATCGCCGTTTTCTGGAGTTTCAACCACGACTTCCTGTCGCCGCAGAACATCTCCAACACGCTGGCTTTCACGGTCGAGCTCGGCCTGATCGCGCTGGCGATGACACTGTTGATGACATCCGGCGAGTTCGACCTCTCGGTCGGCTCCCTGTTCGGCTTCTCGCCGGTCTTGATGTGGACCCTGTTCAACAGCGGCCTGACCTCGCTCGAAGTCGGCTTTGTCGCCGCGCTGCTGGTCGCCGCCTTCATCGGGCTGGTCAATGGCTGGTTCGTGACGCAGCTCAAGATCCCATCCTTCCTGGTGACGCTCGGCATGCTGCTGGTGGTGCGCGGCACCGCCCTTTTCGTCACCGACGGTTTTCCCCAGCGCACCTGGAGTGCGGAGGGCAGTTGGCTGGCGGAAGCGCTGGTCGGCGACTTCTTCATCGGCCCGTTCCGCATCTACATGTCACTGTTCTGGTTCATCGCCGCGGCGATCGCGCTCGGCTACGTACTGACGCAAAGCCGCACCGGCAACTGGATCCAGGCGGCCGGCGGCAACCCGAGCGCGGCGCGGGCGCGCGGCGTCAATGTCAGCGGGGTCAAGATCGGCCTGTTCGTGCTGTCGTCGGTCATGGCCTCGCTTGCCGGCGTCATCTCTTCGTTGCGCACGTCCGCCGCCAACCCCAACAGCGGTACCGGCTATGAGTTGGAAGTCATCGCCATGGTGGTGATCGGCGGTACCGCACTTACCGGCGGGCGCGGCACGATCATCGGCACCGTGCTCGGCATCCTGATCCTGCGCGTGATGCGCAACGGCATCGTGCTGATCGGCGTGCCTGGTCTTGCCTATAACATCTTCATCGGTGCCATCATCCTCGGCATGATGGCACTGCATTCATGGCTGGAACGCCGGCATCAGGCGGGGACTTGAACCATGGCCGAGCCACTGATCCGCATGACGAACATCCGCAAGTCCTACGGCCGCGTGCAGGCGCTGGAGGATGCCAATTTCCATGTCAATGAACGGGAGATCGTCGGCTTGCTCGGCGACAATGGTGCCGGCAAGTCGACGCTGATCAAGGTGCTTTCGGGTGCCGTTCCGCTGACCAGCGGCGATATCTTCATCCGTGGCAAGAAGGTGAGCCTGCGCAGCACCAGCGACGCCATCGCCCATGGCATCGAGACGATCTACCAGGACTCCGCACTGGTCACGCAACTGTCGATCGCCCGCAATCTGTTCCTCGGACGCGAGCCGATCAAGCCGCCGCGCTTCCTCAACCGGATGGACCAGGACGCCATGAACACGGTTGCCCGCGATTTGCTCAAACAGGTCGGCATCACGAAGAACATCCCGCCGACGACGCCGATCGGCTCGCTCTCCGGCGGCGAGCGTCAGGCGGTGGCGATCGCGCGCGCCATGCATTTCGACAGCGACCTGATCATCCTCGACGAGCCCACCAACAATCTGGGCGTCGCCGAAACACAGGGCGTGCTGAGTTTCGTGCGCAGCGCCCGCGATTCCGGCCATTCCTGCATTTTCATCGCCCACAACATCCACCATGTCTTCCAGGTGGTCGACCGCATCGTCGTCATGCGCCGGGGCAAGGTGGTCGCCGACGACATCGACCCGAAGACGACCAGCGTGGCGGAGGTAGAGCGGATCATCACCGGCATGTCGGACAAGGAAATCCGCGATGCCATCACCGATGGCAAGCCGTCGCACTGACTATCGGGTGATGGGCGGCAATCATCCGCCACCTCAGATCGCATCGCTTGTCTGACGCGCCACCGCATGGCGAACAGGATTGCAGCATGAAAGCCACCGTCTCGGATATTGCCCGCAATGCGGGCTGTGGGTAGCGGCATGAAAGCCACCGTCTCGGACATCGCCCGCAATTGCGGGCTGTCGACCGCAACGGTCGACAGGGTGCTGAACAACCGGCCGGGTGCGAGTGCGGCCAACCGCCAGCGCGTCATGGAGGCGGCCAAGCAACTCGGCTACCTGCCGGTCGCCGATCAGGTGACGCTGCCCTCACGGCCCGCCCACCTCGAATTCCTGCTGCCGATCGGCAGCAATGCCTTCATGCGCGATCTCGCCGGGCATATCGAGGACTACGCCGCGCGTCTGCCGCTTGTCGCCTCGTGCCGGATCCACAATCTCGCCGGTATCTCGCCGAACGCGCTGCAGAGCGCTGTCGAAAACCTGTCGCTCAGGGCCAATGGCGTTGGCGTGATCGCTGTCGATCATCCGCGTACGCGCAACATCCTGCGCGACATCGTCGAAGCCGGCATGCGTCTGGTGACGCTGGTGTCCGATGTTCCGACGGCACCGCGCGCGGCCTATGTCGGCATCGACAACCGGGTGGCGGGACGAACGGCGGCGCTGCTGATGGGACGCTTCCTTGGCGGCCGCACCGGCCATCTGGCGATGGTCGTCGGCTCACGTTCCTATCGCGGCCACGAGGAACGCGAGATGGGTTTCCGCTCGGTGCTCAATGAGGAGTTTCCCAATCTGACCGTCAGCAGCGCCGTCGAGATCAACGACGAGCCCGATGCCAGCTACACCGAGACCATGAAGGCACTGCACGACGAGCCGGAGTTGCTCGGCATCTATTGCGTCGGAGCTGGACATTCGGGCGTTGCAAAGGCGATCCGCGAGGCCAGGCCGAACCGCAAGCCGGTGTTCATCTGCCACGACCTGACCAAGGACACGCGCGGTCATCTCGTCGACGATCTCGCCGATGTCGTCATCTACCAGAATGCGCGGCTGATCGCCGAGCAGTCGGTCATTCGCCTGCTCGGCTCGATTGCCTCCTCCGCACCCTATCTGACGCGCAAGTTCATCGAACCGCGCTTGATCTTCAGGGAAAACGTGCCGGTGCAGTGAAGCAGGCGGCCTGCAAAAATGCCTGTTGCCGGATTTGTATGATAATTGGCACGGCAAATCTGCACAGCAGCTATGCAAGTTTCTTTGTTGCCGAATCGTTGGGCAACTCGTAGGTTCTGGTTGTCGGCCATCTACTCCTCCCAGATGCGATGCCGACGCTGAATGGGGTGCACCTCCTCCCGCGCCACATTCGAAAATCGAGCCCGCTGCCACCTCCTCCCGGCAGCGGGCTTTTTTCGTTTGGCCGACAGGGATGGCGGCACAGCGACACCAAAGCGCGCCCAGTCATCACGCGATGAATGGCGCACATTGACAGGCGACAGGTCACGTCAACCCGCGGCAGCGCCCCGGAACGAAACGATCAGCCCTTCGGCCATGCGCACGAACTGGGTGCTCGGACCCTCGGTACCCACGGTCTGCACGCTGACACGCGCGCCCTCGAACAGCAGCGACAGCGTATCGGCGAGCAGTTCGGCCTGACCAATGCCGGCATCCCGACATAGCGTCACAAGGCGCGCGCGCTGGGCTTCCTTGAGCTCCTTGATCACCAGCCTGGCCGGATGGTCCGGCTCGGTCAGCTCAGCGGCGGCGTTGGCCATGTCGCAGCCGCGGCCGTCCGCATTGAGCATGGCAGCCGCCTTGCGAACCCAGGCATGCAGCTGGGCAAGCTTATCACCAGGGAATTCGGCCTCGAATGCTTCCCACATAGCGCCGGCCTTGGCCGCATTGGCGCGCAGGCATTCGACGATCAGTTCGTCCTTGGATTCGAAGTGACGATAGAGCGTCATCTTGTTCGTGCCGGCAGCTTCGGTGATGGCGTCGACGCCGACGCCCTTGATGCCATGCTTGTGGAACATGTCGCGTGCCGTCTCCAGGATCCGATCCCGGGGACGAGAGCGCTCCACGATGCCGTCTGCCATCATGATCTCCTTTCGTTTCCAAAAAACCCTCGGCCACCTCTTGACTAGGGTGTTACCGGTCTGTAACTTCCAGAATGTTACTTACTGGTAACACCTATATCGTCCACCGTCAATAACAAGGCCGTGAACGGCCCTGCCAGACGAGAGGGGCGAGAAACTGCCAATCATGCGGCCTCGGCCGGTGAAGAAATGAAAACGGTTCGCGAGCACGGGCTGCGAATCGACAGACAAGGAGCCGGCCATGCCACAGCGCCGCGATCTTACCATAGATGAAGCCGTCCGGGATCCGATGATCCGGCTGGTCATGAAAGCCGATGGCGTCGACCCGCGCGCCTTCGAGACGATGTTGCGCTCGCTCGCCGATACGCAGCGTGGCGAGGTGCCGTTGCTGCGTTCGCGGGACGGCCTCGGTGACAAGCGCGGCCAAAGGCTGTCTAGGGTTGCCAGCGCCTTCGGGCGGGCAACAGCAGCCGGAGAGGCGTGCGTGTCGTGGTAAATTTTTTCATTCACCGTCCGATCTTCGCCTCGGCGATCGCCATCATCATGGTGCTCGCCGGGTCGATTTGTTATTTCCTGCTGCCCGTCTCGCAGTTTCCCGACATCACGCCGCCGCAGGTCGTGGTCAGCGCCCATTATCCGGGCGCCAGCGCACAAGTGGTGGCCGACACGGTGACGACGCCGCTGGAGCAGCAGATCAACGGCGTGCAGGGCATGACCTACATGTCGTCGACGAGTTCCAATGACGGCTCCTCGACCATCACCATCACCTTCGATGTCGGCTATTCGCTGAGCACCGCCGCCGTCGACGTGCAGAACCGCGTCTCGCAGGCCGCCTCGTCGCTGCCGGCGATCGTCAACCAGGGCGGCGTGACGATCAAGAAGCAGAATCCGAATTTCGTCCTCATCGTCAACCTGACTTCGCCCGACAGTTCGGTCGATCCGGTGGCGCTGAGCAACCTTGCCTATCTGCAGGTGGTCGACCCGCTGAAGCGGCTGCCCGGCGTCGGCGACGTGCAGATCTTCGGCGAGCGGCGCTATTCGATGCGCGTCTGGCTCGATCCCGACAAGCTCGCCAATCTCGGCATCACCGCCGTCGATGTGCAAAACGCCATCGCCGAGCAGAACGTCCAGGTGGCGGCCGGCAAGATCGGCCAGTCGCCGGCACCCGCCGGCACCGCCTTCGAGATGCAGGTCAACGCCGTCGGCCGCTTGAGCGATCCCAAGGAATTCGGCGACATCGTCGTGCGCGCCAACACCGATACCGGCTCGCTGGTCAGGCTGCGCGACGTCGCCCGCATCGAACTCGGCGCGCTGCAATATTCGTCGTCTGCCTTCTTCGGTAAAGACCCGACCGTGGTGCTTGCCGTTTACCAGATGCCCGGCTCCAACGCGCTCGATCTGCAGCAGCGCGTCAAGGACAAGATGCAGGAGCTGTCGGGTCGTTTCCCGAAGGGCGTGTCCTATGCGATGCACTACGACACCACCCGCTTCGTCTCGGCGTCGATGCATGACGTGCTGATCACGCTCGGCGAAGCGCTGGTGCTGGTCGTCGCCGTGGTGTTCCTCTTCCTGCAAAGCTGGCGCACGACGATCATCCCGACCATCGCCATTCCGGTGTCGCTGGTGGCGACGCTGGTCGTCATGGAGATGCTCGGCTTCTCGCTCAACATGCTCTCCCTGCTCGGCATGGTGCTGGCGATCGGCCTCGTCGTCGACGACGCCATCGTCGTGGTCGAGAATGTCGAACGACAGCTGGAGGCCGGGCTCAAACCGCTTGCGGCGACCAAGGCCGCAATGACCGAGGTCACCGGCCCGATCATCGCCACCACCGCGGTGCTGATGGCGGTGTTCGTGCCGGTCGCCTTCATTCCCGGCGTCTCCGGCAAGCTCTACAACCAGTTCGCACTGACGGTGGCGATCTCCGTCGGCATCTCCGCCTTCAACTCGCTGACGCTGAGCCCCGCGCTCAGTGCCGCCTTCCTGCGGCATCGCGGCGAAACGCAGTTCGCCCCGTTCCGCTGGTTCAACACCGGCTTCGACAGGCTGTCGCACGCCTATGCCAATGGTGTGCGCATCCTCATCCGCTTGCGCTGGATCATGCTCGGCCTGTTCGCGGCGGGGCTGGTCGCCACCTACTTCGTCTGGCAGCGGCTGCCCTCGACCTTCCTTCCGATCGAGGACCAGGGCTATTTCTTCGTCGTCATCCAGTTGCCCGACGGCGCGTCGCTGGAACGCACCGACGCGGTGGCGCAGAAGGCGCGTGACATCCTGCAGGCGACGCCCGGCGTCGACATCGTCGGCTCGATCAGCGGCCTGAACTTCCTGACCAGTGCCGCGCAATCGAATTCGGCGGTCGAATTCGCCATCCTAAAGCCGTGGGAGGAGCGGGGCCCCGACCAGAGCGCGTCGAAGCTCGTCGCCGATGTGCGCGGCAAGCTGATGCAGATCCCGGAAGCCTTCGCGCTGAGCTTCGATCCGCCGTCGATCCCCGGTATCGGCACGACGGGCGGCTTCGAATTCGTCGTCGAGGATCTGACCGGCCGCGGCAGTTCAGCCCTCAACGATGCGACGCAAGCCGTGATCGCCGAGGCGCGCAAGCAGCCGGAAATCAACCCGCAGCAGCTGTTCTCGCCGTTCTCGACCTCGACGCCACAGTTCAACTACGACCTCGACCGCAGCAAGGCCAAACTGCTCGGCCTCAACCTGCCCGATGTCTTCAACACGCTGCAGATCTATCTCGGCTCGCTCTACGTCAACGACTTCAACCTGTTTGGCCGCACCTTCCGGGTGACCATCCAGGCCGACAAGGATGCACGTGCGGGTGCCGCCGACATTTCGCGGCTCTATGTGCGCAATGCCTCCGGCGGCATGGTGCCGCTCTCGACGCTGGGCAAACTCGTGCCCTTCGTCGGCCCGGAGACCGTGCCGCACTACAACAACAATGCCTCGGCCTCGATCAATGGCGGCGCCGCACCGGGCTTTTCCTCCGGCCAGGCGGTTGCCGCCATGGAACGGGCCGCTGCAACCGCGCTGCCAAGGGATTTCGGTTTCGAATGGACCGGCATCACCTTCCAGGAGCTCAAGGCAGGATCGATCGCGTCCGTCGTCTTCGGCCTCGCCATTGTCTTCGTCTTCCTGATCCTGGCGATGCAGTATGAGAGCTGGGCGATGCCGTTCATGGTGCTGTTGGCGGTGCCACTGGCCCTGTTCGGCGCCTTCGCAGCGTTGTTGCTGCGTGGCATGCAGATCGACGTCTACTCACAGATCGGCTTCGTCATGCTGATCGGCCTGGCGGCCAAGAACGCGATCCTGATCGTCGAATTCGCAAGGCGACGGCGCGAGGAAGGCCTCAGCATCGTCGACGCGGCGATGGAGGCGGCACGGCTCAGGCTGCGGCCGATCCTGATGACGGCCTTCGCCTTCATCCTCGGCGTGCTGCCGCTGATGTTTGCGACCGGCGCCGGTGCGGCAAGCCGGCAGTCGATCGGCACCACCGTGTTCGGCGGCATGGTCGCGGCGACCATCCTGTCGCTGGTGTTCGTGCCGGTGTTCTACGCGGTCATCGAACAGCTGCGTGAACGCCGCGGTAAAGACGAGCCCACCTCTCAAGACAATGAACCAACTGCTGAGCACGCTTTACCGCCCCTGGCGGAAGCGGCCGAAAGATTGGAGACTGATCATGCGTAAATGGAAAATCGCGTTGGGAACGGCTGTCGCGCTGGGTGCGATCTCGGTGGCCAGCGTCCACCTGCTCGATATGGGCAATCTCAGCCTCAATGCCGGCACGGCAGGTGCGGCGCCCGCCCCGGCGGCGTTCGTCATGCCGGTGCCGGTGGTCAGCGTCGTCAAGAAGACGATCCCGATCTACCTCGACTATGCCGCGCGGACAGAGCCGATCCGCAGCATCACCTTACAGGCGAGGATTCCCGGCTATCTGCAGGAGCAGACCGCAGCCGACGGCGTCGACGTCCGGCAAGGCGATCTTCTCTACAAGATCTCGCCTGACGACTTCCAGGCGGCGCTCGACCAGGCCAAGGCCCAAGTGCAGCGCGACACAGCGACGCTCGACTATGCCCGCTCGAATCTTGGTCGCGGCACCGAGCTCGCCAAGAGCGGCTACCTCGCCAAGGACGGCTTCGACCAGCGCACCAGCACCTTGCGCGAAGCGCAGGCATCGCTGGCGCTGAACCAGGCGGCGGTCCGCACGGCAGAGCTCAATCTGAGCTACGCTGAAATCCGGGCGCCGTTTGCCGGGCGCCTTGGCCGCAACCAGGCCTCGGTCGGAACGCTGGTCAGCGTCGCCGGCACCGTGCTCAACACGCTGGTGCAGCTCGACCCGATCTACGTCACCTTCAACCCGAGCGAGACGGATCTGACCGAGATCGAGCAAGCCCGTGCGAACGGCCCGATCGAAGTGGATGTCCTGCTCCCCGGCCAGACCGAGGCAAGCCAGAAGGGCGAGCTTACCTTCATCGACAATTCGGTCGACCGCTCGACCGGCACGATCACGGCGCGCGCGACGATCGGCAATGGCAAGTTTACGCTGCTGCCGGGCCAGTATGTCCGTGTCCGGCTGCATGTGAGAGAGCAGGCCGATGCGCTGATGGTGCCCCAGACGGCGCTGGGCTCAAGCCAGCTCGGCAAATATCTCTATGTCGTCGGCAAGGGCAACACGGTCGACCAGCGGCTCGTTTCGCTCGGACCGACGAGCGGCGATCAGGTCGCCATCCTCAGCGGCGTCGCCGAGGGCGACCAGGTGATTACGGGCAATCTGCAGAAGATCGGCCCCGGAGCGCCCGTATCGCCGATACCGGAAAAGCCGGCCACCTGAACACCCCCGTCAGGATCCGGCTTCAGCGCGGCGCCCCGGCCTTCCCACAGGTCGCGGGCGCCGCTCGACTGAGCAGTTTCACCAGGCCGGCAACATCGGCCCGGTCGGCCTTGGCCGGCGGCATGAATGCACAATAGGGGTGCCTGAGGCGCACCGAGACGGAGGAGAGCGCAATCAGCCGACCGGCCTCCAGATCGGCGCGCGCCATGACCCGCTGGCCAAGCGCGATGCCCAGGCCGAGCCTTGCCGAGGCGATCGGCGTCGGTGAGCGCGATGCGGTTGCCGCTGCGCACGAACAGCTGCTTGCCGAACCAGGTTTCGAGATTGCGTATCTGCTGGCTGACCGCTGCAGAGGACACGCCGAGTTCAGAGGCGGCCAGAGTGAAGCTGCCGGCACGGGCGGCAACTTCAAAAGTCTTGATCGCATTCAGCGGCGGCAACCGTTCCACAGCGGCTCCATATGATTCGCCAGAGGGAATTTCGAAACGGTCTCAGCAGCGTTGGCCAATCAATTGAGATAGCCTCTTGTTAGATTGTCGACAATCTGCTTGTCTTGCTTTCGGTTTCCTGGGAGTGGCCGAATGGCGAAAGCGGATGTCAGTCCGATCGCGGACACGACGCGACGCGCCGAGATCGTTGCGCTGTTGCGGCGCGCGATCCTGACCGGGCAGCTCGCACCCGGCCAGAAGCTCAACGAACTGCGGATTTCCGAACAGATGCGGGTCAGCCGCGCGCCGCTGCGCGAGGCGATGCGCGAGCTGGTCCAGGAAGGCATCCTGACCAGCATCCCCTATGCCGGCACCTTCGTCATCGAGGTCACAGCCAAGGACATCGACGATGCCTATTCGTTCAACAAGGTGATGGACGAGCTGGCCATCGAGCGGGCGTGGCCGCTGCGTGACCAGCGCTTCTTCGACGAGCTCGACCGGCGCCACGAAGCCGTGAAGCAGGCGACCCGCGCATTGGACACGACACGCCAGATCGAAACCGCGCTGCAACTGCATGGCCTGATCTACGAATGGGCCGACAATTCGGTGCTGCTGGAAACCTGGCAGCGGCTGACCAGCCGGCTGCAGATGTATTTCGCGCTCCACCAGCATGCCCGCAATGAGCCGGTGCCGGCCGAAGACGTTCACGAAACCTATGTGCGGTTGCTGAAGGGCAAGGACATGCGTGCGGCCCAGCGCCATGCCAGGGAGCATATCGATCTCGACTTCGAGGAGTTGCTTGCCTACGCCCGCGGCCTCGAACAACGCCCATCGAGGGGCGCCTGACCCGTTCCCAACACCACAGACAGCGGACAAGACACGTGCAGATCGAGACCATCAAGGCCTACCACGTCATGCAGCCCTTCGTTGACGGGCCATACCGCATGTCGAAGGGGCGCGAGGCCGACGCCTTCGACGCCGTGATCGTGTCCATGACATCAGACAGCGGCATCACCGGCTGGGGCGAGATGGCGCCGCTCGGCAATTTTTACTCGGCCGCCTTCCCCGCCGGCGTTCGCGCCGGCGTGGTCGAGATCGCGCCGCATCTGATCGGCCGCGATCCGCGCGAGCTGGCCAGCATCGGGCGGCTGATGGACACGGTGTTCAAGGGCCATCCCTACATCAAGTCGGCGCTCGACATGGCCTGCTGGGATCTGGCGGCGCGCGCAGCCGACGTGCCGCTGGTCACGCTGCTCGGCGGCAAGGAAAGCGACACCGCGGAACTCTACAAAGTCGTCACGCACGGGAGCGTCGACGCCATGGCCGCGCTGGCCAAGCGCATCGTCAAGGACGGCTTCCACCGGCTGCAGGTCAAGGTCGGCGGCAATGTCCATGACGACATCGAACGCGTCATCGCGGTTGCCTCCTCGGTGCCGAAAGGCACGGTCATCTTCTGCGACGCCAATGCCGGCTGGACTCCCTATCAGGCGCGCCAATTCGCCGATGCCACGCGCGCCATCGACTACACGTTCGAGCAGCCCTGCACCACGATCGATGAAAACATGTCGGTGCGCCGCATGCTCGACAAGCCGATGGTGCTCGACGAATCCGTCACCTCGCTCGAGGCGATGCTGGAAATTCATCGCCTGGGCGCGGCCGACGGGCTGACGCTGAAGATCTCGCGCCTTGGCGGCGTGACGAAGACGCGCCAGATCCGCGACATTGCCGTCGACCTCGGCTTCATGATCACGGTCGAGGACACGGGCGGCGCCGAGATCGACACCGCGGCGATGGCGCATCTGTCGCTGTCGACGCCGGAAGAGCGCCGGCTGCACGCCATCGCCTTCCATGAATGGGTGACGGTGCGCACGGCATCGAACATGCCACCGGTCACCGGCAGCCGCATGGGCATTCCAGACGGGCCGGGTCTCGGCATAGACGTCGTTCCCGATCTGCTCGGCGCGCCGTTCTTCGAGGTCAGGCGCTGAGATGAAAATCCGCAGCATCAAAGCCACGCCGATCAATCTGCGCCTCGAAGCGCCCTATGCCTGGGTGTTCGGCGAACTCGACGGATTTTCACCGACCGTCGTCGAAGTCGAGACCGAGGATGGCCTGGTCGGCCTCGGCGAAGCGCCGACGCCAGCGGCGGCCGCGATCATCAATAATGTCCTGGCGCCGCGGCTGGTCGGGCGCGATGCCTTCGACATCGCCGGCGCCGAGCATGTCTGCCTGCCCTTTTGAACCGGCGTGCAGTCGATCAACGACCGCACGCGCATCATGGCTTTCGGCGCCATCGAGATGGCTTTGTGGGACCTGCGCGGCAAGGCGTGGAACCAGCCGCTCTATCAGTTGCTTGGCGGCGCCGTACGCAAGGATATCCCGTTCACCGACTATTTTTCGCTGCGCGGTGATGGGCCAAATGTGAAGGGCGAGACGACGCCCGAGGAAGTCGCCGACTATTGCGTCGAATTGCACGAGACGCATGGAACGACTTTCTTCGAAGGCAAGTTCTCGACCGAAGATCCGAAAATCTCGCTCAGGATGGTCGAGCTGATCCGCAGGAAACTCGGCGACGATGCGATGATCCGTATCGATTCCAACCAGGCCTATTCGCTCAGCACCGCGCGGCGGCTGGCGCGCCCGCTGGAAGAATTGGGCGTGCGCAACTGGGAGGATCCGGTGGCGACCATCGAGGAGATGCGCGAGTTGCGGCGCCATTGCTCGATCCCGTTCTCGACCCACAACATCGACATTGCGCGCGCCATGGAAACCAAAGTGCCGGACGCCTTCGTCGGCAACCCGACGACGCATGGCGGCATCGGCCGGCTGTTGCGCTTCGTCGGCGCCTGCGAGCATGCCGGGATCGATTTCTGGTGCTACAGCGGCGACAGCGGCATCGGCAGCGCCGCCTATCTGCATCTGTGCGCGGCACTCGGCTGGATCAGGGAGCCGAACCAGTCGCTGTTTCGCATGCTGCCGATGGATGTCACCGAGGAAGGACCGTTTTCGCCGAAAAACAATGTCGTGCGCGTTCCGGAAGGTCCCGGTCTCGGCGTCACCTTGTCGCGCGAAAACCTCGCTGCCTGTCACAGAGACTTTACCGAGAAAGGACCGTGCAACAAGTATCATGACCCGGCAAAGCCCGGAACCTATCGCCGTTTGCCGCTGAACTAGATGACGGCTAGCGGCCAAGACCGACGGCCAGACACGAGAAGCCAACCGCCGCGACTTCGGTCGGGAAGGTTGGACAAAGACGGTGGAAGCAGTGCAGCCAACAATCCGGAGCGTCCATGCCACGACTGGATGGACCGGACAAAACCGCATGCTAAAGTTCCGATAGACAGGCCTCCGGTGCCGGGAAAATGGAGCAATCCACGAAATTTCGTCAACCATAAGAAATAGGGGAAAGGGTAAAAACCCATGAGCAAGAACCACAGCATTCTCGATCTGATCCGGCGCAATCGCACGCCGATTGAAAATCACCTGATCGATGGCCTCGTCGACGGCCGTGTCAGCCGCCGCGACTTCGTCCGTCACGGCAGCCTGCTCGGCCTGTCGCTGCCGCTGCTGGGCCGCATCGGCATGGCCGCCGGCCTTGGCGGCATGCCGTCGCTGGCGCGCGCCCAGGGCGCGCCGGGCGCCACCATCCGCGTCGCCAGCAGTGTGCCGGCGGCGACGATCGACCCGGTCAGCATTGCGGACGCCGGCGGCCTGCTGATCATGCAGCAGGTTGCCGAATTCCTTTGCGTCGACGGCCCCGATCTGGTGCTGCAGCCGGCCTTGGCCGAAAGCTGGAAGCCGAACGACAACGGCACGGTGTGGACCTTCAAGCTGCGCAAGGGCGTAAAATTCCACAGCGGCGGCGAGATGAAGGCCGACGACGTCGTGGCCAGCATCGACCGCCTTGCCGACCCGGCCAACTCGTCCAATGCGCTGTCGGTGTTCACCGGCATCCTGCAGAAAGGCGCTTCAAAGAAGGTCGACGACTACACGGTGGAATTCCACCTCGATGCGCCGAACGGCAACTTCCCCTACATGGTGTCGTCCGACAACTACAACGCCGTCATCATCCCGGCGAGCTACAAGGGCGACTACGAAAAGAGCTTCGACGGCACCGGGCCGTTCAGAATTGAGAAATACACGGCAAAGGTCGGCGCGTCCTTCGTCCGCAACGAGGACTATTGGGGTCCCAAGGCCTTGCCCGAGCGCACCGAATTCACCTTCTTCACCGACATGCAGCCGCAGATCCTGGCGCTGCAGGGCGGACAGGTCGACATCATCAACCAGATGCCGGTGTTGGCCGGTGTCGCTCTGCTCAACGATCCGAACATCGACATCATCAGCCTGAAGTCGTCGGCCCATCAGCAGCTGCACATGCGCTGCGACGAGGGTCCGTTGAAGGATGCGCGCGTGCGCCGAGCCATTGCGCTCTGCCTCGATCGCGACAAGCTGGCCGCCGGCCTGATGAAGGGACGCTCCGCCCTGGGCAATGACAGCCCGTTCGCCGCCGTCTATCCTTCGACCGATACGAGCGTGCCGCAACGCAAGCAGGATATCGCCCAGGCCAAGCAGCTCATGGAAGCAGCCGGCCTTGGCCAGGGCTTCAAGATAACCCTGACCACCGAACGCTACCTGGAAATCCCCGAATACGCCCAGCTCATCCAGAACTGGGTCAAGGAGATCGGCGTCGAGCTCGATCTCAACATCCTCGACCAGAGCGGCTATTACGGAGACGCGGTGTTCGGCAAATCGAACTGGCTGGATTCGGTGATGGGCATCACCGACTACGGCCACCGCGGCGTGCCGAACGTCTATCTTGCGGCACCGCTGAAGAGCGAAGGCACCTGGAATGCGGCGCATTTCAAGAACAAGGACTATGACGCGCTGGCGACCAGCTACATCGCAGCACTCGACCTCGAGGCGCAGAAGGCCGACGCCGGCAAGATCCAGAAGCTGTTGCTCGAGGAAACGCCTGTTATTTTCGGCTATTTCTACGACTATCTGACGGCGACGGCGAAGGGCGTGGCCGGCGTACAGCCGACCGCCATGTCGCAGCTGTTCCTCGACAAGGCATCGAAAGCCTGAACTAACTCTTTGTTGGAGCATGACCTTTTCCGAAAACCGGTCCCCACTTTTCGGGATCATGCTCAAAGGGAAAGCCAATCCTCTAACAGCCAGCTCCCGCATGGGGCTGGCTCCACAAGGAGTCTTAGCCATTCTCTCCTTCCTTGCCCGGCGTGTCTCGCTGTCGCTGGTGACGCTGTTCCTGCTCAGCATCATGGTGTTCCTGGGCGGCCAGGTGCTGCCCGGCAACGTCGGGCGCGCCATATTGGGTCCATTCGCCGACCAGCGCGCGGTCGACGCGCTCAATCACACGCTCGGCGTCGATCGCCCGCTGCTGGCACAGTACTGGGGCTGGATCTCCAATTTCGTCCAGGGCGACATGGGCACGTCCTACATCTTCCGCTCGCCGGTCGCGCCTTTCGTCATCGATGCGCTCGGCAATTCGATGAAGCTGGCGGCGGTCGCCTTCGTGCTGGTGGTACCGATCGGCATCCTCGGCGGCGTCGTCGCCGCGCTCAACCTCAACCGCCCGCTCGACCGCATCATCAGCCTCGGCGGTCTGTCGGTGACGGTGCTGCCGGAATTCGTCACCGGCATCATCCTGATCCTGATCTTTGGTGTCTGGCTGCGCTGGCTGCCGATATCGGCCGCATGGCCGCGCGACGCCGGCTTCTTCACGCAGCTCTACTACCTGATCCTGCCGTCGCTGCCGCTGTTCCTGGTGCTGTTCGGCTACATCGCCCGCATGGCGCGCTCCGGCATGATCGAAGCGCTCGATTCCGACTACACGCGAACGGCCGTGCTGAAGGGCCTGCCCTGGCGCACGGTGATCTGGCGCCATGTGCTGCGCAATGCGCTGCTGCCGACCATCACCGTTATCGCCACGCAGACCGGCTACCTCATCGGCGGCCTTGTCGTCATCGAAACGCTGTTTCGCTACCAGGGCATCGGCTCGCTGATCTTCACTGCCGCCCGCGGCAAGGATTTCCCGATGCTGGAATCGGGCATCCTCACCATCGGCATCGTCTATGCCGTGGCCACTCTTGTCGCCGACTTCCTCTATTCCGTGCTCAATCCGCGCATCCGGCTGGGGTCAGACCAATGAGCACCATCCAGACCACCTCCTCGAGATCCGACGACACGCGCCCGCGCGGCCCGCTGGCCGAGGTCTTTTTCTCGCTGCTGCGCTCGCGAACATTCCTTGTCGGTTTCGCCATCGTGCTGTTCTGGGTTGCCTGCGCGCTGTTCGGCGAGCACTTCGCACCCTACGACCCGCTCGCCGACGACATCATCAACGCGCTGGCGCCGCCTTCTTCCGAACACTGGTTCGGCACCGACCAGATCGGCCGCGACGTCTTCTCGCGCGTCATCGTCGGCTCGCGCGACATCCTGACCGTCGCCCCGCTGGCGACCTTGCTGGCGACAGTGGCCGGCACGGCGCTCGGCCTCGTCACCGGCTATTTTCGCGGCCTCGTCGACGATGTCGTCAGCCGAATCCTGGAAGCCTTCATGGCGATCCCGGTGGTCATCGTTGCGTTGCTGGCGATCGTTGCGCTCGGCACCTCGAAGACGACGGTCATCGTTGTCATCGGCTTAAGCTTCGCGCCGATCATCGCGCGCACCGTGCGCTCCGCGGTGCTGGCCGAGCGTGAACTCGACTATGTCGCTGCCGCGCAGCTAAGGCATGAAAGTGCCCTGCATACGATGTTCGTCGAGATCCTGCCCAACGTCATTCCGCCGATCCTGGTCGAAACCACTGTGCGGCTCGGCTATGCCATCTTCGCCGTCGCCACGCTCTCCTTCATGGGTTTCGGCATCCAGCCGCCCTCTCCCGACTGGGGGCTGTCGATCTCCAACAATTACGGCATGATCGGCGGCGGCTTCTGGTGGACGGTGCTGTTCGATGCGCTCGCCATCGCCTCGCTGGTCATTGGCGTCAATCTGGCCGCCGACGGCGTTCACGGAGCGCTCAATGACTAACTCCGCCAAGGCCGAAAACGCACTCGAAGTCACCGATCTTTCGGTTGCCTACCGCGTCGCCGGCCGCAACCGCGCCGTGCTGCGTAACCTCAGCCTCACCATCGGCCAGGGCGAAGCCTATGGGCTGGTCGGCGAATCCGGCTGCGGCAAATCCACCGTGGCGCTTACGGTGGTGCGCTATCTGCCGAGAAACGGTTCTATCACCGGCGGCACGATATCGCTCGACGGCCAGAACGTGATGAAACTCGACGCCGAGGCGCTCAGGCGGGCGCGGGCCGAAAGCGTCTCCATGGTCTATCAGGACCCGGGCAAGGCGCTGAACCCGTCGATCCGCGTCGGCCGTCAGTTGACCGAGATTTTTGAACTCGGCGGCATTTCGGGACAAGCGGCCACCGACCGGGCGATTGCCATGCTGAACCGCGTGCGCATCTCCGACCCCGTCAGCGTCATGCAGCGCTACCCGCACCAGCTTTCCGGCGGCATGCAGCAACGCGTGGCGATTGCCATGGCGCTGGCCAACGATCCCTCGATGCTGATCCTCGACGAGCCGACCACCGGCCTCGATGCGACGGTAGAGGCCGAAGTGCTCGACCTGATCGCGCAGCTGCGGCAAGAACTCTCGGCCTCGATCCTGTTTATCAGCCACAACCTCGCCGTCGTCTCCAACATGTGCGACCGCGTCGGCGTGCTCTATGCCGGCATGCTGGTCGAGGAAGGACCGACGGAGGTCGTCTTCAACGACCCGCGCCATCCCTACACCGTAGCCTTGCTGCGCTGCCTGCCGCGCGGGGGCCAACGCAAGGACCAGGGCCGCCTCGACACCATTCCCGGCTTCCTGCCCGGCATCGGGGTCGACATCAAGGGCTGCGCCTTCGCCGATCGCTGCGCGCTCGCCGACGACCGCTGCCGCAGCGAATTGCCACCACTCTTTGATCTGGGCGGCCGGCTGTCGCGCTGCTTTCATCACGACAAGGCGCAGGCGCTGCCGCGCGCGACGCCGAGCGATGTGGCGCCTGTACCAAGGGCGGCGGCAGCGCCGGTGCTGCGCGTCACCGGGCTGAACAAGACCTATGCCAGCCATGGCCATGCACTGCGCGCCGTGAAGGACGTGTCGCTCGACCTGCGGCCCGGCGAAACGCTCGGGCTGGTCGGCGAATCCGGCAGCGGCAAAACGACCTTCGCCAGGCTGCTGCTCGGCCTTGTGCCGCCGGACGCAGGCGGCACCATCGAGCTGGAAGGCAAGGCGCTGGCGCCCAGGCTGGAGAACCGCAGCGACGACCAGATCAAGGCGATGCAGATCGTCTTCCAGAACCCGGACTCCGCACTCAACCGATCGCATTCGATCCGGCATCTGATCGGACGCGCGCTGAAGCGGCTGGCGGGCCTCTCCGGCAAGGCGCTGGAGGCTCGTCTCAACGACCTCGTCCGCTCGGTGCGGCTCACCGACCGCCATCTTGCCGTCAAGCCACGCCAGCTCTCCGGCGGCCTGAAGCAGCGCGTCGCCATTGCCCGCGCCTTCGCCGGAGACCCGCGGATCGTCGTCTGCGACGAGCCGACCTCGGCGCTCGACGTCTCGGTGCAGGCGGCCATCCTCAATCTGCTCGCCGACCTGCAGTCGAAGGAAGACGTCAGCTACATCTTCATCTCGCATGATCTGGCCGTGGTGCGTTACCTCTCCGACAAGATCGCCGTGCTCTATCTCGGCCGCATCATGGAGCTCGGACCGTCGGAAGAGGTCTTTTCCGGGCCGCATCATCCCTACACCGAAGCGCTGCTGTCGGCCGTGCCCAAACTCGACCAGACCGAGACGGCGCGCATTCGTCTCGACGGCGAAATCCCGAGCGCCACCAATCCGCCGTCGGGCTGCGTGTTCCACACGCGCTGCCCGCGCAAGATCGGTCCGATCTGCGAACAGCAGGAGCCGCCGCTGAGCGAGGCCCAGCCCGGCCATTCGATCCGCTGCCACATTCCATATGCCGAACTGGCCAGGCTACAGAGAGCGGCCGTGACCGAGCCGGCATAGCGAGCGTCACCATCACCCGCGTGGCTTGGCCGGTCAGATCTGACCGGCCATGCTGAGAGCACGGTCGCCTTCCGAAAAGCCCTGCCCTTCGGCCCAGTCTCTGGCCAGCGTGCGCAGGCCTGTGAGCGCGACATCCAGAACATCCGACGAGGCGGGGTTCGAGGGATAGGCGAGGTAGATCGGCCGCTGGAACACCGGCGTATTGTCGATGCGCCGCATTTCGCCGCGCTCGATATGGCCGCTGACGGCGCTGAGCGGCAGATAGGCGGCGGCCTGCTGCGACAGGACATGCTGGAGGCCGATAAAGACCAGTCCGGCCGATATGGCCGGCTTGACCATGCCGGCAAAGGCGCGGTCGTGCTCGATGCGGAACTCAAGCCCCCAGTCCATCAGGATGTAGTTTTCGGTCCACGGCCTGGTCTGCGCGGCGTGCTGCACCAGCACGACCTGATCGACGGCCAGCGTTTCGTAGACGATGCCGGGGTGCGGCCGCGGCAGATAGAGGATGCAGATATCGAGCAGGCCTTCCGCCAGTTGGTCGATCGCCGAGTCCGGGAAACTGCCTTCAAGCCGCAGCGCCACGTTCGGCCGCCTGGTGCGCATCCACTCGACCCATGGCGAGGTGATGCGGTCCCACAGATAGGCAGGCGCGGTCAGCCGCAGCAAGGTCTCGTAGCCATCGGGAACGGCGATGTCCTGCCGCGATTGCTCCCAGGTGCGGGTGATGGAAGAGGCATGTGGCAGGAACTGCCGCCCGGCCGGCGTCAGCGTGACGCCATCGCGGTCGCGCACGAAAAGCCGGCGGCCCAACTGCTCCTCCAGCCCCCTGATCCGTGCGCTGACGGTGGACTGCGCGAGGTTGAGCCGGCTGGCCGCAACGGTGAAGCTGCCATGGGTGGCGACTTCGAGAAAGCTGCGCAGATTTTCAGTGTCCATGCCCACCTCTGCATCGAAAATTTCGATGACCCCTATCAAAAAATATCGCTTTCCGGCGGCAGTCAACAATGAACTAGATGGCCGAACCCCAAGACAAGCGAGGAATCCAGCCATGCCCAAGCATTTCCGGATGATCGACAACGCTCGCAGAACGCTCACTGCAATCGAAAATTCCGCTGTCGACGAATTGCTGGCCGGCAGGATGGACCGCCGCGACTTCCTGCGCTATGGCAGCGTGCTTGGTCTCTCACTGCCGTTCCTGGGCAGCCTTGTCGCGGCCGCCGGCCTCGGCACGCAGCAAGCACGCGCGGAGGGCAAGCCGGGCGGCACGGTGCGCGCCGGCGTGGCGACGCCGGGCGGCGCCATCGATCCCGTCACCTATTATGACAGCGGCAGCTACCAGCTGGTTTTCCAGACCGCCGAATTTCTCTGCATCACGCAGCCGGACCCCACCTTGAAGCCGGTGCTGGCGGAGAGTTGGGCGCCGAACGAGGACGGCAGCGTCTGGACGTTCAAGCTGCGCAAGGGCGTGAAATTCCACAATGGCGAGGATTTCAAGGCCGACGACGTCGTCGCGACCTTCGACCGGCTGGCCGACCCCAACGGCGCTTCCAATGCACTTTCCGTGTTCAAGGGGCTGCTGTCGAAAGGCGGCACCCGGAAGGTCGACGACCACACCGTCGCCTTCCATCTCGATGCGCCAAATGGCAGCTTTCCCTATTCGGTGTCGATCGACAATTACAACGCCGTCATCCTGCCGGCGAGCTACAAGGGCGACTACGAAAAGACGTTCGAAGGAACCGGGCCATTCCGGCTGGAGACCTACACGCCAAAGGTCGGCGCGACCTTCATCCGCAATACCGACTATTGGGGCGAGAAGGCGCTGCCCGACCGGCTCGAATTCAAATTCTACGGCGACGTGCAACCGCGCATCCTGGCGCTGCAGGCCGGCGAGGTCGACATCCTCGACGCCGTTCCGCTCGATGTAAGCCAGGTGGTGCTGAACAGTCCTGATATCACGGTGCTGCGTGTCGCTTCGACCGCGCACCGGCAGCTTCACATGCGCTGCGACACCGGCCCCTTCACCGACAAGCGCGTGCGCCAGGCGCTGGCGCTGTGCATCGACCGCTCCAAGCTGGTCGACGGGCTGTGCCGCGGCATGGCGGCGACCGGCAATGACAGCCCCTTCGCACCCGCTTTCCCCGCAACCGACAAGACGGTGCCGCAGCGCGTCCAGGATATCGCCAAGGCCAAGCAGTTGCTGGAGGCGGCGGGCCTTGCCAGTGGTTTCGACATCACGCTAACGACGCTGCGCTATTCCGACATTCCCGGCTACGCGCAATTGTTCCAGAATTTCGCTAAGGAAATCGGTGCCCGCATCTCGCTCAACATCGAGGACCAGGACAAATATTACGGCAAGGCGGTGTTCGGCCAGTCGGACTGGCTGGACAGCCCACTTGGCATCACCGACTACGCCCATCGCAGCGTGCCGAACGTCTTCCTGAAGAGCCCGCTGGTCAGCGACGGTCCGTGGAATGCGGCGCATTTCAAGAGCCCGGCCTATGACGGCATGGTCACCAGCTATCTCAAGGCGCTCGATGTCGGCGCGCAGCGCGCTGCCGCCTCCGACATCCAGAAACTGCTGCTCGACGAGACGCCTGTCATCTTCAGCTATTTTCCCGATCTGCTGGTGCCGGTGCGCAAGAATGTCAGCGGCTTGCCGCCGATCGCCGCCGGTCTGCTGCTCGATCGCGTGTCCCTGAGCTGATCGTGCCTCAACGCCCGATGACAAAAGAAACAAAACGGGAGACTACCATTCGCAAGCCTCATCTGCGCGGCCGCGGGCCGCATTTTCCGCTGCTCGACAGCATCGAGCAGTACGACTTCGAGCCGGGCTACATAGCCTTCACCATGCCGACGCAGAAGCGCCTGCGTGTGCAGGTGGGGTCAATGACCGTGGCCGATACGACCAACGCCTTGGTGTTCTACGAATCCGATCATCTGCCGGTCTACTATTTTCCGATCGGCGACGTTCGCGAGGAGTTCCTGCTGCCGAGCAAGACCACGACAGAGGACCCATTCAAGGGCACAGCCACCCACTATTCGCTCAACACCGGCATCACGCTGGTCGAGGACGCGGCCTGGCGCTATCTCGATCCGGTCAAGGGCTGTCCGCCGATATCGGACTACATGTCTTTCACCTGGAGCAAGATGGGACACTGGTTCGAGGAGGACGAGGAAATCTTCGTCCACGCCCGCGATCCGTTCCGCCGCGTCGACTGCCTGCCGTCGTCGCGGCGCGTGCAGGTCATCCTCGATGGTGAGCAGGTCGCCGATTCACGCCGCGGCGTGTTCCTGTTCGAGACCGGCCATCCGGTGCGCCACTATCTGCCGATCGCCGACACGCGGCTCGATATGTTCGCGCCCAGCCGCTACATTTCGCGCTGTCCTTACAAGGGCATCTCCAACTATTATCACGTGACTACCAAGGCCAAGCGCCACGAGAACCTGGTCTGGTATTATCCGGAGCCGGTGCATGAGGCGGAGCGCATCAAGGGGCTGGTCTGTTTCCACCACGAGCTGGTCGACAAGATCCTGGTCGATGGCGTCGAAATCCCGAAGGAAGCCACGGCCGCGTCGAGCGGTTATTTCTAGGCATCGACGCCGCTTGCGCGCGGGCGCTTGATCGAAGCACGGGTCAGCGCATACCCTCCCTGGGACAGGGAGGACACTCGATGGATCTTTTCAAGCTGGATGGCGATGTCGCGCTGGTCACCGGCGCCGGCAGCGGCATCGGCCAGGCCATCGCGATCGGGCTGGCCGAGGCAGGCGCCGACATCGCCTGTTTTGGTCACGCGTCGAAAGGTGGGCTGGATGAAACGGCGCACCGGATCACGGCACTCGGCCGCAAGGCGCTGGTGCTGAACGGCACAGTGACATCGCAGAGCGATCTGGCGGCGGCGATCGATCGAGTCGAGAGCGAACTCGGTGCGCTGACCGTTGCGGTCAACAATGCCGGCATTGCCGGCTCCGAACCCGCCGAGACGATGCCGCTGGAGACGTGGCAGAAGGTGCACGAGGTCAATGTCGCCGGCGTGTTCCTGTCCTGTCAGGCCGAAGCGCGCAAGATGCTGGTGCGAGGCAAGGGCTCGATCATCAACATCGCCTCGATGTCGGGCACCATCGTCAACCGGGGCCTGACGCAGGCGCACTACAACTCTTCGAAGGCCGCCGTCATCCACATGTCCAGGAGTCTCGCCATGGAGTGGGCCGATCGCGGCCTGCGCGTCAATGTCGTCAGCCCGGGCTACACACTGACGCCGATGAACAAGCGGCCTGAGGTGGCCGATGAGGTGAAGATCTTCAAGCGCGACACGCCGATGGGGCGGATGGCGGCGCCGGAGGAAATGGTCGGACCTACGGTGTTCCTGGCCAGCCGCGCAGCGAGCTTCGTCACCGGCCTCGACCTGATTGTCGATGGCGGCTACGTCTGCTGGTAGAGGTTCAACTTCGCCTGCAGTCTGAATTTATACGCCTCGCGCGGTGTTAGTCGTTGCGCGACATGAACCTTGATATATATAATTTCATCCCATGAAACTGGCTTGGCGAGATGGCGCTTGCCGGGTCGACAGCCGAGAACATGAGACCTTGATGGCTCGCACCTTGCAAGGCGCCGCAAGACTGGCAATCGATCCGCAGATGACCGCCCCCGCAGCGATCCGTCGGCAACCATGACGCCGACACTGCAGTCCTGTTCCATCATCACTAGAATTGAGCACCATCTTGCCTGCGCCGGCCAAAGCCGGGGCAACAATCTGGCGCCGACGGCCTTGCGCAAAGACCAGCCTTTCCAACACAATCAAGAAAAGCCGCAAGAAGGGAACGAACGATAATTTTCACAGCTTGAAGGAGAACAAGCATGTCACTTCGCAGTGTGATTTCGAACTTAACAATGGGAACCTTCGCACTCGCCGCGGCGAGTGCACTGACACCTTCCGCCCAAGCCGCCGCACCAGAATCCAACGATCCGATCAAGATCGCGCTGTTCGACTGGACCAGCGTCAATCTGAACGCCAAGATCCTCGGCGGTATCCTGGAAAAGCTCGGCTATACCGTCGAGTATCCCACGGCCGACTACCTCTCCAGCCTGACCACAGGCCTCACCAATGGCGATCTCGATGTCGGCCTGGAGTTCTGGGACACGACCGCCGGCGAAGCCATGAAGGCCTCCGATGCGACCGGCCAGACCGAACGGCTGGGCAAGCTCGGACCCAAGGCCAAGGAAGAGTGGTGGTTTCCGGAATACATGAAGGAGAAATGCCCGGGCCTGCCCAATTGGGAAGCGCTAAAGGACCCGAAATGCGCCGAAGCCTTCTCGACGGCGGAGACCGCACCGAAGGGACGCTATCTCGGCGGCCCGGTGACCTGGGAAGGCTTTGACGACGAGCGCGTCGAGGCGCTGAAACTGCCCTTCACCGTCATCCATGCCGGCACCGACGCGGCGATGTTCGCCGAGCTCGATTCCGCCTATCAGCGCAAGGCGCCGATCATGCTGTGGATCTATTCGCCGCATTGGGCGCCGGCCAAATACAAGGGCGAGTGGGTTGAATTCCCGGAATACACGCCCGAGTGCTACAACGACCCGAAATGGGGCGTGAACCCCGACGCCAAATATGACTGCGGCAAGCCGCATGGCGAGATCTGGAAATACTCCTGGTCCGGCATGAAGGACAAATGGCCGGTCGCCTACAAGGTGGCCAAGGCCTACACGATCGACACCGATGAGCTCAACAAGATGAGCGGCGAGATCGATCTCGGCGGCAAGACACCGGAGGACGTCGCAGCTGCCTGGATCGCCGCCCACGAGGCCGACTGGAAAGCCTGGGCGCAGTGATCGTTCCGACTGGAAAAATGAGACCCGGCTGCTGACCAGCCGGGCCTCACTTGTTGATATTCCAGAGGGACGTTCGAATGACGGACAGGACTGAACAGGAGCCAAACACGGCGGGCGCGCCAAAAGACGCCCGTCCGGTAAAGCTTGCCTGCCGCAACGTCTGGAAATTGTTCGGATCGAACGCGGCCAATTTCATCCGCGAACGTGACGGCAAGGCCAGCATGGCCGACGTCACGGCTGCCGGGCTGGTCGGCGCGGTGCGCGCCGTCGACCTTGAAATCCGCCAGGGCGAGATTTTCATCATCATGGGCCTGTCGGGCTCCGGCAAGTCGACGCTGGTGCGCTGCATGTCGAGGCTGGTCGAGCCGACCCACGGCAAGGTCGAATTCGAGGGCAATGACCTGCTGAAAATCTCCGATGCAGCACTCATCGAATTGCGACGACACCGCATGGGCATGGTGTTCCAAAATTTTGCGCTGTTGCCGCATCTCAACGTGCTGGAGAACATCGCCTTCCCACTCAGCATCCAGGGGCAGGACCGGGCGACACGCGAAGCAAGGGCGCGCGAGGTCATCGAGCTTGTCGGCTTAAGGGGTCGCGAGCATTTCTATCCGCGCGAACTGTCCGGCGGCCAGCAGCAGCGTGTCGGCATCGCCCGCAGCCTGGCGACAAAACCGGAAATCTGGTTCCTCGACGAGCCGTTCTCGGCGCTCGATCCGCTGATCCGCCGCGAGATGCAGGACGAGCTGATGCGGTTGCAGATGATGCTGCACAAGACCATCGTCTTCATCACCCATGATTTCGACGAGGCCATCCGGCTGGCCGACCGCATCGCCATCATGAAGGATGGCGAGGTCATCCAGATCGGCACGCCGGAGGAACTGGTGGTCAATCCGGCGACCGACTACGTCGCCGAGTTCACCCGCGACGTCGACCGCGCCAAGGTGATCTCGGCACGCAGCCTCATGCGCGCCTGCGACGGCTCGGAGCACGGCGGAACGGTGGCGCCGGAGGCCAAGATATCCAGCTTTTCCGCCAGCATCGTTGCCGCCAACAAGCCGTTCGCGGTGGTCAACGGCACCGGCAAACCGATCGGCGAGGTGACGCCGCAAGCGGTGATCGATCTGCTGGCCGGCATTGAGCGTTCCGGAGCCGGCACATGACGGTGACGGCAAGCGCCGGCGAAACGCGGTCGCGCCCGGTTCAGGTCTGGCTGTTCGTCTGGGCGGTGGCACTCGCGGCCGTGCTTGTCGTGTTCCTGTTGCAAGACCGCCTGTCCTGGGCGGTCAATTATCCGGCCAGCGCCGTCGTGCCGGTCGCCGATTGGGTCAGCGCGCTGATGCGCTGGATCAAGTCGAACCTGTCCTGGTTGACCCGCTCGATCACCGCTGTGCTCGGCGTTCCGCTCGATTTCGCGCTCAATCTGCTGGCCAAGAATTTCAAGATCGGTCACGGCGCGGACGCCTATGTCCTGCCGCGGCTGTCCTGGGTCGGCGTCTGTGCTGCCGCCTTCATCACCGGGCATGCCGCCGGCGGCAGAAAACTCGGCCTGCTGGTCGGCGGCTGCTTTCTCTATATCGCGCTGTTCGGCCAATGGACCAGCGCCATGCTGACGCTTGGGCTGATCTCCATCGCCGTGCCGTTCTGCATCGTCACCGGGCTGTTCGCCGGCATCTGGGCGTGGCGCAAGCCGTGGGCCGAAAGGCTCATCGTCTCCCCTGCCCTTGACCTGATGCAGACGATCCCGACCTTCGCCTATCTCATCCCAATGCTGCTGCTGTTCGGCAACAGCCCGGTCTCGGCGATGATTGCGACCGCCATCTTCGCCACCCCGCCGATGGTGCGAGCAACGATGCTCGGCCTGTCGCGGGTGCCGTCGGAGATCGACGATTTCAGCGAAATGGCCGGCTGCACGGCGCAGCAGAAACTGTGGCGGGTGCTGCTGCCGTCGGCGCGGCCGACATTGATGGTCGGCGTCAACCAGGTCATCATGCTGGCGCTGAACATGGTGATCATCGCTTCGATGATCGGTGCCGGCGGCCTCGGCTACGACGTGCTCCTGGCGCTACGCGCGCTGAAGGTCGGCGAGGCGATGGAAGCCGGCCTTGCCATTGTGGCACTCGCCATCGCACTCGACCGGCTGAGCCAGGCCATCGCGCACAGCCAAGCAAAGGGCCATGTCCATCAGGAGGTAAGCCCGAGCCTCTGGCGGCGCTACCCCAACCTGACGCTGGCCATCGCCATCCTTGTCGTGACAACACTGTTCGGCCTGTTCGTGCCGGCCTTGGCAGTGGTGCCGAAAGCGATCACTTTCACCACGGCGCCGCTGTGGAAGGCGGCGGTGAACTGGGTGACCATCAATTTCTTCGACACGATCGAAGCGTTTCGCGTGGCGCTCATCCTCAATCTGCTGAACCCGCTGCGCGCCTTTTGCGAGGGCTTTCCGTGGCTCGGCGCTGTCTTCCTGCTCGGCCTTGCCGGCTATCAACTCTCCGGCCTGCGTCTCGCCGTCCTCGTCGCCGCGCTGACCGCCTTCTGCGCCATCACCGGCCTGTGGGAAAAGACCATGGCGACGGTCTATCTCTGCGGTATTGCGGCCCTCATCGCCTGCCTGATCGGCATCCCGATCGGGCTGATGGCTTCGCGCAGCGACCGGTTCGAGAAGATCGTCACGCCGGTCATCGATACGCTGCAGGTGCTGCCATCCTTCTGCTTCATCATCCCGGTGGTGATGCTGTTTCGGGTCGGCGACGTCACCGCGATGATCGCGACGATCGCCTTCGCCGTGGTGCCGGCGATCCGCTACACCAATCACGGCATCAGGCAGGTGCCGCCGGCGCTGATCGAGGCGGCCAAGGTGTCGGGCTGCACGCCGCGCCAGACCTTCTTTCGCGTGCAACTGCCGCTGGCGCTGCCGGAAATCATGCTGGGCGTCAACCAGACGATCCTGATGGCGCTGGCAATGATCATAATCTGCGCCATGGTCGGCACCCGCGATCTCGGCCAGGAAGTGTTCATCGCACTGTCCAAAGCCGATTCCGGCCGCGGCATCGTCGCCGGTCTCGCCATCGCCTTCATCGGCATCGTCGCCGACCGGCTGTTCAGCGCCTGGACGGCGAAGGCGCGCGCAAGGCTGGGTTAGGATTAGCCGCCCCGACACAGGAGAGAATGATGACTGGCCGGATCGCTCACTGCACCTGCGGCCAATTGCAGATCCGCTGCCCGCAAGAGCCGGCCAAGGTCTCGCTTTGCCATTGCCTGGACTGTCAGCGGCGGACCGGCAGTCCGTTCGGGATCGCCGCTTTCTTCGATGCCGCCGAGACCGAGATCAGCGGCTCATTCCAGACATTCCAACGCGATTCCGACAGCGGCTTTCCCGTCACCTTCCATTTCTGCGGAACGTGCGGCTCAACGGTCTTCTGGTATCCGTCACGAAAACCGGCGGCGGTAGCCGTCGCAGTCGGCTGCTTCGGAGACCCGGCATTTCCGGCGCCGACGCAGTCTGTCTATGGCGAGAGTCGCCACGGTTGGGTCGAGGCGCCGGCCTGACGGCGCCCACTCGTTATTCCGCCGCAACGCCCTTCACCTCAAGATAGCTCTCCATCGAATCATCGAGCGCCTGCAGCCACGGCGTATGATGCAGCGGCGCCATGGTGCCGGTCATCAGCGAGCGGTAGGCGTGGTCGCGGAAGCTCATAATGTCTTCGCCCTTGTGGTGTTCCCATTCCATGAAGGTCTGGTTGACCGCCTCGACGTCGAAACCGGGATAATCGGTCTGGTCCATCAATTCCTTGGTGTAGTCGCCCTGGAACCAGATCATCTGCTCGGCGTCTTCCAGCGTTTCCTCACGCGCGCGCCACTTCGCGCCGTGAGCGGCCATCGCCTCGGCCGAGGGCAGCTTGATGCGGCCCATGATGACGTCGCGGGCAAACCAGGCCTGCGCGTCGAACATATTGAAGGTGTAGAACTGATCCTGCATGCCGATATAGGAAAGCTGTGGGTTCTTCTCCCAGACGACGCCTTCATAGAGATCGAGCGGCCACATGCGGTTGGCTGTCTTGAGCTTCAGATCGTCGGTCAGGAAGGGGAAGGAATGCAGGTACCCGGTGCACAGGATGATGGCGTCGACATCCTTGGTCGTGCCATCCTTGAAATGCGCGGTCTTGCCGACGACCTTCTGCAGCAGCGGCACCTCTTTCCAATTCTCCGGCCATTTGAAACCCATCGGCTTCGAGCGGTAGCTGGAGGTGATGGATTTGGCGCCGTATTTGTAGCATTGCGAGCCGATGTCCTCGGCCGAATAGGAGCGGCCGATGATCAGGATATCCTTGCCCTTGAACTCCATCGCGTCGCGGAAATCATGGCTGTGCAGGATGCGGCCATTGAAGGTGGAGAAACCCTCGAAATAGGGCACGTTGGGTACCGAGAAATGCCCGGAGGCGACGACGACATTGTCGAACTCTTCCGAGTAGGTGACGTCGTTGGTGCGGTCATGCGCGGTGACGGTGAATTTCTTCGTCTCGTCCGAAAACGTCACCATGCGCACCGGGCTGTTGAAGCGCACCCATTTGCGCAGGCCTGATTTCTCGACGCGCCCCTTGATGTAGTCCCACAGCACGGCGCGCGGCGGATAGGAGCCGATCGGCCGGCCGAAGTGCTCCTCGAAAGTATAGTCGGCGAATTCCAGGCATTCCTTTGGTCCGTTCGACCAGAGATAGCGATACATGGAACCGTGCACCGGATCGCCATGCTCGTCGAGACCGGTGCGCCAGGTGTAGTTCCACAGGCCGCCCCAGTCCGACTGCTTTTCGAAGCAGACGATCTCGGGAATGTCGGCGCCCTTGTCGGCCGCCGATTTGAAGGCCCTGAGCTGTGCCAGGCCGGATGGGCCGGCTCCGATGACGGCAACGCGACTTTTCATGGCAGGCCTCCCGATCTGGTTTCGACTTTTGCCTTGACGCAACTCCCAAGGGGAAAGCGCTATGCGCTTTCCCGGAATTGCTCTTACGAAACAAATTTCACTCACAGGGACAGTAATTGGCCCTTTCGTGCTGTCAACAGCCCGGTGCGGAAACAACGTTCCGCCGATGTGGATTTCCCGCAAAAAACCGGACGCGGCCAAACGCCGGATCGTGCGCATGCGCTTTCAGGCGACTTGCCGTCGCAGTTGCGCTGCTGTATCGGCACCTGACATGTTCACCTAGAGTGAAATAAATCCGCAGGAGTGCCGGGGGCGACATGGCGAAGAAGGTTTCCGATTCCAAGGCTGGTCCAGCCGGTGCAAAGGCCAAGCCGCAGCCAAAGGTCTCGGCCGACGGGAAAACCATCCGCGCGCCGCTGACGCAGAACCCGCATGCCATTCGCGACACGCGCGAAAAGGTGCTGGAGGTGGCGATCGGCCGCGAGGTGCGCGCCTTCCGCAAGAAGCTCGGCATCACCGTCGCCGATCTGGCGGTCGCCACCGACATTTCGCTGGGCATGCTGTCGAAGATCGAGAATGGCATCACCTCGCCGTCACTGACCACCTTGCAGGCGCTGTCGCGGGCGCTCGGCGTCCCGGTGACAGCCTTCTTCCGCCGCTTCGAGGAAGAGCGCAGCGCCGTTTTCGTCAAGGCCGGCCAAGGCCTCGATGTCGAGCGCCGCGGCACGCGCGCCGGTCACCAGTACAATCTGCTCGGCCATATCGGCTCCAACACCAGCGGCGTCGTCGTCGAGCCCTATTTGATCACGCTGACCGAGGATTCCGATGTGTTTCCGACCTTCCAGCATGAGGGCATGGAGTTCCTCTATATGCTCGAGGGCGAGGTCGTTTACCGGCACGGCAGCAATCTCTACCCGATGAAGCCCGGCGACAGCCTGTTCTTCGACGCCGACGCGCCGCACGGGCCGGAACAGCTGACGAAACTGCCGATGCGGTATCTGTCGATTATCTGCTATCCGCAGAGCGCGGGTTGAGCGGGACTCGATCTCCCCTTGGTCTCTCGTGAGGCAAATCGGCTTCGCGACGGCTCCTCTTTTGCAGCACTGGTAATTGGCGAAAGCCGAAGTGACATTCGATCTCCCCCCTTGAGGGGGAGATGTCCGGCAGGACAGAGGGGGGCGAGCCGCGATGACACACAATCTGGTATCCGCCAAGAACCGCCGCAATGCGCGCACGGTGCGCAAGGTGATGACCGATCCGAACTAAAGCTTTGGAATGAGATCAGGGCACACAGGCTAATGGGACTAGGATTTCGGCGCCAGATGCCTATCGCCGGCCATATCGTCGATTTTGCATGCCGGACAAAAAGCTGATCGTCGAGCTTGATGGTTCTCAGCATGGCCAGGCCGAAACGTCGGAATCAGACGCTGCAAGAACTGCCAGGTTTGAAGCGCTGGGCTGGACGGTCCTGCGCTTCTGGAACGACGATGTCATTCGCGATATCGACAATGTCTGCCAGCATGTCGTGATTATGGCTGGGCTGGACGACGCGTCGTAAGCGCGGAGGTGGAGATTGGGTAACGCAGGCGCTCCACGGCGCCCCCCTCTGCCCTGCCGGGCATCTCCCCCTCTTGGGGGGAGATTGGCTGCTTTGGAGGCAGCGCCAACATCAGCTATTCAATCCGATCCGAACCCAGGGCTCGTCGGGCTGCCGTCGTCGAGCTTCGACAGCCACTCGACCAACGTTGACCTATACCGGGTCAGGCCCTTGTAGTTGGCGAGTTCGTCGGGCAGGTCGCGGATGACGCGGTGCAGGCGCCGGGCCCATTTTGGTTGCGTCACCAGCTCATCCATCTTGATCAGATAGCAGCGGATCGGAAAGACGATGCCGTTCGAGCGCGGCAGGCGCCAAAAACTCTGCAGCTCGACGCGCAGATGCACTTTGTCGCCGACATTTTCCGGCGTCACCGTAGCCCGGTCCGGACCCCATTTGTGATAGTTTTCGGGGCTGGTGTCGAGGCGCGGATTGATGGTCATCGTCCAGTTCAGGCGCCTGGCCGGCTTGCCTTGCTGGATGTTGGTGAGGAATTTCAGCGCCCTGACAAAAATCCCCTTCTCATGCGCCAGCGGCACCGGCGCGTGCCATTCGAAAAAGTTCATGCCGATGTCGAAATCGAGCGACCAGTCGGCTTGGGTGGTGACCATGCCGGCATCCATCCACAGATTGCCGTCGCGCTGGTCGAGGATGCAGAAGTCGCCCTGGCTCTGGCGGGTGATGTACTCCATCGGGCCGTAAGGCAGCGTCGAGGTGTCGCCGAAGGTGAAGGTGTCGTCGATGCCGAGCGGCCGGTTGATCCAGCGCCAGCGGTCGCCGTCGCGGGTCAGCGTGAAATGCTCGGGATAGCCCAGCGCCTGCTGCTCCATCAGCAGTTCCAGCAAGTCCCAACCGGCCAGCGTCATGTGCGGCAGCGACTGGCAGCGCAGCGGGTCCTCGGCCAGCACCAGCGCCCGGTCCTGCATCTCGGCGACATAGTGCTCGTCGACGTCGATCAGGTTTTCCAGCACGCTGCCTTTCGGCCCGACGACATGCGGCTCAATGTTGACCGCATACATGTAGGCGTCTTCGTGGAAAGGGAACGGGAAGCGCCTGATGTGCTCAGGGCTGTTCCTGAAGGTGAAGTCGTCGCGGAACGTTTCCTTGCGAAAGGTGATGCCCATGATTTCCTCCTAGCGCTCCAGGACCAGCGACCGGCCTTCGAAGCGCGACACGCACGGCATGATCTTCTTGCCCGAACGGTGCTCTTCCTCGCTCAGCCAGTGGTCGTTGTGGATGAACTTGCCGTCGCAAGAGATGACATTGGTTTCGCACTGGCCGCAGACGCCGCCGCGGCAGAGATAGGGCGGATCGACGCCGGCCGCTTCGATCGCTTCCAGCAGGCTCTGCTGCTCATCGACGCGGATCGTCTTGCCGCTGACGGCAAGCGTCACGTCGAAAGGCAGGCCAGGCTGGGGGGCCGCGAAATGCTCGAAATGCACGGTTTCCGATGGCCAACCGAGGCTTACCGCGCGATCACGCACCCAGTTGATCATGCCGGCCGGGCCGCAGACATAGAGATGCGTGCCGAGCGGCTGCGTCGACAGCAGCCGGTCGAGTTCGATGCGCTCGTCAAGGTCGTCATGATAGAGCCTGACCCGTCGGTCGTAGCGCTCGCGCAGCACATCGGCGTAGGTGCCGAGCGATGCGGTGCGGCAGGTGTAGTGCAGTTCGAAATTGCCGCCTTCCGCCGCAAGCTGAGCGGTCTGCGCCATGAACGGCGTGATGCCGATGCCGCCGGCCAGCATCAGATGCTTTTTGGCGCGCAGGTCGAGCGAGAACAGATTGACGGGATAGCTGACCACCATCTCCATGCCGGGCTTGACGTTCCGGTGCATGAACAGCGAGCCGCCGCGGCCGACATCGTCGCGGCGCACCGAGATCGTGTATTCGCGCGTGTCGAGCGGCGAGCCCATCAGCGAATAGGGGTTGAGCCTGGTGCGTTCGCCGTCGCGCATCTCGACCACGATATGGGCACCGCCGGAAAAGGTCGGCAGCAACTCGCCGTCGCGCCGGCGGAAATGGAAGCGGGTGACGAGGTCGTTGACCGGGACGACGTCGCTGACCACGACATCGAGTTTTGTGGTTCCGGTGCTCATCGGAAAACCTCCTCCATCGGAGGAATCTCGCTGCGATCCTCGGCGTTGATGCAGACGCCCTGGAACGCCGCGATGCGCCTGGAATAATGATCGCGCACCAGAAGCAGCAGGCCGCAATGCGCGCAGGTCGCCGGCTGCGTCGTCACATTCTCGGTGATGCCCTTGCAGTGGACGCATTGCATGCGCCGCGCCAGCGAACCGCGGTGCTCGGTCTGGATCGAAGTGTGGTCGATGCCGGCTTCAAGCGCCACCTGCATCGCCTGGCCGATCAGGCCCTCAGTGCCGGCGAGATAGAGGCGCAGGCCCATATGCGCATTTGCCAGTGTCTGCCTAAGCCGTGGCAGCAGGCTGGCGAAGGATGGCGACAGATGAAACTGCGCCGGTCTCAGCGCTTCGAGGGCTGCGGTGTGTTTGCCGTCAGGCCCGGGAATGAAAACGATTTCGGCGTCGTCGAAAAACCCGGGCGGCGCCCTCCCGGCCATCTCCGCTATCGCCAGCGCCCCTTCCGCATCCGCGATAAAAAGATGATGCTTGCCGGGCTGCGGAGACAAGGTTCCGTAAACAGGCCGGCTGATGATGCTTTTGGCTGCCATTTAAGTCTTCGTGCCTTCGAGCGCTTCACCGTTTCATAGAAACGGCGGACCGCTCTATCTCTTTGCTTTGACGCAATTCCGGACGGAAAACCGTTTCACACTTTTCCTGGAATTGCTCGAACCCCTCGCTGTTGATTATGCCTCAACCTTTCGCCGTGCGCTTGGTCTTCTTGGGATCGTCGAATGGCAATGGCTGGGCGGTGGCCTTGATGGCGCCGCTCCTGTTGCGGATTTCGAGCTTGGTGTCCTTGACCGCGCAGTCGACGTCGAGGCGGGCGATGCCCATCGATTTCTCGACCAGGCGCGAATACATGGCGCAGGTTACCACGCCCACCTTCTTGCCGTCGCGATAGACCGGCGCACCCTCATCGGCCGGCTCCTTGCCGTCGAGCAGAACGCCGTAGATCTTGAAGCGCTCCTTACCCTTGAGGCGATAATGCTCCTCGGCGCCGCGGAAGCCGGTCTTTCCGGGGCTGACGGTGAAGTCGAGGCCGAGTTCCCACAGCGTGTCGCCGGGTCCTTCGTTCTCGAACGGGTATTTCTGCGAATTGTCGTAGGGGTAGAACAGCAAGTAGCTTTCCACCCGCAGCATGTCGAGGGTGGTGAAGCGGCACGGAATGATGCCGGCGCTCTTGCCCTCGTCGAGGATCCTGTCCCAGATCGTGCCGGCATCCTGGCCGCGGCAGAAGATCTCATAGCCGCGCTCGCCGGTGTAGCCGGTGCGCGAGATCATGACGGGCAAGCCGAACAGCTGCGTCTGCATATGATGGAAATAGTTTAGGTCGCGAATCCCCGGCACATGCTTGGCCAGATAATCGACTGATGTCGGACCCTGCAGCGACAGATCGTGCAGATTGTCGTCGAAACGCAGCGAGACGTCGCGCCCTACCGAAGCACGCTGCAACTCCTCATGACCGGTGCCCGAACCATGCACGACCATCCAGGCATTGGGGCCGGTGCGGTAGAGGATGCAATCGTCGGTGAATTTTCCCGCCTCGTTCAGCATGCAGGCATAGGCCGACTTGCCGGGGTAGATCTTTTCGACGTCGCGCGTCGTCGCCAGGTCGATCAGGTGTGAAGCATGCGGCCCGGTGATGTGCACCTTCTTGAGGCCGGAGACATCCATCAGGCCAGCCTTGGTGCGGATGGCGATGTACTCCTCGTCGGCATCCTTGTCGTAGGTCCAGGCGGTTCCCATGCCGCTCCAGTCTTCGAGCTTCGAACCGAGCGCTCGGTGGCGATCCGCCAGGGTCGAAAATCTCCAGGATGCCGTCATCCGCTCGTCCTCCGTTTCGATAAAGCTCTGCTGTTCCCTGCCCCCTGCGCAGTGGCGGGAGCTTTGACCGAATATTGATCGCAAACGCCAGGACGCCGCAATACCCATAAGCAATTAATTTCATTGTCAGGCAAAATCCACCGCGCAAAGCAAACAGTTAACCTCACGTAAATCGCGCTTGACAATTGCGGGATTCGGACTGAATTTATGAAAAAAATTTCACTCTCTTGAAAGAGAGCAGCGTCCGGCCAATTCGGGGCCTGGCGTTGGAAAAAGGGGAAAACCGATGTCAGACATGCAACAGCGCATCGAAGCGCTGTACCGCTCCGACGTGAGCGGATCCGCGCTCCTGATCGTCTGCCTGTGGGCGACGATCCTCTTCGTCCTGCTCATGACATGGCCCTACATCCCGCACAGCGGCATCAAGGCCGTGGTCGCGATCGCCGCCGCCGCCGTGCTGATCTTCAACACGGCCGCCATCCTGGCGATGGTCAAGCACTACAAGGAAGACAAGGAATTCATCTACGGGCTCGACATCAAGAACGCCGACGCATTCCGCAACCGCAAGTCCTGAGGGGTAGAAGAAATGTCCCGCTACACGCCGCCGGAGCAGAGCAAGGCCGGGCAGGTTTTCGACATCGCTGTCGTCGTCGTCGCCATTTTCGTGGCGCTGTGGCTGCCGCTGAAACTGGGCCTCGCCGGTGCGGCGAAATCCATCGACGCGCTCGACGCCAAGACGTGGGAAGCGCTCGGCCAGAACCCGACCATGGCCTCGATCTGGGAAAAGCTCGGCTACACGCCCGAGACCGCGCACGACATCATCCAGAACCGCTTCCATTATGTCATCGACTGGCCGACGCTGATCATAATGGCTGCGGTGCTGATAGGCTATTTCGTCTTCCTGTTTCGCGCATCCGACCGCGAATATCGCGACGTCATCAACGAAAAATTCGACGACAAGTAAGAGTTCTGAGGACGATTTAATTCGGGGACACGATCATGTGGGTGGCACTCTCTTACGCATGCTGGGGCATCTCGATCGTGCTCGCTTTGTGGATGCTTTACGACTGGTTCAAGGTCGACACGACCTTCTCCGAAGAGGTGCTGACCTCGTCGCGCGAAGGCGAACTGGAAGCCACTTCCGAAAAACACCGGATCTGAGTGAGGATTGAACAATGACGATCGCACTTGAACCGGCTGCCCCGGCTGTCCAAGGGGACAGAGTTTCACTCCTGCGCGTGCTCGGACCGGCCCATGTCTGGGCGCTCGGCGTCGGCATCGTCCTGGTCGGCGAATTCACCGGCTGGAATTTCTCGGCTGACAAGGGTGGCGCGCTGGCCGCGCTGATCGTCTGCTGGGTCGTCGGATTGCTCTACACCTCGGTCGCGATGATCGATTCCGAGGTGACATCGACCGTGGCCGCCGCCGGCGGCCAGTATGCGCAGGCAAAGCACATCGTCGGACCGCTGATGGCGTTCAACGTCGCGCTGTTCCTGGTCTTTGCCTACACGATGCTCGAAGTGTCCGACGCCATCCTGCTCGGCGACACCATCGTCGCCAAGGCCGGCGTCGAAGGGCTCACCCACAATTCCTTCATCGCCGCGACCATCGTCGTGCTGGCGTGGCTGAACTATCGCGGCGTGCTGATGACGCTCAACGTCAACTTCGTCATCACCGCGATCGCCTATATCTCGATCGTCATCCTGTTCTTCTCGGTCAGCCCGTGGACGCAAGGCGCGGTGCTGAAGCTGAACGAACTGGTCACCCCTGGCAATGCGCTTCCCTATGGCTGGATCGGCGTCATCGCCGCCTTCCAGTTCGGCATCTGGTACTATCTCGGCATCGAAGGCACCACACAGGCCGCCGAGGAAGTGCGCTCCCCGGCCCGCTCGCTGCCTTACGGCACCATGGCCGGCATGATCACGCTTTTGATCGCGGCGGCCATGACCTGGTATGTCTGCGCCTCGCTGATGCCCTGGGAATATCTCGGCATCACCTACTATCCACTGTGGGACGCCGGCAAGCTGACCGGCAGCCCGCTGCTCGAGAACCTGTTGTTCGTCGCCACGCTGCTGGCGGCGCTGGCGTCGGCCAATGGTTGCATCAACGATGCGGCGCGCGCCTGGTTCTCGCTCGGCCGTGACCGCTATCTGCCGACATGGTTCTCGGCCGTGCATCCGAAATATCGCACGCCCTATCGCTCGATCCTGTTCCTGCTGCCGATCGCGCTGGCCTTCGCCTTCATCGCCGACCTCAACCAGGCGATCACCTTCTCGATCCTGTCGGGGGTGCTGCAATACACGTTCATGAGCATCAACATCATCATGTTCCGCAAGAAGTGGCCGCTGGGCTCGATCCGCCGAGGCTACACCCACCCCTTCCATCCGATCCCGGCCATGGTGCTGTTCTGCCTGTGCGTGGTGACCTTCTTCGCCATCTTCCTCGGCTTCGGCTCGCAGCTGATCGCCATGGTCGCCTTCTACTTCCTGATCTCGCTGTGGTTCCACTTCTACCGTTACAAATTCGTGCGGCGCGGCGACCAGTTCACCATGCCGTGGCCAAAGCCGCAGGGTTATTGATGGGAGTAGGCCCGTCCGGATCCCGGGCGGGCCTGGCATGAGAAAATGTCCGATCTGACATCAGCACTGCTGGCCGGGGCCATTTTCCTGGTTGTCGTTCTCCACCTTGCCTGGCAAGCGCGTGCCAGCCGCAGCAGGGCATCGATGGCGCTCGCCGTCGAGCAGGACCGCATCCGCACAATCATCGCCGATGCTGCCAATGTTTCGGATGGCACCGCCGGCGTCATCACCTGGGAAGGATCCTGGAACAGCAAACGTGTCCAGGTGCGCACCATCGTCGATACGCTGGCGACGCGCAAACTGCCGGCGCGCTGGCTCAGTGTTTCGATCACCGAAGAGGTCGCGGTACCAGCCACCTTCGACATGATGATGCGGCCGGGCTCGCCGACGACCTTCTCCAATTTCGATCATCTCGAGCATACGCTGCCCAAGGCTCCGGGATTTCCCGCCGAGTCGGTGCTGCGCACCGACCGCAGGGCGGCGCGCTTTCCGCAAGGCCTGATCGCCAGCCATATCGAGATCTTTTCCGAAGGGCGCGCCAAGGAACTGCTGATCACGCCCAAGGGTATACGCATCGTCTGGCTTCTGGCCGAAGCCGAGCGGGCGCGCTATGGCGTTTTCCGGCAGGCCGAATTCGGCGACGCCGCACTCGATCCCGCGCTGATCGAAAGGCTGCTGATGTCGGTGTCGGCGCTTCGCGACGCGATCAACAAAAGCGAACGGCAGGCCGCATGACCAGTTCCGCCACTGCACCCACCAATCCCTATCTGGTTCTCGGCGCCGCAATCGTGCTGCCGGGAAGCGGGCACGTCATTCTGGGCGTGCCGGTGCGCGGCCTTCAATTCCTTTTCTTCATGGTGATCCTGGCATGGGTGACGGCCAAGATCGCGCCGCCCGATGCCAGCTTCGTCGGCCGTCACGCCGGCGGCTTCCTGATCTATGCTTTGTCGATCCTGGACGCCTACAAGCTCGCCCGCATCCGCACCGCCAAATGGGTTCACAACGCCCGGCAAGGCAACGATAGTGGGCAGAGCGGCATTGAGACGCATAGGTAATTAGAGGAATATTTTTTTCATACGATTGAATTTGCGGACCTCATTCGATACATCATTTCAGAGTTGCAAACGATCTCTTAGCTACAAAACGTCGGGAGGCTGACATGTGTGGAATTGTCGGACTGTTTTTGAAGGACAAGTCGCTGGAACCCCAGCTTGGCGCGATGCTGTCGCAGATGCTGATCTCGCTCAGCGATCGCGGTCCCGATAGCGCCGGCATCGCCATCTATGGCGCGCCGTCCAAGAATGAGGCCAAGATCACCATCCAGTCGGCCAAGCCCGACCGCGATTTCCGCGGCCTCGAGGCGGAGCTCGCCAAGGCCATCGGCACGCCGGTGACGATCGCGGTGAAATCCACCCATGCGGTCGTCAGGACCACGCCTGCCAAGATCGATGAAGCGCGCGAAACCATCCAGGCGCTGCGCCCCGACATCCGCATCATGGGCGCCGGCGACGTGGTCGAGATCTACAAGGAAGTCGGCCTGCCCGAGGCAGTCGTCGATCGCTTCGATGTCCGCAAGATGACCGGCACACATGGCATCGGCCATACCCGCATGGCGACGGAATCGGCGGTGACGACGATGGGCGCGCATCCGTTCTCGACCGGCGCCGACCAGTGCCTGGTGCACAATGGCTCGCTGTCGAACCACAACAATGTCCGCCGCGAACTGATCCGCGAAGGCATGACCTTCGAAACCGAGAACGACACCGAAGTCGCTGCCGCCTATCTCTCGTCACAGATGGCGCATGGCAAGAATCTCGGCGAGGCGCTGGAAGGCACGCTCTCCGACCTCGACGGCTTCTTCACCTTCGTCGTCGGCACCAAGAACGGCTTTGGCGTGGTGCGCGATCCGATTGCCTGCAAGCCAGCCGTGATGGCCGAAACCGACCAATATGTCGCCTTCGGCTCGGAATATCGCGCGCTGACCAAACTGCCCGGCATAGACAATGCGAGGGTCTGGGAACCCGAGCCCGCAACCGTCTATTTCTGGGAGCATTGAGTTCATGCCGGCAACCACGCTTTCAAAAACCGCGGCACACGACCCTCGGGTCTTCGATCTCGACCAGTTGTCGCTGCGCGAACTCAACCAGGCGCTGCACAATCTGGCTCCCGGCTCGAACGAAACGGCATGGGAAGTGCTGAACCCGAAAGGCAGCCATTCGGTGGCCGTTGGCGTCGACCAGCCTGTTGCCATCGATGTGCGCGGCAGCGTCGGCTATTACTGCGGCGGCATGAATTCCGGCAGCACCATTACCGTGCATGGCTCGGCAGGGCCTGGAGTCGGCGAGAACATGATGTCGGGCTCGATCACCATCAAAGGCGACGCCAGCCAGTATGCCGGCGCCACCGGCAAGGGCGGCCTGCTGGTCATCGAAGGCAACGCCTCGTCGCGCTGCGGCATTTCGATGAAGGGCATCGATATCGTCGTGCATGGAAATATCGGCCATATGTCGGCCTTCATGGCGCAGTCAGGCAATCTGGTGGTGTTGGGCGATGCCGGCGATGCGCTCGGCGATTCCATCTACGAGGCGCGGCTCTTCGTGCGCGGCAAGGTCGACAGCCTGGGCGCCGACTGCATCGCCAAGGAAATGCGGACCGAGCATCTGGAATTGCTGCAGGGCCTGCTCGACCGCGCCGGCGTCACCGGCGTCAAGCCGTCGGAGTTCAAGCGCTACGGCTCGGCGCGTACCCTCTATAATTTCAATATCGACAACGCCGACGCGTATTGAGGCAGCATGACCTACAGGAACCCGCCGACGACGCCGCGCAAATCCGCGACCTTCGACGACTACACGCTTTCCGAGATCCGCCGTGCCGCGGCGACCGGCATCTATGACATCCGTGGCGCCGGCGCCAAGCGCAAGCTGCCGCATTTCGACGACCTACTGTTCCTCGGCGCCTCGATCTCGCGTTACCCGCTCGAAGGCTATCGCGAGCGCTGCGACACATCGGTCGTGCTCGGCTCTCGCCATGCCAAGAAGCCGATCGAGTTGAAGATTCCGATCACCATTGCCGGCATGAGCTTCGGCTCGCTGTCGGGTCCGGCCAAGGAAGCGCTCGGACGCGGCGCTACCCTGTCGGGCACCTCGACCACGACGGGCGACGGCGGCATGACCGAGGAGGAGCGCGGCCATTCCAAGCAACTGGTCTATCAATATCTGCCCTCGCGCTACGGCATGAACCTGCGCGATCTGCGCCGCGCCGATGCGATCGAGGTCGTCGTCGGGCAAGGTGCCAAGCCGGGTGGCGGCGGCATGCTGCTTGGCCAGAAGATTTCGGATCGTGTCGCCGAAATGCGCACGCTGCCGAAAGGCATCGACCAGCGCTCGGCCTCACGCCATCCCGACTGGACTGGACCCGACGATCTCGAGATCAAGATCCTCGAATTGCGCGAAATCACCGACTGGGAAAAACCGATCTATGTCAAGGTCGGCGGCGCGCGCCCCTATTATGACACGGCGCTTGCCGTGAAGGCCGGCGCCGATGTCGTTGTCGTCGACGGCATGCAGGGCGGCACCGCCGCCACCCAGGAAGTGTTCATCGAAAATGTCGGCCAGCCGACGCTTGCCTGCATCAGGCCGGCCGTGCAGGCGCTGCAGGACCTCGGCATGCACCGCAAGGTGCAGCTGATCGTCTCCGGCGGCATTCGCAACGGCGCCGATGTCGCCAAGGCGCTGGCGCTCGGCGTCGACGCGGTCTCGATCGGCACGGCTGCCCTTGTCGCGCTCGGCGACAACGATCCGCGCTGGGAGGCGGAGTACAACGAGCTTGGCACCACGGCCGGCGCCTATGACGATTGGCACGAGGGTCGCGACCCCGCCGGCATCACCACGCAGGATCCGGAACTGATGAAGCGGGTCGATCCGGTGACTGCCGGGCGCCGGCTGGCGAACTACCTCAAGGTGATGACGCTTGAGGCTCAAACGATCGCCCGCGCGTGCGGCAAGAACAGCCTGCACAATCTCGAACCCGAGGACCTGGTCGCGCTGACGATCGAGGCAGCCGCCATGGCCGGCGTGCCGCTGGCCGGCACCAACTGGATACCGGGGAAGAACGGCTTCTGATCAACGAAGGGCCGATTCCCGCATACTCGGGAACAACAATCGATAAAAATGGGGAACTACCGTGGCAACTGATCTTGCTGAATTCGCAAGGGCGAAAAACGTCAAATATTTCATGATTTCCTACACTGACCTGTTCAGTGGCCAGCGTGCCAAGCTGGTGCCGGCGCAGGCGATATCAGACATGCAGAAGGACGGCGCCGGCTTTGCCGGTTTCGCCACATGGCTGGACCTGACGCCGGCGCATCCCGACATGCTTGCGGTGCCGGATCCGGATTCGGTGATCCAGCTGCCGTGGAAGCCTGAGGTCGCCTGGGTCGCGGCCAACTGCATCATGGACGACAAGGAGGTCGACCAGGCGCCGCGCAACACACTAAAGCGGCTGATCGCGGAAGCCGCCAGCGACGGCATGCATGTCAAGACCGGCGTCGAGGCCGAGTTCTTCCTGATCTCGCCTGACGGCAAGACGATCTCCGACGAATACGACACGGCCTCAAAACCCTGCTACGACCAGCAAGCGGTGATGCGCCGCTACGACGTCATCGCCGAGATCTGCGACCACATGCTGGCGCTCGGCTGGGGCGCCTATCAGAACGACCATGAGGACGCCAACGGCCAGTTCGAGATGAACTGGGCCTTCGACGACGCGCTGGCCACCGCCGACAAGCACTCGTTCTTCAAATTCATGGTCAAGTCGATCGCGGAAAAGCATGGCCTGCGCGCGACCTTCATGCCGAAGCCCTTCCAGGGCCTGACCGGCAATGGCTGCCATGCGCATATCTCGGTCTGGGACAAGGCCGGCAAGACCAACGTCTTCGCCGACAATTCGATGGAGCTCGGCCTGTCGGCCAAGGGCAGGAATTTCCTCGGCGGCATCATGAAACATGCCTCCGCACTGGCCGCGATCACCAACCCGACGGTGAATTCCTACAAGCGCATCAACGCGCCGCGCACCATTTCGGGCGCGACCTGGGCACCGAACACGGTGACCTGGACCGGCAATAACCGCACCCACATGGTGCGGGTGCCCGGCCCCGGCCGCTTCGAGCTGCGGCTGCCGGATGGCGCCGCCAATCCCTATCTCCTGCAAGCGGTCATCATCGCCGCCGGCCTCGACGGCATTCGCTCGAAGGCCGATCCTGGCAAGCGCTACGACATCGACATGTACCAGCATGGCCATACGGTAAAGGGCGCGCCAAAACTGCCGCTCAACCTGCTCGACGCCTTGCGCGAGTTCGACAAGGACAAATCGCTCAAGGCGGCGCTGGGTGAGGAATTCTCGTCGGCCTACCTAAAGCTGAAGCACCAGGAATGGAATTCCTATGCTTCGCACTTCACGCAATGGGAGCGCGACCACACGCTGGATATTTGACCACCAGCGCGACGCGAGCGACCTCGGAATGAACTGATGAAATATTCGATCTTCTCGCTCGCTCGTGCCGCCCTGTCCGGCCACAAGAACTGGCAGCGCACCTGGCGCGACGCCACGCCGAAGGATCGCTACGACGTGGTGATCATCGGCGGCGGTGGGCACGGGCTGGCCACCGCCTGGTTCCTCGCCAGCGAGTACGGCATCAAGAATGTCGCCGTGCTCGAAAAAGGCTGGATCGGCTCCGGCAATGCCGGCCGCAACACCACCATCATCCGCTCCAATTACGGTCTGCCCGGCAACACCGGCTTCTACGAATTGTCGATGAAGCTGTGGGAGCGGATGGAGCAGGACCTCAACTACAATGCGATGGTCAGCCAGCGCGGCGTCATCAACCTCTACCATTCCGATGCGCAGCGCGACGCCTATGCGCGGCGCGGCAACACTATGCGCATCAACGGCATCGACGCCGAACTGCTCGACCTCGCTGCCGTCAGGAAGATGATCCCGTTCCTGAACTTCGACAATGCGCGCTTTCCCGTGCAAGGCGGGCTGTTGCAGCGGCGCGGCGGCACGGCGCGGCACGATGCGGTGGTCTGGGGCTATGCGCATGCGGCGAGCGAACTCGGCGTCGACATCATCCAGAATTGCGAAGTCACCGGCTTCGTCAGAGACGCCAATGGCAAGGTGGCCGGCGTCGAGACGTCGCGCGGCAAGATCGGCGCCGGAAAGGTTGGCATGGCGGTCGCCGGCTCCTCGTCGCGCGTCGCGGCAATGGCCGGCCTGCGCCTGCCGATCGAGAGCCATGTGCTGCAGGCCTTCGTCTCCGAGGCGATCAAGCCGCTCATCCCGGGCGTCATGACCTTCGGCGCCGGCCATTTCTACGTCAGCCAGTCCGACAAGGGCGGCCTCGTCTTCGGCGGCGATATAGACGGCTACAATTCCTACGCCCAGCGCGGCAACATGCCTGTGATGGAAGACGTCTGCGAGGGCGGCATGGCGCTGATGCCGATGATCGGCCGCGTGCGCCTGCTGCGCCAGTGGGGCGGCATCATGGACATGTCGATGGATGGTTCACCGATCATCGACAAGACGCCCGTCGACGGGCTCTATCTCAACGCGGGCTGGTGCTATGGCGGCTTCAAGGCGACGCCAGGGTCCGGTTTTGTCTTTGCGCACCTCCTGGCTCGCGACGAGTCGCATGAAGAAGCGGCACGGTTCCGCCTAGACCGGTTCCGAACTGGCGCCATGATCGACGAAAAGGGCCAGGGCGCCCAACCGAACCTGCATTGAAGGCGGTTTAGAAGAAATGCGCATTGCCTGTCCTTTCTGCGGTGAACGCGAACTCGGCGAGTTCACCTATCTCGGCGACGCCAAGCCGGTGCGGCCCGCGGCCGGCGCCTCGGAAGACGAGGTCTTCGACTATGTCTATCTGCGCGACAATGTCGCCGGCGCGACCAGCGAATACTGGTACCATGGCGGTGGTTGCCGGGCTTGGCTGAAGGTCACCCGCAACACGCTGACGCACGAGATTTCCTCCATCGAACCGGCGGCTGGTGCCGGCGCTGCGAAGGTTGGTGCGTGATGGCCGGCGCGCAGACACACCGGCTCGGCAATGGCGGGCTTGTCGACCGCTCGGCACCGCTGAACTTCCGTTTCGACGGCAAGGCTTTCTCCGGCTTCCAGGGCGACACGCTCGCCTCGGCGCTGATCGCCAACGGCGTCAAGCTGGTCGGCCGCTCATTCAAATACCATCGCCCGCGCGGCATCCTGGCTGCGGGCTCGGAAGAACCCAATGCGCTGGTTGAGCTGCGCACCGGGGCACGGCGCGAGCCGAACACCAAGGCGACGACAGCCGAACTCTATGACGGGCTCGAGGCCGCCAGCCAGAACCGTTGGCCGTCGCTGCGCCACGACGTGATGTCGGTCAACCAGCTGTTCGCGCCGATCTTCGTTGCCGGCTTCTACTACAAGACATTCATGTGGCCGGCGAAGTTCTGGGAAGCGATCTATGAGCCGGCGATCCGCCGCGCCGCAGGCCTTGGCCGTGCCGCCGGCATCGCCGATCCCGACCATTACGACAAGGCATGGGCGCATTGCGATGTGCTGATCGCCGGCTCCGGCCCGGCTGGCCTGGCCGCGGCATTGGCAGCCGGCCGCTCTGGCGCCCGCGTCATCCTGTGCGAAGAGGATTTTGTCCTCGGCGGCGGTCTGCTGTCGGATGGCGGAATGATCGACGGCGAACCTGCGGCCGAGTGGATTTCGCGGACGCTGGCTGAACTGGCTGGTATGCCCGACGTCCGCGTCATGACCCGCACGACGCTGTTCGGCGTCTACGATGGCGGCACCTACGGCGCCATTGAGCGGGTCAACGACCATTTGCCCTCGCCGCCCGAGCACCAGGTGCGCCAGCGCCTGTGGCGGATCGTGGCGAAGCGCTGCGTCGTGGCAGCCGGCGCCATCGAACGGCCGATCGTCTTTGCCGGCAACGACACGCCCGGCGTGATGATGGCCTCCGCCATGCGGACCTATGTCGCGCGCTACGCCGCAGCGCCGGCAAAACGGATCGCGCTGTTCACCAACAATGAGGATGGCTGGCGCACGGTCGAAGCGGCCCTCGGTGCCGGCCTGCAGATCGCGGCGGTCATCGATGCACGGCCCGAAATATCGCCGGCGCATCGTTCGCTGGCCTCGAAGGGCGGCTTCCCGGTGCTGCACGGTTCCGTCAGCGGCGTCGACGGCGGCAAGGATGGCGTCAGGAAAATCGCGGTGTCGCTGACCGGCGGCGCGCGCGCCGAGGTCGAAGCGGACGGGCTAGCCGTTTCCGGCGGCTGGAACCCGGCGGTCGGGCTGACCTCCTATCATCGCGGCCGGCCGAAATGGCGCAGCGACATCTCCGCCTTCGTGCCCGACGGCGCGCCTCCAGGCATGGTCGCCGCAGGTGCCGCCAATGGTGCCTTTGGCCTTGGCGCCTGCCTCAGTCAAGGCTTTGCCGCCGGCGCGGCAGCCGCGCATGATGCCGGCCGGACCGGCAATGCGGGATCGGCGCCTGTCGCCGACGACGAGGTTTTCTCGCTCACCCCGCTCTGGCATGTCGCCGGCAAGGGCAAAGCCTTTGTCGACCAGCAACACGACGTCACCGCGTCCGACATCGAGCTGGCGCAGCGCGAGGGTTTTGAATCGGTCGAGCATCTGAAGCGCTACACCACGCTCGGCATGGCGACCGACCAGGGCAAGACCTCCAACGTCGCCGGCCTCGCCATCATGGCGGCGGTAACAGGCAAATCCATTCCCGAGACTGGCACGACCATCTATCGCCCGCCTTACGTGCCCGTCGCCATCGGCGCCTTTGCCGGACACCATCGCGATGAGACTTTTCATGCAACGCGGCTGACGCCGTCGCATCACTGGGCCGTGGAACAAGGTGCTGTCTTCGTCGACACCGGCCTGTGGAAGCGGGCGCAGTGGTACCCCCGCGCCGGCGAGAAGGACTGGCTGGAATCGGTGACGCGCGAGGTCAAGGCGGTGCGCTCAGGCGTCGGATTCTGCGATGTCTCGACGCTCGGCAAGATCGACGTGCACGGTCCGGATGCCGGCGCCTTCCTCGACCGCGTCTACATCAACACCTTCTCCAGTCTTGCAGTGGGCAAGGCGCGCTACGGTCTGATGCTGCGCGAGGACGGCATCGTCTATGACGACGGCACGACGTCGCGGCTGGCCGAGGATCATTATTTCCTGACCACCACCACGGCCAAGGCCGGGCTGGTGATGCAGCATCTCGAATTCTGTCGGCAGGTGCTGTTTCCCGAACTCGATGTGCAGCTGACCTCGGTTTCGGATCAGTGGGCGCAATTCTCGATTGCCGGACCCAAGACACGCGACTTGCTGAAGGAGATCGTCGATCCGGCCGAGGACCTGTCGAACGAAGGCTTTCCGTTCATGGGCGCGCGCGAAGTGACATTGCGCGGCGGCCTCAAGGCGCGGCTGTTCCGCATCTCGTTCTCCGGCGAAATGGCCTTCGAGATCTCGGTACCGGCACGCTTCGGTGATGCGATGGCGCGCAATCTGATGCTGGCCGGCGCGCCATTCGGCGTGACGCCTTACGGCACCGAGGCGCTCGGCGTCATGCGCGTCGAAAAGGGCCACATCGCCGGACCGGAACTGAGCGGCACGACGACAGCGGCCGATCTTGGTCTGGGCAAGATGATGTCGACCAAGAAAGACTATATCGGCCGCGTCATGGCCGGACGCGAGGCGCTGGTAGCCCCGGATCGCCAGGTCGTCGTCGGCATCAAGCCGACGGACGAGACACGCCGGTTGCGCTCCGGCGCACACATCATCCCGAAGGGGCAGACGCCCGGCCCCGGCAACGACCAAGGCTATGTCACCTCGGTCTGCTTCTCGCCGACGTTGGATCAGTGGATCGGGCTCGCGCTTGTCGAACGCGGCCGCGAACGCATCGGCGAGATCGTGCACGCGCATGATCCATTGCGCGGCGAAGACTATGACGTCGAACTCTGCAATCCCGTCTTCTACGACCCGGATGGAGGGCGCCAGCGTGGTTGAGTTTTCCTGGGCTCCCCGCAGTCCGCTTGAAAAGGCGCTCGTTGCCGGCGTGCATGGTGCACGCGGTATTGAGGCCGGCGTCTCGCTGACCGAGATCCGCAATTTTGATCTGATCCAGGTGATGGCGCGGCGCGGCCAGGCGGCCGAGCTGGGACAAGCCGCCAAGGCTCGGTTTGGTGTTGCTGTCCCTGATGCGCCCAAGGCGGTGCGGACTTCGGACGCAACGCTGATCTGGTCGGGACCGGACCAGTTCTTCGTGCTGTCGAAGGGCGGCAAGCACACGATGCAGACGCTGGAGCCCGCATTGTCCGGCTCGCTGTCGGACCAGTCGCATGCACGGGTTCTGGTCAGCATCTCCGGCGCCAAGGCGCGGACAATGCTGGCGAAACTGTCGTCGATCGATTTGCATCCCGATGCGTTTCCGGTTGGCGCCGCCGCCGCGACGTCGATGGATCACACCAGCGTCACGCTCTGGCGCGACAGTGATCGGACGGATGGGCAGGCGGTGTTCAACGTTCTGATGTTTGCGACGTTTGCCGAGAGCCTTTGGCATACGATGCTTGACGCTGCGGCCGAGTACGGCGTGGACATCAGTCACTCCAAGGACTTAGCGTAACGCTTGTGCGCGGCCTTCCCTTCTCCCCTTTGTGGGAGAAGGTGGCCTCGCGAAGCGAGGTCGGATGAGGGGTGCTCCAGCTTGGCAAGAACGGTGATCCGGCCAGCACCCCTCAACCGTCTCGGCGCTGCGCGCCGATCCACCTTCTCCCACAAGGGGAGAAGGGAAAAAGCGCGCTCTCCTTGCCAAACGCGATCCCCCTGCTATTCTTCCCGCTAAAGTAATTTTACACACAGGCAAACTTGTTTCTCGAACTGCAAGGCTGAGATGAGCCAGTCGCCCTACCCCGCAATTGCTGCCGGACCGCCCAAGCCTAGCCTCATCCTGAGGCCCGGCCAGATCGCGCTGCCGCCGGGCATGGAGCGTTATACGATCCAGGGCAACGGCGCGGTGCTGATCGACATCGAGGCCGGCGACGCAATCACCGTGCGCAATGTCGAAGGCGGCCAGGCCTGCGAACTTCTGGCCTGGGACAGGACCGGCGCGACCGATCCCGGCATTTTTGGTGAAGCATCGAACAGCAACGCTGCCGGCATCAAAGCGCTGCTCATAGAGGGCGACGACAGTCTCGCATCCCTGCGGAGCGGGCTCGCCCGCCAGCAGGTGCAGCTTGACCACGCCAAGGCCGTGCGGGTGTTCGGCGTCACGACACCGGCCGGCACCGAGCAGGCTTTCACCGTCGCACGCGATGGTGCGGTGCTGATTGCCGCCCCCGGCGGGCCGATGCTGGTCGATGGTTATGACACGGCGACACCGCTGACCGTCTTCGTTCGCCGCGCCACGATCCGCCCGGCGGCGAAATCGGTATTGGCTGATCCGCTTGCCGACCCGGTGCTCGATTTGCGCGTCCATTCGGCGACCGCGGAGGCCTATTTCGTTAGGGCTGGCGACTATCTGCAGATCATCGATGTCGACGGGCGCCAATGCACCGATTTCCAGTGCTTTTCGGCGCGCAAGCTGGACAGGGGACTGGATCATCCGCTCGACGTGACGACGACGCGCACGCTCATGGGTGCGAGCTACCCGATGCCCGGCCTGCATTCCAAATACTATGACCAGGACATGGAGCCGCTGGTCGAGGTGGTGCAGGACACATGCGGCCGGCACGACGCCTTCGCGCTCGCCTGCGCCGCCAAATATTACGACGACATCGGCTATCCCGGACACACCAACTGTTCGGAGAATTTCAACGGCGCTCTGGCCGGCAACGGCGTCAATCCCCGCGCGGGCTGGATGGCGATCAACTTCTTCTTCAACACGGCGATCGACGCGCATGGCGTCATGGTGTCCGACGAGCCGTGGTCGCGGGCGGGCGACTATGTGCTGCTCAGGGCGCTCACCGACATCGTTTGCGTTTCCTCCGCCTGCCCCGACGACACGACGCCGGCCAATGGCTGGAACCCGACCGACATCCATGTGCGGACCTATTCCGGCCAGCACAAATTCTCGCGAGCGATCGCCAGACGCATGACGCCCGATTCGGAACCGAAAATGACCCGCGAGACCGCTTTTCATTCGAGCTTTGCCAAGCACACCCGCAACTTTCAGGAGTACAAGGGCTATTGGCTCGCCAATTCCTTCGCCAAGGACGGGCCGATCGCCGAATACTGGGCCTGCCGCCAAGACGCGGTGATCATGGACCTGTCGCCGCTGCGCAAGTTCGAGGTCACCGGCCCGGATTCCGAAGCGCTGCTGCAATACACGCTGACCCGCGACGTCAAGAAGCTCGGCGTTGGCCAGGTGGTCTATTCGGCCATGTGCTACGAGCATGGCGGCATGATTGATGACGGCACCCTGCTGCGGCTGGGCAAGGACAATTTCCGCTGGGTCGGCGGCGACGATCTGTCTGGCGAGTGGCTGCGCGACACGGCGACGAAACTCGGCCTCAATGTCCTTGTGCGTTCCTCCACCGACCAGATGCACAATGTCGCCGTGCAGGGACCGAAGAGCCGCGACATCCTCAGGGAGGTGATCTGGACCTCGCCGCTGCAGCCGTCGATCGACGAACTCGAATGGTTCCGCTTCGCCGTCGCCCGCATTGGTGGCGGCAACGGCATTCCGGTCGTCGTCTCGCGCACCGGCTATACCGGCGAGCTCGGCTACGAGATCTGGTGCCATCCGCGCGACGCCGAAAAAGTCTTCGACGCCATCTGGGAAGCCGGCCAGCCTCACGGGCTGAAGGCGATGGGACTGCAGGCGCTGGACATGGTGCGCATCGAGGCCGGGTTGATCTTCGCCGGATACGAATTTTCCGACCAGACCGATCCGTTCGAGGCCGGCATCGGCTTCACCGTGCCGCTGAAGAGCAAGACCGACGATTTCGTCGGCCGCGAGGCGCTGATCCGCCGCAAGGAGCACCCGCAGACGAAGCTGGTCGGTCTCGACATCGACGCCAATGTCGACGTCGGCCATGGCGATTGCGTGCATGTCGGCCGTGCCCAGATCGGCGTGGTCACGTCAGGCATGCGCTCGCCGGTGCTGAACAAGACCATCGCGCTGGCCAGGCTCGATGTCACCCATTCGGCTGTCGGTACCGAGGTCGAGATCGGCAAGCTCGACGGCCATGCCAAGCGGCTGCCGGCGCGAGTCGTCGCCTTCGCCCACTACGATCCGCAAAAGACCAAACCGCGTTCCTGACGGCCCTTCCCTCCCAAGACAGTGAGGCCGTGCTGCAGTTCGTGATAGGAATTTTTTCTTGACCTGCTGAGGGCAGCTATGCTACATATTCGTCCATGGTGCTGATTTGCGCCGCGACCCGCCTCCGGCGGGTTTTTCGCTTCCTGACCCTTCGTCCTTTTCCGAACAATCCCACCGCGGCAGTGTGAAGCCGACATGTTTCGCAAGCGTGATGTGCACGGCGCGACAAATCGCTTGACCTGAAAGCGCGCCGGATCAATCTTCACTGTTAAGAAAAAAATGCGACTGAGTGGAAACACCGACAGCCGCCCAAAGCATGCGTCGATGATGAAGCCTCGCGAAGTCGCGGCCGTCACGAACGGGGAACATCAAAATGGGGAACAAAGACATATGAGCACGATAACGACTGTCCTGGAGCCGCTTGCCGAAGGCAAGTTGCACCGAAATATCGACTGGCGCGGCGCCTTCTGGGTGGCGAGCGGCGTGCCGGCCCTGGTCCTGTTCTCGATCGGCGGCATTGCCGGCACGACCGGCACGCTGGCCTTCGCGATCTGGATCTTCTCCATGATCATGGGCTTCCTGCAATCCTTCACCTATGCCGAAATCGCCGGCCTGTTTCCGAACAAGTCGGGCGGCGCGTCGATCTACGGCGCCACCGCCTGGCTGCGCTATTCCAAGTTCATCGCGCCGCTGTCTGTCTGGTGCAACTGGTTCGCCTGGTCGCCGGTGCTGTCGCTCGGCTGCTCGATCGCCGCCGCCTACATCCTCAATGCGCTGGCGCCAGTGCCGCTGTTCACAGAAACCTCACCCGATGTCGTCGCCTATATCGCCGCGCATGCCGGGATGAGTGCCGCCGACGCCATCACAGCGGTGACCGCGGCGGCGACGCCGGCAATCCGCAACTGGACGCTTTACAGCCACACGCTGGGACCGGTCTCGTTCACCTTCAACGCGACCTTCTTCATCGGCGCAGTGCTGATGCTGATCATCTTTGCGATCCAGCATCGCGGCATTCTCGGCACCGCCAATGTGCAGAAATATATCGGCCTCTTGGTCATCGTCCCGATGCTGATCGTCGGCGTGGTGCCGATCGTCACCGGCCAGATCAACTGGGCGAATTTTTCGCCGCTGGTGCCGCTGGCCGCAGCCTACGCGCCCGAGCCCGGTGCCTGGAACATCGCCGGCTGGACGCTGGTGCTTGGTGGTATGTTCATCGCCGCCTGGTCGACCTACGGCTTCGAGACCGCCGTCTGCTACACATCCGAGTTCAAGAACCCCGGCACCGACACGTTCAAGGCGATTTTCTATTCCGGCCTTCTATGCATGCTGCTGTTCATCCTGGTGCCGTTCACCTTCCAGGGCGTGCTTGGCCTCAACGGTATGCTGGCGACGCCGATCGTCGACGGCTCCGGGGTCGCCGACGCGCTGGCCGGCATGGTCGGCGGCGGCGCGCTAGTCCACAGCCTGTTGGTGATGCTGATGATCCTGGCGCTGGTGCTGTGCATCATGACGGCCATGGCCGGCTCGTCGCGTACGCTCTACCAGGGCTCGGTCGATGGCTGGCTGCCGCGCTATCTCAGCCATGTCAACGAACATGGTGCGCCGACACGGGCAATGTGGACCGATCTCGTCTTCAACCTGATCGTGCTGGCCATCGCCTCGGCCGACGCGACGAGCTTCTTCTTCATCCTCGCCGTGTCGAATTGCGGTTACATCATCTTCAACTTCCTCAACCTCAACGCCGGCTGGATCCACCGCATCGACAACGGCCATATCGCACGGCCCTGGAAGGCGCCGAGCTGGCTGCTCGGGATCGGGGCGATCTTCGCCTATGTCAACGCGATCTTCATGGGCGCCGGTGCCAAGGTATGGAACCCGATGGCGCTGTGGGCCGGCCTGATCACGGCAGCGCTGATCATCCCGGTGTTCTGCTTCCGACACTACATTCAGGACAAGGGCAAGTTCCCCGACCACATGCTGGCCGATCTCGGCATGACGGGGGCCGACCTCTCGGTCAAAAAGGCGGGCATGCTGCCCTATCTGACGCTGGTCGCCGGCGTGGTGGTGATGCTGCTCGCCAACTGGTTCTTCGTCATCTGACGTCATAAAGGATCGGGGGGGGGGGGGGGGGGGGGGGGGGCTGCGGGAGGGGGGGGGGGGGGGGGGGGGGCGGGGGGGGGGGGGGGGGGGGGGGGGGGGGGGGGGGGGGGGGGGGGGGGGGGGGG
>NZ_JBVVQG010000018.1:0-114133 GCF_055811095.1 Mesorhizobium sp. WSM4833
TCGATGTCGCCCGCTGCACGGTTGCCCGCCTGATGAAGGCCATGGGCCTCGAAGGCATCATCCGCGGCAAGCCGATCAGCACGAGGTGAGCGACAAGGCTGCATCTTGCCCTCTTGATCACGTCAACCGCCAGTTCCGTGCTCCGGCGCCGAACATGCTATGGGTCTCCGATTTCACCTACGTTGCGACGGGACGGGCTTTGTCTATGTCGCCTTTGTCATCGACACCTACGCCCGCCGGATCGTTGGCTGGCGGGTGAGCCGGACGGCACATGCGAGCTTTGTCCTGGACGCTCTGGATCAGGCTCTCCACGATCGGCGGCCGATTAGCGCTTAATCCTGGTCAGCCAGGTAGCACCAGGTCGATATGGCTGACGCGAAGGGCCTGTGCCAGTTCGTAAAGCGTGACTAGGGTGGGGTTCCTTTTTGCCCTTCTCCAACCCGCTAATGTACTGCTGGCTGAAGCCGGAGATCTCGGCAGGCTGCTCCTGTGTCAAGCCGGCCTCTTCCCTGTCCTGCGAGTATTCCGTTCAACCAGCTTGCGCATGTCCATGAAAAGGTCAGCGGGCGACGAAGCGCTTCGGCAACCTTGGCCTGGGTTAGGCTCTTGTTCTTGCGCGCCGCTATCAGCTGTTCCCAGCAGCCGGGGTTGGCGGGAAGATCAAAGGGATCTCCGCATCAGACAATGCTTCTGTCCATTTAGATCGCGGATCGAGATCGTTGCCTGCTCAACCTCCAACGCCGTAGCCCAGCTTCTCGACCATGTCGATGGTAGCAGCATAATCGGCCGGATCGCCTTTGTTATTGCCGCGGCCTGATCAACTCACAAGGATCCACGTCAAGTGCTTTTGCGAGCTGGCCCAGCACACTGACGCTTGCGGAAACCCGGGCACGCTCGATTGAGCCCACATAGCGCATGCTCAGCTCTGCGCGTGCAGCCAGTTCTTCCTGCGTCAGGTCCTGATCATGGCGCAAACGACGCATGTTGATGGCCATGACCTCCTTGAGGTCCATGTCAAGAAAGGGGCCAGAACCGGAACTATCGTTCTAGGAACGATCATTCCTATTCGATATGATTAGCCCAACGAGGAGATGTCTTCCCCTACCCGATGACGACAAGCCGAGCCGCACGAGGTCGCTATGAAACGCAGAGTTCAAGACCAAGTCCCGTGGTCGGACCGCCTGACTGCCTATGATACCGAGCACTTCACGATCTATATGAGGCTCCTGGACGCGTCCGCCGACCGTGCCAGCGCAGACGAGATGGCGCAGCTCGTCCTCGGCATCGATCCGATGCGAGAGCCTGAGCGCGCCCGAATGGCGGTGCGCAGCCATCTCGATCGGGCAAACTGGATGATTACGACTGGATACAAAGAGCTGTTCGGGCGCTGACCGGCTTTAGGTGAGCTATTCCAATTACTTTCAGGCGAGGAAATCCCGATGGCCACGATCCATGAGCATGTGATCGCGCCGGACAGCACGGCGAATGCGATCGCGAAGCTGGTTGCGCGGATCCGTCCAGTCAGCCGCGCATTGCCGGCCCATCCGGGCCTTTGCGATCTCATGCACCACTTAGAGAGCCGTCAAGCTCCTGGAGGACAAAGCGCAGACGGCTGGCGCGCGCTTCGGGCGGAAGCAGCCTGTCGGGAAGTTGTTTCGGTCCGCTTGAAGAGCATTGAGGCGTTCGAACGCATTCAACTACTGTCTCATCCGGTCGGCCAGGCAGATCGCGTCGACAGAAAGCCGAACAGGACGGAAAACCTCCGCGCCCTCCACAACAAGCTGGCATGAGCGTTTCGCAGTACTACTTGCTGGCGACCGTCCGCCGTGACCATGATTGCCGCTCGCCAACGAGATCGTATACGTAGCTTTTCACAGGGCTGGCCTGCCAGCCGAGGGGATGCTGAACAAATCCTTGTACCAATTTCACCATGCACTTTTCTGACCACAGCCATCGAAAGAACAAAAATCTAGGGGCAAATGAAGCAAGTTTGCGCTCAAAGACGCGCTCCTCATGAAACGGCTTCTGCATGGGCTCGGGTTGCGTGCAATTATAATGCCCACCGGCTAAAAGACTTCATCCAGGTTCTTCGCGGCGCCCAGCGCGGGGGTGGTCTTGGCGGCGCGACCGAAACCCCGGTGCCGCGGATGCGAGAGATCTACTCGCAGGAACTATCGCATTCTTTTTGCGGGGTTGAAAAGAGTTCGGCAGGTGGCCTTGGTCCTCAATCTTGCCGTCCAGAAGAAAGGGACTGAAGGCCAACACCTAATATTGCTACACTCAAGACTTGGTCAGACCCATCTCTTTGAGCGTGCCAAAATGCGGGGCGTCAGGTCGCGGTCGAGGAGCTCAGCCATTCGGCTTTCGCCCTCACAGATCCGGGGGGCGGATTTCCCGCACCCGGCTCTTCCCGAGAGTAACCCGCGTCATTTCCTTGCCTATACCCAAGTGCTAGTGATGCGTGGTTGCGCGTGCCGTCAGGGTCTGGACTCCAACCAGCCCATGCGCCGGCTTTTCTGGCCGCGCGGTCTCAGACGCCGTGGAGGAAGATGTTGTTGGCGATGAGCGGGCTGATACCCGCCCCTGCGGGGTACCGCTGTCGTCTCGTGCGTATCCTACGGCTTATCAGGCTGTGGCTGCGGGCCGGCGTCATAGAGAGCGGCGAGACGAGACGAAGAGACTGCGAATGTCGGCATCGAGCACCCAGTTCACACGCTGGCTCCTGATCGGCGTGTGCACCTGCATGAAGCGCCATGTGCGGGTACCGCCCCGGCAGAAAGCCGTAGGAGAACCAGCAAAGTCGGCCTCGTAGACCGCACTCAGCACCTGGCGACCACGCATGGGACAATTTTGTCTTCCGGCGCCGGCACCCCATGTGGCCGCTTACCGCCATCGGCTTTGGGAATCTAGACCAGTCGCACCGGCTGCGGCCAGTAACGTCCGGCGTGGACCATTTCGCAGAGATCGCGGAGGTTATCCTCCAGCCTCTCTTCGTACCTCGCCACTGTCATCCCATCGACCCCAGCACTCGCCTGCCGCTTCTGTCGCCGAAATGCCCGATTAGGGCGGCCTCATCGACGTGATGCAGCAGGGAGGTGAACCGGCTTTGGGCAGCCTGTCTGGTCACCGCGTTCACCCGCTCAAGATTCGGCGCAAGCACGAAGAAACACCGTTTTTTCGATGAGGCTGCCTGCAACGTTCCGAACAAGATCCGGCATTAGCGTTGCACTGCATGGGCCTCAACGGGAGATTTGCGTACATTAGATTTGCTCCAACAAGTGACGGTGCTGGGGACCCGCATTCTCGAATACATTGCGGGCACCTCGCCAGCAAACGTCTCGCCACGATCCGGCGTCGGACACTCATAGCAAGCGCGATCGCTGCGAGCGTGCCCCGACGCTTCACTGTTCCGTTCAGGACGACCGTTCGCCACTTGGCTCGGCCTGACGCCGAGAGCTCATTCGAGCGGTGGCCGTCAGCGGGCTGATGGGCATCAGCAAACAAGGAGGCAGCCATCTTCGCCCCCTGCTTGTCGTCGGCATTATAGCGTGGTGCGATACGCTCGTCAGTCGGCAGGAGCGAAGGTTTGGGCAACGCAGCTTGTCGCGAGGAAGCGCCCGAAAGCCGTGGCGGTGGCGCAGGCCGACAAGATGGCGCGGATTGCGTGGGCGCTTCTGCACCGCAACGAGATCTACGTGGCGCGGACGGCGTAGCCGGTAGGCCCGGGCGAACATCATGCGGCTGTGGCAGAGCCGGACATGGATCACCTTCACGGTTAGCGGCACGCCGTTGATGAGAACGATCTCGTGGCTCCAGTCGAAGTGGCACGCGTCGCCGGGCGGGAAGAACAGCGGCACATAGGCGTCCTCCAACGTCGAGCCCTGCGCCTTCGCCCAGCTGTTGGCGTAGCGCCGGACGAAGCACCGGCGTGTTCTGCGCTGCGATCGACTATAATTGCCCGGAGACTGAAACTGTATTCCCATGAGCCTTAGAACGATGAGAATCCTATCGCTCCGACCGCACAGAGAACCGTGGCCTTAATAGTAGTCAAACTTGAACAACGTGAGGAGTCTGAGCTCTGATCTTGTTACGGCGCGTCAAGGGAGGAGCAGCGATATGCCGAGCGTTTGATTGCGCTGTCGCACATCTTGAGTTTCATTTCTATGCTCATCGTCGCACGACTGGCACCAAACTTCCTGCGACCTATCGAAAACGTCAGCCCCTTGCCCGGCTTTGCCAGCGCAGCTGGATCGCCAAATTAGAAAGAGCACACTTGAGAAATAGCCCAGTTGAAGAACTAGCGAACAGCCCAGCGTCGTGATGACTGCAAGACGGAACGAATGCGAGGCGAAGTAAACCGCCACAGCGTTGCCGCACAGGACCATCCCCAGGAGCCGACAAAAGTTGATCAAGCGCAATGCCGTTCTCCTGATTTCTCGTCAATCATGCTGCTCAGGCCGAGATCTGGTCGGCCGCGATATGAGTCTGACAGTTTTTTGGGCAGACACGGCCGCAGGCTCCGCAGCCAATGCATCGTCCAGCATGGTCCACCACCATTATCATGCGATTGAGCTCACCATCGAAATCATCGTCACCGCCGTCGCAGGCGCCGAGAATTTCACCCGTGTCATCTACGCCGTAAAGGTGCATGACCTCCCGAGAGCAGACCTTGAAACAGCGCCCGCAGCCGATACAGATCTTGCCGTTTATAGTCGTCAGATATTCCGGCATCCATATGGAGCCGTCGCGGGTGATGAATGCGCTTCTCACTGTAAATTCTTCATTTTCGTGAGCTCTCTCCTGGCACCGTGCAACTCCGCATAGACGGCGTGCGCCTTCTCAGCCACTTCCTCTATCTCGGTCCATTTCACCGGAAGACCTTCGGCCAGGTCGCGCAGGTTCGTCTTAGCAATTGCTGCGCGCAGTTGAAGCTTTCGGACCTTCTTCACCATCTCATCCAAGTTCGACATGATCCTTCCTCGGAAATCGGTCTTTCACGCCCCCGCGATGTCACAATAGCTGCAGTCGCATCATCGACCAGTTTGGTTCCGTCCGCGACTTCCCGGAAAGTCGCGAATGCCCAACCGGCGGACGCCTCGACAGGAACGAACAGCTGCGTCCGCGAAAAGCACGAGCCAGAGGCCCAGAAACTCTCAATGTTAGTTTCATCACACCTGAGCTCACCTCGATCGCTATCTCCGCTGGCCTCAAAACATAGTGCCTCCACATCCGGATCCGGATTGCGAATGATCGGACTTGCGGCGCAGTTCCCGTGAATGATGAAGCCGGCCAGCAGCTCGGTCCCCGATTTCCTTTGCATGAGCCCTGGGACTCATGAGCATCGGAAAACCTCCAGATTTTTTCCAACAAGGGCAAGGCGCTCATTGTTGACGGCAGGCCAGGCGCAGGGAGAAATTTCGTTTCCTCAAATTCCAGTCCTCGTCCGCAACGGAGGATTTCGGCTTTCGGGTACGCCGAGTTCGGGCACACCTGCGCAACCGGCGGCTCATCGAGTTCGCCGGGTGGCCGATGAATGCGATGCGGCCGTTGCGGTCCACCAGGAACGAGGCAGGAATCCCGAGAGAAGAACTCGCCTTCATCCAAAGCCTGTTCATTTCGCCTGTGTAATCGAAGGCAATCCGATAATTTAAATTTGGGAATCTCTGAACCAGCCAAGCATCCAAGCTCGTCCGCGTCTCCTCCGTGGTCGGGCCATCTTCGCTAGCTGCGACTCCGATGACCTCAAATCCGCTATTTTGATATTTATCCTGTAGCTGCATCAGGTGGGGCATCGCCGCCACACAAGGTCCGCACCCGGTCGCCCAAAACTTAACAAGGTACACCTTGCCTGGCTGAAAGTTCGCGAGCGGCTTCCCACGGAGCCGGTCGTTGACTTTGATCGCAGGAGCCGGGGGCTCAATACGCAACACCATGTTGTTCTCCAAAAGCGTTTTCCCGGACCTCGTTGGCGTCCATAAGCGATCTGGCTCTACCCTCAGGAACGGAACACACGGGAGGCCATCACTCCTGTTGCGTGTCTCATGCGGGTCACCCACCATCGCCGCCCCTCAATGAGCAAAGGCCGTGCCAGCGCGCCTGGCACGCTGCAAACGCTTTATTGGCTTCGATAAGTCGAACAGAGCCAAGAGGACGGTTGTTTCGATCCCGACATGTTTTCTGCCGGCTGTCAGGTTTTGGACACGCATCTCTGGTGCGCGTAATTCGCTTAGAACAGCGAAGAGCCCTCACAGCGCCGGGTCGATAAGGCCCGGCGTATCGAGCGCGAGCGGCCGGATGGTGCGTATGCTGTTTCGCTAGACGGCGGATGCCGCATGCACCTCCATTAGACGTACTGCCCCGCAGATGTTTACAAGCCTCGACGATCACTCCAGTGAGGAGGGACAACGAAACCCCGCAACATACCCAGAGCGGAACGTGCTTAGCACCGCCGCCACAGATGCCGTGGGTAGCGTCTGCGTCGATGCACAGCCTGACCCGAGCCCGACTGCAAGCGGGATGTTAGACCACCGTCCTACGAACAGGAGGCTTTTCGCATGTTGACTGATGCACAAAAAGGGTACACGGCCGACCATGCTGTTGATGATGCGACTGCTCGGTCGGCGACCTTTCGTGCAGTCTGACCCAGCGCAAGCCCTGCCCCATACAAGTTTCTGCGACACGGTCCCATTGAGGCTGGGCGATCAGGGCCGGCACATGCGCGACATGAGCTCCACCGATTAGCCACGAGGCCCACTGCTACGGGTCGGTACCCTCCGCTGACGCGTCGACCCAGCAATGGCCACCAGGGTCACTGCGCATTTTCGAGTGAGCGACCTGCTAAGGTCTTTGCGGCCGAAGGGGAAATGCTCGCCGCGGAGTAATGAGATGGGCAGCTGAGTCCAGCTATTTCAGTTGCGATGATTTCGGAGAAGGCTCCGGCTTTCGCTACGGCGAAGGCCGACATCGTTCCTTGGATGCCACTGCCGATGATCCGTAGTCGGCGGGTCATATCCCGCCACCCATTTCTGCAACGGGGTCGAACCAGCTGTCGACGGAGGTAGGGCTGATGAAGCCGGGATACTCAGAGTCGGCGCGAGGCGCGCGCCCCAGAAGGCTGTCGAGGATGCGACGCGCTCGCCAGGCCAGTAAGCTGAGATTTGGATCAGCCAGTCCGCGCTGCCCGAGGCTCGCGTTTTGTACGAAGATGCGTCTGTCACACGGTCCGTCCCAGCTCACCGAAAAATCGTCGCCAATGGCCAGTTCATTGTCGATCTTTTCCAGCCGGTCCGCCATCGGTTCCAGGAAGGCTGGTACCGCGTTCTCGTAACCGGTGGCCAGGATGACGATGTCGGCCGTGACTTCTTCGAATTCGTCCATGCCGTGCCGCAGGGTCAGCCTGTGAGCCGCGCCGGCATTGGTGCAGTGCAACACCGTGCAGCCCGGCCGCAGTGCGATTGCGCATCGGTTTGGCTCAAGAAATGCGTGGCGGTACAGCGCCCGATAAACAGCGCGCAACGTGCTTTCCGAAATGCCGTCCGAAGCAAGCATAAAACGCCGCAGGAACAGCCTGCGGTGTGACTCGCTCATAGCCGCAAAACGATCCGAAAAGCAGGGCATGAACAACTCGTTTGTGAACGGGCTGTCGTCGAGGGGCAGGTAGTTTTCGCGTTGCGAGGCCCAAGTGATTGAGGCAGGCCGCCCTTCTTCCGGCCGACCGACGAGATGCAACAGCACCTCGGCTCCCGACTGTCCTCCGCCCACCACGCAGACACGTTTTTTGTGCACCTCAGGGTGGATGTGCAGTAGTTCAGATGAGTGGAACAGGTTGCATCCAGTCCACCCCTTAAACTGAGGCGGAACTTTCGCCTGCTTGCCAATGCCGATCACGACGTTTCTGGCGCCGAGAGCCGCGTTATCCGTGCGCACCCGAAACTCGCCGTCAAAGCGAATTTCGCGCACTGTCTGGCCGCCGCGAACAAGCGGGTTCCTTTGGAAGGCCCAGCTCAGATATTGCTCGAACTCAGTTCTGAGCACGGCCTCGAACTGTGCATTCAGGAAATGGTAAAGACGCCCGTTCTCGTGCAGGTAGTTTATGAAAGTGTAGGCTGATCGCGGATTTACGAGCGTGACCAGATCCTTGAAGTGGCTGACCTGGAGCTCCGAGGAATCGAATGCGCTACCTGGGTGCCAGCGGAAATCGACTTGCCGATCCAGGAACAGGGCCCCTTGCCCCATTTGCTCGTGTATCTGACACGCAAGGCTCAAATTGGACGGCCCGGCACCCACTCCAATGCAAGAGAGCTCTACTCGTTCTGTTCGTGTAGGTGTTTCCCAATCAGGCGACGATCGCGGCGAATATCGGCCACTTGGTTTACGCTCCACACGGGCATTCTCCTCCGTGCCGCTGGAGTTGCTAGAAGCTTTCGTGTGGTCAGCTGTGAAGCCCATGGATCCCAGCATAGTGGGGAGATTGACACTCATGTCGGCGAGGTGTGGGGCGGCGCGATCGACGGCCCGCTCCCCGCTTCGAATGATCGCGTCTCGGTCAGCGAGGTGCTTTCCAAGCTTATCCCGTGTTTTAATCGGGCGCAGTCGCTCCCTCCCGTCGAGGTTTGAGCAGCTTGGGGATCCGCGAGGGCGCGGTCTCGAATACGGCGATAGCATTCTTCCGTGGGCCTGATCATAGGACGCATCCTTGATGTGTTCGGAAGGACCCCTGCATCTAGCGTGCCACAAGGAAATTGACCGATATTGGACAGTGAGGGGTAACCGTACGCCGGGCAAGGCCCAAGCGGCCGATCGGTCGAGTTCGTAACGGCAGGCAACTACGCCCCAGTGGACACCTCATTGCTTAGGCCGTCCGGCCGCTGTCCGACATAAGGGCCCTGACCTCATCGCCAAACCCAACGCGACGGACTTAGTGCTGCTTGTAGGTTTCCTGTTGTCGGGTCCGCCATCCGCGATGCTTTGCCGTGATGTGCGCGCATTCCATGCAGCCGTTAAATCTGCTGACAGGGTTCTAAGACCCCCCGTGGGATTGGGATGCCTCTGACGTCTCTTTGCATGGCACCACACGCCGCCGACCGGCATCACGGATTCATTCTCTCTGGCGTCTATGAAAGGACGACCGCCGGTCTGCCGGCCGACAGCATCGTTGACTGATCTGCCTGTTCTCTACGGAGAACAATCACATGTACGGAAGAGAGCATCCTCTCCAGACGATCAGAACGAACCTTTGGTAGGCTGTTGTAGGGTTTGTCGGGTTTGTCGAATTCGCTACATGGTGATGTTCGGCCGCGTTCGCAACTAAGCCGTCAAAGAACATGCATAAACGCTGTTTGGGGTTTTCTGTCAGTTGGCACGACCTTTGATGATCTCGTTGTACAGCGGCACACGCTGCTACGGTGAAGCTATTGTTTCACCCCTGATATTCAAGCTCTAGGAAACGAGAAAAGATGAAGACCAATATTCAAGCCTGTGGTGTGACCGAGTTAACGCGCGAAGAAGCATGTGCAACGTCCGGAGGATGGTGGTTCTGGGGAGCGGTGGCAGGATTTGGCGCAATTGGTGCGTTAGGGCTGGCTTTAGCAGCACTGGAAAGATATCTGAAGCATCATTAAGACGATGTGCAGGGGACGCGATTCTACCAGCTTACGCCTCCAGTAAACAGTCTTCACAATGATGCGAGGCCACTATAGCGACCCTACGCTGAACCGCTGCGGCGAAAAATATCGGGAAGCTTTCACCCTGCTGTCAGCTAGAGCTGCCAGAATGTTATCATTGGAACAACCAGCCAGGAAAGAGACCTTATGGATATGCCAGCTTATGATGTTACAGAATTGACTCCTGAAGAAGCATCCTCCGTTTCGGGGGGATGGTTGTTACCTCTTGGCTTCGCCATTCTCGGAATTGCTGGACTAGTAATTATGGGTATATTTGTAGATAAAATCCTGAAACATAAGAGCTAAATGGCTACTGACAGGTGGGCGAACAGTATCATAGGCCGTAGACTCATAAGCGCGCAGCGACAGGCGCATTGAGGCGAGCTGGACCATAGCGAGGAATTTGTTGGCGAGCTTGTCGTAGCGGGTGGCGATGCGGCGGAAGTGTTTCAGCCTGGAGAAGAAGCGCTCGATCAGATTGCGATCACGGTAGAGCCGTTTGCTGAAGCACGCTTCCAGCGCCGATTGCTTTTAGGCGGGATGCTGGGCGTTGCCGGTACGGCCCACGAACCACGAACCACCTGCTACAACCGCTTCGCGATGGCGGAAGGCGGGCGTGTGGGACCGGCTGATGGATGCCATCACCGCCGCGCGCGACGGTGCCGCGACGGCAAAAAGGGGGCCTAGATAACTGTCTCGGTCGATCGCGCGGCGATTGGCATTCGCTGCGACTCGGCCTGGCCGGCCAGATGCAACTCACCGGGCACCTCAGCCTTTCTGCTGAGGTGGCGCTCCTGTTCACGCGGCTCGACGGCAAAGATCAGCACCATATGCGCTCTTTCATCGGGCAAATCCCCGAGGACGGCGATGGGCATGGTGTCCAGATCGAGGCGGTGTTGAAGTACGAGGTCGCGGATTTGTTCAACATCGGGGTCGGCTCCCGCTACTGGGGCGTGGCGGCTAACGGCACCGCTCATTTCGAAAAGGTCGGTTTTTCCCCGCAGGTCGAGAAGTGGGAGGTAGAGCGCTATGGCGTGTTGGTGCAGGCTAGGCATCAAGTTCAACTGAGAGAGCAAGAACCGAGGAGAGCGGTCCTTCCGGGCAACGAAAGCATCAATTCGCTGGTCAGGCATATTGCCGGTCGCCCACTCGGGTTAGGCTGAGTGCAGCGCTCCATCCAGGTTCTTCACCCTGATCGGCGGACCAGGTGAGGTCCTGATGATTGCCATTCGACCACCTGTCCGAAATGTACCAGTGTTCTTTACTCAATGCCTGAAGTGGTTCACAAAAGAGGAGCCGTTGCCCACAGGCTCCGCCGCTGGAATTCCTGCTTCGCAATCGTGGCTATTCCGAACCCGCTCCAATGAGCTTTCGGTATCCTCACACAAATCTTCCTGTGCAAGAATGGGTTCGCCGGATGAAGGCGACTGTTTTGACGGCCATCAGAATATGGGCCAAGTCTGACTGGCAGTGGGCGAGCGCCGCGGCCTGTGATCGTCGGGTCCGATTGTCTGCCTTGAGATTCCAACAAACGGTTCGATGATGGCGTTTACGAAGCCCGCATGAAAACACCTCGGGGTCCGGCTTAGACACCGCATTTTCATTGGCCCAGCTGACAAACAGCCCTGCCGCGAGATCGACTTCGGAGGTTCTCGGCAGAACACATCGCAGGTTCAGCTCAAACAGCATGTTGACGGAAAGGGCGGTAACGTGACTTCAGCGCCAAGTACCTCGCGTTGGCCCCTGCTGTCGGGTTTGTCGAGTTCGCGACACGGTGATGTTCGGCCCGGCGTTCCGCCGCGCTCTCAAGTAAGCCGGTAAATCTAAAATGCGTAAGCGCCGTTCTGAGATTTCTGCGAGTTGGCACGATTCTTGATGTTCTCGTTGTGCGGCGGCACACGTCGCGAAAGCCGCCGAGCGGAATCACTGATTCCGCATCCTAATTTAGCTTCAAGGAAGGAGAAACAATGAAAACGGACCTGTCGGCTTATGCTGTGACCGAATTGAGCCCTGAAGAAGCATCTTCAATTTCGGGAGGGTTCTTTTGGATTTTGGGAGCTGTTACGCTATTAGCTTTTGTAGCTGCGAGTATAGGTGAGTTGCTTATCAACCATGGATACACGGATTGAACATAATTTCCGCCAAAGCTATGCTTCATACTGACGATAGCTCATTGATTCCTCTTTCGTCTGAACGGGCCAACTGCACTGCAGAGAGCATCCTTGCTCGGCGATCAGGGCGATCTTTGGCCATCTACAAGGTACTTGTGCTCTGTGTGGTTGGGGCATTGCTGTCGCTGCCACTCATCACCATACCGGTGTCTGTCCAAAGTGCCGGTAGCATTCGCCCCACCATCGAAAAGACGCCCCTAGTGGCGCCGCTCTCGGGACGCATCTCCGGCATCCTTGCCGCTGACAATGATCTGGTTGCCCGCGGGCAGGAGATCCTCACCCTCGATGATAAGGTCGTTGAGGAAAAGCTCAGGGCGCTTACAGGCGATATTCGCGCGCAGAGCGATCTTGCCCGTGACCTCGAAACCCTGATCTCTTCCGGCACGTCCAAAGACCCGATCCTCCTCTTGACCGAGTCCGCCACGGCCGAGGGCGCGCATTTCCTCAACCTGCTGCGCGAGAACCAAAACGCCCGCGATAATGCCGCCGCGGAACTCGACCGTGCTAAGCGACTGCTCTCCGCCGCTGTAGCGCCTGCAAAGGCTGTTGAGGATAAGGCTCTCGCCCTCCAGACAATTGAGGTTCAGGGCGAGATCCTCGCCGGCCGCAAGGCTGCCGAATGGAGCCAGCAGCTCTTCGATACTAGGCTGCGCCTCAATGAACTTACGGCCACCTTGCATCAGCTCGAGAACGAACGGGATCTGACCCGCATTCGAGCCCCTGTGTCGGGCGCTCTCCAGCAGTTCACAGCTCTCAGCCCAGGCAGCTATGTCCAGGCCGGGCAAACGGTCGCTTGGGTTTCGCCGGACGCCGAACTGGTGGCGGAGATCTACGTTTCCCCGAGCGACATCGGCTTTGTGCGCCCCGGTCAGCCGGTGCGTCTGCAGGTGGATGGCTTCAACTACAATCAATCGGGCATCATTGACGCGACAGTGCTTGACGTGGCGCAGGACTTCATTCTCCACGACGGGAGCCCGGTCTTCAAGGTCCGCTGCGCGCTCTCGCGCCGCCATCTCGCCCTCAAGCACGGGGTCACCGGTCACCTGAAGAAAGGCATGACCGTCCGGGCCCGCTTCATCCTGGGCGACCGCACTCTCCTGCAACTCCTCTACAGTGAGGTCGACGATTGGCTCAATCCGCTCCTGGCGGGCCACTGATCCTTCATTTTCCAAACAGTAAGCGAGCCGCCATGTCGAGCAAAGCCGTCAAGTTCAAGCAGCGCGACATCGCCGATTGCGGGGCCGCCAGCCTTGCTTCTGTCGCGGCCTTCTATGGCCACAAGCTGCCATTGTCGCGCATTCGCCAGTATGCCTCGACCGGCCGCTCCGGCACCACGGTGCTGGGCCTCATGGAAGCGGCTCGGAAGCTGGGCTTTGTTGCCAAGGGGGTGAAGGGCGGCTTCGACAGCCTATACAAGATCCCCAAGCCCGCCATCGCCCACGTGATCGTCAAGGAGGTCCTGCACCACTTCGTTGTAATCCAGGCGGTCGACCCGATGTGGGTCACCGTCATGGACCCAGCCTATGGTGAAGTCCGCAAGCTGGCGCACGAGGAATTCAAAAAGCAATGGACTGGAGCCCTGGTGCTCCTGGTTCCGGCAGACACCTTCAAGCGCCGCGACGAGACCACCTCGCCCCTAGCTCGTTTCGCGCGTCTGCTCGCACCACACAGGGCGGCAATGGCGCAGGCTCTCGTCGGGGCGCTGGTGACGACGATCCTTGGCCTCTCGACGGCCATTTACGTTCAGAAGATCGTCGACCATGTGATTACAGCGGGCAACCGCAACCTGCTCAACCTGATGAGCGTCGCCATGCTGCTGATCTTGGTTGTGCAGATCCTGGTCGATCTCCTCAGAAACCGGCTCGTCCTGCAAACGGGGCAGAAGATCGACGTCCAGCTGATCCTCGGTTACTACACTCACATCCTGACCTTGCCTCAGAAATTTTTCGACAGCATGCGCATGGGCGAAATAGTTTCCCGCATGAATGACGCGGTGAAGATCAGGAGCTTCCTGAACGACGTCTCGATCAATATGTTCGTCGACGTGCTGATGATACTGTTCTCGTTAGGGCTCATGTTCATCTACTCGTGGAAGATTGCCTTGGTCGTGGCGATCTCCATCCCGTTGTACCTCTCGGTCTATTGGATCACCAACCGGCTGAACAGGGATAGACAGCGCGCCATAATGGAGAACGCTGCCGAACTGGAAACGCAACTGGTGGAGTCACTCGGAGCTGTCTCCACGATCAAGAACTCCGGCATGGAGAGCTTCGCCAACTTCAGGGCGGAGACCCGCTTCATCAAGATGCTGCACTCCGTCTACAGATCCGGCCTGATCTCGATCTTCGGGGACAGTGCCTCGACTTTCCTTGCAACTCTATTCACCATCGTGCTGATGTGGTCCGGAACGACCCTTGTCCTCGATCAAACCGTCACGCCCGGCGAATTACTGTCCTGTTATACCTTACTGGGCTATGTCACCCGTCCGGTTGCCAGTCTGATCCAGACCAACCGCATCGTCCAAGATGCTCTTATCGCGGCGGATCGCCTGTTCGATATATTCGACCTGGAGCCGGAGAGCGGTGGCGGCATCGACGCCACCAAATGCAGCATAGGCGACATCCGCCTGGGGAATGTCACATTCCGCTATGGCGGGCAACTGGACCTTTTCCAGGATCTTAGCGTCACCTTCCCCCGCGGGGAAATGACTGCGGTTGTGGGTGAAAGTGGCTCGGGCAAGAGCACCCTTGCGGCGCTGCTGCAGAATGTCTACCCCCTTGAGGGTGGGCACATCCGGATTGGCCCCCATTCTATCCAAGACCTCTCGACCGTATCCCTGCGCAAGGTTGTCGCTGCGGTGCCCCAATCGATCGACGTGTTCTCGGGCTCGGTCATCGACAACATCGCAATTGGCGAATTCGAGCCGGACATCGAGAAAATCCATCGAATCTGCGCTCAAACAGGGCTGAGGGACGTGATCGAGCGTTGGCCGGGTGGCTTCCAGGCCAATCTCGGCGAGAACGGCGTGCGCCTCTCCGGGGGCGAGAAGCAGCGCTTGGCGTTGGCTCGTGCTTTGTACCGGGATCCGGAGATCCTGATCCTCGATGAAGCGACGTCATCACTCGACTCCGTCGCCGAGGCGTTTGTCCTGCGGGTGGTTGAGGATCTGCGTCGGGACGGCAAGACTGTCGTCGTCATCTCTCATCGACTGAGCACCATCCGTAGGGCCGACAAAATAGTCGTCTTGGACAAGGGGCGGGTCGTTGCGGAGGGAAAGCATGCTGATCTGGTGACAAGTGAAGGCGCCTACGCCCGCTTGTGGCGAGCGCAAACTGAATCCAGCTAACAGCTGGGGTGAGGCTTGATCGCAGAATCTCCCAAGGCCATAAGCCAGGGTGGCGAAATGTTGTTGCTTTCCGGCCTCAGGGGCGCACTCCAAATCAGCGGCCGCCCGTCGCATCATGGGTGTATCATGCGGGCGGTCTGCCTTCGCCGCGCGGAGTTGGTCAGGATTGCGCAGCCGGGGCGAACGCGGATGGTACTTGGCAGTGTCATCGGGGTGACAAGACCAGATTCTTTAAGCCCCAGGACGGTCTCATCGATTTCGCAAGGTGGGCAAATGTTGCTTGTGGTCCACGCCTCCCACTGCCCGCGATAGCGCTTGCCGCCCAGCAAGTCGGCTGGAAGACGCGTCCTTGAAAGCCCACCGCCTTCCTGAAGGTAGAACCTGAATTCGCGTCGCGATCAGTCGGCGTCTTAGTCGAATTTGATAGCCCGCATTCATATCGTAAATGCGCTTATCGAAACGATCGATTTTACGAACAGCAACGAACATGAAAAACGCTGCTCGTGACCTTCTGAGGACGAATCAGTTGCATGAACTACCGAGCGGATATTAACGGTCTACGGGCCGTCGCCGTTGTTCCGGTTGTCCTATATCATGCTGGTTTTTCAGCGGTCAGCGGCGGGTTCGTTGGGGTCGATATCTTCTTTGTGATCTCCGGCTTCCTTATAACGTCCGACATCATCGAGCGGACAGACCGAGGCGAATTCTCGCTACTGGACTTCTATCACCGCCGCGTTCGGCGGATCTTCCCAGCCCTGTTCGCAATGCTCGCCGCCTGTTTTGCGACAGCGTGGTTTGTGCTGCCGCCGGGAGAGTTCGTTGGGTTCGGCAACAGCGCCATCGCCGTCGCGGTTTCCGTCAGCAACTTCTTTTTTTATCGCAACACAAACTATTTCACTGAAGCCGCGACCTCGCTCCCGCTCCTGCACACATGGTCGCTGGCCGTCGAGGAGCAGTTTTACTTCCTGTGGCCTTTGGCGGTCATACTCATGATGAGGTGGCTGAGACCTTGGGCGGCAATCATCGTCGCGGCGCTGTGCGTGATGTCCATCTACGCCGCCGAGCACTGGCTCCAGAGCGATTCGCCCTTCGTATTCTACATGCTTCCGACGCGCGCTTGGGAACTGCTCGCGGGCGGGCTGATCGCACTGCCTGTTGCTAAGGCAATAAGGCCAACCCAAACGATTGCAGAACTCCTCGCTGCCTCTGGCCTGGGGCTCATCGCCGCTTCACTCTTCCTGCTCGATCATGACACGCCTTTTCCCGGCCTCTACGCGCTTGCTCCCTGCATGGGAGCCGCGCTCATCATCGCCGCCGGCTTTCATCGCGAGACAATGGTCGCAAAGGCACTGTCGACAGGACCTGGCGGCTTCATCGGCTTGATGTCCTACTCGCTCTACCTCTGGCACTGGCCGTTGCTGGTCTTTGCTGGCATCTATCGAAATCGCGAGTTGCTCGTTTCTGAACGTGTCGCTGTCCTGATGGCCGCGCTGCTCGTTTCTGCACTCTCATGGCGCTTTGTCGAGCGCCCGTTCCGCCGGAGAGCTACAGGTTGGACTTGGCTGGTACCGACCGCCGGCGCAATGGCTGCGGTCTGCTGTCTGTCCTTGGTGATCATCAACAGCTCCGGCTTCCCCAGTCGCGGTCCGGATGGCGGCCCGTCTGTTCGAGCGCTTAGAGCGGAAAGGGCCAGGTTCGAAGCATCTTCCTGCCTCGAGCGTGGCGGGCTCATTCCCAAAACGGGCGAATGCGTCCTCGGCTCCGGCAATGTCGCTCCGACTATCGTTTTGTGGGGGGATTCTCAGGCTGCCCATCTTGCCCCTTCTTTAAGTGAGGCCGCCCGGGCCACAGGCGTGCGCGTCAGACAGATTACAAAAGCGGGGTGCGCTCCTTTCCCCAACATGACGATGCTTCCCGCCAGTCCATTGACAGGGGATTGCCCGGCGTTCAATGGGTCCGCGCTCCAATCGGTGCTTGCCGATCGCAACGTCACACTCGTGATCCTCGCAGGCCGCTGGAACACCTACTCGGGGCGTGGAGGCAGCTTCCTTTCAAGGGATGGAGGCTGGCCTTCACAGGAGGCTTCCAAAGCTAACTTCACGTCCGCCATAGAACAGACCGCCGCCACACTGGCGACGCATGGCATTAAGACCGCCGTGGTTGGACCAGCCCCAGAACCGCCCACCGATGTGCTGACTTGCCTTATCCGTGCGGACTTCATGAAGGGCGATGCGCCGTGCTCCACCATGCCGGCCGAGAGGTCTTGGCAGAACAATCAAGTCGTCGCCGATCTGCTGCCACCAACCGTGCAGTTCGTCCACATAGTCCCAGTTTTGTGTGGGCAGCAAAAGTGCCCGCTGAGATCAGGTGAAGACGTCTTCTACCTTGACGCGCTCCACCTTTCGCCGGCGAGCCGGCATATCCTCGCTCCCATTTTTACCAAGCTCATCTCTTCGCAGTCATGAATCGGCACTAAGCGTGCGGGCAAGCGGATCGCGGATCGCCGCGGTTCAAGCGGGCTAAGCCTCAGCGAGGACTGCAGCGAATTTTTTGAACCTTATCGAGGCCTGCCGGCCGAGTTATGCGGCTCGAGCACCCTCACCGCCGCACTGATCCATGCCAACCGCCAGCAGCATCCTGTTGCCGCAATGCGGGTGTGGTTCGGCTTTCCCGAGCACCCGAAGAAAGCCGGTCGGCGCGGACATTCGAAGATTCCTGCGGACGCCCCAAACGAGTCGGGTCTGATCTTGAGTTGCTCGATTTCGCCCGCCTTCAGTATGTGGATTGCGGCAGCGCTATTGCGTTCACAACGGGAGCCAGGGAACGATGGCAGGACATGGTCTGCCACTGCGGGTGCAGGCTGGGGGCGACGGGTCAGAACTCGGCTGCCGCGCTGAAACGCCTCTTTTTCTCGGCTTCGCCAATCTAGAAGCCTTGCTTTGGTTGCCCCGAGTAGCGGCCCTGCGCGGCACTTGGTCTGCGCGTGCATCTGCGTGAGCAGAACCCCAGCAGCACTTGAAGCAGGGAGAACATATGCCGGGTGGCGACGCGTGCAGAAGGCTGCAAGGGGGGTCTCCCCGTTGCGTTCATTCTCCAGCCGGCATCAGAATAGGTCACCGGGAAGCAGAGCGCAGAACAGCATGGTCGCAACTCCGAACGAGTCAACGCGCCAAAAACAACGGCAATGTCGGCTTCTCGAATGTCCATCTCGTCACACCGCCAAAGAGCCGCTCACGTAATCCACGGCTGCCATAAGCGCCCATGACGATCAATTCGGCAGACGTGTCGATTGCGTGCTGCGCAAGCACCGTGGCGACCGATTTGCCGGCACTTGCCAACACGTCAACCGACACCCGAACACCGTGTCGAGCGAGATAGTCAGCGATGTCGGCTCCAGGCTCCGCGCCCTTCCCGTTGTAGTTCGCCTTCGGATCGACCAGGGCGACACGAACGTTCTCGGCAACGCAGAGGAGACCCAGCGCTTCGCGAACGGCACGGGAAGCCTCGACGCGCGAATCCCAACCGACCAGGACGCGCCGTGGCCACAGGGTCGCCTCAGCCCCCTTCGGCACAACGAGCACCGGCGTTCCCGTATCGAACAAGCAGCCATTGACTACAGGAGGGCCGAGAGTCTCGTCATTGAGAAGGCCCGGTCCGATGATGGTGAGGTCGGAACAGCGCGCCCGCTGTCGTGCCAATTCACCCAGGCTAGCCGGATCGCAGCAGTCGGTGTCGATGTCAAATGAGAGCGACATGGATCCCAGCAGCTTCTGAAGATCTTTGGAGCGTCTTTCCAATCTCGCCACGTCCTGTGTAAATCGATCGATTTCCCGAAAACGATCGTTCAATCGGGCAATTGCCAGCCCACGTCCCAGAGGCCATTCGGGGACACCATCTGCAATCGATGGATAATACGACATGATGAGCATCGGAGGCGGTAGGATCAGTACGGAAAGATGCGCGCCGACTTCGGCACACAAGCCGGCGGCAGTTCTGACGTCCTGATCGGAACCGTCAGCGCCGGTCACACAGAGTACGCTTTTGAAACCCATGTGCCTGCTTCTTCCCGAGTATTCGTTTAGGCATTCAAGCCGCGAACCGGCTCACAGCGAGGAAAGGGCTGTGGGACCAGACCTGGCAGGTGATTTAGCCGTCCGGATTATCGAGCGAGTAGCCGGCCGACCTGACGGTTCGAATGACGCTGCCGGGCGAAGCCGCCTGAAGGGCTTTTCTGATCCGGCTGATATGGACATCGACGGTGCGTGCACCGACATGGATGTTGGGCGGCCAGGCCGCGCGGATAAGTTCGTCCCGGCTGAAGACCTTCCCGGGGGCTTTGATCAAAAGCCGCAGCACGTTGAACTCGATGGGTCCGAGATGAATGTCGTGGCCGTTGCCGCGAACCCGGTGGGCATCGAGCTTCATCTCGAGGCCGCCACAGGAGAGCCAGCCGCCGTTTTCAAGACCATTTTCGCCCCGAAGGGGCAGCGCCAGCTTCGCTCGGAGACAGTCCAGCAGCTTGGCCGGCGCGATTGGCCGCACAAAGCTCTCGTCAATGCCAGCCTTGAGGAGGCTGAGGTGCTGGTTCTCGGCGCCGGGCGCGATCAGGGCGATAACGGGCAGCCCGCCGGTCCGGGGGTGCTGTTTGAGCCGGCAGCAGATTGGGGAGCCGGTTATGCTCGCTGGTCCGCAGTCCAGCACCACGGCCTGAAATTCCCGTTCGTCCGCCAGTGCAAGTGCCTCCTTTGCGCCGCCTGCCGGCTCACTGGCGAAGCCGTCCGCCTCCAGTATATGGCTGAGGAACATATAGAGCTCGGCATCTTGCGAACAGATCAGGACGAGTGGCTTCATCGTCGCTGCCTCAAGAGCCCATTAGCCTGGACCGTATCGGCTGAGTAGAGGCGATCGCGCCGCTCAGGATCTGTCATGGCCCCTTTGCTCAAAACCCATTTCCATTACGCACGCGCCACCTCGGGATAGGTGTCGATGACTGCCATTGCCTCATCGACCAGTTTCGTACCGGCCGCGGCGAGTCTGGAGAACGTCTCGAAGCCGAACCGATGGACGTCACGCAGGGTCATGGACAGAACGACCAGCCGCCCGGCGGCGAAAAGCACGCGCCCGAAGCCCTCATGGCTCATTTCGATCATCGGCGATGCCATCAGGCCGCAGCGCTCCTCGATTGCAAGGGCGGAGGCAGTGTAGAACTTGTCGAGCCTCCACAGCACGTCCGGATCGGGATCGCCGATGATTGGAATCGTACGGCGCTGTTCCTTGCTGACGATGAAGTCGGCCAGCAACTCAGCGTCCGCTTTGCCGTCCCATGACCCGTGGGAATCCTGAGCACGGATTAGCCGCACGAGGCATTGGAGAAACGGGCTGGCAAGCGCCACCTCGTCCTCGGCGACAGCAGGGCTAACCGAAGGATCGGTCATTTCGCCTCCTTATTTCAGTCGTCGTCCTCAAAGGACGGTTTCTGTTTCGCGACGCCTGCCTCAGCCAGGACCTTGCGCAGCCAAGGCGGAGGGCAGGTCCTGAGCATTGTCTGCGTGCGAAACAGCACCTCTTGGATGCTTTGAGGCTGCCGCACCTTGATCGGATGGATTTTTGCCGAAACAAGCTTGGCTGCCGAAGGTCCGCCGATCGCCAGGCAAAACAGGAGGTGGCAGCCCTTCAGCGCTTCTACCTTCGGAGTGATACGGTCGTCCCTCTCGGCCCGATGTTTCCCACTTTCGTCGGAGACGTCGTCGAACTCGATGACTTCCACGAGCTCCCACTCCTCACGCGTCATGTCGTAGATAACAAAGCGCTTGGCCGCCCCGAAATGGGCATTGAGTTGCTTGACGTCCTGAGTAGCGATTGCCACCCGCAAGGCGCCTGCTTGTCGTTCACGCATCGGACGGTGAACCTCGTCAGTGACGAGTGAGAGGCGACGCATCGGGCTCACCTGGCGTTTGCCGCCTGCGGAATGGATCAAGCTCCTCAGGCGTCGGCGCGCGCCGGTCGGCCTGGAACAGGTTGGCAACCTCGAAGATCAGATCACGGGTTCCTTGATAGAGGATCGAGAGCTTGTGCTGGCTGCCGAGCCGGTCGAAGACGGGGAAGCCGATGCGCATGAGCGGGATGCCAAGGCGTTGCGACGCCTGGCGTCCGTGTGAATGGGTGACCAGAAGATCCGCGCCGCCCGCAAGCGCTTCCAGATCGCCGAGATCGCCGACCTGAATCGACTCTGCCGGTACCTTTTCCAGAATTTTCGACATATCGGTCGTCGTGACCGCCGCCGTGATATCGGAGCCCAGGTCAACGAAGAAGGTTGCCAATTGATAGAGTTGGTCTGGTTCAGCAGCGATCGCAATTTTCTTGCCTCCGAAATGGAAATGTCCGTCGAGCAACGCATCCTGCAATTGCGCCCGCCGGCGGCGGACACTTGCCGGCACAGGCTTGCCAGAAATAGCCGACAGCAGGGAAAAGAGCTGATCGGCGCCCTTCAATCCAGTCAGCGACTGAAACAGCACGTAGGGCACGCCGGTCGCCCTATACAGGACCTCGGCGGGGCGGCGCATATGCTCGCCGACGGCGATGCAGTGACCAGCCGTGCCGAGCTCGCGGATATCCTCGATGCTCGTACCGCCATAGGTGGTCGGGACCCAGTGGTCTGGCACGGTACCGTCGAGCGAGCCTGAGAGGTCCGGGAAAATCACCGATTGCAGCCCAAAGCTTTCGACCATCTCGCGCAAATGCTCGATGTCAGCCACGGTGAGATTCCAACCGGGCAGGATTGCGATCTTCTCTTTCTTGCGCGCCCGTTCGCCTGGTCGCGTAATGCCTTCCATCATCGCGGTGACAGCTTTGGCCCAGCCCTGTTCGAGGGCGCCGGCGAAATCCGGCGTGTTGGCCAGGACGATCTCCGTACCCGCGAGTTCTGCCGCGCGTTTCAGTCTGATTTCGGCGATGTCGCCTGCCGAATCTTCACCACGGGTTTCCACCAGGGCCGTCGTGCAGACCCCGATCAGCTTTGGCTTCGTGCGGGTCTTGAGATTGAGGATCGCCTCTTCCAGATTGTCCGACCCGCCGAGGATGGTTGTTACTTCATCCATCGCGGTGGTCTGCAGGGGGATCGTTTCCTTGAAATGCCGCACAAGCAGCACGAGGGCGAAGCTGGTGCAGCCCTGAGTGCCGTGGAACAGCGGCACGGCGCCGTCGATGCCGAGAAAGGCCAAGACTGCACCAAGCGGCTGTGACGACTTCAGCGGGTTGACCGATGCTGATTTGGTCTGGGGGAGGATACGGGTCATCGCATCTCCTCAACATCCACCCAATTCGACGGCGTCTTGCCGGCGGATTTTCCGACGGCGTGCAGGTTCTCGGTGTCGTTGCTCGTGCCCGGCAGTTCGTCCTTCACATGGGGTGGGCAATCCCACGGAGCGCGCTCGCGCACTTGGGCCCAGATCGGGTTGTGGATGGCGAGGTCGATCTGCCGCACGAGTTCCACCATGCCGTCATAACCGGAATAAGGGTGCTGTCGCTCCTGGTTGATGTCGAGCCAGGGCGTCTTGGCCTTTAGCGCGACGAACTGCGTGCGCCCGCCCGACAGCATGATATCGGCGTTGCCTCCAGAGAGCATGGCGTAAAGGTTGCGCGCTGGCATCTGCTCGAATGTGTGCTTGTCGTCCTTGAGGACCAGTTTGATGCGCTCCTTGTCTTCGACGGTCGATTTCTTGACCGAGGTGCCGACGATCTCGATCCCGATCTCCACCAACGCGTGGACGACCGACCAGGACTTGACACCACCCGTGTTCAGCAGCACCCGCTTGCCTTGGAGGCGGGCCCGGTAGGCTTCGAGCTTCTTCCATGCAATCGCCTCCTGCTCGGCGATCAGCGTCTCTGTGCGGTCCAGGATCTCCGGATCGGCTCCCTTCCTCACCAGCAGCTCAGCGATCTTGCGGAGTGCTTCCGAAGTGTCCGAAATCCCGTAGAAGGAGCCTTCGAAGAAAGGGATGCCCCAGCGCTCATCCATCTTGCGAGCTAGATTGATGAGGGCCGTCGAGCACACGACCATAGCTGCCCGAGCTCGGTGCGCGGAAGCGATGTCGAGATAGCGCGCGTCGCCCGGGATGCAGGCGCGAATCCGGATCCCGAGCCGGTCGAGGAGCGGCTTTATCAGCCAGAATTCGCCGGAGAGGTTGAATTCGCCAAGTATGTTGATGTCGTGCGGCCCGGCGTCATCGGGTTCCGCCGTGCCGATGACATGGTCGAGCAACGCCTCAGCGGCGAGCTTGTTGCCGAGATTCTTGGAACCGGCCAGGCCCGGCGCATTGACCGGGACCACGGCCAAGCCGAATTTTTCGGCGGCGCGTTTGCAGACAGCTTCGATATCGTCGCCGATGAGCGCCGTCACGCAGGTCGAATAGACAAAGACTGCCGGTGGCGCATACGCCTCCTTGATTTCGCGGATCGCCTTGAAGAGCTTCCGCTCGCCCTGCCCCATCACCACCTCGAGTTCGGTGAGGTCCGTCGTGAAGCTGGTGCGCCACAAGCTTGGCCCGGACGAAGCTGCACCGCGGTTATCCCAGGAATTGCCCTCGCAAGCGAGCGGCGCGTGGACCAAATGCGCAACGTCGGTAATCGGCTGCAGGACGATCTTGGCTCCGTCAAAGGCGCAACCGCCCGCTGCCGCTCCTGGCGTCAGCGCCCTTGCGCAGCCCTGCTTGCGCGCCTTGGCATCCTTGCCACGGTTCTTGTCACAGGCGGGCTCGTCGAAAACGTCCTGGACCTTCGCACTGAGCGAGCTCATCACGTCAGTCCCCAAAGCCAATTGGCAATAAACCGCCTGGGCTAAAAGCCGGTCCGTGTCTTTTAGCGGGTGAGGTCATAGGAATAGTCCGTCACGCCCGTCTGGCTCGTCTCGCGATCGAGCTTGTCGAAGATCTTGTCGAGGATGGTGGTCAGAACGCGTAAGCCGCCCTGATAGCCCATGAGCGGAAAGCGATGGTGGTGGTGCCGGTCGAAGATCGGAAACGTCAGCCGGATCAGCGGCGTGCCGGTGTCGCGCTCCAGATACTTGCCATAAGAATTGCCGATCAGCAGGTCCACTGGCTCGGTGAAGAGCAGCGACCGCATAGCCCAGAGGTCCTTGCCCGCCCAGACCTGAGCGTCCTTGCCGAAGGGAGAGGATGCAAGCAGTTCCTTCAACTCGGCTTCCCAAGTCGAGGTGCCGTTGGTGGCGAGGCAATGTGTCGGCTCGCCGCCCGTTTCCATGACGAAGCGGGCCATGGCGTACACGAAGTCAGGGTCGCCGTAGATCGCGTATTTCTTCCCGTGCAGCCAGGACTGGCTGTCCGCCATGGCATCAATCAGTCGGCCGCGCTCCAGCCGGATTGCCTCGGGGATTTCCTTGCCGGAAAGCGCCGAGACCTTCATCAGCAATTCGTCAGTCGCCTGGACGCCGAGCGGATAATGGAAGGAAGCCGTGGCCTGCCCAACTTGCCCACAATAGTCCAGCGTTTTTCGCGTGTTGTAGTGCTGCAGCGAAAGCGTTGCCTCGGCGTCGAGTGCCCCCCTCACCTCTTCGATCTTCGTGCCGCCGTCGTACATGCGGTATTCCCCGTCCGATGGGGTGTCGAACTGGTCGGACGCGTCCTGGATGAAGGTGTAGGACACACCCATTACATCGAGCAGACGTTTGAGCTCCCGGTTGTTGCCAACGCAGAAACCGTCGAAGCCCGGAATGACGTTGATGCTTCCCTTGGTTTCCGTGCGCTGCTGGCCTTTCCAGAAGTGCTCCAGAATGCCCTTGAGCATGCCGTCATAGCCGTCGACATGGCTACCGACGAAGGCTGGCGTGTGGGCAAAGGGCACGTCGAAGTCGCGTGGGACCGAGTTTTCGTCTTTGGCGTTCTGGATGAAGCTGTGGAGGTCGTCGCCTATGACCTCGGCCATACATGTCGTCGACACTGCGATCATCTTCGGGTCGTAAAGTTGGTATGTGTTGGCGAGCCCGTCGACCAGGTTCTTCAGGCCGCCGAACACTGCCGCATCCTCGGTCATCGAGGAGGAAACCGCCGAAGCAGGTTCCTTGAAATGGCGTGACAGGTGCGAGCGGTAATAGGCCACGCAGCCCTGGCTGCCGTGGACGAAGGACATGGTCCGCTCGAAGCCCGCGGCCGCGAACACCGCGCCGAGGGGCTGGCAAGCCTTGGCGGGATTGATCACAAGCGCTTCGCGGGCGAGGTTCTTTTCGCGGTACTCCCAGGTCTTGGTAAATTCGCCTTGATCGGTAACGATCTGATCCGGGTGCGGACATTCGAAATTCAGCTTCTTCTCGGCGAGCATTTGCCTGTATTCCGGCTCGCGGAACAGGGGAGCGTGGTCGAGAATCTTGTCGGCCGACTGCGGCATTGGTATTCCTCTTTTTAATCTGGCCGCGCTATCCGGCAGCTCAGACAGGTCGAGACGTTTCCGGTAACCGCGAGGCTCACAAGCTCGCGGGGTTCATGGTCTCTCTGGAGAGACCGGACCAAGGACTGGGCGTTTATTCGGCAGCTATCGCCCGCCTAGTAGGCGGGCGTTCTTTCCAAGGAGCGTGGTAGAGATCCCAGACCGGATTGTTGATTGCAAGATCCACGTCACGTGCGAAAATGGCAAAGCCGTCATAGCCGTGATAAGGTCCCGAATAGTCCCAGGAATGCATCTGACGGAACGGAATGCCCATCTTCTGCACCGGGTATTTTTCCTTGATGCCGGAGCCCACGAGGTTGGGGCGAACTCCCTCGATGAACTTCTCCAACTCGTAGCCGGTAACGTCGTCGTAGATCAGCGTGCCGTTCTTTACGTAATGAGCGGTGCGCTGATAATCATCATTGTGGCCGAACTCGTAGCCGGTTCCGACGATGACCATGCCGAGGTCCTCGTAAGCTGTGATGACGTGGCGGGGGCGCAGACCACCGACGTAGAGCATGACGGTATTGCCTTCGAGGCGGGGCCGGTACTTGGAGATGACGGCGTCGACAAGCGGTCTGTACTTGGCGATTACCTTCTCGGTTTTCTCCTCGATTTCCGCCCCGAAATGCTTGGCTATGTTGCGCAGGGAGGTTTCGATCTGGGACGGTCCGAAGAAATTATACTCCATCCAGGCAACGCCATACTTTTCCTCCATATGTCGGCAGATGTAGTTCATCGACCGGTAACAGTGGATGAGATTGAGCTTGGCCTTTGGCGCGCGTTCAATCTCGGCCAGTGTTGCGTCGCCCGACCAGTTGCCGACCACGCGCAATCCTATCTCCTCAAGCAAGATGCGCGAGGCCCAGGCATCGCCGCCAATATTGTAGTCGCCGATCACGTTGACGTCGTAAGTACCGGCCTCGAAGTCGACGTCCTTCTTGTCGAAGACCCAGTCGCGGATCGCGTCATTGGCGATGTGGTGGCCGAGTGATTGCGAGACGCCGCGGAAGCCCTCGCAGCGCACCGGCACGATGGTCTTTTCGTACTCCTTGGCCTTCTTGCGAGAAACGGCCTCGGTGTCATCACCAATGAGACCGATCGGGCATTCGGATTGCACGGTGATGCCGTTGTTCAGCGGAAACAGCACCTCGATCTCGTCGATGATCTGCTCCAGTTTCTTGTCACCGCCGAAGACAATGTCTTTCTCCTGGAAGTCGGAGGTGAACTGCATTGTCCCGAACGTATCGATGCCCGTTGTGCCCACATAGTAATTGCGGCGCTGTGACCAGGAATATTGGCCGCAGCCGACGGGGCCGTGCGAGATATGGACCATATCCTTGACTGGGCCCCAGACCACGCCCTTTGAGCCGGCATAGGCGCAGCCACGGATCGTCATCACCCCGGGGATGGACTTGATGTTCGATTTGACGTCGCATTCGGAAAGGATCTCACTTTCCCCGGTAGCCTCATCCCCGCTCTTTGCGATGTTCAGGTGTTTTTTGCGGCGCTTCGCCGCTTTGTCGGGATATTGCGATAGCACCTCCTCGATAAGCTTCGCATGGAGAGCACCATCATTCTCGTATTCCAGGCTCATGGGACCCCTTTCAAGGTGTCTGATGACGCCCCACCGATGAGGCGCCGTTCTTGGCAAGGCGCCCCAACTCGAGAGGCGACCGATATCGGTCGTTACTGGGCGGCCGTCTTGGCCGCTTCCTTGGCCTGCAGCTCGGCAAGCATCTGCTCGTCGGTTTTCATGATGCCGAAGTCGAGCAGCATCTCCTCGAGCTCCTCCATGGTGATCGGCGTCGGGATGGTGCCCTGGCCAGAATTGGCATGGATCTTCTCGGCCAGCGCGCGGTACTCCCCGGCCTGCTTGGAATCCGGCGCGTACTGGATAACTGACATCTTCCTGAGCTCGGCGTGCTGAACGATGTTGTCGCGCGGCACGAAGTGGATGAGCTTGGAATTGAGCCTGGAAGCCAGGGCTTCAGCAAGGTCGAGCTCACGGTCGGTTTGACGTTCGTTGCAGATCAGGCCTCCGAGCCGCACGCCCCCCGAATGGGCATATTTCAGGATGCCCTTGGCGATGTTGTTGGCGGCATAGAGCGCCATCATCTCCCCGGACATGACGATGTAGATTTCCTGCGCCTTGCCCTCGCGGATCGGCATCGCGAAACCGCCGCAAACCACGTCGCCGAGCACGTCGTAGGAGACATAGTCGACATCGTCATAGGCGCCGTTCTCCTCGAGGAAGTTGATTGATGTGATGACGCCTCGGCCCGCGCAGCCAACACCCGGCTCCGGGCCGCCGGACTCCACGCATTTGATGCCTCTGTAGCCAATCTTGAGCACGTCCTGCAGTTCGAGATCTTCCACCGAACCTTCCTGTGCCGCCAGATGCAGGACAGTATCCTGAGCCTTCGAGTTCAGGATCAGGCGGGTGGAGTCGGCTTTGGGGTCGCAGCCGACGATGAGAATTCTCTGCCCGAGGTCGACCAGGGCGGCGAGCGTATTTTGGGAGGTGGTGGACTTGCCGATGCCGCCTTTTCCGTAAAAGGCGATCTGACGCAGACCTGACATTATAGATTCCCTTCCTTTTCCATCGTCGCGGCTTGCCCGCACTATGAATGCCGATGGGCAGCTCATGCCGCCTCACACCGAGAGGGTCTCAAGACTCGTGCCAAGTAGACTGGGCGATAACGAACAGGGATTTTTTCTTTAGTGTCTCGCGAGTTAGCCTGAGCGCCAACAAGTGTTTGCTGCCAAACAAGTGATTGTCGCAACAAGCCCTGTAGCGGAGCCGACATTGCCCGACACAAGGCGTCAGCTTCGAAGCCGACACCGGAAGAACTTGGGCTTTCGAGCCAGAGCCCACTTTTTGCTGCGTACGGGCGGCGGCAAAGCGATCGGCTTGCGCGCCTCCATCGCGGGTCATCAGACGTGCCTGCCGGCAGCTGGTTGCGCATGGCTGGTTCGAGACTGGCCCCGCGCAGTCGGCATGGAGCATGCGTGATGCTACGACTACCGACGATCAGATCCCGCCCGACCCGGAGAAACCGGCACTGATATTGCACGCGGCGCTGTCACAACATGTCGGGCAGCGATGAACATTCCCTTCGTGCGACGCCGCCGGCAAGGGCGTGTCTGGCATGAACGCGGTCAATGCAGCCAACCCATGTTGCAGTTGCACCCAAGCTGGCGAGCATATTCATGACCCAATCCGCGACAGGCTTCATGGAGACTTTTCTGCACGGCCCAGAAAACCCGGATCGACGATCTCGTCCCGCATGGGGCGCGGTCATATCGCTTGGCCTGGGCACCTTCGGGCTTGTGGCGGCTGAGCTTTTGCCTGCCAGCGTGCTGACGCCGCTCGCGCATGATCTGCATATCACAGAGGGTGCGGCTGGACAGACGATGACTGCGACTGCGATTGCCGCGGCGATTTCGGCGCCGACAATCGCCTTCATAACAAAGCGCCTCGACCGCAGAGTCGTCCTGTGGGCGATGATGCTGCTTCAGATCCTATCCAACCTTCTGGCGGGGGTGGCCTGGTCGCTGCCGGTTTTCCTGGCGGCACGCGTCGTGCTCGGCATTGCGCTTGGAGGCTTTTGGTCGATTTCGGCATCGCTGGCGGTGCGGCTGGTTCCAAATCACCTCCTGCCGCGCGCCCTATCAATCATCCTCACCGGCGTTTCGGTCGCTATCGTTTGCGCGCCTCCAATCGGCGCCTATGTCGGCGACATCTGGGGATGGCGAGCCACCTTCATGATCGCCGCAGCCGTCAATGCCGTTACATTGCTGGTGCAACTCGCAACCCTTCCGATGTTGCCGCCGGTTGAAATGGCTGGATTGCGCGGCCTGCTGCATGTGGTCAAGAAGCCAACCATCAAGGTCGCGCTTGTGGTGGTGCTGCTGGTCGCTTCTGGGCACTTCGCCAGCTTCACCTATGTCCGGGCTTATCTCGAGAAAATTCCCGCGCTCCGGATCGAGACGATCTCGCTGCTGTTGCTCGTTTCGGGGGTGTGCGGATTCTTCGGCAATTTAGCCGGCGCATACCTGGCCAAACACAGCCTCAAGGCAGTCGCGGCGCTGCCGCCGCTGCTCATGGCCATAGCCGCTGTCTCGTTGCTGATGCCTGGAGCATCGGCCTTCGCCTCGGCCATTGCGGTTGCTGTATGGAGTTTCGGCTTCGGTGCAGTGCCGGTGGGGGTACAGACTTGGATGGTGCTGCGCGCCGTTCCCGAGCAGGCCGAAAGCGCCGGTGTGCTGATGACCTCAGCGTTCCAAATTGCCATCGCGGCCGGCGCAATCTTCGGCGGAGTGCTTGTGAATAATGCCGGCATCGCCAGCGTGTTCGCCTACAGCGCAGTGGCCACGTTCCTTGCCGCCCTCACAGTGTTCCTGTTCGGCCCGAAACGCGCAACCTAACCTCTGACGGGCGAGACCTTCAGCTCAGCGCCTGCGACGCAGCCGTACCAGCCGCGCGGCGCTATCCTGCCCACGGCTACTTTGTCGGTCAGGCCTAGTCTCTAAGCCGCATGGATCGCGGCTACTGCCGACGGGGCCTTGACCAGTGCCGTGCGCCTCGCCGGCCTTAACCGTTCGCGCGTCCGGGAAGTGCCTCAGCGTTCGCCCGGGCGGAGTTGGTCAGGTTGCGCAGCCCGGGCGAGCGCGGTCGCGCTTGGCAGCAGGGCGACCGGGCGCCGTTCTTGAGGCGCCGACCGTCCCGGTCTCGATTTGGAACTCCGCGCGAACGCCGGGCCGGCTCGTAGGTCGACTTGTGCGCGCCACCTCATGCGCAACAGTCGCTGCGACCACGGCATTCCCGGCAGCACGCCTGCATGATCCGAGTGTCAATTCCAACCCACGATAGGCTGCGCGAATGCCGACCAAAGAAAAGGCGCAACCAGAATGTCGCTCGCCGAAATGACCTCACGAAGCATCAACTCACTGTCAGCTCGTTAATCCTCTCTTTGAGAGCGACCTGACCAGCTTGCTGTCGACGGCAAGCGAATGCGATGTACGGTCATCCGTGGCCCAATCAGCAAGCTCTACCAAGCCAGGGACGCGGTATGATCGACCGACGCCGATAGCTTTGGCAAGCACCTGCGCGCATGGCGCCGCCTGATCGCAATGCGAGTTCGCTTCAGCGCCGGAACGGGCCTATTCGCTGGAACAACCTCCGTGGAAATCGACAGGTGTCCTTCGGTCTGAAATTAAGGACTTTGGGAGATGCATCAAACACATCGCGCAAAAGCGCCAGCATACTCGAAATTCGTTTCGTCAAAGCCGCGCGCAGGGCAATGGTTGCAAGATTTGGCGATTGCCCCCAGATGGTACCGAGCAGCCGCGACATTTTAGTTATCAGCTATGTCGGCCCATCGGTCAGGTTCGCTTTCTTTGGCGTGCGTAACTGTCGATCCGAAAGTCGGGGCGACATGGTGTTCAGCGGACGTCGCGTCGCTCGATCGACGATCCAACCCATCAGCGCTTCCATCGGTCCTCGCTGGAAGAAGCGCAGCCAGAGCACCGCGAAAGCGCTTACAACCACGATGAGGCCAAACAGCGCGGACAGTGAGTGAGGTCTTCCAAGCATATATATTCCCAGAATGTGCAGAAGATAGGCCGTCAAAGGCATCGAGCCGACCGCGATTATAGGTGAGACCAGCTTTCGCATGAACGGGAGCGCATCCATAGCAAGCGAGCAAGCCGCCACGATGATCATTGCGCAACCGGCGCTGCCAAAAATCCAAAACGTCGTCTCGCTATGAGGCGAGGCAATCCATAGCCAACTCGTTGTGAGATCGTCCAAGTCCAGCCACCACCAGGGCTGAGGAGTCAGCTCAAGTTCTTGCAAGTTGGCCAGCTCTGCGCTTACCCCAGGCATCAAATGCAGCGCGAGCCAGGATCCTCCAAAGCCCAACACGGCCAGCGCGACGCCGGCTACACCGAGGCGCAAATGCATTGCGCGCGTGCGAAGGTCAAAGCGCGCAATGGCCATGCCTGCGATCAGCAAAGGAACCCAGGTCAAGGCGGGATAGGTGCCGCTGACCAGCAGGGTGAACACCTCGGGGTCTGAGCGCCCGGAGCCAAACATTTTGAGAAGGAGGAAACGCACCTGCGGGAGAACCAATGCCGTTGCCGCCGCGAGCAATCCGAGCCGCTGTGCGCTGAGCCGACATAGCGGTAGGACCAACAGGAAGCAGACGCCGTAGTATGCCAGAATGACCGAGACGGGCGCGTTGACATAGGCGAGGATTTCGCCAAGGGCGAGCAGGATAAGGGCGCGAATTACAACCTTGGCAATGGCCTGTCTACCGGCTAGCGCCGATTTCGGCGGGTTGCGGCCGGCAATCAGGATGAGCGAAAAACCCGTTAATACGGCAAACAGGACGGACGACCGCCCAAAGGGGAATTCCATCATACGCCCGGCCAGTCCGTCGCCCCTGCCGGGACCGACATGGACGGCACACATGCCGAAGACGGCCAAGCCGCGAGCAAGGTCGATGCCGATCAGCCGAGCCGCAGGCCACCCATCTCGTGACCCGTTCTCCAAGATTCGGTGCGGCACTGCCATGGTGGGTTCCTTTTGTGTCCATCGCGGGAACCGCGATAAGGGCTTGTCGGCTGCTGCCGTCCTCTCGCCCCGGGCGCAAAGCTCGTGCCAATGGCGGTTCGAGCCTAAAGCCTGCCCGCAATCACGGACGTGGGTCGCCTAGCCTGTGGCGCGGACTCGATAACCGGCACAAGTGTCACGAAGCCGACGTTTTGCACGGATGAGCGGTCCGAAAGATCACTGAACAAGGACTATCCGCGACCAGCACGCTTCCGGGCCTCGGCCAGCTTCAGCCGTTTGGTGAACGGCTGGCCCTAGCCACCGTCGCCAGATGATCTTCAAGATTCGCCGAACAGCAGCGGATCGGGTTTCGGCGCCTGCTGGACGTGAAGAGCCGGGGAAGCGCTTGCGCCTCGGTGCGACCGAGGCAAGCACACTTGGCCGCAATTGAGGCCATCGGCTCACCGGGCCGGTCCCACCTGGGTCGGTAGGGGCTACGCCGAGTTGGAAGCGCGGTGCTCGACAAGAGGGAATCGCCAAGGTGACTTGGCGGGAGGACGCCCTGAAAGGGCCGCACCTATATCGATGTTCTGATATTGCAAGGTGTCAGCGCAACGGCTTCACCGTTGCAATTACCCCGACAGCTTCATGGCATCGAACTCGTCCCACGGGAGGAGCCGACGAGCTTGGGAGAGTAACCTGCTCTTCAATGGCCGTTTGAAGGTCAGGAAGCGTACGTGCAGCACACTTCGGTGCGAGCCAGCGAGACCGGCCAATCATCGGCAAATGCCGAGTCATGGGCGCAGCCGAGGCTCTCGCTCGAATTGCGAACGTCCCACCGACATATCCGCGACGGCAATTTGCGTGCCCAGTTGGCGCTCCGTTTCCGTTCCGCCCCTTCCCGCTAACCAGCGGCGGCTTGGCGACCTTTCGGTCGGCCTTGCGACAATTCTAGTCCGGTTTCCGACACAGAAGGTTTGAGGGGCGCACACGGCGACACCTTTGGAACGCCAAGCATGTCATCATCGTAGCCGAGCCGAATTCGATTTTCATCGACTCTGACCCGATTGCCGAACAGTGGCCGCCATGGATTGCTGCCACAGGCGTGTGTTCGCGTCAGTCATGCCTCTGCGCACACAAAAACACACTGGGGCGCACTTTGCCCTCGCTGCGGTGCCCTCGGCATAGGCTTACGCTGTGTGGTGCGTCGTTTGCAGGCCGGCGCGGAGCGTAAATATCCGGGCTACACACGGGACGGCTATGGCACGCATCCGGCTTGGCGAAAGACGTCGTCCCGAGCGCGAAGCGTTGGTGCAGAGCAGCTTCAATTGCGATGGCATGCCTCTTGCTCCTCATGCTCGAAGCCCATCGAACACGATGAGGACGGATACCGAACCATGGCTGGCACGCGAAGCTCAAAACGATCGGCACGGGCGGCATTGATTGTCCTCGCTGAAGAGTGCGCATCGCCCGGTTTGGAGATCCGAGCATCTGGAGCCGGGCCGTTCCCCATACACCCGACGGGGGAAAGAGTGGGAATCGCGGGCACCGTCTCGCACCCCGGCAGCACCCCAGCGCGGCAATCCACCAGGCTCAGTAAAATCCAGTGCGCCAGTTTCTTCAAAAGGAGCAAGTTGATGACCGGTCAGAAGAAGGTCCCCTTCGTCACGTTTCTCACGCGCGTTCGCGATGATTCAGTCCAGGGGCCAAATCCGTACCGTTGGGAAGAAAAAACGTCCGACGACTACTTTGCCGGCAAGCGTGTCATCCTGTTCTCTCTGCCTGGCGCATTCACACCGACATGCTCGACCTACCAACTGCCCAATTTCGAAGATCTCTACGAGGAGTTCAAGAAACAAGGAGTCGACGCGGTCTACTGCCTCTCCGTCAACGATGCCTTTGTCATGAATGCATGGGGAAAGTCCTTGGGGCTGCAGAAGGTCGAACTGATTCCGGATGGGTCTGGCGAGTTCACGCGCAAAATGGGCATGCTGGTGGCCAAGGACAATCTGGGCTTCGGCATGCGCTCCTGGCGCTACGCGGCTCTGCTCAACAATGGCGTGGTGGAGCGGTGGTTCGAGGAGGAAGGTTTCTCCGATAACTGCGAGACCGACCCCTATGGCGTCTCATCCCCGCAGAACGTCCTTCAATCGTTGAAGGACGCCGCGTGACCTGGTCCAGATCGGCATGCGCAACTGCGTTTTGCCGACGCTATGGGACGCAGAGGGCGAGGCTCTGAAGCCCGCGGCCCGTGATGTCATTCAAACGTCGCGGCTTTGCAGCGTCGACCTGTGAGAGATCCAATTAGCCACGGCCAAGAGCTTCTTTGACAGGAATACCGAACCGACCATGAAATCGTCCTTCAGCCTCCTTCAGAAACAGTCTCTTGCGGCATCGCCTCAACTGATCGAGTCAATTCGCCTGCTGCAACTGACGCATGCCGAACTGCATCAGTTCGTGGACCAGGAGCTCGAGAAAAATCCGCTGCTGGAGCATGCGCCAAAAGACGAAGGGCTGTCTGGCGAGGCTGAAGGACCAACCTGGGCAGGGTCCCCGGACCTGCCCAGGCAAGGGAAGTCCCAGCCAAACGCTTCAAACGCCACGCCGGGCGAACGTCCTGCTTACGAGGAGTTTGTCGCCCTAGCCGAAACGTTGCACGACCATGTCGCTCGTCAGATCTCCCTCACCGCTTTCACACCGCACGAGCGGGTGATAGCTCATCAGCTTGCCGGTCATCTGGATGACACCGGTTATCTTCGGGTGAGTCCTTCCGATCTGGCTGAGACCCTAAACGTCGGGCTGACTGAAGTGGAACGGGTGTTGGGCGTCTTGCAGCGCCTCGATCCTCCGGGAATCTTCGCACGATCGCTCAGCGAATGTCTCGAGATACAGTTGCGCGAGAAAAACCGCTTCGATCCGGCGATGGCGGTTTTGGTTGCCAACCTTGAGCTGCTTGCGCGACGCGATTTTCAGACATTGAAGCAGCGTTGCGGCGTCGATGAAGAAGATCTTCTCGACATGCTGCAGGAAATCCGCGCGCTTGACCCCAAGCCTGGAAACACATTCCAGTCTGGAACGCCGGAATGCGTCATACCGGACGTATGGGTGCTGCGCTCGCCCGGAGGTGGATGGCAGATCGAACTTGATCCGAACACGCTGCCCAAGGTGCTGATCAACCAAAGCTATGTCGCGGAGGTTTCCTGTCGAGCCGCCAAAAAATCAAAGGACATGACCTTTCTCAATGAATGTCTGCAAAATGCGAACTGGTTGATCCGCAGCCTGGATCAACGCGCCAAGACGATCCTTAAGGTCGCCACGGAAATCGTACGTCAGCAGGATGCTTTTCTGGAATATGGCGTCGCCCACCTGCGGCCGCTCAATCTCAGGACGGTCGCTGAGGCGATCAACATGCACGAGTCGACTGTCAGCCGAGTGACGTCGAACAAGTACATGGTTACCCCACGCGGCGTGTTCGAGCTCAAATATTTCTTCACTGTCGCGATCGCCTCCTGCGAAGGCGGTGACGCGCACTCCGCGGAAGCTGTCCGTCATCGGATCAGAGCGATGGTCGCCGAAGAATCGCTTGATAACATGCTCTCTGACGACGACATCGCTGACCGGCTCAAGGAATGCGGCATAGATCTCGCTCGCCGCACGGTCGCCAAATATCGCGAGGCGATGAACATCCCCTCCTCCATACAGCGACGCCGGGAAAAGCGCTTGTGGCGCGACGGCGATCAAGGGCTCAAGGCCTCGTGACCAGGCGTAGCCCCTAAGTCAAATGTGATGCGTTCTTCGCGTTCGTGCTCCTCCGGGCCGAAGCAACTGTCGAAATCGCGGCATTCCCGGCAATTGGGCGCAGTACATAGCGAAAACCCTTCGGCCTCACAGAGTTTGCGGTAAAAGTACTTCTTCCATTTCATGTTTCGTGTGTTGCCGGCCGCGAGCATTGGAAAATGCGTGGCAAGCAGGCGATTGAGCTCGGCCCGATTGAGAAGACCAAGATCCTGCCACAGATGATCATCGCGCATGGCACGCCGGGCAACGATCTTGGCGAAGCGCGCGCTCGCCGGGTCGCTCGGCCGGGCATGCGCCAGGAGCAGGCCGCGCAGAAGTTCTTCCTCCATGCCCGGCTCAGGATCGCTGACGTCCTCCGAGGCTAAGGCTGCCAGTGCGGTCGCGGACAAACCCCCAGGCAGGACTTGGCGCAGCTCGGCGAGGGACAGGCCTGTCGACTCCGTCGCAGTCGCTTCGCCAGCCTCAACCTCCTTGAGCGCACACGAGAGAACGCAGGCAAGAACATGCTTGTCGAACCCCCTCTCGGGCTCGATGGTGGGGCATTGGCCGGCGCCGATACATGCGTCTTTATGGGCGGACATGGTCCCATACTCCTGGTTTGTTTTCGCGATGCAGCGGCCCTGCCGAGCACATGGGTGCGGCTACCGGGGCACACGCCGGCGCGGGCTCAAACCCAATGCAGCGGGCCGCGGGTCGACCGCATGACCGGCCTCGAGTTGGCCTTCGAGTCACGCGCCAGGCCATGACCCATAGCGTTGTTGATTGCGGGATGATTCGGTCTCTCCCAGTTTCGGTCTGGCAGCATTGTCCCTGGTCGAACTCTCTCAACTGGGTCGGTAAAGCGATCTGATCCGGGTTCGGGATGATGAGGGGCTCTGCCAAGCTCCAGCAAATCGATGCCACCGGCGTCCTCGGTGCGCTCACGGTTTCAGACCAGAGCGTTGTCGCTCTCACGCCGGGGTTCCTGCCGGCCATTCCCTTCAGGTGTCGCGGTGACGTTGGAAGTGTCACAGTCCGTAGTCATACTGGTGCGGTTCCGAAGTTGTGAACGCATTGTCGTGAGAAGCAGTGGAACGCTTGCCCAGCGCATAGACCGGATCGTTCGGATACGGTGCTCCAATCGGCTGTCGCGTGCCGAAGCGTTCTGCCTCCAGAACCAAGGTTGGGATCTGCTCCTCCAGCCAGTCATAGACAACGGTCCGTTCGGCGATCCGCCACTCCCCTTCCCGCTTTTGAAACAGATCGCAGTAGCGCCCGCATAGAAACATCTGACGCATTTCTCCGTCTTTGTCCGGTCCGCGTTGCAGCGCGTTGAAATAGCTCTCGACCGTAGCCTCCGCCGCGTTGATGAATTCGATCAGGATGTTCGTGATCTGATGGATGTTGCGCGGTCCGGTCTTGAAGACATCGAGCGCATACCGAATGAAGCCCTCGGCCGAGCCGCGATACGCCCCGTGGCTGTCCTCCGCGTCGGGCCAGTACGCGCTGCGCAGCACCGCCTCATCGGCGCGGTCTGTCCCGCGGCAATACCGATAGAGGCAGTCACGGATCGCCTCGCGGTCGAGCAATTCGACGATTTTTGCCTGGCCTGTCTGGTCTGTCGCAAATTCGGCGGTCCCGACTTGTTCCGGGACTTCTGGCTTCGGTTCGAGGGTGGCTTCCGAAACGATTCGCACAGCGGGTGGATCGTCGATTTCCAGCGCAAGTTCGGGGCAGGATCGCACCCCATCCGACGCAAGCACTTGCTCCCCGTCCGCAACCTCGATGTCGCCGGGGAGGATGTAACCCGCCTCATCCAACTTGAAGACTGCCGGCGCTCGCGCCGCGCATTGCGCATGCCCCTGACATCTGGCTTGGTGAACGGTGATGCGCAAGGCGACCTCCAACGTCTGTGCCCCGGCTCAGGCCGGGCTAGGTTTAGCCCCACTCCAGGATCAGATTTTCAATCCCGAACAGTTGGCCGCCATGGGTGATGGGTGCTGTTCCCTCCTTGATCCGAAAGGACGGCAGGCGCGCCAGCCACTCCTCCAGGCCAATGACAATTTCCCGCCGGGCAAGATGTGAGCCAAGGCAACGGTGGGGACCATAGCCAAATGCGGCGTGGCGGATGCCTTCTCGCGTCAGATCGATCGTGTTGGGGTCTTCGAATTCCGCCGGGTCACGATTTGCAATCATCGTGGCGCAGGAAACGAAGTCCCCCTTGCGGATCGGCGCGCCTTCGAAGTCGATATCTTTTCGTGCGACGCGGATCAAATGAACGGTCGGAAAGGCGCGCAGCAGTTCTTCGGCTGCGCGCACGATCCGGTCCGGTTCTTTTCGCAGCAATTCCTGATCTTCCAAGTTTCGCGCTAGATAGGCCAAGTCAAAGCCTATGGCTGTAGCGACCGTGTCGAGCCCCGCCACCAAAACGAGCACGCCAATGCCACGGACCTCCTGGTCTGTCAGTCCGCGGCCCTCGACCTGCGCCTGCACAATGAAGCTCATGAAATCGTCGACGGGCTTTTTGCGGCGCATCGCCGCCAGTTCGTCTATGAACGCCACAATCGTCCGAGCTGCCGCCGGCCGTCTCACATCATCGCCGTGGAGCAGATCTTTCGCCCAGGCAACAAACGTCTCAAGACGGTGCTCCGGCAGTCCGATGAAGCGAAGGAAGATGCTGACCGCGAAAGGAAAGGCGAAATCCTTCAGGACATCGCAGCTTGTGCCCAACGAGGCGATCCTCGTGATAAGTGCTATCGCTCGCTCACGGATGGCGGGCTCCAGTTCCGTTACGCGCTTGGGCGAAAAGAGCGGATTGAGCAACGAGCGAAAGACTGCATGGGAAGGGGGATCGAGTTCGAGCGGGATCGTCGGCCAGTCTTCGCCCAGCGCGGATGCGAAGACGTTGCGATGACTGGAAAAGTTTTCGGTTTCCTGCAGCACCCGGCGCTGATCTGCGGCGCGAGTGATGACCCAGGCACCCTCCCCCGTACGCGTGTTCCAGGGGGAATAAAAGATTCGCGGTCCGGCATGCACGCAAGCGACTGCTGCGTGCGGGTCGCCGTTGGGCGCCGGAGACATGCCTGGCGACGAAAAGAGGCTGAAGTCGCGCACCATCTCCGGCGGGACATGATCTGGAACCGGGTTGGTCGCCATTTGGTTCTCCTGCGTTCAGGTGTTTATGCGCTCGACCGAGATCGCAGCCGTTCGTCACTGCTGAGCTCCGCAACGCACGGCCGACATCGCCTCCGATGACAAAATCGAGCAAGTTGCGTGCCGAGCAAGCGCACTATTGGCGCGCGCTCATTTCTGCGTTGTAGCGGTTGTATGAGGCTACCCTTTTGGCAGGGCCCAGACATTCTTGTCCGTTCCAGACACGACAGGATAGTACATGACGATAGAACGGGGCGGCTCGTGGTCCGAGGCCAAGTATCGAACGAGGTCGCCTGCCACTCCAGACGCAGTTGGGCGGCAGAATAGCCGCTCGCCGCGCGCCCTCCACAAGCGCTGTAGCGAGCGAGCGGCTTTGCGTCGTCATCGACACTTGCTCGATAAACCCGGGTTGCTGAGACATTCCGAGGGAGCTCGAGGACGGACGACATCATGGCCTGCGCGCCCCTGGAAGAAGCCTCCCTATCCGATCACTTACGCGAGACGATTGCTTTGCCGTCGAGCGGCTGGACAGGCCGTAGATCAGGGCCGTGATCAACCGAGCTTATGACATGAGGCCTACGTCGGAGGGCGCCTATGCCCTCAAGGCGCCCGCAAATGGCTCAACCTGGGATCGGCAGCCACACTGGTCTGCGTCGGGATCACATCGGCCCGGCGACGGCGGTCGTCTAGCATCTGCTGGTAGCCGGAGGAACGTGCAATGCCGAGCCCACGATGCCCACTCCTCGACCGCCCTGGTCGTGCCGCCAACCCGGCCGTTGTTGCTGTGCTGCTGTTCGTGGCAACAATCTACCCGCGCTGCGGATAGCGCCGAACACGATGCGATAACGTTCTTTGGTTGGGTCTGCCTTGGCCCGCATTCAAATTTGCATTCGGACGCTAGTTTTTCGAGTTCGGGATCCTACTGCTGAGAGAAAAATCGAGGACGCCTTTGTGGAGGCCGTCCTCTGGAAATTTAACGCAGCCGCCAATCGACTTCACATGAACCAATGCCTCCCGCCCGCAGCCGTAAATGGCGGCACCCCGGACAATTGACTGACAAACACCCGTCTGAAGCCAGCGGACGCGGCCTGCCAGCTTTATCGCGGGGTGCCGGTTGACTCACCGCAACGGCAGCTATGGCGGCGATCCTCGCCAAGGGCGGAAGCGCTCTGGGGAATGGAGCCTTCGGTCGATGCGATCCGCGGCGGGCCGCGAATGGCAATTATGCCCTGGTTGGCCTCCGCGGACACAGCGATGGTAAGCAAAGTCTAAAGGAGCGGCCCGCACACCGCTCGAGAACGGAAATCAATATGCATCGGTGTTGTCTCAAGCAGCGGTTGAACGGGGAATGCGCGGCAGGTTTTCGGCCAGTGACCGCCAGTCATCGCGCTCGGATTCGCCTTCCTCGCGCATCCCGAAGAACTGGATGATCATCTTGCCGTCGGCGCCATAAGCTTCAAGTGATGTGAGGTGGCCGTCCCTGGTCGGCTTGCGGACAGCCCAAACCTCGCGGATGTGGTGGGTCTTGAGATGCAGGCGGAAGGTCTTGTCGAGCACATTGATCCAAGGTCCGATCTGCTTGATCGTCTTGATTGGGCCGGAATGGATCTGGATGCAGCCACGATTGCCGACGAAGCACAGGATTGGCATCTCGTCTTCGGCCGCACGATGGAACATCGAGCCAAGCGCAGCATGGTCGAGCAGCCAGGCGTAGTCCTCGCCGACCATGCGTACCGCCTGGCGGCGGCTGAGGTTGAGCGCCTTCAGCATGCCGTAGAACTGGTGCACGTCGGTCAGCTGACTCCAGTGCTCGCGTAGGTCATCGACCCTAGCGGCTTGGTCCGGATTCTTTGCGTCCTTTTCGGCCGACCTCGTCTCAACCGAGATGATCGGTTCCTGGTTGGAGGATTGGAGCTCGTCTATCAGTTTTCGATAGGCATGGAGGTTTGAGGACGGTCTCAGATATACCTTGTGCACTGCCTCGCCTGCCGCGTCGAAGAACAGCAACCCGCGGCGGATGTCCTCGGCTTCGCGTGTCTCCACGGCAAAGCCATGCGTCCACACCTTGGGGAAGATGCGCAAATCAATGTCATTGCCGAGCACCATGGCGCGATGGTTGCCGGTGAACACCTTGTCGTAGACGCCTATCTTCTCATGCATGGCACTGTCATTGCGGGTCAGCGCCATCACCTCGCCGACGGCCTCGAGGCCGGTAAGCACATTATTGACGCGCGGCTCGATGCGCAGCGCGCCAAAACCGCAATGTGCCGCGTAGAGCTCAGCTTCCGAAATGCCCAATTTGGCGGCGAGATCGCGGCCGCGGATGGTGGGACAGTCTTCACGTGCGCGCCGGATTGCCTCCGGCGAAAGTTCCTCGCGCTGGTGCATGTCTTAACCCCTGCGTTGCGCATACTGTCGGTGTTGGGAGCCTTAGTCCTCGCCAAGAGGAGCCTCAAAAGGCGTACCAATTCCCGAAACCATCCCGGAAACCTCGCTTGCATGCAGTTCGAGGAGGAACCGGGGTCCATGCAGGTGTGGCGGAACCGACAAATCCGACAATACGCGTCGATGCTCGACGTATACGCGGCAGTTCCGAAAGGGGAATCCTGGGCGTGTTGGGGATGTAGCGCTGTTCGAAAAGGGCTTTTCCAGTTGGCACACTCCATGCGCGGTAATCCGCAATTCGTCCGCATCAAGGAGAAGCGAGCCATGATCACGCTCACCGACAAGGCCGTTGCCGCCGTCAAGACCGCTCTGTCCGCCGCTAGCGAGCCCGCAGACGGCTTTCGCATCATGGTTGAGGCCGGCGGCTGCTCCGGCTTCAAATACTCATTGGGCCTGGAGAGCGTCCCGCGCGAGGGCGACGCCATTGTCGAGACAGATGGGATCAAATTGTTTGTGGACGCCGACTCGCAACCGCATGTCGCCGGCATGGCCGTCGACTTCATCACGGGTCTCGAATCCTCCGGCTTTGTTTTCGACAATCCTAACGCGCGACAAAAGTGCTCCTGCGGCAAGTCATTCGGCTGATCGTCGAAGAAGGAGAGAGGGCGCCTTCGGTGAGCTTGGCGGTGGCCCTGGTCCCGGGCCTGCGTTCAATCTGTGGAGACTTGCGCAGACTCTGGATCGCACTCTCAACGGCGCAGGCTCGATGCGACCAGGCCGCGCTTGACGGCATTCCGCTCGATTGGAGACCACCGATGACAGTTGTCTATCTCGACAACAACGCAACGACCCGGGTCGATCCCGCGGTCGTTGAAGCCATGTTGCCGTTCCTTGCCGATCAATTCGGCAACCCTTCGTCTGCGCACCGTTTTGGCGCCTTTGCCGGCGCTGCATTGGCAAAGGCGCGGCGTCAGTTGCAGGCGCTGATCGGCGCGGAGTTCGACGATGAGATCACCTTCACCTCGGGTGGTACGGAAAGCGACAATACGGCCATTCTTTCGGCGCTCGAGGCATTGCCTGACCGAACAGAGATCGTGACGTCCGCTGTCGAACATCCGGCTGTGCTGACCCTGTGCGCTCATCTTGAGCAGACGGGCCGCGCCAAGGTGCACAGGATCCCGGTGGACCGCCACGGCCAGCTGAATGTCGACGCTTATCGGGCTGCGCTCACCTCAGACGTGGCGGTCGTCTCGATCATGTGGGCCAACAACGAAACTGGCACGATCTTCCCCGTCGCCAAGCTCGCCGAATTGGCCAAGGAAGTCGGCGCCATTTTCCACACTGATGCCGTGCAGGCCGTCGGCAAGCTCCCGATCGACCTGAAATCAACCTCGATCGACATGCTGTCGCTCTCCAGCCATAAATTTCATGGGCCAAAAGGGATAGGCGCACTTTTCGTCAAGCGCGGCGTGCCGTTCCATTCCCTGATCAAGGGGGGTCACCAAGAAGGCGATCGCCGCGCCGGCACCGAAAACACGCCCGGCATAGTCGGGATCGGCATGGCCGCCGAACTTGCCTTGAAATTCATGGATGACGAGACCACGCGGCTAAAGTGGCTCCGCGACCGGCTCGAGAAAGGGCTTCTCCAGCGTGTCCCAAACAGCTTCGTCAATGGCGATCCCCTGGAGCGTTTGCCGAACACCGCGAACATCGCCTTCGAGCATATTGAGGGCGGCCATGGAATCCTGCATCTCCTAGACCGCGAGGGTGTCGTCTGTTCCTCGGGATCCGCCTGCACATCGGGCCGTTCGGAGCCAAGCCATGTGCTGAGGGCAATGAAAATACCACATGGGGCGGTCCGCTTCTCTTTCGCGCGTGACAACGGACAAGAAGACGTGGACCGGGTTCTCGAGGTCTTGCCTTCGGTCGTGGAGACGCTGCGCCACGCCCACAGTTCCGGGTCGAATGGACGCAGCGCCGAGGATCTCCAATGCGTTCCAAATCTCAGCGGAAGAAGGACTGGCGTCCATTCGTGAGCAGCCAGGTCTTCTTGAGGAGGCCACCCTGCGCGAGGTCGAGCAGGCTCCCGGCGTTGCCTCGAGAGCGGAAAGCTTGCGACCGCCTGCTTGCGGCAGCCAGCTTGCCTGGGATCGAGATCGGCACACGGTCACGGGGACCGACGAAATCGACGCAATCTGCGCCGTGGTCGTACGGAGGGTCTCGATGCGCTCACGACATGGTGCCGGATGACCTCACAGGACCTCCATGCGTCAGCCGAGAGCGGCGTTTGCGCCTCAATTTGTCTTCCATCGGATGTGCAGCTGCCACCAAGCGGGCTCAGGGAAGGAGCGCTACAGCTCATCGAGCAGATGGTCGGGCGCGCGGCCGCCACGGCTCTCAAGGCGCGCAATCCGGCTTGTCACTGGTGCTCGCGCCAGACCTCGGTCGGGCCGAACGCCAGGCACCGGATAGACAGTCGAGTCGACGAGGCGATTGCCAGCGCATTCGTCATCAAACTGCGGATGCGGGGCTTTCTTCGGGGCTTCATGTCCAATGTGCGACGAACGACCAAACCACCGTTCCGACAAGGGAGAATGCAATGAATTGTTCCGCTGACAGCAGGCCCATCGACGTCACCAACATCCTCGAGCGCCTGAAAGGCCTGTCATCCGCCGAGGAGTTCTTTGCTGCTCTTGGCGTCACGTATGATCCGACGGTGCTCGATGTCTCACGGCTGCATATTCTCAAGCGTGTGGGCCAATACCTTGTCGAGGAAGATTTCTCCGGTCTGCCCGATCAGGTGATTGCAGCGCGCGTGCGCGCGATGCTGCAACGCGCCTACGAGGAGTTCGCGATTTCCTCCCCGCTCACGCACCGAGTTTTCAAGGTGCTCAAAGACCATGATCCGGACAAACCTCACACGCCCGGCCGCACATTCGTTCCGTTCGACACGGTCCTGAAGCGGTTCGGCGAATAAGCCACATAGTTGCGACGCGACAATGTCGACAAGCCGACAATTCGGACGTCGAAACCGGGGGCTTCAGCGCAATTACACGGCACGGGCGCCCGCAAAACGCCTGGCACGAATGATGCAAACAAAGAACGCGCACCGCCAGCGCGCATCGGGATAACGCAGAGAACGCCAATGCATATCGTCGTCAGCATCAAGCAGGTGCCGGACTCGGCACAGATACGGGTGCACCCGGTGACGAACACCATCATGCGCCAGGGTGTGCCGACCATCATCAACCCTTACGATTTGTTCGCCCTGGAAGAAGCACTCAGGCTGCGCGACGCTTATGGCGGGGAAGTCACCGTGCTCACCATGGGTCCACCTATGGCGGAGGACTCCCTGCGCAAGGCGCTCGGCTACGGCGCCGATCGCGCGGTGCTTTTGACCGACCGCTATTTTGCCGGTTCCGACACGCTGGCCACCTCCTTTGCTCTTTCCCAGGCAATCGCGAAGATCGGCGAGACGTTCGGCACGCCGGACGTGGTCTTCACGGGCAAACAGACGATCGACGGCGACACCGCCCAAGTCGGGCCCGGCATCGCCAAGCGTCTTGATCTGCTTCAACTCACCTATGTCGCGAAAATCGCCTCCATTGATCTCGCCGCAGGCGAGATCACGGTCGAGCGCCGCTGCGAAGGCGGCACCCAGAAGCTGAAGAGCAGGCTGCCATGCCTCATCACCATGCTGGAAGGCACAAACGAGATGCGCCGGGGCTCGATCGAAGACGCGCTTTGCGCCGCCCGCAGCCAGATTGTGAAATGGAGCGCGGCCGACGCCGGCATTGAAGATCTCACCAAATGCGGCTTGCGTGGCTCGCCGACGGTCGTCAAACGCGTTTTTGCCCCTAGTGCCCGGTCGGAAAAGGCCACGCAAATTGAGACCGCGGAGAAGACGCTGCGCGATGTCGCCGACGAGCTGATCGGTGCAATCTTCACCCGCCATCCGGCGCTGGAACCGGAACTCGCCTTCGAGGGCGTGTGACGGCAAGGAGCAGATCATATGTCGAGCACGAACTCAGACGCCCCTCGGCAGCCCCCCGGCCGTGCCGGGATGAAGAAAGAGCTTCCTGAGCGTTTCAGGGACTATCGGCACGTCTGGGTTTTCATCGAGCTCGAACGCGGCCAGGTCCACCCGGTATCCTTTGAGCTGCTAGGCGAGGGCCGCAAGCTGGCGGACAAACTTGGCGTCCAGCTCGCGGGTGCTGTGCTCGGGCCCCTTGGAGATGCCACCCAGAACGCCGTCGCCGAGGCCTTCGCCTATGGCGCCGATCTCGTCTACCTCGTAGAGGCGCCGCTGCTCGCCGACTATCGCAATGAGCCTTTCACCAAAGCAATGACGGATCTGGTTGATACTTACAAACCCGAGATCCTGCTTCTGGGCGCAACCACGCTCGGCAGGGATCTTGCCGGATCCGTCGCAACCACCCTGCTGACCGGGCTGACGGCCGACTGCACCGAACTCGACGTGGATGCTGACGGTTCACTCGCCGCGACCCGCCCTACTTTTGGCGGTTCATTGCTATGCACGATCTACACGCTCAACTACAGGCCGCAAATGGCGACGGTGCGACCGAGAGTCATGCCCATGCCGCAGCGGGCCGACAGAGCGATCGGGCGTGTCATCCCGCACAAGCTGTCGCTCGCCGAGGATCAAATCGTCACCAAGGTGCTGGGCTTCCTTCCGGATAGCCAATCGGGCATCGCCAATCTCGCCTATGCGGATGTGGTGGTTGCGGGAGGGCTTGGTCTCGGCGGAGCGGAGAACCTGCAGCTTGTGAAGAGTCTCGCGCGCGTGATCGGCGCCGAATACGGCTGTTCGCGGCCGCTCGTCCAAAAGGGCTGGATGTCGGTCGATCGGCAGATCGGCCAAACAGGCAAGACAATCCGGCCAAAGCTTTACATAGCGGCCGGCATTTCCGGCGCCATCCAGCACCGCGTTGGAGTTGAGGGAGCCGATCTTATCGTGGCCATCAACACCGACCCGAACGCGCCGATTTTCGATTTCGCTCACCTCGGGATCGTCACCGACGCGGTGCGCTTCCTACCGGCTTTGACCGAAGCCTTCACCCGGCGGCTGTCACCGCACAGTCGCGACAAGCTTGCGAGCTAAGGCAGATGCAGATGATCAAGGAAGAGTTCGACGCCATTGTCATCGGCGCCGGAATGTCCGGGAACGCAGCTGCCTATACTTTGGCAAGCGACGGCTTGAATGTGCTCCAGTTGGAGCGAGGTGAATATCCGGGTTCTAAGAATGTCCAGGGCGCCATCATGTATGCGAACATGTTGGAGAGGATCATTCCGGATTTCCGCGATGATGCACCTCTCGAGCGGCATCTGGTTGAACAGCGGTTATGGGTTATGGATGACACCTCCCACACCGGGATTCACTATCGATCGGACGACTTCAACGAGGTAAAGCCCAATCGCTATACGATCATCCGGGCCCAGTTCGATAAATGGTTTTCGCGCAGGGTGCGGGAGGCCGGCGCGACGGTTTTGTGCGAGACCACGGTGACGGACCTCGTGCGTGATACTAAGGGCAAGGTGATCGGCGTCCGCACCGATCGGGCTGGCGGAGTGATTTACGCGGACGTCGTTGTTCTTGCAGAAGGTGTCTGCGGGCTGCTTGGCACACGGGGCGGCCTGCGCAAGATGCTGAAGCCGCAATCCGTTGCGCTGGCAGTCAAGGAAATGCATTTCCTGCCCGAAGAGGTCATTGAGCAGCGGTTCGGCGTGAAAGGAGGTGAAGGCTGTGTCGTTGAGGCAGTCGGCACGATTTCCCACGGCATGGCCGGGCTCGGGTTCCTCTACACCAACAAGGAATCGATCTCACTGGGCATCGGCTGCCTCGTCTCGGATTTCGCCGCGAAGGTGGAGAGCCCATATGCCCTCCTCGACGAATTCAAAAACCATCCTTCGGTCCGGCCGCTGATTGCCGGTTCAGAGGTGAAAGAATATGCGGCGCACCTCATTCCCGAAGGTGGGTACAAAGCTATTCCGCAGCTCTTTGGCGACGGCTGGGTGGTTGTCGGTGATGCCGCGCAATTGAACAACGCCGTTCACCGCGAGGGCTCCAACCTCGCCATGACCTCGGGCCGGATCGCGGCGGAGGCTATCATCCAGGTTAAGAGACGCAACGATCCTATGAACAAGCGCAACCTCGCCCTTTACAAGGCAATGCTGGACAAATCGTTCGTGATCAAAGACCTGCGGAAATACAAAGACATGCCGGCTTTGCTCCACACGAACGCCTCCAATTTCTTCACGACCTACCCATGGTTGATGTCGCAAGCCGCGCAGAATTTCATGCGTGTCGACGGCACGCCAAAGATCGAGAAGGAAAAGGCGACCACGGCAGCCTTCATCAAGGCGCGCTCGCGCTGGGGGCTGATCAGCGACGCGGTTCGCTTGGCGATGGCGTGGCGGTGAGGCACTGACGACATGACCAACCCCGTGACGAAGTTACGTGTCGAAGACAAGCTTTACCAGAACCGTTATTTGGTGGACCCCGGCCGTCCGCATATCAAGGTGCGACCGCACGAGCAACCGAGCGCAAGTCTGCTCGCACTGACCCACGTGTGTCCCGCAAAATGCTATGAGCTGAACGACAAAGGTCAGGTCGAAATAACCGCCGATGGCTGCATGGAGTGTGGCACCTGCCGCGTTTTATGCGAGGCCAGCGGCGAGATCGTATGGAACTATCCGCGTGGTGGCTTCGGCGTCCTCTTCAAGTTCGGATGATTGGCCTTGGCACCCCCTTTCAGTGGTGTGCAGCCGTGCACACCCAAGTAACGACAAAGCGCAATCGCCGGCACCATCTCGCCCCAAGTGCGGAGGGGTGAACGTCCTGAACTGATGAACAGGCGCTTGGGAGGAGCACCCCTGACCACAACCGCTGAGGTCTTCCATGGCTCACATGTCCCCGGATCGGGTCAACGAAGCAGGACGACGCGATCCCCTCCGCAAACCCGCCAGTGAGGGGATGTTCGAAGCAGATGACTTGCTCAGGGGAATCTACGAGGTCTCGAAGGCGCTGACGGCCCCCGCCCGGCTGGAGGTTACGCTGGCCAACGTCGTGAACACGCTCCCGTCATTTGTGCAAATGCGTCACGGAGCAATCTTCGTCCTAGATTCAGAAGGTGAGCCGGAGATCGCCGCGAGTGCCGGCAGCGCCCCATCAGGCAATCGCCCCGTCATGCCAAAGGCCGCAATAAATCAGATCGTCGCAACGGGCACGCGGCTCGTGATCTCGGACCTCAGCACGTCCGAGTTGTTTCAGAGCGGCCTTCAAACACATTCTGGCTTCAATTCCCTCCCGATGGCCTTTATCGGCGTCCCGGTTAAGGCGGAGGACACGATCCTTGGGACGTTGTCGATCGTAAGAGACAGCGCAAACGGGTCCCGCTACGATGAGGACATCTGTTTCCTGACGATGGTCGCCAACCTCGTCGGCCGCACCATTCGCCTCCATCGGGGCCTGATTGCCGATCGTGAACGGCGCGTCGCTGAGCACTGGCCTGCGGAGACTTCGTCTAATGAGGACCGGACCGTCCCCGTCGCGCATGCGCCCGTCAAGATAGACGGGATCATCGGAGAGAGCCCGGCACTCACGCAGGTGCTCAAAACGGTCTCCATTGTAGCAAGGACGAATTCCACCGTGCTTCTGAGGGGCGAGAGCGGCACCGGCAAAGAGTTTTTCGCGCAAGCCATACATAGGCTCTCGCGCCGGCGGATGAAGTCTTTCGTCAAGTTGAACTGCGCCGCACTGTCGGAAAGCGTTCTGGAGTCGGAGCTGTTCGGACATGAAAAAGGTGCCTTCACAGGGGCAATTTCCCAGCGCGCCGGCCGTTTTGAACTGGCAAACGGGGGAACGCTGCTACTTGATGAAATCGGCGAGATTTCGCCTGCCTTCCAAGCCAAGCTGTTACGCGTCTTGCAGGAAGGCGAATTGGAGCGTGTCGGCGGTAGCAAGACGCTACAGGTCGACGTGCGACTTATATGCGCCACCAACAGGGATCTCGAGTCGGCTGTCGTACACGGGGATTTCAGGGCCGACCTTTATTATCGCATCAATGTGGTGCCAATCATCCTGCCTCCGCTCAGAGAGCGACCGGGGGATATACCTCGGCTTGCGAACGCCTTCCTCGAGCGGTTCAACAAGGAGAACAATCTCGACCTCGCCTTCGCGCCGCCAGCGCTCGAGTTTATCTCGCAATGCTACTTCCCTGGTAACGTCCGCGAATTGGAGAACTGCGTACAAAGGACGGCCACGCTGGCGCGTTCAAGGACAATCGCTCCATCGGATTTTGCCTGCAACAATAACCAATGCCTGTCTTGGCTCCTTTGGAAAAGAGCTGATCATTCGCACAACGGCAATACCGGCAACCAGCGCTTTCGAAGCAATATGATGCCCGGCGGATTGCCGATGCCGGGCGGGCGTTTCGGCGCCCCGCAGGACAACGTGCGACTCCATACTGCCGACCATGCAAAGGATCCCGCTCTCCCCGCAATAGGCCCGCGCCTTACGGAACGCGACAGGCTGATCGATGCGATGGAGAAAGTCGGCTGGGTTCAGGCCAAGGCCGCTCGTGTCCTCGGCGTCACGCCGCGACAGGTCGGATACGCTTTGCGCCGACACGGCATCGAGGTGAAGAAATTTTAGCATTCTCATGACGTGGAGAACGCGAACTGTGTTGGAGCCCAGGCCGAAGTTGCGCGATCGTGTGATGCTGTCACACCCCCTTCATCACCTGCCCTTTCCGGCATCTTGCCGATCGCAGAAAGGAGTGACCCACCCTCCTGAATCGGAACCCTGCAGACCCAGTCGAGCAGTGGCAACTTCACCACGGACGAATGCGCCTGGCCCAGGGCCGGCTGAGCGGTCGGCGCGTGATCACTCTCGGCGCAATTCCGACCGGTCTTGCGACAAGGATGTTGTCTTTCTTGAGCTGATTGTCCGGCCACAGTCGTTTTCCTCACCTTCTAAGCGTGCCCCTGTAAGAAGTCCGACAAAGTTATGTCGGAGCAACTCCATGATATCAGACGCGCAAACCCAGTTGGTGAGCTAGCGCCACGTTTTGAGTTGGCATTGCTCTTGCGCTTCGAACGGCGACGTTAACCCGTAACGGAGCCGTTCAATGGCCGCACCGGCGATTTCAGTTGAGAGCCTGACCGGCGCGAGGGTCTCGGACCAGTTGCTGGTGAGTGCGAAGTCGGGTGGTTGCGCATCTTCCGCCTGCGGGTCGTCGATAGGGCCGGACGATCTGGATCCGGCCATCTGGGACAAGATCAAGGATCACCCGTGCTTTTCAGAAGAGGCGCACCACTATTTCGCGCGCATGCACGTCGCCGTTGCCCCGGCCTGCAATGTCCAGTGCAACTACTGCAATCGCAAATATGACTGCGCCAACGAAAGCCGGCCCGGGGTTGTCTCGGAAAAGCTGACGCCCGATCAGGCGGCACGCAAGGTGATCGCGGTCGCCAATGAGGTGCCGCAGCTTTCCGTGCTTGGCATCGCCGGGCCGGGTGATGCCTGCTACGACTGGGAGAAGACGAAGGCCACGTTCGAACGCGTCGTCAGGGAAATCCCCGACATCAGGCTTTGCGTCTCCACGAACGGGCTCGCGCTGCCGGACCATGTCGACGAGCTTGCCGACATGAATGTCGAACACGTGACGATCACTATCAACATGGTCGATCCGGAAATCGGCGCAAAAATCTATCCTTGGATCTTTTACGGTCACCGCCGCTATTGCGGCATCGAAGCCGCCAGACTTCTGCACGAGCGGCAGATGCTGGGCTTGGAAATGCTCAGCGCGCGCGGCATCCTCACCAAAATCAATTCGGTGATGATCCCTGGAGTGAATGACCAGCACCTGATCGAGGTGAACAAGTGGGTCAAGCAGCGCGGCGCGTTCCTGCATAACGTCATGCCTCTGATCTCGGACCCGGCACACGGCACCCATTACGGCTTGACCGGGCAGCGTGGCCCAAATGCAATGGAGATGAAGACCCTTCAGGATCGTCTCGAAGGCGGCGCCAAATTGATGCGCCACTGCCGGCAATGCCGGGCCGATGCCGTCGGCCTGCTGGGTGAGGATCGTGGCCAGGAATTCACGCTCAATCACATCCCCGGTGAGCTCACCTACGATGCCAGCAAACGTGAAGCCTACCGGGAGTTGGTCGCGCACGAGCGCCGCGATCACCTGGCGGCCAGGAGTGAAGCGATCGGAGTGATGAAGGCATCGAGTTCCGGGAAGTCCCTTGTCATCGGGGTGGCGACGAGGGGCGGCGGCCGCGTCAACGAACACTTCGGCCATGCCAAGGAATTCCAGATGTATGAAGCCTCGGCGCGGGGGATCAACTTTGTCGGGCACCGCAAGGTTGAGCAGTATTGCCTCGGCGGTTGGGGCGAGAAGGCCACTCTCGACCGGGTCATCGCTGCGCTGGAAGGCGTGGACGTCGTGCTTTGCGTCAAAATAGGGGACTGGCCCAAGGATCAGCTCGCGGCCGCCGGTATTCGAGCAACCGACGCTTACGGCCATGACTACATCGAAACGGCAATTGGCGCGGTATACGCCGCCGAGTTCGGCGTCCAGGCACGCGCGGCGACGGCCTGACCCATCTCATCTACTCGAATCAGGAGTCAAAATGGCTTTCAAGATCATCGCATCCCAATGCACACAATGCGGCGCTTGCGAATTCGAATGCCCCTCGGGCGCGATCAAGTTCAAAGGCGAGAGCTACGTGGTCGAGCTGCAGAAGTGCACCGAATGCGAAGGAGCTTTCGAAACGCAGCAATGTGCTTCGGTGTGTCCTGTGCCGAAGACCTGCGTTCCTGCTTGAGTCGACTGGTTACGCACACAAGTGGCTGCCCCCGGGAATGCCTGCGCGCCGCATCAATGACAATAGCCCAGAGAACCAAGGAAACGCCATGTGGCTCGCACGCGAACAGGAGGTGGAAGTCCGCAAACCTCCCCAATTTCAGCCGGGAGAGCGGGTCCGTGCCACTCGTCACGTTAGGAATGACGGCACTTATCCTGGCATGCAGATCGGCGAAAATCTCGTGCGCAAGGGCGAAGAGGGTTATGTGCGCGACATCGGCACGTTTCTCCAGCAGTTCTTCATCTACGCGGTCGAATGGATCGACCGTGGGACGATCGTAGGCATGCGAGCGCGTGAATTGATGAGCCTCGACAAACCCGACCTTCCCTTCAACGCCGAAGAAACAGCCAAACAAGGAATGGTCGGATGAAAGTAATGATCCGCAGGACCGATTCGGGATTGTCGGCGTATGTCCCCAAAAAGGATCTCGAAGAGCCGATCATCAAGTTCGAGAACCAAGACCTCTGGGGCGGGGTCGTAACGCTCAGGAACGGGTGGCGGCTCCTCCTACCCGATCTTCCGCCACATACGCGCCTGCCCATCACCGTCGAGGCAAGGAAGCTTCCCGGCGAGGACTGATGCTGCCCCTCGATGAGAGGCGTCAAGAGGAAAAGAGCATGAATACGATCCCGACCTCGGGCCACCTCGTCGTCGTGCGGGACAGTTTCGCCCGAAAGCTGCTCGAGCTGGCCAGACAAGCGCTCGTCTCGGATCACGTGATCCCATATCTCGGTCCGGGTCTGCTGCAGCTAAGCTCAGCGGAGTCGCCAGTGCCGTGTACCCCGGAGGCCGTCGCCGCCGCGCTCAACACTCGGACGCCAGCCCCCTCGAAGATCCGCACCAACATGTGGTCAGTCGCGCAATTCATCGAGCAGCGCCGGCATCGCCGCACACTTCAGGCCTGGATGACAGATATATTCGCAGGTCCTACGGCGCCGACGCTCCTGCACAAATGGCTCGCAAAGCTCCCGCTCTCCCTCATCATCGACAGCTGGTATGAAGGCGCCATGAGGGCGGCGCTGGCTGAGGCCGGGCGAACCGACGTCGCCGAGATACAAGGCATCACGCGAGCGAACGAAGTTCGCGACATCTGGACCAGAACCTACGACTTGTTCGGAAGGGAGCTCGAAGCCGGGGCAGCGGCAGAGACGGTTCTCTATGCGCCTCATGGCAGTATCAGGCCGGCCGCAAATTTCCTCATTGCCGATTCCGATTATGTCGAAGCCCTGACTGAGATCGATATCCAGACGCCCATTCCTGACGTGGTCAAGGAAAGACGCGTCCACCGGGGTTTTTTCTTCATCGGCTGCCGCTTCAATGATCAGATGCTGCGCACTTATGCCAGGCAGATCATGAAGCGCTCGGAAGGCCCCCGTTACGCGATCATGGATGGGCAAGCGTTGACCAGAAACGAGGCCCGTTTCCTTGCGGCAAGCGGAATCACTGTGATCGACATGCCAGCGAGCGAAGCCCTTGCGCAACTCGCCGGACCAGCGTCTTGAGCCGATGGTGGCCAGGATCACCTTGGAGGAAGTCTTCGGTGTGAGTCGACCGGCTCGCTTCCGAAGGCACAAAATTCAGTCGAGGATATTCTGTGGGCAGTGATGCTGTTGGCACGACTCCTCCCAAATTGTCCGCACATGTGAAAGCGGCCGGGTGGGGCCGGGGCTTGAACATACTACTGCGCATTACGCGGATCAATTTGAGGCACCCGTGGCAGGTCGCACTTGCTATCGGTTCGACGATTATAGCCGTGATCCTGCAGTTGCTAATTCCCTGGCTTCTCGGCTGGGCTGTCGACCAGACCCAGGTGGCAATTGGGAGTGATCTCAAGGGGAAGGCTGCAGAACAATCGCTCTGGACCCTGGCTCTCCTGCTGCTCGCAGCGAGTTTGCTGCGCGGCCTCTTCACGATGGCGCAAAACTATTTTGCCGAAGCCGTCGGGCACCACGCCGCGTACGAATTGCGACTGGCTTGTTATGAGAAGGTCCAGCGCCTGAGCTTTTCCTTTCACGACCGGGTCCATTCAGCCGACCTGATCACCCTCGCCATTCTAGATCTCGACGGCGTGCGGATGTATTTTTCCACCGCTCTGGTTCGGTTGCTTATGCTCATCATGCTGATCGGGATCGGCGCTTGCATGATGATTTCTACCGACCCGGTGCTCGGTCTCGTCGCGCTGAGCTTCATGCCTTTCGTGGCTTGGCGGTCGTCGGTCACACAGCTTAAGCTACGCGCCATCTGGCTGGACCTGCAGGAGCGGCTTTCCGTCTTAGGCCGCGTGATGGAGGAAAATCTCGCGGGCATCCGTGTTGTCCGGGCGTTTTCGGCACAAGCCTATGAAATGGTAAAGTTCGACCGCGCCTCGAAGAATGCGCTCAAACTCGCCCACGAGCAGGTTAACGTCTACGTGACCAATACGTCGGCAATGACCCTGGCCTTCTTTTTCGCCATGGGGTTGGTCCTCTGGAGCGGTTGCAACAAGGTCATCGCCGGCCAGATCAGCGTTGGGACGCTCACGATGTTCCTGACGTTCATGACCATACTGCAAATGCCCGTCCGCCAGATCGGGCTGATGGTGAATGGCTTCGCCCGCGCTTCCACTTGCGGTTCGCGCGTCTTCGGTCTGCTCGACCAGGACGTCACGATCAGGGATGCTTCCGGTGCAAGACCGCTCGAGATAAGCGAAGGTACCCTGCGCTTCGACAATGTCTCGTTTGCATATCCCGGCGCCGGAAACCGCGTTCTTCTGAGGAACATCACGTTTAGCGCCCATAGGGGCGAGACGATCGCGATCGTGGGTCCGCCGGGTTCGGGAAAATCGACAATCGCTCACTTAATTCCTCGCTTTTATGACGTCACTGGCGGCACCATCATGCTTGACGGGCAGGACATCCGCGGGGTGACCTTGGCTACGCTTCGCAAGGCGGTCGCCATCGTACAGCAGGATGCATATCTGTTCACCACCACGATCGAGAACAACATCGCTTATGGCGACCCCTGGGCGAAGGAACAGCGGATTGAACGCGCTAGCGAATCCGCCCAGTTGCACAATTACATCCTTGGCTTGCCCGCGAGCTACAAGACGGTCGTCGGCGAACGTGGTGGATCTCTTTCTGGTGGCCAGCGTCAGCGTCTCACCATAGCTCGCACGATGATGTTGCGCCCATCAATCGTCGTTTTCGACGACTCAACGGCCGCGATCGACGCCGCCACAGAGCAGCGCATCCGAGCGGCGATAGAGCATTTCGCCAAAGATAGGGTGACGATCATCATCGCGCACCGGCTGAGTTCCCTCAAGCACGCCGACCGGATCCTGTTTGTCGACAAGGGCGAGATCGTGGAACGCGGCACCCATCAAGAGCTTTTGGCCAGGCGAGGACGCTATAAGGCGCTTTATGATCTTCAGTTGCGCCCTGGAGATGACATTGCGACCACTTTTGGAGGCGCGCCCTGATGGCCAAGCGGCACGCCAACCAACTCGAAATCGAACCGAATGATAGCGGTAGACGTCCTCCGCGCGCGGTCGTCGGGTCCCATCGCATCGAGGAGGAGATCTTTGGCCGCGCTTTTGACAAGAACATCATTCGCCGCATATGGGCCTTCGTTCACCCCTACCGAGCCATGGCGCTCGTCTCGCTTGCCGCATTGCTGATTTTCACTGGCACGCAGCTTCTCATCCCGCTGATCATCCGCTACGCCATCGACCACGCCATAACTCCGGCAGGCGCTGATGCCTCCGCCCTGGTTGAGGCTGCCGTCGCGTTTGCGCTTGCCATTCTGGTTAATTTCGGCGCGGCGTACACGCAGGAAACCGTGGTAGGGAAAATGGCTGAGAGCGTCCTTTTCGACATCCGCCGGGCCATGTTTGCCCATCTGCAGAACGTATCGCTCTCGTTCATGGACAAGACCGAAGTAGGACGCCTGATGTCTCGCCTTCAGGGCGATGTCAACTCTATTCACGAATTTCTCGAAAACTCGATCTACTCCGTAGGCGACATTGCGCTTCTCTTTGGCATCATTTTTGTAATGCTGTCGGTCAACTTCAGCCTCGGCCTTCTGACGCTCTCGGTCTTGCCGGCCCTGTTGATTATTCGTATCGTGTGGCTGCCGCGTGCTCGCGAGGCCTTCATGGCTGCGCAAGAGACCAATTCAGTCGTCAACGGCGCATTGGCCGAAGCGATTCAGGGCGTACGCACCGTCCAGTCCATGGACCGCCAGTGCGTAAACTTCCTATTGTATGACGATAAGGCACATGCCGACCTCAGGACCCACCTGACCGCTGCCAGGTATGCACAGGTCATGGTCCCGATCGTCGATAGTCTCACCGGTCTCGCTATGGCCGTCGTCATCGTCGTCGGGGGCTCCATGATTATGAATGGCCGTATTGGTGTAGGGGTATTGGTGGCCTACATATTCTATATTCAACGCTTCTTCGATCCAATTCGCTCCCTTACCCTCCAGTATTCGGTCATGCAGCGCGCAATGGCCTCCGGCAAGCGCCTGACCGATGTGCTCGACGTCAAGGTCGAAGTCCAGGACAAACGGGATGCGAGGGTCCTTTCGGCGGAAATTGACTGCCCGGTCGAGTTCAGGAACGTCACGTTCGGCTACGAGTCCAACCATCCGGTGCTGAAAAACGTCTCCTTCCGGGTTAATCCCGGCGAGACGGTCGCCTTAGTCGGGCCGACCGGCTCTGGCAAATCCAGCGCGATGGCCCTCGTCCACCGCTTCTATGATGCTCAGCAAGGCCAAGTGATGGTCGGCGGGCATGATGTGCGCGATCTCACACAGGAATCGCTCGGCAACCAGATCGCCATGGTGCTGCAGGAGCCGTTTCTGTTCACCGGGACGATCTTCGAGAACATCCGCTACCACAAGACGGAAGCCACACGGGACAAAGTGATCGGGGCCGCCAAGGTGGTCGGAGCCCATGATTTCATCATGAGCCTTCCCGACGGGTATGAAACTCAACTCGGCGAGCGCGGCGGCAATCTTTCTCTCGGCCAGCGCCAGCTTGTCAGTTTCGCCCGCGCCCTCGTCGCCGACGCCAAAATCCTTGTTCTTGACGAGGCCACCGCCAGCATCGACAGTTACACGGAAATGCTGATCCAGAAGGCTCTCAGAAAGCTCCTTGAAGGCCGGACTGCGCTTGTCATCGCTCACCGTCTCGCCACGATCCGAGGTGCCGATCGTATCATCGTGCTTCAGAACGGCCAGGTTATCGAGTCCGGCAACCACGACAAACTGATGACTATGGGCGGGCTCTATTCCAAACTCTACAATCTGAACTACTCGTCATTCGACGATATTCCCGAAGAGGGAGCCGATCCGACCGGACAAGCCGCCTCTCGTACCTGATGCTCCTTGCGAGCCGTATCTGACCGTCTATCCCGCGCGCTCGTCCTCCGCATGTGGCTCCAGGACGACGGGAAACATCTCGAGTGACACTCTGCAATCGTGGAGAATGGTGGTCCATCACCGATCCAGCACAACTCGAACAGGACGCCCGAACTGCATCCCTGACTATCGCTGCTCGGGATCACGTTGAAGATTGGCTGTATAGATCTGCACGACAGGGCCATTTGCCGTTCCTTTCCCAATTCTCACCTTGCCACGTCAAGAATGACGCACTTGAAGTTGGCCTCAACAAACAGGGAGTAAAGCGAGCCGTGAACCCTTCAAAAAAAGTTCCGCCCAGTTCGCCAAAGTCAAATGGCTTCGGATCGCCAACCCGAATTGCCCCCTGCAGGAGCCCGCGCATGAGGCCGATCGCGTGTTGTTTCAGTTCCTTTTTCTGATCGTTGTCGAAAGATGGCTTTTTGGCTTTGCGATTGCTGCTCATGCTCCCCACTTTAGCTTGCTGAAAGCTGAGGCTGACGCCTCGGGCGATGACTAGTCGCTACCCTTTGTCGGGTGGCGGGAGCCTTGCGCAAAGCCGCACTCGGTAACTTCGTTACATCGCGCTTCTTCGCAGTCTGAAGCACCTTGGCCTTTTCCTTGTCCTTGAGCTTGGTCCTCGGCCCACCCGGGCCGTTGACGAAGATAATCGACCACCGATCCGCATCTTTGGTTGAGAACGTGAAGTGAGCCTCGATCCGCTCCGCATGGAGAATTGGTCGCGTCGTGTAGATTACGGCGTAAAATTTTCCCCAATTGGGATCGCCCGCGTAATGGATCATGTCGGCAGAGATTCCCTCCAAAGCGACCTTCACGCCCTTCGCGTCGACGGCAAACTTGTATTCCACCAGGGCACCGAGGGATTTCACCCCGAAATCAGGCTTGTAATTGATGACGGCCTTATCAATCTGCGGCTTGTTCACAAAGTCCGGGAATACGTATCTCACGATCTTCGCGATTGCGTCGTCTATTTCCCCTTCCTTCGTAGGATCCAAGCCCTGATCGTCAATGATCCCTGCCGTGTTTTTGAGAATCGATTCCAGCATCGACATGCCGGTCGTGGCGCTCCCGTCTACCATGACCGCCATGGCCTCGAACGTGGCGTTCAGCTCACCGAGAACCGGCGAGTAGAAATCTTCGAGCATCTCGATGAGGCCCGAGCCGGTCATCATTTTAAGGCCCTTGCGGCGTTCGACCAGGTCCGCCTTGGTCTGGGGCAACTGCAGACGCTCGGCCAGCATTCCGATCTCCCGGAACGCTTTCTCGACATAGTAGACGAACATAACCCCGGCCAAATCGTAGGCAGCATCCGTCTGTTCCAGTTCTTTCATTGATTTGTAGGCCTGGTTCTCGATCTGATGGATCATCTCCCTCGACGCGGCCCATGCTTCCCTAAGTGTCTCGCGGATATGGTGAACCAACAGATGCTCGGCTTTTGTTGTCATAATTTTCTCTTCGGTCCCCAATTTTTATGGCGCGCCAAGCAAGGTGGACCCATCCGCAACGCACGGGTGAGCCGCTGCGCGCCGCAGATGTCGGCGGTGCAGGCCCGGCGGGCATATCGGCCGCGCCGCCCCCACACCGTTCCCAGCAAGGCCGAAGCTGCCGCGCGAGGCGTCCCTGTTACTTGTTCAGGCTTTGCTGAAGGATGAGCAGGTTCAGGTCGTTGAGCAGTTTGTCCTTTGCGCCCGGATCGACCGGCGGCGGCGGCGGAACTTTTTTTATCGGTTGGCCTTTCGGCAGCGGGTTCGCGCGTTGGGGCGCCGGCGCGGCTTTCGGCGTTTCCTCTGCCTTTGGCGCGAACACAATGCTGATCTTGTTGACATCTTTCCAGGTGGTCTTCCAGCCCATGCCAAGGCTGGCTTGCCCGGTGTTGAAAGGTATGGTCACAATCTTGACGCTCGCTGAGGCGCCCTGGTCGAGCGTAAATCCCATGGTATAGGACACGGAATCGGGCGGGGTTTTGGTATCCGCGTAGGAATCCTGGACTTGGGCAAGCCAGTCCGCGATCTTCAGGTTCCCGACAAGCCGTGACCCATGGGCGCGCCTGCCGTTCACGGTGTCCGTGTCGCACGCGATATCGTCTTTCTGACTGAGGCCGATGGTAAACTTGTAGCCGACCATCCGGTCAGCGGTGCCGGTCGCGTTCGTCGCCAGCGCAAACGTGCCTGTCTGGGGGATATACGGCACTTCATTTCCGGCGCTGCCGTCGCCGCCGCCTGTCGCCACCACGTTCAGCGACAGTTCGACCGCCGCGGCCCATTTGCCTTTATCGGTCAGGAATGTGGCCGGCTTGACCGGGGGATTGGCTTTGGGCCTGCCGTCGCGGCCGTCTTTTAGGTCACACCGGATGTTGTCGACAATGTCAGAGATCCGAAGCAGACCGACATCGGTTGGCAAATTCGGAACGCTGGCACAACCCGAAAAGGCGAAGCAGAACCCTAACGATCCCCGAACAAAAACCCTCATGGCACCCCCCGCGTTCCCGTTTTTTCAAGCGGAGCATGGCGGCTTCTGAGAAGAAATGCCGCGATAAGAGTTTCCACAGGAATAACATATAGGCAGCAAATAATCGCCGTTCGGTAATTCTAGCTCGCCAAGTGGAGGTGCCGTCGGCAACTTTCTTGGGCAAAACTAAGCGCAGTGACGCCGCCGATGTCAAAAGAGGTTGCCGGCGACCATGCGCCGGCGCCGCAGGTGTCTATCAACCGGTCCTGCGGTCGTCAGGCGTGGGATCCTAGATCGCCATGGTGTCCCTATTCGCATCGAGCCCCACCAACTCCTCCCCCAATGCAGCGATTACGGCTGCGACGCGATTGCGGACGTTCCAAACACTGCTGCGCCGATCCATCACCTCGCACACCCGCGCGGCGTGTTCAGGTTTGACGCGAGGACCTTGAAACACGCGACGAGCATTGCCGCGAAGGCGGTGAGAACAGGTAACTATCCCGAAGCGCCTCCATCTCACGATCTAGCAGAGCGTCGTGCAAATGGTCATTTGCCGATATCCAACTCGCGTGAAGATAGCTATTATGGCAAACGGTAGCACCCGACGCATATTAGCCGGGTGACTCCGTGGGGTCAGCACTTCCTGGGAACGTTCGCTCCTCTTGAACTGTGCCAAGGTTTCTTGATCCGGACGGAGCCGCCACCTTTCCCAACCGCAGATTCCAGCACACCACCTTTGGTGGCCTCCTCCTTAGTGTCAAATCTGCGGATTGCTCTGTCCGCACCTTCTTGGCGTAGGACCCAATCACAGTTCGATACCTATTCAACATCAGCGTCCATCCGATTATTCACCCTGTTCCAAGTAACGCTGTATCAAGCGTTAAATTCTGCTGCAAACGCCGGCGCCGCATGTCAAGATGGGCTTGGAAAAGGGTGGGGATCACATATGCACACGGCAATGAGCCAAAAGCTGGCGAGCTATGGCCAGTGGACGTATCGCGGTGCGTGGGCACTTGAAATCGTCGCGGCGATCATCGGCCTAACCACCGGCGTTGCTCTGAGCTACCGCGGCTTCGTTGCCAATGAGGCGGCGGACTCAATGGACCTTGTGCTTGCGAGTGCCCCCTTCTTTATGATCGCGATTGCTGAGCTGACGAAAATCCCAATCGCCACGCTTCTGTTCGGCGCCTCGTGGATTTGGAAGCCTGTTGTCCTGGCTTTTCTGCTCGTTTTGGCCGGTATCACTTTTGAGACAGTTCTACTCGGATTGGAGCGTGCCAGCACAATGCGCGAGGTGCAGTACGCCAACTTCGCCAACCAAACCAAAACACTCCAGCAAGAGCTCGAGAATCTCAAGGCGGCAGCCGAAAGTTTGCGAAACAGTGACGACGAGGCAAAGGCCCGGAGCGATCTGGAGCAGCTCAGTGGATTGGCTGACACCGAGCGCGATAAGTTGCGTGCCCGGATAACTGAGGTTGACGAAGAGCTGCAGGCAGCAACCACCCTCTCACCTGCGGCTGCGCGAGCCAAAGAGCTTCTCGAGGAGAAACAAGCAGCGCTAAGCGCGCTGGTGGAACGGCGCGATCGAGAGATCAAGGACGCCGTGGAGCAGTTCGAGCGACAGCGGGATAGCTACGTTGATCGCATAAAGAGCGCGCGCGAAAAAGGCGATCTTGCGTCAGTGCAGCGCAACGAAGAAGGGCTGAACAAGTTAGCCAATCCGCGGCTCAAAAAGGAGGCCGAATTCGCGCCGAAGTTGGCCGAATTGGAGCCCGCAGTCGCCACGGCCCGCGCGGAATATGAGAGGCTGCGAAAAGATAGTCCTCCGATGACCCTCCAAGACAAACAACGCCTTGAGGGTAGGCGAAACGATCTGGAGAAGCTCTATGACGGCACCGCGGCCGATTGGGATCGTAAGCTTGACGAGGCACGTACTGCGCTAGCGGCCGCTCAGGAAGGCGCAACTCGAAAGTCGGAGACACTCGCCAAGAACCAGCAGCGGCAAGAGGCGATCGCTACGGAACTCAGCCGCCTGGAAACAGAGCGCCTCCCAGTTGCTCGCAACGATCAGATCCGTAGGTTGGCAGCTCGCTGGTATGGGCTGAAGCCGGAAGACGTTTCGGACGCACAGGCCGGCACGGTATCGACGATCTGGTTCGCCTCGCTTGCATTCATCGCCGCGTTAGCGGGGCCAATCACGGCGATGGTCGCGCTGGCCCTGCAACGCATCGGCGCGCAGCCCGAAGTTCAGCGTGACAGCAAACTCTCGCGATTGTTGCGCCGGATGCTGTTGCGCTGGCGGTGGCGCCGTGTCCGGAAGGTACGGGTGCAGGTGCCTGTCGACAGAGAAGTAGAAAAGCGCGTCGAGGTTCCTGTTGAAGTCGAGAAGGTCGTCAAAGAGATACTCTATGTGCCTATCCTTACTGACGACCCGGAGGCGTTGCGCCGGGCATTGGACCGGGAACTGCCCCCGGAAGTAATCGATTTGGTGAAGGTTTCTGCAAAAGGGCAATACGACCAAAGGGAGATGGAGAAAGCCCTCGAAGGTGAACTGCGATCAGATTTTAACGAGCCGGCGACTGGGGCTAAGCGGGGTAGCAGACGTGCTCGTACGACATAACACCAAGCTGCTCGAGCAGGCTATCGATCTGCAGATCAAACGGTCGGCCATTCCAACCCTGCAAGCAGAAGCAGCTGCGCACGACAAGATCGCTCGCGCCAATGCATTTCGGCGAATGGCTAGCGGCGCTGCCGTCGCAATGGCCGCAATTGGGATCGGCGTGGGTGTATGGCTGGTCTTTGATCGTGACCCAACGGTGACCCAACCGGAACCGCCGATCACCCAAAACATTCCGTCAAACCCGAACGAAAACGAGCCAAGAGAGACGAAGAAATCAGAAGACAGAATTCCGGGTGGCGAGACGATCGCCCAGGAGGGAAAGACCGACAAGCCGAAGTCGCCCCCAATCGAGCAGCCGACGCCGCCGCCCGCAGACCCAGCCAATCCAGATACGTTCGATTTCGTAAAGTTCGCCTATCGCCAAGTGACCTACGCCGGCAGCACTTGGCAACTCGAGTCCGGTCATCATTTTGACAGTGAGAAAGCTCCAACTTGGAACACCGCCTGGTGCTACACGCGGAGGCTGGCAAACACCGGCGTCGAGGTTCAGGTAAGCCTTGTCAACAGACCCTCACCTACGTCGGTGCCGTTGGCACCGGTGTCGTCGAGCGAGACACTGTCATCGGTGGGCCTTGACGACAATTCAGCGCGAGAACTCGCCAGCCGTTGCCTTTGGCTCGACAAGGCCAGTTTCGCGCCAAGCGATTTCGACATGGACCATGAGCGGAAAGAAGCAGCTACCGCGGCCGAAGAACTGTCTGTGCAGCAGGACGGATGGGACGCTATGGGAAACGATTTGCCGGGTATGCCGGCCTGGAATATCTCGCTTGAACAGTGCCAAGCCCAATGCGAAGCAGATCGCCGCTGCTTAGCACTCACTTACGATAAGAAACACGCCGCCTGTTTCATGAAAGATAATGGGTCGATTCTGGTTAGGAGTCCTGACGCAGTGATGGCGGCGAAGGGAGCAATCAAGGCGAATCTCCAGTACTCGAGCCTCGTTTTCGCCAAGGACACAGTAGTGGTCGGGGGCGCCTACGCGAATGTTCGGAGCGGCTATGCCGACTGCGTATTGGCCTGCGCTGCCGATCAGAGATGTCTAGGCTTCAATTTTGACGGTCCGAACAAGATGTGCGCCATGCTCGACAACGTGACTTCATCGTCTCCCTTCAAGGGCGTGACGTCGGGCGTTAAAGCCACCCGCAGTTGAATTGGCACCGGCTCGGCATCATGTGCCAAAGAAGGCCAGATGAGCAAGCTGGCAAAGTGATCGTGAAATTTTTCTCCCGCTTACCTCGGTAGAGGTGTGCTTGGTGACAGGGTAGTCTGCTGCTGAAATAAGGTCGGGGCCTATGCAGTTTCACGATTCGATGGCCCTGCCGTTCTGCGGGTGACCGTCGAAACCGTCACCCTCGCCTGTTCTTAGTTCGCCCGTCTCTTGTCCGTTATTTGAATGCGTCGTTGAGAACGTTGGCGAGCCTTGCTGCCGCCAGCGCTGCCTGGCTTCTGGCAACGTTTCGCGCATCGGTCTCATATGTGCGGGTTAGCACGGCCACGGTGTTTTCGCTCATCACAGGCTCCGCATACGCAAAGTTCTTGCCGAGCACGAAGCTCTCTTGGGTCCAAGCGTCCGGGTCCAGCAGCTTGGCTTTTGCGCTGTCGGCCTGGAGCTTCGAGATGCCGGCCTTGTCATTAGCATCGAAGATCGCACCGGGCACGGAGACGTAACCTCCGAACATTCTATCCCAATAGGCGTGAAGGTCGATCGTTTCGCCGGTCGCCGGCGTCACGTTGACTTCATTGCCGCCACGGTCGCCATCTGTGTTGATCGCAGAAATTCGCTCCGTCGCGTGCAACGGCTGGTGAATGTCGCCGATGAGATGCAGCAGCCAAACCATGTCGTAGGAGCGAATGTCATCGGTCGCGGCCGACGTCGCCGGCAGCGCCGCGATGAACAGCTTCATCTGCGAAACGGCATTGATCGGATCGGCATCCGAGAATTGCGTCCCGTCGGTCGAAAATCTGATGTCCTTGAAATGCCAGTAGCGGTGCATGTTTTTGTCTGCGTAGCCGATGTTCTGCGCCGTCGGCGTGTCGTCGTCCTTGGTGTAGCCGTGGGCAGAGTCTTTGATGTCATCCGCCCAAACGGCCGCATGAACAAAGGCGTATTGCGCTTTCTTGTCATCGGGCACGCCGGCGATCCAACCCGGATAGTCGGGGTTCAGCTTGATCAGTGCATCGACCTTGGCCTTCGCCCGCGGCGTCAGTTTAGAGTAGGCCACGGCGGCGACCTGCATGTGCCCGCCGTCCCACCAGGCCAGTGCAGGCGCCGATGACAGGATCAACGAAAGAACGGAACCAAAGACGAGCGCGCCACGCATGTAATCCTCCCCGAAGCCGGCTTTTCTGATCTATCAACTGTAGACGACGCGGCAATGACGGCAATGGTGCCTGCACGGAAGGGCGAACCTCTCTGGATTCGACAACAAAAGCCAAATAGCGCATGATCTTGCCTGGGTTGGGGAAATTCATTCATGGGCGTGCGCGAATTTTCGTGCGTGTTATGCGCAGTGCTCTTCTCGGGCTGCGCAGCGGACTATTTGAACCATTACGATACGGTGACACTCACGGCCGGCGACGCGGGCCATGCAAATCTGCTCCTCCAAACAGTCGACCCGTTCAATCCGAACAGTCAGAACACGCATATCGAGGGCGACGGCGTGCGCGCTGCCGCAGTCGTCAATAGGTATCGAGGGGTGTCGGCAGCACCGACTCAATCGTCACGGGCGGGCGGCGGTGATTTGGATTGCGCAGGCGGCAAGGGAAACAACGCTGTCGTGGTTGGCCCGGTGAAGATCACCAACGGTGATCCCAACAAGCTGGACCGCGATCACGACGGCGTCGGGTGCGAGTAGGGGCGGCGGACGTTGGACAGCTCTCGCTACGACAATCGATCTGCCCAATGGCGCAAACGGACTGGCGCCAAGCAGCGGCGAGTACGCAAATTGGGGGGCATTCCAAAGCGGCTGATTGTCGTAACCGTGGCGGCGATGGCGGCCTACGCCACGCAGTTCGTCATGCAGCATGGCGACCGCATGCCTGAGTTTAATCTGGCGAACTGGAATGGCCCGAGCCCGGCGCCGATCGCCGGTGTTGCGTCAGTGATCGATGGCGACACGATCGAAATTCACGGACAGCGAATCCGCTTTAACGGAATCGACGCGCCAGAAAGCCGGCAGTATTGCGACGACGCCAAGGGCTTCGAATATGCCTGCGGCCGCCAAGCCGCCGAAGCACTGGATAAGTTCCTAGCGGCCTCGAGGCCAGTGCATTGCAGCTTCGTCACCTGGGACCGCTACGGCCGTTTTGTCGGCGACTGCCGGCGCGCCGACGGCGCCGGCGTCGCCGCCTGGATGGTCGAGCACGGCCAGGCACTCGACTGGTTTCGTTACAGCCACGGCGCGTATGCAGTGCAGCAGAGCGAAGCCGAGAAGGCAAACGTCGGCCTATGGATCGGAACGTTTCAGGAGCCATGGGATTGGCGTGCCGAGCATGCGGACAGTCAGCAGCCAGCCGTCAGTCGTCTCGGCATCATCAGCCGCCGGCAGGTAGCGCAAAGCTACGCATGCCAGCCGCGGCGGACTTGCTCGCAAATCGGCTCCTGCGAGGAAGCCCAATGGTATCTCAGCAATTGCCCATGGGGCCGCAGGTTGGATCGTGATGGCGATGGCGTTGCATGCGAAACGCTCTGTTAGAGAACGACAAACGGCTGTGGAATTTTGGCCGGCTGAACAATTTAGGGGGTTAAATGGAAATCGGCCGGCGCGCTGCAGCATCGGCCGCGGTCGTTGCACAATGTCGGCATCACTAGCGGGACCGGAGCACCAGATAAATGCAACTCCGAACGCGAAACGCGCATTGCACGTCAGGTAACTCGAGCCATGATTTCAGATTGGATCGTCCTTGCGGTATATAGCGAAGCGTCTAAGGACAGATTTCCAAATGCAAGTTGGCAAAGTAGATAATTAGCACCGGCCTCTTCGAGCTGATCAAGAAGAGCTTGTCGCGCGGAAGATGCCGTCCCCACCACGCACAACTCGCTCTCGATTGCTGCATCCAAGCTCAGCGGCAGATTTGGGGGCGTCTGAAGCGCATTGAGATCGTAGAGGAACCTGAAGCTCTTGAGCCATCGATCGTAAGCGGGTGCCGCGAGCGCATAGGCATCCGTTTCCGATCGCGCGATCACGACCATGCGGAGCATCCCAAGAAATGGCCTTCGCTCGTCCGCGTCGGCACTGTGCTTCAGGCAGGCTCGGAATGCATCCGTAATTCTGCGAACCGAAGAGGCAGGTCCCAGGCACGCGATGTTGGCGCCACTAGCAGCGGCCCAGCTGGCCGACTCGGGTCTATTGGTGGCGATCCATGTCGGTGGATGGGGGCGCTGATGCGATCTCAGCGTCAAAGGGACGTCATTCAATTCAAAATGGCGGCCGCGATAGGACAGCGTGTCGCCCTTCATCGCCTTGATAAGGATTTCACTGGCTTCCGCATAGTGACCTGGCGCCGCCTCCGCAGCAATCCCGAAGTAACCCAGTTCGACTGGGAGAGAGCCGCGCCCTATGCCCAGTTCGACCCGGCCACCACTCAATTGGTCGAGCATGCAGATCTCCTCGAACGCACGCAGTGGATGATAAAGGGCAAGGAGCATTACCATCGGGCCGACGCGAAGGTGCCGGGTGCGTTGAACGACGCTGGATAAGAACAGATTCGGCGATGGCCCCATCCCGTGCGGTGTGCAGTGGTGCTCTGCCAGATGATATGCGTAGAACCCAAGCTGGTCGCACGCCTCTGCCAAACTCAGACGATCGGCGTATTGCCGGGCAATCTCGCAGCCGTCCTCGTCCAGATGGTCGAATATGCCGAAGGTCAGGCCGCCGGGGAAGGCATTCTTCACGGATTTTCTCCAACTCTTTGCAACAGTTCGTGGCTCGCAATGGGCAAATTCAAATTAATGGTGCGCTGAAATCGCCGGGGAACTACCGACTTAAGGCAGAAGCGGCCGCCGCCGACGGCCGGCACAACGGGGTCGTTTCCTTCGCCGTTGCAGCTATCTCTGTGGCGACCTCGAGAAATTCATCCATCTCGGCTTTTGTACCGATGCTGACGCGGATGTAATTTTCCAGCCCTGCATCCTCAAAGAAGGCAACGAGTATCTTTTGCCTTTCCAAGGCTCCTTGCCACCATGAGCCTTCCTGCCCGGCTGGCACACGCGCTAGCAGGAAATTTGCGTGAGAAGGTATTACGGAAAATCCAAGTTTCGACAGTGCCACTGTCACTCGCTGTCTTTCATGCTTGATGTGCTTATGGTTCTCGGCGTAGGCGCCGCGGTGCCCAAGCACGCTGATGCCAACAGCCTGGCCGATCACGTTCATGTTGAAGACGTTCTGGAGCTCCCGCAGCCTGCCAATGACTTCAGGGTGGCCAAGTCCGAAACCGACGCGAATGCCGGCGGTGGCATAGCTTTTCGAAAATGTTCTCAAGATCAGGAGGTTTGGATAACGATTGAGGAGATGCAGACCATTGTCCGGTGCAAAATCGACATACGCCTCATCCAACACAATCAGGCGGTCTGATTGTGATACCAGGCGTTCGACATCGGCCACAGGAACGAACGTTCCGGTGGGATTGTTTGGGTTAGCCAGGAGAATGAACTTGGCATCTTTTGCCGGTCCCAAGAGCAAGTCGTCGACGGGCAAGGAATGATCCGCGCCCCATCCGATTTCGATGAATTGGGCACCTTGCAAACGGGCAAGTTTGCGGTTGAACGAAAACCCCGGCGACAACATCGCCATTCTGTCTCCTGGAACCAGGAAAGCTCTGTAGATAAGCCCGAGCAGTTCAGACGATCCGTTTCCGGCGATCACCTGATCCTTCGAGACGCCGTAGGCTTCCGACGCTGCTTGCCTCAAGCTGGCGTTGTCGTCTTCTGGATATAGATATTGCTGTCCGAGAGCGGCCATCGCACTTTGCATTATGGGTTCCGGCAACGGAAACGGGTTCTCGTTCGTGTTTAGCTTGACGCAACAAGGATCAGACGCCGGTTTGTCGGACAGCAGAACATCCAACTGTCTCGCGACTTGCGAAAGGGAAGAAAGCACAGCTTGAAGTTTTGCATCAGACATCAATTTTTCTCAGTTTCTGTTTCCGTGTGTCGGGCACGCGTTGGGATCGTGACATAGGCTGGACCACCGAAAGCGCCGCCGTCGGACCGCTCGTGGGGACTACCGTGGGGGCAGCGCGGCCTATGGGATCGGATCGGAATTGGACGAGCACCGCATCACTCGTCTCAAGGCGCCAAGGCACGAATGCTTTATTGTCCCAGATGCTCGGCTCGGTGATTTGTTCAAAGACGCTTGATCTCGATGCCGTATTTCCTCAACACGTAGCCAATCTGGCGCGGCGTCAGTCCCAGCAGGCGTGCCGCCTTTGCCTGAACCCAGCCACATCTTTCCATTGCCTGGATGACACGTTCGGCATCGGCCATTCTCGCGGAGTGGACGATCCCAGCTGCGTTCAGCGGCGACTGCCCCAGGGTGTCTGGGGCTGCGACGGCGGCAGAACTAATCCCAGCAGCCGGCGGTACGGCCCGACCCAGTGCCAGCGGCCCGACCGGCGAAGGTTGCAGCGCGACTTTGCCAAGTTTGCAATTATGCAGCGCCTCGGCGAAGCATTTGCCCTGGCAGCACGCAAAGTCCTCTTTCCCGATTGATGGCCCCGCCGCCAGAACGGCGGTCCGATACACACAATTTTCCAGTTCGCGAATGTTGCCGGGAAAGTCACAGTTTATCAGCACGTCGATTGCGCTCGGATCGAACGTCAACATAAGGCCGTTCTCATCGTTAAAATTCTTGAGAAACTCAGCGGCAAGGAGCGGAATATCGCTGCGCCTTTCGCGTAGCGCCGGCACCAGCAAGGGAACAACACTGATGCGGTAGTAGAGGTCGGCACGGAACTCGTTTCTGGCAACTGCCTCTTCCAGGTTCTTGTTTGTGGCGGCGATGATGCGGACGTCGACTTTAATGGTCTGGTTGCCCCCGACGCGCTCAAACTCCTGCTCCTGCAACACGCGCAACAGCTTTGCCTGGAACGAGGCCGAAATCTCGCCGATCTCGTCCAGGAACAATGTCCCCTTGTCGGCGAGCTCAAAGCGCCCCTTGCGAGAGTTGAACGCGCTCGTGAACGCACCCTTCTCATGGCCGAACAATTCGGATTCCAGCACAGTCTCGGGCAGCGCCGCGCAATTGAGCTTGATGAAGGGCCGCTTGGCGCGCGGGGACAATTCGTGGATAGCCTTGGCGACCAGCTCCTTCCCGGTACCGGATTCGCCTCGCAACAGAACCGCAATCTTGGCCTTGGCTACGAGCGCGACCTTCTCAAGCAGCCCGCGCAACGCCAAACTGTCGCCAATCATCCCCTCCACGTGAGTGTTACGCTGCGGGGCCAGGCGCTTCTGTTTTGGCAGGGGGTCCTGCCTTGCCACCGGTTGCTCGCGGTCGCTCTCGAAAGAGCGATGCGACTTCACCGTCTGCCCTACCAGGTTGGCGATTAACGGGAGCAGACATAGGCCGTAATCGAGCCAAACTCTTGAACCATGGCGCAGTGCGTGGTCGACGGTCAGCGTGCCCACCACATTTGCATCGACGCGAATGGGAACGCCGATGAAGGACACTGGTATGTCGTCGGAAGCCCCGAGCACGTCCCTGTCGGCCGCGGTGAAAGCCGAATGAACCGCGATGTTCTCGGTGGCCAGCGGCTTATCCGTCGCCAAAACCTGGTCGATTGCATTCCGCGGCAGGTACGTCCGGCAGCGCTCACTGCAACTCTCGGTCTGGTCGGCGCCAGCGATGATTTCCAGTTCGCCATCAGAGTCGACAAGTGAGATGATGCCGTGCCGCATTTGAAGAAACGATCGCAGCAGATCTACGACCTTGGCCAACCTGACCTCGAGCGCCGAGGAGGCGGTGAGTGCCTTCGAAATTTCGTGGATGCCCGCAAGCGCGCTCGCGCGCGACGGCAGAATGGCGGGTTCGCAGTCAGCGCTTTTGGAGTCGTGGAGTGATGTGAAGCTTGACGAAGTCTCCTCAGCATCGTCTTCAGCTTGGCGACCATTGTTCCGATCTGGCATGTCATCCTCGATCTTGGGCCGCGACAGCAACGCCGCGCCACCTGGATCTGCGATGTCCCCCGGCGTAGACGCACCGGATGGCATCAGGGTCCGAGCCATCGATGGCCGGCATCAACAAGCATGTCTTCGCCCCACGAGCCGCCGCATGATTGGCGAACTTGCTCGCGCGTGGGTGCCGCTTGCCGGAACGCTTGACGTTGATGCGGGTAGTCGTGATGTGTCGGCGGCAATGCGCCAGACTTTCGCAGCTGACATACTGCCTTGCATAGGATCAAGAGTGGGTCACTGTTTTGGGCGTCCGTCACGCTCTGACGAGGGGAAAGCACGAAAGAGGCCGGAGGCAAGGCTTGATGCATGGCTTGGCTATCCTTACTGAACTGAGGCGCGGTTCAGGCTCCGGGGCGCAACCACACGTTGGCCTACAGAGCGGGAATGAGGATGGCTAGTCAACCGAGCTTTTCTCGCATTTCTGCAAGGAAAGCAGGCGGACATGACAGAATTCCATCAACTGAGATTTTGCCGACAAATCGACGTCGATAGGCAAAGCTACCCCGGCTTTTTCAGCGATGCCCGGCCGCTAAGCCTGCCGAGATCGAAGCTTGCGGGATGCTGTCGGCATTGGGGCGCGTTGGGCAGACGTACGGCTTGGAGTGTCGTCGAGCGGCAAAAGTGTTGGCGCTAAGAAGCCTCTTCTGACTCGCACCGATGCGCGAGGTCCGGCGACCTATTCGGTCTTATCGATGACCCGTCGAGAGGTCACGGTTGCAGCGGGAGAGCAGTAAGAATCCGCTAGTGTAGGGAGTCCTCCACTTCCGCGCCTGGACGGGTCGCAAGTGCGACCAAGAAGCGAACGGGCACGGCGGCTTCCGGGTTACCGCCTGGTTGCTGCCAAGCTCCAGCCATGGGTGCAAAGCTGGGCGTACGTGCGGGATTTCGCCCGAGATGCCGTCAAGGATGCGGAAACCCGCACAACCCGCCCGTACTGAGGCTGCCTCACCGAGCGGAGGAATACGCGTATTGGGGTGCGAGCCTCCACTTGGCACAAGACTTGCGGCGACATGCCAGCAGCGCGTGACCGGAGCGCCGCGATGCGAGAAGTGCGGGAAGGGAGGAGGCCCAGCCCGATCCGGTCAGGGAGAGAAAAGCTGTTGGTTTCACCAATCCGAAGCGCGGGTCCAGCGCCCCGCAAGGCCTTCTACGCGCAGCTCTACATTCAGGTGCTTACCGCCATCGCGCTGGGTATCGCAGTCGGGTATGTCTACCCGGACGTCGGCGAGAGCCTGAAGCCGCTCGGCGATGCCTTCATCAAGCTCGTCAAGATGATCATCGCGCCGGTGATCTTTCTAACCGTAACAACCGGCATTGCCGGCATGAATGACCTCAAGAAGGTCGGCCGGGTCGCCGGCAAGGCAATGATCTATTTCCTCACCTTTTCGAGTCTCGCATTGATTGTCGGTCTCATTGTCGGAAACGTCGTTCAGCCAGGTGCCGGACTGAACATCGATCCGGCCTCGCTCGATTCCCAAGCCGTAAAGGACTATGCCGCCAAGGTGCATGACCAGTCGGTGACCGGCTTCGTAATGAACATCATTCCATCAACGATCGTTAGTGCCTTCGCGGACGGCGACATCCTGCAGGTCCTGTTCTTCTCGGTTCTGTTCGGCATCGCTCTCGCGATGGTCGGCGAGAAGGGCAAGCCTGTGCTTTCGTTGCTTCAGGCGCTTCTCGCGCCGGTGTTCAAGCTGGTCGGCATCCTGATGCGGGCTGCGCCCGTCGGTGCTTTCGGCGCCATGGCCTTCACAATCGGCAAATTTGGCATCGGTTCGGTGGCCAACCTCGCCATGCTGGTCGCGACGTTCTATTTCACCGCCTTCCTCTTCGTCTTCGGGGTTCTTGGCGCCGTCTGCCGATATAACGGCTTCTCGATTTTCTCTCTCGTGCGCTACATCAAGGAAGAGCTACTGCTGGTCCTGGCAACGTCCTCCTCGGAGGCCGCGCTGCCCTCGCTGATGGAGAAGATGGAGAAGGCCGGCGCCAAGCGTTCCATCGTGGGTCTCGTCATCCCCACTGGATATTCCTTCAATCTGGACGGCACCAATATCTACATGACTCTCGCCGCCCTCTTCCTGGCCCAGGCGACGAACACGCACTTGTCGGTTAATGACCAGATCCTCCTATTGCTCGTCGCGATGCTTTCCTCGAAGGGAGCCGCAGGTATAACAGGCGCCGGCTTCATCACCTTGGCCGCTACGCTCTCCGTAATACCAAGCGTTCCCGTTGCTGGGATGGCTCTGATCCTGGGCGTGGACCGCTTCATGTCCGAATGCCGGGCGCTGACGAACGTGGTCGGCAACGCGGTGGCCTCGCTGGTTGTCGCCCGCTGGGAAGGTGAACTGGACGAATCGCGCATGAAATCCGCCTTCAGGGGTTGCCCGAGAGATTAAGCGCCCCTCGCCCCGGCAAGATTGCTGCAGCGCGACCAGCCAACTCGCCGGGCTCACCAGCACCAAACAATCGGCTCGCTGGGTCTACACAGCGCTTCGCGAGGCCACAGATCAGAAGCACCAATGCGGTGAGGACTAGAAACATGAAGGCCCTAAGAAAACTGACCGTAGACCGAGACGCGCCCAGGTGCGTCCGGAGCGCTGTTCACTGTATGGACCGTCGATCGGAGGGGATGCCGAAATGTTCAGGCCTCAATCCGCCGCCGGGATGCAGCTGATGACGGAGAGCCACCCGATCAAAATTGGAGCGACGGCAAAGCGCCCTACAATTGCCGACCTCGCCCGCGAAGCCGGGGTGAGCGTGGCAACGGTCGACCGGGTCCTGAACGCTCGCCTTCCGGTGCGGGAGGAGACCATGCGGCGCGTTCACCACGCGGCCCACGCGATCGGCTATCATAATGCGGGACTTATCAAACAGCGCATGCGGCAGGACCTGCCGCGCTACCGGCTAGGCTTCATCTTGAGAAAACCGGGCCAGTATTTCTACCAGGAGTTCGCGCGCGAGGTCGAGGCGTCTGTCAGTTCGGCCCACTGTTTCCACGGCATTCCGCTCATCGAATTTGCGCCTTCACATTTGCCTGGGGATCTCACGGCACTGCTTAAGGATCTTGGTAGCCGATGCCACGCGATCGCCATGGTGGGGCCAGATCATCCGAAGATCACCGCAGCAGTCGAGGAGCTCAAGGCGAAAGGCATCCCGGTCTTTTCGCTGCTTTCTGACTTCGCCGCGGGCGTGCGCGAGGGGTACATAGGTCTCAACAACCGCAGCGTCGGTCGCACGGCAGCCTGGATGTTCTCCAAGGTCGCTAAACGGACCGGCAAGGTGGCCGTTTTCGTCGGCAGCCACCGTTTCCAGGGTCATGAGCTGCGGGAAAGCGGGTTTCGCTCCTATTTCCGTGAGAACGAGCCAGCATTCGAGTTGGTGGATACGCTCGTCAATCTTGAAAAGCGACAGATCACTTATGAGGCGCTGCTAGATCTTATGCACCGGGAACCTGAGCTCGTCGGCTTCTACATGGCTGGCGGCGGCATGGAGGGGGCTATCTCCGCGCTCCGGGAAGAAGACAAAGGCCAGGACCTCGTCGCGATCGTGAATGAAATTACGCCGGAGTCGCGGTCGGCCCTCGCGGACGATATCATTACGATGGCGGTGGCGACGCCGCTGCGCCGACTTTGCCAAGAGCTGATGTTGCTGATGGATCGCGCCATCAAGACCGGCACTGCGGAGACGCCGGGGCAGACATTTCTGCCGTTTGACATCTATCTGCCGGAAAACATCTGAAATGATGCGATCTATCGCCATGGCCGACATTCATAATTGCCGCGCATTCCACTCGGGACGGTATGCACATTTCAAATGAAGTGTAGGCTCTGCTCATGCAGATCGACAGCAAAGCCGTGCTGGGGAATCTCCTCCAGTCAATCACGTCAGGATGAAGCTAAGCGTGCAGCTCTTACAAAGACGCTCGGTCAGTTGTGGGCGTTAAATTCGGATGCATCCAGCTGCTCGCGTCCGTCAAGGCGCCGATCGTTTGCTGGATGAAGTATAACGGGCCCACCAAAATGGCTCTTTCGCTTTATCCAGTGTCCCGACCAGGAGCGGCGCGTTGCGAAGCCGGTCGAGGGCAGTTTTGGCGCCTTAGCTGCGATGCTTGGTGATGGCTCAACGATCTCCGTGATCGCCTCGCCTGGCAGCCGGGGAGGCAACCAGGCGTGCGTCCTTCGGCATTCTCAAACCTGACCGTCGACATCAAGGCCTTGGTCGGCCTTACGCGTCATCGATCGAACGCGAAAAGCGGGTTGGCCGGCCTTCAGGAGGAGGCGAACACAAGTGAAGCGGCCTGAAGCTCGGCGTGAAAGGGGAACAATTTTTCCGGACATATCGTGAGCTTGGCAAACTCGCTGCCAAGAGCATAGCGGCCCGGTAAAGGCTTGGGGAATTTATGCGCTGCGCGGGCCTGGAAAACGTCTTGCCCAAGGCGTGCCTATATTGGCTTTCCCGATTGCGCACGACACGGCTGCGTGAGCCCGCGAAATTCAAACTCGGTCAGCCTGGCGTTCCGACCAGGCGGCCGCCGGTCCTCGTGGCACGGTCGCGGCAGCGACGAGTAGCTTCGGTCAGGCTCCGTTCTTGTCGAAAAAGCCTATCATCCACGCCGCTGCCGGACGACGCTGGGTGCGAGTTCGACAGGGCTCATGCCCTCCACTCTCCCCCGCGCGCTAAGTATGGGCAGTTGTCCGTTATCGGCGGCAACCGATGTCGGTTCTCTGTTTTTTGATCAGTGGGCTAGCGTCGGTAGAGCCGGCCTTCGGAGGTATGCCGTCCGGCACTGCCAGCGCAGATTGGATCGCAACTCTTGAGCAGCTCCTTTCAGTTCGGATGCCAGCCGTCGCTCTACCATCGAAAACACGGGAGGTAGCTTTGCATTCTGCCTCGGTCCGAGATGGCATTGCCTGTTTGCTCTCAGGTGCTCATAGGAATCGGTCCGTTCCCGGAGTGTGCGTCGCCAGCAGGGCTTGCTCGGGCGGTCGGATGCATATAGCTCGGCTACAGAAGAGGCGGCCAGACCTTCATTCGTCGTCTGCCGCGACTTACTGCATAATTCGTGTTCAACAAGGAACGACCTATGAGGCGGCAGCCCCGAACTTTCACGGTGGAGATCAAACAGAAGCGCAGCTCTCAAAAGCGGAGTGGTTCGATCTGGAGCAATGTCGATCTTACCGCAGCAATGGCCGAGACAACAAGGGAACTCGAGGAGATGGAGTTGCCAAATGGTCGCCCTGTTGACTCAAGTGTTGTAGCGCTTGATGCTGAACACATTCACAAACCGCGAGCGGAGTATCTCATGGCAAATTCCCTGGACGCAGAACCAATAGCAACCGCTATGCAACCGGCAGCCAAAGTAGAGAGGCCTCAGAAGAAGAATGCCCAACGGTCGCCGAAAGCGGAGGCGGAGTCCAGGCCGCCTGTTCGGAAGAATGTGCCCGATGCGGCGTCTCAGGCGGAGGAAGCAGCGGCCGTTCGGACCGGACGTAAGATCTACTCTGGAAAGGAGCGCGCCCAGCTGCTCGCCCTGATCCAGAAGTCTATCAGTGGCGGCGCCACTCACAAGAGCGCCGTAAAGCAGGCCGGTATCTCGGAACAGACCTACTATCAATGGAAGAAAGCTGTGCTGCCTGTATCGGTTGGTGACGATCTGAAGGACCTCGTCGCTCTTGAGGAAGAAAACAGCCGACTGAAGAGCCTGCTCGCGGAACGCCTGCGCAAGGAGAACGCGGAACTGAAGAGGAAGCTGGGCTTGCAATAACCCTGCAATCTTGTCCGACATCCGAGAGCTCATAGCTACGGGTCTGGCACCGGCACATGTGGTCGGAGGAACTGGGTGTCGCCAGGCTAGGTGAAACCGCAGCTGCGCGACCGCGGCACCTGCGGTTGGCTTCGCGCACTCGCCCTAAGTCCGCCACCAGTTGCTCCTTCGTCCGAACACTGCGATAGTCCGCCGCCCTCTGCGGACCCATCGACTGCCTGCCGCCCAAGGCGGTCCGGCAAGCATCTGCATGAGCGAGACACAGGAGCGATCTCGAATGACATGTCCGCTCAAGTGCCTACGCGCCTTAGACCGGCATTCGCGCCAGTAGCCCATTTCGGATGAGATCGATGCTGGCGGCAAATGCGCCTACAGAGTCATTCAACGAGTGGACTTCCTCGACGAGCTCGAGAGAAAAGGGACCCGCATAGCCGCCATCAAGTAGCGCCCGGATCTGGCTGCAATTGTCGGAACCTCCCGGGATGCGATCTGGGTGAACCCAGAAGGTTGGATCGTTTATGCCTGAAAGGTGCACGAGACCTGTCAGATCGCAGAAGAAAGACGTCTCGCCGGCGAGCGTGTGGTGGAATGTATCGTGCACGAGCCGAAAGACGGACTGGCCATCAACCCAGGCAATAGCGTTGGCCGCTTCGTTCTTCGACCGAAGCGAGGAGGTCTGGAAGCCCAGCGGTTCGATGAGTCCAATCAGACCCCGCGACTGAAGTATCGGCTTGAGCGCCTTCAAGGCGGCGCGCAGATTGCCATTGCGCCCTCCATTGGCGGACCACGAACCGTCGTTCACCGGCACCAGCATGAGCGCCTGAGCGCCACAAGCGGCCGCATAATCGGCGAGCTTGCTGGCCTCGGCCTTGCGGGCGGGAGTCCATTCGTTGAACCGCTGTAGGGCGTTGACTGAGATAATCGTGACGCCCGCTTCGGCAGCGGCAGACCGGACATCCGCCGGCGGCTTGCCGCGCACAACAGCCTTGCTGCAGGGACTATTCCGGATTTGCACGTCGGTCAGACCGAGATCGCGGGCGAGCGCGAAGAACGTCCTGACGTCAAGTCCCGGCGCCGCCATGTAGTCGAGTGCAAACCGAAGTGGCGCCTGGCGCACGGGGTGGCTTTCTTTCATCAAGGCGGCCGCCATTCTCGGCTGACTGGCCTCTGCCGTTTGGCCGAAATGATCGGCATAGGGAGGCGAGCCAATCGAACTGACCCGCTCTATATCCACACGATCGTGATTCATTGTGAGCCGACTTTCACGCAACGGATCCTGCCGCGCCTCTTGAGAACATTGATCTGCTGCGAAATGACGGAAGATCGCTCGAGGCTATCCAGTTGCTTCCGCAGAGTAGGCGCCCGGAAAGGATGCTGGACCGATCCGGAGCCAAACTGATATGGCAGGCTGATTCTTCGTGGCGAGGTGCCCAGCGCGATCATAGCGCGCCTCTCCGCCCCCTCCCTCAGGCTCTGGATCCATCCAGGACGCGCTGCCGTGCGGCCTTGAATGCCGCTGGTAACAAGGGCAACATGTCGGCCAGCGTGTTGAACGCAATCGGCGTGACCGCCGGCGAGACTGCGGGCTATAACATAGAGTCTCCGCGGACCGGGCGTGATGGCGAGCACGGAGGCCTCGGCGAGGTACAGGGCGAATGGGGTCAGTTCTGGCATCATTGGTTCATTCCGACAAAGTTCATGATTATTCTGGAAGCGACGATCTCGCGGTCAGATGCCCGTTCGCTCGCCGCAAGGCCCGCAGCCACGCCAGCGCGATCGGCAGCGTTCCGGTTCCGAGTCAGTTTGCACTTGCTCTCCAGCCTTGTGATCGGCATGCGCAAGCCAACGATCCCGCGAGAGTTGCGCCTGTACTAATCCGGCGGGCGTGCCGACACCGCCCAGCGAGGCGCGCTCGCCCTCGTGGTGGTCAGTCAGGCCATTCACGACGTCCAGCAGTCTTCCCGCATGCTCGAAGAACTCGACCGGATCATAGGCGTGGACGGCGATGTAATTCCAAGTCGGACGACCTTCCCGGCTTCCTGCTTGGCCGCATACTATGCCGGCGTCGCATAAGTGTCCGGCCCCATGAGATGGCCAAGCCGTCGCCCAGCGGCGGAACACGGCACCTGCGGATCAGCCTTCGCGAGGTGCCCGTAGATCACGCCGTGCTCGCCCTCTCATCAAGCAAGAGGGCGGTGACGAGGCGAAGAGCATTGGGCCGTGGCAGAGACTAAGTTCGACAGCGGCGCTGCGCGGATGCTCGCTCGCAGGAAATCGATATCATCATCATCTCGGAAGGCCGGAGAGGCTACATCGGCGGAACTCCGTGTGTGCGTTACAGATTAGATACTTGCAATCTGGCCCTCTGGAAACAGCCAGTTAGTTGCATTTGTAGCCGTCCAGTTGGTGAAGTGGCCTGGCGGGCCGGATCATTGGGCTAATAGTTTGGCGATCCAACAGAGAGGCCCTCCACGGCTTCTGCGCCCCGACATGTCTGGCTCAACCGTCCGTGGCTCCGCCGTCGCCAGCGTAGTGCTACCGATCGAGTTGCCGGATAAAGATAGAACCAGGGGTAGCCTCTGGCGGCCCTGATGGTGCTGTTGAAGAAATCTACGCCGGAGATGGCGCACCTCGGCGGCTCGTTTAAGGAAGTACGAGCGCCCGGCGCATTATGGCCACGGCCACAACGAGCGCATGGTGCTTCCTGTCGAGCGTGGCACCGCGCACGGTGCCGTGATGCCATGCTGTCGGCCGGCCGGCTTGGCCGACTGCGCTACGGATGGAAGTTCAGGCGCCGGTGCGGCGGCTGGCTGTTCCCGGGGCAGCACGCGATTACCCGACGCTGCAGATCCATCGAATCGTCGCCGAGACTGCAGCAGCGCCAACACCGTCAAGGGTCGGGCCGGCACCGCTGCGTCACAGCTTCGCCACGCTTTGAGGCCGGCGCGACGTCGGAAATTACCCAGGCCCTCTGGGGGAAGCAAGCTCGACACACACGGCCCTCTACGCAAGCCCGACCTGTAGATACGCTGCAGGCCAGTCCGCGCGAGAACTTAGCCTTTCAAGGAAGCGGAAAGCTCGCCCGTGCGGCCACTCGATTGAGATCGCCGACATGATCCGTGCTGCCCGGCCTGCCTATAAGGTCGCGCATGCAGGCCAGTTCAGCCTCGGCAGCTCAGGGTCATGTCGGCGACCGAGCACTGCCGCACGGCAGGCACACGCGGCCGAGGGCGGATCGGGTACAACTGCCGCGGTCGCCCTCCGATAAGGCAAGCGGAATGAATCGTCATCCGCATCCCCTCCTCGGCGGAGCCACGAGTCTGCCCAAGGATGGCAGATGTCTCGCGACCGCTTCGATCTGAATTCCATCCGGCTTTCGCCACGAGATGTTGTACTGGCTGGAGTGCCAGGACTGGCGCCTGACGTCGAAATTGATCAAAGCAGTGCGCAATCTTTGGACCATGGCGCTGGGTCAAATTATGAATGCGGTGCACCTTCCGCTGGCCTGCTGAGCACGAAATGGCCAGAGGCGTTACCTCCCATTGACCTTCGCGCCAGGAGACCCAGCCGCAAAGGAACGCACACTGGTTGGGAGCGAACCGATCATACCGGGGGCGGGCACGTTCCTCAACCGACCCGTCTGTCGACACTGGCGGCGACAGGCTTTAGCGGTGTGATTTCCTGCTTGTAGACCTTACACCCTGGTGCCAGCTCTCTGAGACCGCTCACCAGCATGTTAGCCGCCTGCTCGAGCGCCTCTTCCGGCATCGCCGCCAAGCTTTCCAAAATAAACCACATGCGGCCGCCCACCCTCTCCAACCGGGTGCGCGTGCCCTGCCGCCAATTCCAGCGGCGACATGTAGCTCCCAGATCGTCGCGCCAGATGACCTCCCCCTTGGAAGGGTTTTCGACGACCGTTTCGCCATTCAAAACAGTGTGGAAAGACTCCGTTCCTACGGCAACCGTCAGCCGCGGTTTGCCGACATATGCATCAAAATTTTCGCCGCCAATCGGTATTGCGAAACGCAGGCTCACGGCATTGTAGAGGTCAACGATAGGATTTATTGACGGGATTCGACCATCCTTCTCCACCCGTTTTTTCAATGCATGCGCCGAGCACGGCGTCCGGTTTGGTTTCGCGCCGAACCGAACGTATGCCTCCGCCCAATTGGCCAAGTGCGCTTCTCCCCAGGCGGGTCCCCCCGCTCGGGCGAAGTCGCAAGCCTCTCCCAACACGTCCCGAGCCATGACGCCTCGCGCACTGTCCTGTGCGTCAACAAGAATGCTGATTGCGCGAAAGTCAGGTGCGATCTCTGCTATTTCTTCGTCGATCCGCGAAAAATCCAACAACGCTTTCTCCCTTTAAGCCAGTCGCGAGGGCGCCTTTGCTTCGACCGCCTTTTGAGAGCTCCTCAAGAATCCCTTCCCCGGTCCCAGGGCATACTCCTGCCCTGGACCCGGACTGGCCGACAGAGCCAGTCCGGGCAAGTCTTGCTGATCCAGTCTGCGATCAATGCCGGCGCGACTCTGAGGTCACGAGCCAGGCCCGCTCGCTGTCAGGGCGCGCATAGAGCGTCTTGCCGAATCTTCGGCAAAGCTTCTGACCCGTTGGACAGCGCCAGCAAGGAGGCGAACACCATTCTCGATCTGCCGAATGGTCAGGGCGGAATAGCCCATCACCAATCCAATCCGATCAGCGCGGCCTTCATCTCGGATGTACAGCGATGAAATCGGATGGATGCCAACCCCGACCCGCCGCGCCTCGTCAACCATGACCTCCTCCAGCGACCGAGAAAGATCCTTGAACCAGACGACGACATGCAGCCCTGCATCGGCCCCCTCGATGGCAATGCTGTCTGCGAACGCACGTCGAAGGACAGCAAGCAGTGCCTCTCGCCTCTCCCCGTTAAGACGGCGGACGCGGCGCACGTGCCTTTCATAACCACCGCTCTCAATGAGTGAGGCCAGGGCCTCCTGTTCCGCAACCGGAGAATGCCTGTCGAGAAGCTGCTTGGCCATCGCAAAGACGTCTTGCAACTCGGCCGGAACCACCAGGTAGCCGATGCGCAGCATCGGCGACAGTGTCTTGGAGATCGTGCCAACATAGATTACGGAACTGCGGTCTTCCAGCTTATGCAGCGGGGGCACCGGTCGAATGTCGTACCGGTACTCGCCATCGTAATCGTCCTCGATAATATAGGCGTCATTGCGCCGAGCCCATTCGAGGAGCTGATACCGCCGCGAAATCGACAAGACGCCGCCGAGCGGGAATTGGTGCGACGGGGTGACATAGGCTAGCCGCGCTGGTATCTCCTGCAGCAGCTCGGTCTTCATGCCCTCGCTATCGACGTGGACAGCAACGGGCGTGGCTCCTGTGCTGGCAAAGACTTGGCGCGCCATTCTATAGCAGGGATCCTCGATCACGAAGCTGTCGGAAGGATCGAGCAGCAGGCGCGCGCACATGTCGAGGCACTGCTGTGATCCACTTACGACGAGGATCTGCTCGACCTGGCAGCTAAGCGTTCGGGCACGCCACAAATATCCCTGCAGCGCCTGGCGCAAGCGAAGCGAGCCGCGTGGATCGTGATAAGCTAGCCTTTTGGGGCTTGGTGACATTGCCGCGTTCATCGCACGCTTCCACGTGAGCGCCGGGAAATCAGATGGGGCGAGGTCGCCATAACGGAAATCGACCTTGAAGCGGTTGGGGAGGTAATCGCGCCGCGGGGGACTGGCGCGCAGTCGCTCGCCGTAACGAGAAAGATGGATGGGGCCAGTCCGTTTGGGCACCGCGCTGGTCTCTTTACTCCGGACTAGCGAAGATGCAACGCGCGGTCTTGCGCCTTGAACGACCTCGATGAAACCTTCGGCGACCAGCTGGTCATATGCCACGGTGACCGTGGTCCGCGACACACCGAGTTCATTTGCTAGGCCGCGGGACGACGGCAGCTGGCTGCCCGTTTCATAGATTCCACCCAGGATCTGCTCTCGAAGAGCTTCGCAGATCTGGCGCGCGCCCAGACCTTGCGAGCGAGCTGTCGACGCGGAAGGAGAAGGCTGGACCATTTCTTTCATCGCCAACTGGACGTTTCACCTGGGTTAGTGTGAAGGCATTGTCGCCGAAATCAAGAGGGCTTAAGCCGATGAACAGCGCCGAAGATCAGCTTGAAGCCGAGACAACATCAACGCCGTCCCGGAACGACGTCGGTCTCGCATTCGCCACCCGGGCCATCCATCATGGCTACGATCCGGCCGGCTTTTCCAATTCCGTTCAGACGCCGGTGTTTCTCACATCGACCTATGGATTTGAAAGCGTGGCAGCAAACGAAGCCGCCGCAGCGCTTGGGGGAAGGCTTTACGCACGCGAATACAACCCGACCACCGAGATCCTCGAAAAGCGGCTCGCCAATCTCGAAGGAGCCGAAGCTGGGCTGGTACTCGCCTCGGGGATCGCAGCCTTCGGCACGCTGATCCTTTCGCTGCTTTCGCAGGGTGACGAACTCATTGTCCACAAGACCCTCTATTCGAATACGCTCGCCATGGTCGAACAGGGGCTGCCGCAGTTTGGCATCAAGGTCGTTGCCGTCGACCTGTCTAATCCGAGCAATCTCAATGGCGCCATCACCGACAGGACCCGGCTCGTGTTCTTCGAGACGCCAATCAACCCGCTGGGCCGTATCCTCGACATCGCTGCCATTGCCGAACACGCCCATTCTCGCGGCGTGAAGGTCGCCGTCGACAGCACCTTCGCCTCGCCCGCCCTCCAGCGTCCGCTGGAACTCGGAGCCGACCTCGTGATCCATTCGCTCACCAAGTACATAAATGGCCATGGCGATGCGCTGGGCGGTGTGATACTGGGCGACGTGAATACACTGCACCTGCTGCGCGAAACTGGCCTGCGCTATCTCACCGGGGCAGCGCTCTCGCCGATGTCGGCGTTCCTGATCTTGCGCGGGTTGAAGACACTCACGTTGCGTATGGAGCGTCACAGTGCCTCTGGGCTTGCGGTCGCCCAGGCGCTCGAGGCGCATCCGGCTGTGGCTTGGGTTAGCTATCCATTTCTCGGCTCTCATCCCGACCATGAGATCGCGCGCAGACAGATGTCGAACGGCTCGGGCATGTTGGCTCTCGGCCTCCAAACGGGGTTCGAGGGCGCGCGCCGTATGATGGACCGGCTCAAGCTGATCATCCGAGCGGTCAGCCTCGGCGACGCTGACAGTCTCATCTATCATCCAGCAAGCCTGACCCGCTCGCGCGAGTCAATTCGCAAGGACGCGCATTTGCCTGACGGAGTCGGCGACGATCTCATGCGTCTGTCGGTAGGGCTCGAAGACGCCGCCGATTTGATCGCGGATCTAGAGCAGGCGCTGGACGGGGGTCTGATGCCAAACGCTTCACCCAATGTAATAACGGGAGCTTCAGCATGGCTTTCCTGAGCGGCCTTTCGGCCTTCCCAATAACGCCAAGCGACAGCGATGGCGGCGTCGATATCCTGGCGCTTCGAAAGCTGATAGCGCGGCTTTGCGCAGCAAAGGTGGATTCCATCGGCCTGCTCGGCAGCACCGGCACCTATATGTATTTGTCGCGCGAAGATCGCCGCCGGGCGCTTTGCGAGGCGCTGGACGAGACAGGTGGACGAGTCCCGCTCGTGATCGGCGTGGGCGCTTTGCGCACCGATGAAGCGGTAAAATGTGCAAGTGATGCGAAGGCCCTCGGCGCAGCCGCGGGGTTGCTCGCGGCTGTTTCCTACACCCCGCTCACGGAGGACGAAGTTTTCGAGCATTTTTCGACGGTGGCGCGCGACAGCGGTCTGCCGATCGTGATCTACGACAATCCCGCAAACACGCATTTTCGCTTCACGCCAGCGCTCATCGAGCGTCTGGGACACCTGCCTGAGATCCTCGCTATAAAGAACTCGGCCGACCGGGGTGATGCCATCAAAGGCCAACTTGCGCACCAGAAAAAAATTGTGCCGAAAGGATTCTCGATCGGCTACAGCGGCGACTGGAACGCCACCGAAGCCCTGATCGCCGGAGCCGATACATGGTACAGCGTCCTCGGTGGCATCTTGCCCGACCCGTGCCTGAGGATGGTCAGAGCCGCTCAGCACGGCGACCACGCGGAAGCACACCGGATCGACGCCACCCTGGCCCCGCTGTGGGAGCTTTTTAAGACGTTCTCGAGCCTTCGCGTCGTATACGCAATCGCCGAGCTCCTCGGAATTTGTTCCGCCGAGCCACCACGGCCAATCAAGCCACTTTCCGCTGCCGCGAAGTGCCAGCTCGCCGGCGTCCTGGACCGTCTAGGATCAGGTGTCGGATCGTAAGCCGCGCGACTTCATATTGCCGGGGGAAAATGTACGCACCCATCCTTCGATGGGCCTGTAGTAGCCGAGATCTGCTCCATCATCTGATTGGGAACGATGCGCTGCGTGCTGATCACCTACGGATCGACAGGTCTCGACGCGAATCACGTCCTCGTCAGCGCGTGCGATTGGCAGAACCTCCATATCGGCGAGGGAGGAAGGCTGCGTTCCGAGCCCCCCCAAATTTCTGCGACCTCCACTCGAAGCATCAAAGCCTTGATGCGCTAACAGCATTCAATCGCTGCGCAGGATCTTTGCTTCAAGCGCGGCTGCCACAAAAGCCTTTCGAGCAGCTGGTGGATGGGCCTTGCCACGCAATACCTGCAGACAAGCGTCCATCGCTACCTTCCGTTTCTCGGTCCGACGATGAAGGTCACGCATCAGGATAGCCGCCGCCTGGTTGACATCGAATACGATACGCTCGGAACTGGGGCGGCCAACCTGAACAACGACCGCCCTCTCAAATCTCTGCAAGCCGGTCATGTCTCCGCCCCCCAAGGCGATCATCCGTCAAAAGAGCCCAGCTCGTCTTTACCGAGCCAACCCGGTGCCACTGCATCTGCGAGCCGAGACAATGCCCTTTCTACCGACCCCGCGCTAGCCCGACACGCGCTTAGCCGCTCTGTTCCGCTGCCGATCTGCATGCGGGATATTAAAGAAGCCGAATAGGCCCTTTGGGCGCGGCCTTCGCCGAGAAAAATCTTTTCGACCAGAGATTAAAAAGTAGCTTGATCGAGGAAGGCTCTCTTCTAGGCGTCCATCTTCGTGCTCAGCACGCGCACGCTCGGTGCCGAGGGAGCGTGGCACCTTGCGGTGGACATCCCTTCTCACTGTGCCGCACAGCGCTGCCTCGCAATTGCGTGTCAGCCATCTTGTCTCGACCACGCGGCAGATCTGATCATTCACCGCGCGGATGCCTCACATCCAAACAATCTAGTTTACCGCCCCCCCATCACCGCGCATAGCGCGACATCAAAACCCACGGCTATGTTTCTCAGCCGTTTCCTGCGGTCACTCTCACTTTGAGTAGGATCTACTATGCGCATTTGCGGTATCAAGCTGACGCACGACGGGGGAATCGCTGTCGTGGAAGACGGGAGATTAGTCTTGTCCATCGAGCAGGAGAAGCTCGACAATAACGCACGATACCAGCATATCGAGCGGCTTGAGACGGTCGCCGCCGTTTTGGCGGAAAACGGGCTTGCTCCGCGCGATATCGACCGGTTCGTTATTGACGGATGGGACGGTGAAATTCAGTCGGAATTCCAAGTTCTGAGTAACGGCTCCCCTATCACTCTCAACGGCGCACCATACGTGGAGCGGGACGCCGAAAATCCCCTGACAGCCTATCACGGTTCCGGTCTCATGCTCGACAATGAGGCATTTTCTTATGAAAGCTACCCGCATGTTCTTGGGCACGTTGCTTCCGCATACTGCACCAGCTCATTTGCCAAACGAGAGGAACCAGCATTTTGTCTGGTTTGGGACGGCTGCATCTTTCCGCGGCTTTACTACGTCGAGCCAAGTGGAGCCCGATTTGTTGGGTGTCTGTTTCCGATGATAGGCCATGCCTATGCCGCTGCGGGCCAACATTTTGGTCCTTACAAGCGAGAACTGCGGACTGGCTGGGATCTCGGTATCGCCGGCAAGTTGATGGCATATATCGCGCTCGGAGTGGTCCATGAACACATCGTGAAGGTGTTTCAGGAGCTTTACGACGACCATTTCGCCGGGGATACGGACCTTGCCCTTGGTTACAGGGAAAATAGCCACAGCGAAGACGCGCTACTCACGGCTGTGCACAACTTCTTCGATGCAAGCGCGTCGCGGTTAATCCCCGAAACGCCCGAGGACATACTTGCTTCGTTCCATGCCTTCGTTGAGCGTCTTCTCGTCCGGGGGATGACCAGCGCGCTGCGTGGGTGCTCGGTTCCCAAAACCCGAAACCTGTGCATAGCCGGCGGATGCGGGCTGAACATCAAATGGAACAGCGCCCTGCGGGCGAGCGGTTTGTTCGACGCAGTTTGGGTGCCTCCGTTTCCAAACGACAGCGGATCGGCGATCGGTGCCGCTTGCTGCGCGCTGGCCGCCGACAAAGGTTTCGTGCACCTCGACTGGTCAGTCTACAGCGGGCCAAATGTGAGCCATGGCAAGGTTCCACCTGGTTGGCAATCTGCTGCTTGCAGCCTGAAAGAACTTGCCAGCGTGCTGGCCGACAACAAGCCTGTTGTGTTCCTTGCAGGCCACGCAGAGCTTGGTCCACGTGCTTTGGGAGGCAGAAGCATCCTGGCGGCCGCAACTTCGCCGGAAATGAAGGACCATCTCAACAAAATCAAAGTTCGAGAGCACTTTCGGCCGGTAGCGCCAATATGCTTGGAGGATCGTGCACCTGACATGTTTGACCCCGGCACGCCGGATCCTTACATGCTGTTCGATCACCGAACCCGTTCGGAGTGGAAAGAAAAGATCCCGGCGGTCGTCCATCTCGACGGAACTGCGCGACTACAGACAGTTTCAAGAACATCTGAACACCCAATTGCTGAACTTCTGATAGAATATGAGAAGCTCACGGGCATTTCTCTGCTCTGCAACACGAGTGCAAATCTTAATGGACGTGGTTTTTTTCCGGATGCGGCTGCCGCCTGTGAGTGGGGATGCGTAGACCACGTTTGGTGCGAAGGGTTGCTGTTGACCAAGACAGGTGCAAGTCAATTCGAGGGCTGAGCGCCAGGCTGCGACACACCTGAGTTGCCGCGCTCTAGCGCTGCAATCGCTGGCAGCATCGCTGAGGGAGCCTGATACTGCGGGTGTGTGGCCCCTTGAAGCTGCCTAGATCTGAAGAACGAATCTGATCGATGGCCGACAGAGCGCAGAGACTGTGCGGTTAAGCTGGCAACTTAGTGATGTGCTGGAGGATAAAAGGGCCTGCACGGCCCTTTGCTCGGCCGAACCACTCCGCCACGGCGCCGGGCATGTAGCTGACCACGTTGACCCCGACACCCTCCGTCAGTGTCAGGAAGTCGGAGTAGAGGTTCCACATCCTCGGGCATGCGTCTTGCATCGTCCACGTGCGGGATCGGTTGCAGCAACCCGATGCCGAAGAGTACAATTGTCAGCACGGTCACGGGGCGAAACCCAGCACAGACCGTCAATGGCCGGGCACTCCGGATGGATGGCCTCGGCCCCACTTTCTGATCCCCAGGTAGCTATCTTCTGGCGTATCGATAACTTCGCCACGGCGACCCTCAAACGAACTGGACCGCAGTCGGCTGAGATCGGCCAGCACCAATTCGCGCTGTGATATGCGTTGAGTAGACTTGCTCCGCGCGGCGGCATCGGCGTGGTGGCAGGCGGCACACTTTTGAAGAGCGCCTTGCCGATATCCTGGACCCGGTCGGGGAACAAAGACTGATGCGTTCGCTTCCCTCGACGAGGCAAACGTCGAAGAGTGTTTGGCACCTCCCGACGCCGGCGACTGCCCGCGTTTGATTGAGGAGAAGCGGACCGCACGGGTCGTTGAAACCTGGACATCGGGGAGCGCCCCGCCGGCAATTCCGAGGCGAGTCCAGGTAAGGGCGGCGTACGACCGCGGCCGGCAGGAACGCACGGCTGTGGGTTTGGCAGGGCGGCTATAGGGGACCGACCACGCCTTCCAACAGAAAGGCTCCCAGCGCACTCAGCAATGCCTCGGCGGTTCCTTGTCGAGTTGCAGTTCGACCTCATCATCGTCATCCGTGATCAGCAGCAAGGTGCCTCTTAGCGGGTTGTACGACGTGACCAGCACATCGTCGTCCTGGAACTCGACTTTGCGGGCCATAATTTCCGACCTCCGTTGCTCGAGCCGGAATGTCGCACTAGCCGCAGTAAAGAAAGTATTGAGAGATCCTGCCCGTAGCTTGCTGGCAATCGATCGAGCGATGGGGTTAGTCAATTGGCGTATTTGGCGGAGTGATCATCTTGCCCCTGCAAATACTGGGCTCTGTGCGCTCGGTGCCCGAAGCAGAACCAATGCGGCTCTTACCTTTGGCTTGGCAAAGCCGAACGGCCCACCCATCCCACATCCGGCAGACTCGTAATATCGTTTTCGAACCGTGCCCGCTCGCCCGGCATTGCCGTCAAGCCTTCCGCGAGCCTCATCGGTTCGTCGCTCATAGCGGTTGATCAGCCCTACCAAAGCAGGATGACATTGGGCTGCTTGGTAATTTAGACCGCCTGACGCACGCCAGTGCAGCACGCCGCACCGGGCGGCTGGCGCGATTGCATCTTCAGCATCGCCGGGAAACCAGCACCACACTGTCATGCAAGATCACCGAATTGCATGCCGTTGACCCGGAGCGCCTGCGGCTTCACATGCGGGATGCCTCCTGCATCATTATCTGCCGCATCCAGACGCTTGCCGGATCACTGTTGTGAAGGGTGGGCCATTGGACGGCCTCGGTGAACGTGGGTAGTGGCCGCGGAAGTTCCACGATCCGCAGAGGGAAAGTCTTCTTGAAATGCTGAACCAGCCGGAAGGGCATCGTCGCTATACGGGCTGTGCCTGAGACCATTGGCGGGATCATGCTAAAGGCCGGCACGATAATCTCGACATGTCTCTTGAGACCATTTTCAAGCAAAAACTGTTCCTCGATGGATGGCATCTGCGCACGGCCGACCCTGAACGCAATGTGCTTCATCGACACGTACCTCTCGAATGTAAGCTGCTGTGGCAGCTGCTTGTTCGTGGGGCAGCCTACGCACACGAATGTCTCGTCGAACAGCGACGCTCTAGGATGGGCGCTCGACATGAACAATTCCGGAAGAATCAGAAAATCGACGTCACCGCGCCGGAGAAGCTCATCGAGATCGTCGTCGAGCGGCAGCAATTCGAAGCTGACGGCGGGTGCTTCGCGTGCAACACGCTCCACGACCTTTTCAAAAAACACCAGTGTGACGAAATCCGAAACTATGATCCGGAAGCGGCGATCGGATTGAGCCGGTTTAAACGGATCCCAAGAAATAATCGAGCACTGGATGTGAAAGAGAGCGCCGCGAACGGCGGGCGCGAGTGTTTCCGCACGTGGGGTTAGAACGCGTTCGCGGCCTCTCATCGTAAACAGTTCATCGTTGAAATAATCGCGCAGCCGGCCGACGGCCGCGCTCATGGCCGGCTGACTTAGGTTGATACTGCTTGCCGCCGCCGTGAGGTTGCGCTCGGTCAGCAGCGCGTCGAGCACAACGAGAAGGTTCAGATCAAGGCCTTTGAAACGCATGCCTCATCTGTCCGTAACGTGGTTGCTTGTCATCGCGACCATTGTGGATGGCTAATTTATTGCAGATTGAGATTTGAGCAGACGTGGGTGTGGCGGCGCTCCGACAAGGATCTGCGACACATATCCAAGGTCGCGCGCAATCTTGCGAATTGCCATCGCTGCGGCGACAATCGTCACTCCAACCACACTTGCGAACGCAATTCTGGTCGTGAGATTCCAGGTTTCTCCAAACTGGATGAAATCCATGAGGCGAAACGCGGCACCCTGAACAAGATAAAAGAGCAGCGTGCTCTGACCGAGCTCCATCGCGACAAACTGAGCTATTCTAGTTGAAGAGCCAGCTCTCCAGCATTGGACCATAAACTGCATTGCCACCGCAGAAGCCGCTGCAGAGCCAGCGAACATCAGCAGCACTTGTCTGGCTGACTCTTCATCATTGATCAAAACATGATTGTTGAAGGCGTATGTCTGCTTATCCCACAGAAGTAAGGATATGAAAGCTATTATCGAAAGTAAGAATACAAAGGTCGATTTGTGGGTCCAGATGATACTTTTGTGCCATCCAATTGGCTGGGCAAACAAGACCCCCAAACAATAAAATGGGTAGGTGTATCTTACCAACGGGGTTATTGACAATGTGATGGGCGCGAATGCGACCCCGATTGCGGACGCGCTTATGATCCACATCGGTAGCCGTTTGGAAGTTGCAAAAACACGAACTAGAACGAATGAAATAAACGCCGCCCATATGAACCAGTATGTTCCGATGACTTCCTTCGATAGATCCAGCAATACGTCAGTTTGACTCTTCGTTGGATAAATTGTAGCGGACTTTAGTGCGAAAATAAATGCACACCAAACAAACATTGGCAGCAGTAACTGTACTGCTCGATCACGGACCCCTTGAGTGAACGGTTTTCGAAAAATTGCCCCAGAAGAAACATATCCACTTATCGCCATAAAGAGCGGCATGTGAAATATGTATATTACGTTATAATACGGAGATATCCAGAAGTCGTCAGTACCTCTATAAATTATATATTGTAATAAGTGCCCAATTACTACCAAAGTAATTAGTATACCTTTGGCGAAATCGAGACTTAGGTCTCGGTCCTTTATTTCCGCTGGGCGCGAGCCGCGTCCCTTCGCTCCGACTGTTATTTGATTAAGCATCAGACTCAAGCCCATCTGTCGCGGTTGCTACCAGCCGATCCTGGGCACGGCGAGCGCGCCAGTTTCGGTGAAAAGGATCGAAATTTGCGCGAATCGCAGCGTGGTATCGAAGGCCGACTGGCTGCAACCGAGCGGACAAATTGCAGGAACTGATCGCAAAAGCTGGAGCGCAGTGGCGGTCGCGATCAAGTGTGACGACGCGACCGCCCGGCCCCATTGTCGCCAGGCCGGCTCTGCAGAACCTCTCGCTACGGTTCCGCAGAGCGTGCCGAACCGTACTAAATGGAATGCCAAGCTGCTGCAGCACCGGACGCATGATGCGGATAGAATGGCTCATTCGAGTCTCTCAAGATCCGGATGCACACTGTACAATCCGAGTTCGCCTACCAAGAAATCAACCTCCCCAACCATGATGAAACGGCGGGGTCCAGGTGAGCCACTGCGCTGTGCAGATACGGCCGATTTCGCGAACCTCCGGACTTGCACCGGCCCAGCTACGACCACCTGAAGCCCTTATCGGCCAAATAGGCTTCTCGGAGATGGAGGAGAGTTCGATATAATCGGCGACTTGCAAGTTATTTCCCAGCACACGCTACAGAAGCAGTGGCCTGATCGGGTGCATCTCAGGTGCGGTCGTCTATGCAGCGCCCTGGAAGTTTGGTAAAATCGATTGTTTAGATCGCGAGCATCCACGCTATGGATAAGTGAAAGCGATGCGCTTCAAAGGCCTTGATCTGAATCTTCTCGTTGTGCTCGACGCACTGCTGACCCAGCGCAACCTCACGGCGGCGGCAAGCAGCATCAACCTAAGTCAGCCGGCCATGAGCGCGGCCGTCGGCCGGCTGCGCGATTATTTTAAGGATGAACTGTTTACGATGAACGGCCGCGAACGTGTTCTAACCCCACGTGCGGAAACGCTCGCGCCCGCTGTTCGCGGCGCACTCTTGAAGATCCAGAGTTCGATTATTTCTTGGGATCCGTTCAATCCAGCTCAGTCCGATCGCCGTTTCAGGATCACCCTTTCCGATTTCGCCACACTCGTGTTTTTTGAAAAGGTCGTGGAGCGTGTTGCACGCGAAGCACCCGCCGTCAGCTTCGAATTGCTGCCGCTCGATGACGACCCCGATGAACTTCTCCGGCGCGGTGACGTCGATTTTCTGATTTGTCCAGAATGGTTCATGTCGAGCGCGCATCCAAGAGCGGCGCTGTTCGACGACAAGTTCGTGTGCGTAGGCTGCCCCACGAACAAGCAACTGCCGCAGCAGCTTACATTCGAGAGATACATGTCGATGAGGCACGTTGCGGCCAAGTTCGGGCCGACGCTGAAAGGCTCGATCGAGGAGCGTTTTTTGCTTGAGCATGGTCTCAAGAGACGTGTCGAGGTTATCGTGCAGGCCTTTAGCATGATCCCGCCGATGGTCTCAGGCACAGCCCGTATAGCGACCATGCCCTCCCGGCTGGTTGAGCATTTCAAGAAAACCTTTCCACTAAAGATCATTGAACTTCCGCTGCCGCTTCCCGCATTTACCGAGGCGCTGCAATGGCCCGCCCTTCATAACAGTGATGTGGCAAGCGTCTGGATGCGAGAGATATTGTTGCAGGAGGCGTCTCTAATGACTTCTCCGCGAGACGCCAAAAAGGGTCGCAAGCCCTGATTGACACCACGTCTCACACCGGCGCTCGTGTCAACCGGCGTGTCGATCGAGATAGTCGCGAACGTGCGTCTGCGAGGTCGTCCTACTGGTGGGCTGCGTCGACAAAGGCTACGAATGAGGGGGGGTCGGGGTCCCCATAACCGCCATCAAGCAGCGCCCGGTCTGGCTGCCGTGGTCGGAACCGACTACCTATTAGGGCGCGATCCGGGTAGATCCAACGCTCATGCTGGTTCCGTCCGACGATGGCTCCTGGCCTCCGCAAGCCGCCTCATATCGGCGAGTTTGCGAGCGTGCGCGCGGCAACATAGAAGATGCCCGGACCGGGCGTGAAGGCGAGCACGGAGGTCGCGGCGGGGTACAGGGGCGATGGGGTCAGTTCTGGCATGATGAGTCATTGCGACAAAGTTCATGATTGTTTTGGGATGAGAGCGGCGATCTCGCGGTCAGATGCCCGCTCGCTTACCGCGAGGCCCGCAGCCACGCCAGCGCGGTCGGCCGCGTTCCGGTTCTGACTCAGTTTGCGCTTGCTCTCCAGCCTCGTGATCGGCATGCGCAAGCCAACAATGCCGCGGAGTTGCGCCTGTACAAAATCCGGCGGTGCATCCGACACCGCCCAAGGCGAGGCGCGCTTGCCCTCGTGGTGGTCAGTCAGACGTTTCACGACGTCCAGCAGTCTTCCCGCATGCTCGAAGAACTCGACTGGACCATAGGCGTGGACGGCGACGTAGTTCCAGGTCGGGACGACCTTCCCAGTTTCCCGTTTGGTCGCATACCATGCCGGCGTCACATAAGCGTCCGGCCCCATGAAGATGGCCAAGCCGTCGCCCATCGGGGGAACATGGCACTGGGGATTAGCCTTCGCGAGGTGCCCGTAGATCACGCCGTGCTCGCCCTCGCTCTCATCAAGCAAGAGCGGTAGTGGCGTTGCGAGCGGCCCTTCCGCCGTGACTGTAACGAAGTTCGCCAGCAGCGCCGCGCGGATCGTCGCGCGCACGCACTCCTTGTCGTCGTCGCGGAAAGCGGGAGGGATGTACATCACGAAACTCCTTGCGTCACCAATCACATACCGGCGAATCTGGCCTGCTGGAAACAGCCAGTCAGAAGGTATCGACGTGGTCCAGTTGCGCAAGATGAACATCGCGCGCCGGATCTTTGGGGGTGTGCGAGTCGGAGACCCCCTGGGTCATTAGCAGCCGAGGTGGGGTGTATCCCGCATAACGGCAATGGAGATTAGTTAGCCAAACCTTTGTGCAAGCACTCCGCATCCCGGAGGGGTCGCGCTATGTAAGCCTCTGCAAGCCCAATGAAATGATCTAAGACAAAGTGAACCGTTTTGAAACGATCGTCGAAGAGGTTCGGGCCCTGGCAGGCGAGAGAGCTTGCGCGGCCCCGCACTATAGCAGGTGAGGACAGACGTCTAGGCTTTCAACGGGTCGGAGCCGATCAGTTCGTCCGGTGGCATAAAACCCTATAATCTTCATAAGCGACACTAGGTACTGTCTGGGAAAGCAGGTCAGGATCTCGCATTTCAGTGATGTTCTGGAAGCGAGCGAAATTCATATCCGCAGGCATCTAATGCCGGAATCAGATTGGACAGCGCCGTTACGGTCTGGTGACGCAGACTGGCTTGAGTGCTCCATCTGGACTCGTCGGGAGGGCAACCGTCGTGCAAGAGCACGATTGCGCCGGGCCGGACCGCGGCGAGCACTGAATCGACGATCGCGTCGGCGCCGGGGCGCGTCCAGTCTTTTGGATCTATCGACCAGTGAAGAGCCGCCAGCCCGGCGATCTCTGAGGCAATGAATACTTCCTCGCTCCAGGCGCCGTATGGCGCGCGAATGTGGCGGACAGAGGCCTGGGGGCATGCTGCCATGATGGCACGGCTCGCCTGAAACACCTCACGTTGGACTTCGCCCAAGCCGCATTTGGACAAATCCGGATGAGACATCGTGTGGTTGCCTACCTCATGCCCTTCTGCGATCATTCGCTGGACTAGGTCCGGGTGCTCCGCGGCGTAGGCACCAATCACGAAGAAAGTTGCTGACACCCGATTTTGCGCCAGCACATCGAGTATCTGTGGCGTGAAAATTGGATCGGGACCGTCGTCAAACGTCAGATGGACGCTCCGACGGCCGGTTCCATCAGCGCATTCACTCCGCACCTCCTTTCTGTCATCAAGATGTTTCATAGAACCCTCGCCTCGGCCTACTGGATCGGAAACAGTCATATGAAGGTGCAGACCGGTGTTCCGGCCCTGTCATCGGTCGTCCAGGATTTGGCATCAGTTTTGGTGGACGCGAGCAGCTTGCGAGGGATGCATCCTAACATGGCGCTGCTCCCACAATCGTCGCAGCTCTCCGGTGAGAGCCTCGCGCTGGGCTTGATCCCGCGTAATTGTGTCGAGGAGATCCGCAAGCACGGCTTCGCCTTCGATCCGCGTCAAGAGATCGAACAACTCACGTGAAATACGCGCACACTCACGGTGATCCGTTCGGATTTCGCAGACGGTCTCGTGGCGATCCTGTGCCGTGTATTCGTGGACTTTATGCAGGGATACATAAGGCGGCAATGAAACCGCGAGCGCCGTCCAATCCTGCAGTGTTGCGGGCCGTTTTTTGACGAGGTACGGCCCGACCACAAGGCCATCCAGCTCCGTGGTCAGGAACGTAGCAATCGAGTCTGCAACTGAATCTACGATCGGCTCGGCATTGTTGTTAAAGGACGTATTGAGCAAAATTGGGATGCCTGTCCGCTGCTTGAAGGCATTGATGACCTCCCAGTAGGCCGGACTGGCCTTGCGCGATACTGTTTGCAGCCGAGCCGTACCATCGACATGCGTGATGGCGCCGAGCAAATCACGCTTGGAATCGCGAACACGAACAACGAAATTCATGAAGGGAAATTCGCACGCACTACCGGGGAGGTCGAAAAATTCGCGCGCATGCTCCTCCAACACTGATGGGGCGAACGGGCGATATCCTTCCCGCTTCTTGACCATAGCGTTGATCCGGTCCTTGTTTGAAGCGGGCCTGGGGTCGGCAAGAATGCTGCGATTTCCGAGCGCTCGCGGCCCGAACTCCGAACGACCTTGCACCCAGCCGATCACGGCGCCACCGACCATCCACTCAGCTGCCCTATCCGCCACCTCCTCAGTGCGTTCAAACTCCAGGTGCCCCGCCCATGCCTTCAGTTCCTCTTCGACAGCGTGATCGCTCGCGAGTTCGGGCCCCCAATAAACCTCCTGCAATCGCGCACGCGGCGCGGGGCGGCCCAGCTCGTTAGACACGATTAGTGCTGCGCCTAAAGCGCACCCAGCGTCATGCGATGCGGGCTGCACGAAGATGTCTTCGAAAAGTCCTGAATAGAGCAGCTTGCCGTTCATGGAGCAATTGTGCGCAACTCCGCCGGCCAGGCACAACCGAGTCATCCCGGTGGCCTCACGATAATGGCGAAGAATGTGAAACACGATGCGTTCGAGCGCTTCCTGTAACGACGCACTCACATCCTTATGCTGCTGAGTGAATGGCATTCCCTTTTGCCGGACCTGAATGTTGCGGAGCAAAGTCGGACCGATGCGGTCCAGGTGGACGCGATACTCGCCGTTTGCAGAGAGTTCATAGAACTGCTCGAAAAGCTCGCGATAGGGAACGGGATCGCCGTAGGGGGCAAGCCCCATTACCTTGTATTCATCGAACAAGCCGTAGCCGAGATACCGGATCGTCTCGAGATAAAATTGCCCTAGAGAATTGTTCTCCGGGAAAGTCGCGAGTTGCGTAATTTCAGTACCAGATCCTACCGCCACAAGGCCCGACAGGAAATCACCAGAGCCATCAACCGCGAAAATCAGACTTTGCTCGAAGCCGGACATTGCGAAAGCACTCACGGCGTGCGCCTGATGATGACTTACGAATGAGATACGCGAAGGGTCGATCTCGGTACCGAACTCCTGCGCCAATAGGCTCTGCATCAACAGTTTAGCATCCAACGGAATGGAGGCGTCCGGCTGGGAAGAAAGCATGTTTTCGAGCATGGCGTTGCTATAGTCTTCGCTAGCGTAGAACGCCACACGATCGATTTCGCTGAGCTGAACCCCAGCTGCGGAAAGACAGTATTGAGCCGCACTAATTGGGAGCTTGTTGGAGTGTTTGATCCTATTGAGGCGCTCCTCTTCTACGGCCGCAATGACCTGTCCGTCCCGCACGAGTACCGCGGCGCCGTCGTGCATGAATGTGTTTGAAATCTGAAACCTGTTTTCATAGACTTTGTCCAATCCGCCGTTCAATCCTAGACACAGCATCTCACTCTCCATTTGTCATACAGGAATACTAAATTGGCCGGTCTCGGTGCCGTTCGATCAGAAAGACAGGCCGAGTTGTCGTTCGCGCCAGAACGCCGGCCAAACATGACGGCCTCAAAGAAATTCTCTTGAGTCCGCCGGGATCAACATAAGATCCTGTGCTCGAGACGCCGGGCGTTCCATAGCGTTGTGAGATTGAACCGACGCCAGCCAAAACCCTTCGCGGCACATGCTGGCGATGTCGCTTCTATTTGCGTCCGTAGTACATGGTTTATCTCCTTCTCTTTCGCGTCAGCGCATCAGTCGGCGGCGCAACAGCGCCATCGAGAGGAAGAATGGCAACAGAGCGTACAGGCCGAGCACACCGATGTGCAGGGCCATGCCGCTGATCGGGCGATCAAGCATTACCGGACGAATAAGCTCGATCGCATGTGCCAGCGGCATGCATCGCGCTATCTGCTGAAAGGTGTCAGGCAGCTGATTTAATGGGAAGACCGCGCCCGACAGGAACAGCATGGGTGTAAGGATAAGCGTCTGGTAAAATACGAAGTAATCGTAGCTGGGCGAAAGTGCGGTGACGACCATCGCGATGCTGGCAAATACGAACCCTGTCAGAGCAATGAATGGCAGTGCATAGAGGACGGACGGCCAGGCTGTATAGCCCAACGCTGAGGTGACAATGGTAATTGCCATACCGGCCAGGAAGGCCTTGGTGGCTGCCCACGCCAGTTCACCCAGAACGATGTCGCCGAGGGTAACGTGCGTATACAGCATGGCTTCCCATGTGCGTTGAGAATGCATGCGAGCGAAAGCCGCGTACAGTGTTTCGAGGGTAGAGGCGGTCATCGCACCGACCCCGACCATGCCGGCCGCCAAAAAGGCGATGTACGGCGCACCGTCGACGCGGCCGACCATTATGCCGAGGCCGGTACCGAGGCCGAAAAGGTATATCATTGGATCGGCGAGGTTACCGAGAATCGCCACGAACGCGACTTTCTTCCATGCCAGATAGTTGCGGCGCCACACCGCAAGCCAGTTCCACGCATTGGCGGGTAGCACCGCCGCAAGACCTTCAATCATCGTTTACTCCTCCATCTCACGACCGGTCAGCCGCAAGAAAACATCCTCGAGATTGGCTGGACGAAGAAGAAGGCGCAGACTTGGCCGCCCCTGGAGTTGTGTGCGCACCTGATCAGGGTCTGGCGCATAGCAGTAGAGCGTTTCGCCGCTCACCTCGATGCGCTGAGAATATGGCTTGACCAGCGAATGCAACTCGTGCGGGTCGCCGCCGTAAATCTCCATGACCTGGCATCCGATATGCTCGTCGATCAGCGCCTGCGGGCGGCCTTCGGCGATGTAGCGACCCCTTTCGAGCACGCACAGCCGATCGCATAATCGCTCAGCCTCTTCCATGAAATGCGTCGTCAGGATAATCGTCTTTCCGCGCGCCAACAGGGCGCGCAGCCGCTCCCAGATCAGGTGGCGCGCATGCGGGTCGAGGCCGGTGGTCGGCTCGTCCATCACGATGAGCTGGGGGTCGTTGATCAACGCCCGCGCCATCGTCAGGCATCGCTTCATGCCGCCGGACAATTCCGAGACGCGCGCATCCGCCTTGCGCTCGAGGCGAGCAAACTCGAGAAGCGACGGGATGACCGCTTCGCTCTGGCGGGTGCTCATGCCGAAGTAGCGGCCGAACACCAGCAGGTTCTCGCGTACGGTGAATTCCTGGTCAAGATTGTCGAATTGCGGGACCACGCCGATGCCCCTACGTGCCAGCCGAGCGCGCGCCGGCACCGGGACGCCGAGAACCGTGATCGTGCCCGCGTCAGGGCATGTCATGCCGAGAAGCATACGCGCAATCGTGCTCTTGCCCGCCCCGTTTGGTCCCAGGAGGCCGAAACACTCTCCCGACGCAACGGTGAACGACAAGTCGTCGACAACGACCTTGCTCCCATACGACTTGGTTACGCCATTGAAATCGACTGCAGCGGTCGACAGAGAGGCAGGCACGGAGCTCTTCGCGCTTGTTTGCCCTTGAGATTCCCCTTCGATCGCGGACATCTCGATCCGCCGAAGATTCTCTGGGTCCAACTTCAGGTTCAACACTGGCTGTTTCTGGTCCTGGCTCAAAACTCTTCCACCTGCGGTCACGTAACTATTGCTGTTCGCTGTAAGCTGCGTCAGATCTCACCAAGTTGGGCTTTGGAATGGCGCCGCCGGTGTCTGGCACAGTGACCGCAGAGCTTCGCGACAACCAATCGCTATTGCTCAATGTACACAGCGCGTATGCTTTCAATGGCAGCAAGAGAAAGATGTTGATGAGTGTGTGAAGCGAGAAACCGAGAAATCGAAGTTGGCGCGAACGAAACGCTGCCACGCTGCAGCGAACTATAGTCATGACCGCAATCGTCAGGCAGGCCGTCCATGGCACAGTACCTGTGGTCATGAATTGCGCGATCCCCGCCAGGAGCGACAAAGAGAGCAATAGTGGGCCAAGGTTCTGCCCAATCACGTCCAATGTGAGATAAATATTAAGACCGCGCAGCAGTTGGAGCGCCAGCAACGTGTCACGGAATGTGCTCCGGGCCCAGCGAAGCTGTTGGCGCAGATAGGGACCCATGCTGTTGGGAACGACTGTTGCCGCGACGGCCTCCGGCACATACTCTGTTCGAAAGCCCGCTTTCAACATCAGGATCGTAAGGTGGCGGTCCTCACCGAAGTCGCTCGGCTTCCCTCGAAAGCGCTGCGTCTCATATTGATCCAGCAGCGAAACAAGAGCGGTTCGCCGATACATGGCACACGGACCGCAGCAACACATGACGGCACCGAACCGAGCCTGCGCTGCCCGCTCTTCGTTGCAGGCGAGCCAGTATTCCATGTCAATCAACCGCGTCAGCCAAGTTTCATCGCGATTGCTAGCCGCCAATTGGCCCATTGCGGCGCCGATCGCTTGATCTTGCATCTTCAGCGCAAGCCTTGTGACGACGTCCGGCGCGAGTATCGTGTCCGAATCGACATTGAGCACCAAATCTCCGCACGAGCGGCGAACCGCCGCGATCTGTGCCTTGCGCTTTCCGACATTCGTTGGGAGTGCAATGAAGTTGAACCTCGGATCGCGAGCGTATTCCTCGTGTACACCTGCGAGCGCATCGCGGTTTCCGGAACCGTCATCAACAACATAGACCTGCAGTTGTCCGGCGTAGTCCTGACCTGCAATGGAAGCCAGGCAGTCCGAGAGGGTGCGAGGTGCCTCGTTGTAGCATGGGATAATGACATCGACGCTCGGCCAAGGCTCACAGCCGGTCGGTTCGCCCGAAGTCGGCGGTACGTTTGCGGGCAGGGTATAAAAAACCTGCGCGGTCTTATAAACAGTCGACAGCAGCGCATAAGAGCAGACTGCAACAATACTGGTTGGGGCAAAGAGGTTCATGATATCTCAGATTTTTCGATGAATTTAAGGAAGCGAGCGGCCAATAAATCCGCGACCAGTGCTGAATTCAGATCGATCAATGCCAAAGGGGCCGGGTCGCGCTGACTGAACAATTGCGGGTGTTGTTCATAGCTCAGGACCGTTCCGATCGATCAAAGTGCCGACCGGCCACTCGCTCATTGGGCGTCCAATTGGGAGCACCATAACGAGTATGTCGTCGTCTACGCGGGTGGGAGGCAGATCGGGGTACACGTCCGGGAGGGTTGAACGCACGCGAACGCCCGACAAAATGTTCCCCAAGCCTTTGCGGCAGAACCTCCCAACATGGTTCCGGAGCGCCTGCCGAACCGTGCCGAAAGCGAATGGAACGCCAAGCTGCTGCAGCACCGGATACATCGCGCTGATCGAATGGGCGATTCCCAGCCCCTCAAGATCCCGACGCACACCGTATAGACCGAGTTCAGCGACAAGCAGATCAGCCTCGTCAACTTTGATGTATCGGCGCAACAGGCCCAAGTGAGCCGCTATCCCGTGCACATCAGTGCCGATTGCGCGGACCTCCGGCCTTGCACCGGCCCAGCTGCGACCGCCTGCGAATTGCTTCCCATTGAAGGCTCCGGTAGGCTCATAGGTATTCCTGAAGAACTCAGAGAGTTCGAGGTGATCGGACACCCGCAACTCATTTTCCCAGCACAACCTCCACTGCACGTCAGAGCGCATGCGAAGACTTCCTTTTTTTGGGTTCCTTTGTGCACCCCACGCGGTAGAGCAATGGGGATGCCTGTCATGTCGGGCTCTATGGACCACCCCCCCAGATTGGTAAAATTGATTGTTTAGATCGCGAGCATCCACGCCATGGATGTTTAAACCAGGCGTTTTAAAGGCCCTGATCTGAAGCTTCTGGTCGTGCTCGATTTGCTCGATACAGGCGACGCACCGAGGCAACTGTCGGTGACACAACCTGGTTCAAGAGCGGCCGCCAGCGTGCGCCTCGTGCCGAACAGCGATCAAGTAGAGGACGGACCCGTCTGTAGGCGTCAGCAAACGCAGCGACCGTTAATGCACGCTGATGATCCATGGCGATCGCGCAGCTTTGGACAGCGCTGAAAAAGGTCCGCGAAGCCTCTGGCTCGACGAGTTGCGGGCGGTCGCGCTCGCCAACACTGATCGTCTGGCCGATGCTCTCGAGGTCCACTTGGCAACCCGTACGGGGGTGAAAGCGGCCTGACGGAACTGGAGAGCGAAAGGAGGGCGCACCTCGGCTTTCGGCACAAATGGAAGAGGTGGGAAACGGTCACCCGTCGCTTCCGAACCTGATGTGTGGACGGGAAAGGCTTCGGCCGACGTCTGGGGCCGTTGAAGGGGAAGCGGACGGAAACCGTTGCGGCTCGCGGCGCTGAAGATCGAGCCGCATGAAGAAGCCGGACATTCTAAGCACTTGTTACCATCAACCGGATCCAGGTATTTTGCAACCGGCGCTCCTATATGTCCACCTATTTTGCGTCAGCTTGACACTTAGGCGCAGTGTCTCCAGAGTCATCCTCGTCAATTCGTCCAGCAGGAAGCGGAAATCGGCTATCGGAAGTGGGCCAGCAGGCACCCTTCATTGATGGACGCGGTAACCTGTCACTGCCGTCTGAGTGCTTCAGGACGATCGCGCTCCGAGACAGCTTGGCGCACTGCAGACGAGCGACTGGTTTAGGGTAACCCGCTTCGCCATCAACGAGTCCCGCTGCAGCATGGGGCGTCGCTATACGTTGGAGGCGAGTGAGTCGGCATAAACACGCCGATTGAATCCGCTAGGAAGGTTGCCAGACCGCGAAAAGGCGCGATGGCGACGCGACCGCCTGCGGATGCGCGAGTTGGCCATCGACGTCCGCCATTTCCGTTTGCACCGCCTTGCCTGCCCCAGGCATGATGAGGTCTAGTTGGCGTCCTTGGCGAGGCCAAATTCTAGGCAGCGGCTCCCGTGAGGTTGAGCCGTTCTAATTAGCGGCTTGAGTTAACCGCGCTCACGCACAGCGGTTCCAGGTGCGGCCCGTATACGGCCCTTCCAGTTGGCTTGACCAACCTTCTTGGGTGATCCCCTGCATCACCGGCTGCGGAGAGGTCCGGCCTGCAACGTTAGCACGAGCCAATAGTGCGGCCGCCTGGGCATGTATGCGTCCCTCCCTTCTGTTTGGCCAACCTGAGCAAGCTTGCGCATCCACCTCAAGTCCCATGAAGGCGAAGAAAATCCTGATATGTCGCTTGCAACCCGGTACCAAGAGAGGTTTTGGCTTTCCAGCCAAGCTTATGCAAGCGCGTTACGTCCAGTAACTTGCGCGGAGTACCGTCTGGCTTCGTCGTATCGAATACCAGATTTCCTTCCCAGCAGACCGCCGCCTTGACGAGTTCCGCCACCTCGCGAATTGTGACATCCTCGCCAACGCCAACATTAATCAGGGGCGCAGTATCGGGGGCTGTCAAGGCGTCAAATTCCGAATCTGGCAGGCCAAGCAGGAACGCAATGGCATCGCCCATATCCGACGAATACATAAACTCTCGCCGAGGGTTTCCGGAACCCCAGACCCCCACCGAGGACTCGCCGTTTATTTTAGCGTGATGAAAACGGCGTATCAGAGCAGGCAGAACGTGGCATTTTTCCGGGTGATAGTTATCGCCGGGACCATATAAGCTGGTCGGCATCAAGGCGAGATAGCGCGCCTTGTATTGCCGGTTGAAAGACCAACATGATTCGACTCCTGCGATTTTTGCCAAAGCGAAGGGACGATTCGTCGCTTCAAGCGGACCGGTGAGAAGGTATTCCTCCCGTATCGGCTGCGGACAGTCGCGTGGGTAAATACAGGAGGAGCCAAGAAAAATCATCCGATCGACGCCGGAGGCGTAAGCGGCATCAAAAACACTGACCTGGATCGCGAGATTGTCATGAAGAAAATCGACAGGGGAGCGATCGTTCGCGAGTATACCACCCACCGTTGCCGCGCACATTACCACGTAATCAGGCCGCCGCGACATGAAGAACTTTCGTGTCTCGCTACGGTCAAATAGATCTACTTCTTCGCGAGTACGTGTTATTATCTCATAGGATCCTAGCGCCTCGAGGGCTCTCATGGTGGCGGATCCAACAAGGCCGCGATGACCTGCCACGTAGACTTTCTTCATCTTTTGTTTTTCCATTGATAGCGCTCTGAGCGCTCCTTAAGAAGGCCACCATAGTACTTGGCAACAAGCCAGCATGGCGCCGCCGTGGTCAGCATAACTCTCGCGGACTGTGAGAGTAATGACTTTGCTTCATCATCACTGCGTCACGCTCTGCCATGCGCAGATCTTCCCGAACCATCTCCCTAACCAATTCAATGAAGGAGATCTTGGGCTCCCACCCAAGTTTTTCTTTGGCCTTGCGGGCATCGCCGAGGAGCGTCTCGACTTCTGCAGGACGAAAATAACGGCTATCTACTTTTACAATCAAAGCTCCCGTCTTTGCATCGTACCCCTCTTCGTCGACCCCTTCTCCAACCCAACGAACATCAATGCCGAGTTCAGCGGCCGCGACGGTGACAAACTCGCGCACCGAATGTTGCTCACCGCTAGCGATCACAAAATCTTCAGCTTGCTCCTGCTGCAGCATCAGCCACTGCATCTGAACATAGTCTCGGGCGTGCCCCCAATCGCGACGCGCATTAAGGTTTCCCAATACTAAAGTCCGCTGCAATCCAAGCTTAATTCGAGCCATGGCGCGCGTTATTTTCCGCGTTACGAACGTTTCTCCACGCGCGGGTGATTCATGATTGAATAGAATGCCGTTGCATGCATACAAATTGTAAGCTTCTCGATAATTTATGGTAATCCAGTGAGCATACAATTTGGCAACAGCATAGGGTGAACGGGGATGAAACGGTGTCGTCTCGGTCTGTGGTGTTTCCCGCACCAGCCCGTAGAGCTCAGACGTCGAGGCTTGGTAGTATCGCGTATGCTCGACGAGCCCCAGGATCCGAATTGCCTCGAGGATACGCAGCGCACCCATGGCATCGGAGTTCGCGGTGTATTCTGGTTCTTCAAAGGAGACTGCAACGTGGCTCTGAGCTGCCAAATTGTAAATTTCATCCGGTTGAACCAGTTGGATGACGCGCGTAAGGCTGGACGAATCTGTCAAGTCCCCGTGGTGAAGTGTAAGACCAACGTCACTTTCATGAGGATCATGATAGAGATGGTCGATACGGCCTGTATTAAAAAGAGACGATCGTCTCTTTATCCCATGCACAGAATAGCCTTTTTCTAATAGGAATTCCGCGAGGTAGGAACCGTCTTGCCCCGTGACCCCGGTGATTAAAGCGACTTTTCTCTTTGACAAGCTTGTTATCCTTTGATTTTGACGCGCCCAAAAAAATGCTCGCCTGCGGCGGCATTGCGTGACGAAAAGGGGCGCATTGGGCAGGCGAACGGGGGCTCTGCGCTGGGGAGAGTTCTAGCGGGCGGCCAACCCTTTCATGGAGCTGGGGAACGTTCGAAAGAATTATCAATCAAGATCAAACGAGGCGGGTCATTCAAATCGAATTCGATGATTCGCGGCACAAAGAGGCGGGCATAGCGGGAGAAGGCGCTGGTCGGAGGAAATCGAATTACAGTGTCGCATCTACCGAGGAGATACATCTCAACGAGAGCGGAAAAGCCCCCGTCGGAACCGCCCAGTGCCGCACTATGTAAGGGGCCGGCCTGATCCGCTTGGAAGTGTTTTGGGACGGTGAAGAGTTCGGGAAACATGCCCGACAAGCGATCAACAACCTGCGCGCTGTCTGTACACAAGAACACTTTTACAGGCCTTGGATGCGGTTGCGCTTTGGCCATACGAATGGCAGTGCACACCTGCTCTAAGGCAACCTTTGGATCAGCCCAGTAGGGTGCGTGATCCATAATATCTTCGCCGTTGCCATGGCGGACATGGACTCCAATTATGCTGTGCCCGTCAAAATGTTCCTGGTAGAGCGCTTCAATCCGATCCTCAATCTCGGCCCTTGGTCTAATGCTCCGAAATATCGTTCGCTCGGCTTGCTCATCGCAACGCCACATCAAGCAAGCATCACACACCACCGTGTTGGCTTCACAATCATCTTGGGCCTGGAAAAGATCGTTAAGCTCATCACGTTCTTGAAAAATCTGTTCATCCGGACGGTACACGCAGTCTATGGATGGCTTGTTCCACCACGACGGGAAGAAGGGACCGGGGAATGAGACGTGGTTGATCTGGTCATCGCAGATGACCCGTACACCACCGATCTCCTCAATTGGCTTGAAGAAAGCCGGAAAGGCATTCACAGACGGGTTGTCAAGGTAACAAGAGCCGCGCCAATCTATTGCTAAAGCTCGTCCCGTCCGACGCGCGTAGTCCCAAGCCGACGCCAGAGACCACAGGCAATCACCGAGACCCTCGCGCCGTCGAGAAACAACGAACCGATCCATCCTCGAGCCATCCACAAGCATCTAAATTGCCTCTTTCCAACACACCACAAACCTCAGCGTTGCTGCTCCCTTTGAGGCAAGCGCCTGCGCAATTGAGGGAAGCTTGTCGTGCTGCGCCAATGCGATGTAGCTTGCGTCCATCGCGGAAGTGCGTGGCCGCGATGGACGCGCGCCGGGACTGGTCTTCGGCGCAGACCAGAAAATGCTCTTCGGAGCCAACGCAAACATCAACCACTTTCCCTAAGGGTTACATCCTTGAATTCATTCTATGCAACGTGCCGTAACATCGGTAAAATCGTCTGTTTCGATGAAAGGCATCCACGCCATGGATGGGGCGTGACATGAGCTCCACGGGCGTTGACCTGAACCCTCTCGTTGTGCTCGGCGGACTGCTAACAACGACGATCCCGATGATCTCCTTCGTGTGCGGGCAAGTGGATTGAGTTTCGACTGTCGCAAGACACTTCGTCTGTACTGCACGGCTCTGCTGAAAGCGGATATTTGCCGAGCGGTTATGGACGGGGGTTGTCGCGAAGAGATCTCGCCGGACCGTTCACCAGTTGGCCTGGCGCCCGGCGGCAGGCCGGCGGCGAGCATTGCCAAGTGGCTGGCCGCAGCATAATCGGCTTGTCTGGTGTTTGATCCGAGGTTTGATGGCTCATCATTGTCGTCCGACTAAAAGGATGCGCCGATGGGCCGAGAAGTGGAGAGGCGGGGTTCGACAGCCGATCTGCCCACCAGCCCCAGGGAGCCGAGATCGACGGTCTTGTCTGCCGAGGAAGAGAACCGTTCTTGTGGCCGTCCGCCGCAACACGCTTGCAGCCGACGATACCTCATCTGACGCGCTCTTCACTGCGCCGATGTCTCCAGCGCAAGCATCGGGCAATTGCCAGACGCCGACGTCGACAGGCCAGCGAAGAAGAGGTTCAAGGCCGTTCCGATCGCCCTCTTCCCCATTGATATAGCGAAGGTCCGTAGGACCAGGGCAAGCTAAACATGAAGGCCGTTGTACCGCGGCACCGCCTGTCGCTATCCTTCGTGGCGCTGTCTCGCCGACACCAAAGGAGACAGTCGCGCCGCCGTTGTTGTTAGATCACATTCAATTCCCGAAACGCCCGCCCCTCCGCCACCCTCTCATACCCAAACGCCGAACAGTCCACCGTGCGATAGCCGCCATGGACGATGAGTTCCGCCAGTGCCTTGCCCACCCCCGGCGCCTGTTGCAGGCCGTGGCCGGAGAATCCGTTGGCTAAGATGAAATTGCCGACTTCGGGATGCGGACCAATCACCGCGTTCTGGTCGAGCGTGTTGTAGTCGTAGTGGCCGGCCCAGGCGCGGGTCGGCTTGATTGCCTCGAAGGCGGGAATGCGGGTCGCCAGCACCGGCCAGATCACCTCTTCGAACAGCGGCCAGTCGACCTCGAAATCCCCCGGGGCGGCCGGGCCGTCGCGCTCTTCCGGCTCGGCGCCACCGGCGAGGTAGACCGAACCTTCCGGGCGCACATAGATGCCGGAGGGATCGACCAGCAGAGGCATGTCGGTATATTTCTCGCGCGCCTCGAAGACGAAGACGTTGCGCTTGCGCGGCTCTACCGGCAGCGCCAGCCCTGCAAGAGCCGCAACCTTGCCGGCATTCGGGCCGGCGGCATTGACGACGATGCCAGCCTCCAGCACCTCGCCATTGTCGAGGCCGACGCCGCTGACACGGTCGCCCTGCCGCTCGATACCCGTGACATCGGCGGTGATGAAATCGATTTTCTTCGCCCGCAACGCCTTGCGGAACAGCATCAGCATCGCATGCGCGTCGAACCAGCCTTCGCCGGTGCGGCCATAGGCGCCGGCTGAAATGCCCTCGGCCGACAGCCACGGGAACCGGCGCGAAAGCTGGTCGGCATCCTCCAGCACAATGTCGGCGCCCTCCGCGATCTGCGCCTGGTGATTGCTCTTTAGGATCGGCAAGCCGTCCTCGCCGGCAAGGATGAGGTAGCCGCCCTCGCGAAAGCCGATATCGGCGTCATCCCCGAACTCTTCCTTCAACCGCCGGAACAGTTTCAACGTGAACTGCGACAGACGGATGTTTTCCGGGATCGAGAATTGCTGGCGGATCGAGGCCAGGGACAGTGTCGTCGCCGCATGCGCGAATTGCGGATCGCGCTCGATCAGCGCGATTGAGCCGGAAAACCCTTCCTCACGCAGGTAATAGGCGATCGCAGAGCCGACGATGGCTCCTCCAACGATAACGATGTCGTCATGCATTTTTTGTCGCCTTTCCGGTAACCGCCCGTGTCGATTACACGGCCGTCAGCATGATGTCGGAGCGCGCGCCGGAGGGCGCGGTCAGCGTTCCCGCATGGCTTTCCAGCGGCCCTCACACAGGCGGTCCTGCTTCACTCACAAGATGCCTGCCGCCACTGAACCTGAAAATCGTGGTGAGCGTACCATTGACAGCGATTTGCGGTCGCGAAGGTTCCATGAATTTCTTTGAAAGGACTGTTGCAAACAGGAGCGCAACGACATTGGCCAGGGCGAAACGCAAATTGCCTGGCACCACAGTGTGCCGCAAAAAGACTCTTAACGTGTCGTGGCGCCGTCGACAGCAGATCCGGCGTCGATCGCGCTTCGAGCGATGAGATCGCCTAACTCCCAATCTGTGAGTTCGTGAGCCGGAAACACTTCCCTCAGCTGTTCTCCATCGGCCCTGCTGGGTTTGACGATCTGGCTTGCCATGATCTTTGCGGCCGTGTCGAACAAGCAGGCCACCGACTTCGTATAGGCAGCGGTGCCAACCAACCTTGCAAAATTTGGCAGCCGAACTGCGCAAGTAGCAGCAGTAACCTGAGACATGGGTTAAACACGCAAAACGGATATGCGGTTGCGAGACAGCAACGACGCCGACGACCTTGCCGCCTACCATATGGACGCCTCCAAGCTAGCCCCGCTCGGCGCATTGAATTGGCCTTCGGCAAGTGTTTCCTGCCCGCGCCAAGCGCTCACCAGCGCTCGAACGCTCGATCGGTCATATATCAGCGTTCGTCGATCGGTGGCTTGGCAGCAAGGCCGAGCCTAGCTCGTTGGCCATCGGCGAAACTCTCGGCGGGAGACTGTGTCTTGAACGGAAGAGCTGTCATGACGTCCTTGATGATATGAGAGATCCTCCCTCACCGCAAGCTTGACGCGCACGTCATTAGGTTCGCCACCACCATCGCTGCCCCTCATTTCGTCGCCTCAAGGCCAGACTGGAAGTGCCGGATCGTCCCTGCGCGGAACCTCGCGCTCGGATCGATTTAGACGCGCAGGTTTTTGGATGTGCGTCGGCCTTAATTATCCATAGCAACGCGAACGCGGAAAGCATATTCAGTCCGAGCAGCTCTACAAAGGCCCGTTGCCTAGATGCCCCAGCGCCATCACGCGTCACTTCAAGATGTTCATAGCTCCGGACCGTTCCGAACGATCATGGTGCCGGATGGCCACTCGCTGATCGAGCGTCCAATCGGCACAACCACGACGAGCACGTCCTCCACTCGCGTGGGCGGCAGGTCGAGATACACATCTGCGAGAGTGGACCTCACGCGAACGCCCGACAGAAGCGCCGCCAGGCCGTCTCTGCAGAACCTCTCCATATGGTTCCGCATCGCGTGCCGAACGGTACCGAAAGCGAATGGAACTCCAAGCTGCCTCAATATTGGATATAAAACGCGCATTGAATGACCGATCCCTTGTCCCTCAAGGTCCGCGCGTACCCCGTACAACCCCAGGTCAGCCACCAGGAGCTCGACCTCGTCAACCTTGATGAAGCGGCGTAGTATGCCGATATGAGCCGCTACGCCGTGCGCGTCGTAGCTGATTGCACGGAGTTCCGGCCTCGCGCCGGCCCAGCTACGGCCGCCTTCGAATGGCTCTGAGTTGAAGGCCCCAGTCGGTCCGTAGGTCGTTCGGAAAAACTCGGAGAGTTCGACATGGTCGGCCTGTTGCAAGTCACTTTCCCAGCACAACCTCCACCGCACGTCAGAGCACATGGAAAGACCTCATCTTTGTTGGTGTTTTGTTGTGAAGTGCCTAGCCGAGGGACGCTTGTCGCATCGAGCGGGCTCGATGTAGCTTGCGCAGGTCACCGACGAACTAGCCACAACGAACATGCGTCTCCGCTGCGTTCCGATTACACCGGAAGGCGTACACTGGAAGAATACTGGTCGGAACCGCTAGAAACATCGATAATTACCTTTGGATTATATCTTGGACATCTTTGCTATGCGACGTTCTGTGGGCAATGGCAAAGTCGTCTGTTCGATGAATGCAGTCCAGCGCAAGGAAGGACATGCGTTTCAAAGAGCTTGTCCTAAATCTCCGCCGACCCGGCCAGTTGTCCGACCGCTCGGCCAGACCACCCGACTGCTATCCGGGTGGGAACCGTCCTCCACTGTTGATACGTGATCGGGGCGCACTGAACTTCACGCTAAATCATTGCCATACCGCCGTTCACATGAAGGGTCTGGCCGGTGATGTAGGCGGCCTCGTTCGAGGCCAGGTAGACCACGGCCGAAGCGACTTCCATGCCGGTGCCCATGCGCCTGGCCGGAATGGCGGCCATGATCCCCTCTTTCTGCTTGTCATTCAGCTTGTCGGTCATGGCCGATTCGATAAAGCCCGGCGCCACGCAGTTCACCGTCACGCCGCGTGTTGCGATCTCCTGCGCCAGAGATTTCGACACGCCGATCATGCCAGCCTTTGAGGCGCAATAGTTCGCCTGGCCGGGATTGCCGGTTACGCCGGACACGGAGGTGATGTTGATGATGCGGCCGTTGCGGCGGCGCATCATCGAATGGGTCAGTTCGCGTGTGAGCCGGAACATGGCGGTCAGGTTGATCTCGAGGACCGAGTCCCAGTCGTCGTCCGACATGCGGATAAAAAGCCCGTCCTTGGTGACGCCGGCATTGTTGACCAGTATGTCGACGCCTTCGAGATCGGCTTCCGCCTTTGCACCCAACGCCTTGACCTCGTCGCGGTTCGAGAGGTTCGCCGGAAACAGTTTTGTGCGCCCGCCAAGTTCGGCAGCCAACGCCTCGAGCTTTTCGACACGCGTGCCGTGCAGGCCGACGGTTGCGCCCTGCGAGTGCAGCGCCCGCGCTACGGCCTCGCCTATTCCACCGCTTGCTCCGGTGACGAGCGCCTTGCGGCCGGTCAGATCGAACATTTATCGATTTCCCTTTCTAAGGACCGGCTTCGCATGGAAGCGGCCACTGGCGGCACTGCGTGCCTGACATTAGGGTAAAGCTTGGGACAGACCCGAGCCGAACCGAAGGACCTCGCTTGACCTTCCGGGTAGCGGTAGGTCCGCCGCTTCAACAGTTGAGAATTTTGCAATAACGAGGTCCGGTTCGTCGAGCTTCCCCCGCCACTTTGCGCTGGGCGGTCCAAGGGACGTCCTTCACAACCGTGATCCGGCAAGGATTGGATATGAGAGAGAGTTATTTGCATCTCTCATGGCTTTTACACCTGCTTGAACGCCAGAACTGCGTTCATGCCGCCCATGGCGAAGGCGTTGCTCAGTGCCACGCGCACCTTGCGTTCGCGCGCCATATTGGGCGTGACGTCGAGATCGCAATCGGGGTCTGGCTCGCGATAATTGGCGGTCGGCGGCACGATGCCCTCCTGGATCGCCATCACGCAGGCGATCATTTCAAGTGCGCTCGCCGCGCCGAGGCAATGCGCGTGCATGGACTTGGTGGACGAGACAGACATCGAATAGGCATAGTCTCCAAAGACGCGCTTGATGGCCGCCGTCTCGGTTCGGTCGTTGGCCTTGGTGCCGGTGCCGTGGGCGTTGAGGTAATCGACGTCCTCGGCATTCAGCCCGGCGTCGGCAAGGCAAGCGCGCATCGCGGCCTCCGGCCCCTCGATGGACGGCGCGACGATGTGAAAGGCATCGCCGGAAAGGCCGATGCCTGCAATCTCGGCAAGCATTGTGGCACCGCGCGCCGCGGCATGCTCATAGCTTTCCAGCACGGCCATGCCCGCACCCTCACCTATCACCACTCCCTTTCTGTCGGCGGAGAAGGGCCGGCAAGTGTCCGGAGCGAGGGCGCGCATTGCCTCCCATGCCTTCAGCTGAACGCATACGAGTGGCGCTTCGGCGCCCCCAGCAAGCATCACGTCGGCTCGACCGAGCCTGATCTGATCCGCCGCCGAAGCGATCGCATGGTTGGCTGATGCGCATGCAGACGCGATGGCAAAGACCGGGCCGCGCAGGCCGAGGCTCATGCTGACCTGACTGGCAGCGGCGCTCGGCAATCCCTTTGGTGCAGCGTAGAGGCCAGTACGCTTCGCGCCGTCCAAATAGAGGGCGCGGTAGGTTTCTTCGACCGTTCCCCAGCCCCAACCGCAGACGCCTACTGTCGCGCCGAAGCGATGCGGATTTCCCTCCTCGCAGGAAAGTCCGGCGTGTTGCATCGCTTCGCGCGCTGCAAGCACAGCGAGCAAGCTGAGGCGATCCATGGAGACGAGCTGGTTGCGGCCGATGTCGTGCTCCGGCAGCTCCTTTATCTCGGTACCGACAGTACCCTTCATCTCCTGAAGCTCGGAAGTTACCATCGGGCGGATGGCGGAGCGGCCTTCACGCATCTCTTTCCAGATAGAGGCGGCGTTGTTGCCCAGGCCGCAAAGCCCGCCCATCCCAGTAATGACGACTCGCCTATCCAATCAGACCTCCTTCGCGAGCAAACCGCGAACGGCTTCCACCATGTCGCCGACATTGTTGAGATTCGACCAGGCGTCGGCCGAGTTCATGTCGATCTTGATGTCGTAGGCCTGCTCCACATCCCAGAGGAGATCCGCCAAACCCAGTGAATCGACTCCGAGCGAGGTCAGTTCCGTGGCAGTCGTTATTTCGCCGATAATGGACACGCTCTCGCCGCTTTCCGATTCGAGGCGGTTCTTGATCGTGGCAATGATTTCCGTTGCGAGTTGATCAGCCATTCTGTTTTTTTTCCATAATAATGCCTTTTGACGTGGGCGCGGCGCCAGGCCTTTGCCGTCACGTCGCGACGTCACACGACAAGGGTTCGGGCGATCGGCGCGTGTGAGGTGCTCTCAATGCGAGATTCCGAAAGATTGATAAAATCGTTTGTTTCGATAAGACGCATCCATCCTTTGGATAGAAATAGATTCCGATGAACGGGCAAGCCCTCGTCATAAATCCCGCATGGCCCTCCAACGCAAAAGCTCGGCACGTCTCGGGGCGACTAGATGCGCAGCGCCCGCTTTGCTCTCTAGGGCGCGACGAACCGCGCTTGCGGTCGCGATGGCACAAAAGTTAACCATCCGCAGGGTGGATTCATCCTGTGGGTCGAGCTCCGAACATCATCGATTCGCTGGACTCTTCAGGGTTGCATCGCCCTTAATGTCGCGATCGCCCACCCTGTCGTCTTGACTAGCGCCACGCCACGGTTTATCTCACCGCCACGTTAGCACTCGCCTTTGCTGAGTGCTAACTGCAGGTCCGGACAGCCGGGCTTTGTACGTGTCCGGCGCCGCCGGATGGTGTTCTCACCGTTCTCATCGAGGAAGAAAAAATGGCAAAATCGAAGTTCCGCCCGCTTCATGACCGCGTGGTCGTTCGCCGGGTCGAATCCGAATCCAAGACCGCTGGCGGGATCAT
>NZ_JBVVQG010000019.1:0-110008 GCF_055811095.1 Mesorhizobium sp. WSM4833
AACCCTCGCGTCGGCGGCGGCCGCGTCCGAGGGGTATACGCCCCAGGAGTAGGGGAGTAGGGGAGTAGGGGAGTAGGGGAGTAGGGTGTGTGTTCCGCAGGTGCGATCTGCCCCTACTGTCTTACTGCCCTATTCCCTTACTCCCCTAGAGCAATCAAATGCCTTCACCGGCAAGTTCCTCCGAAATCGTGCCGACCTGGTCCTGGGCGCTGCGCATCATCGGATAGATGGCCAGGACCTTTTGCCAAGCCTCGAGCGCCGATTGCTTGTGGCCGGTCAGCGCCATGATCTGCGCCAGGCCGGACAGCGCACCGAAATGGCGCGGCTCGAGCTGCAGCGTATGGTCGATGTCGGACATCGACTTGCCGTAGTTCTTCATCATGAAATGGACGGTGGCACGTCGGTTCCAGCCTTCGGCATAAGTCGGCTGCAAAGTCACCACCTGGTCGAGGAAATCGAGCGCGACGTCGAACTTCTGGCCCTCGACGGCTTTTTGCGACCATTGCATCATCAGGTCGATCGAGGCGCTGCCGGATTGCGACCACTCGCTCCAGATGTTGCCGGCGATGCGCTCCGCCGCCTTTTCGTTGCGTTCGCGTTTCAAGTCGCTGAACAGCTGATCGAGGCGGGCTTGTTTCGTCGTTGCGGCGGGCGGCGCATCCTGAGTGGCCGGCGGCGCGACAGCACCATCCGCCCATGCCGGGCCATAAATGACGCCGGAAACAAGCAGAGATGTCAAAAATGCAAAAGGAATCCGCATCGCCGGACTCTAGTCCCGGGCGAGAGAACGTCAAACTGAATTTGGCGTGAAAAGGCCGGCAGACGGCGACAAGCATCAAATGGGCGGAGGCGACAGCCTCCTGCCCGAAAACTCAGCCCTGCCGTGCCTTGTAGCGCGGGGCGGTCTTGTTGATGATGTAGATGCGGCCCTTGCGGCGAACCAGCTGGTTGTCGCGGTGACGCGCCTTCAGCGCCTTGAGCGAATTCTTGATCTTCATGGTCTTGCCTGTCGGTGTGGACCCGGTTGGGTCGAAATTTTAAGGCGCGCCAGAAGACGCGCCTTTGAACTGTGGGTGGCTCATAAACGAGGAGCCTTGTCCCTGTCAACCGCAAGCGTGCTCCATAGCGGCTGTGAATCATCCCTGTCATCAATTATCCGCCATGTCGGCCTTGCGGCATTGCGCGGCCCTGGGCCGGCTGGGATGATGCGGTCGCCGTGAAATGATTTGGAGACGACTATGCGCCGGATGTTCCTGGCCGCCTGCCTTGTCCTGCTGGCGGCAGCTTCGGTTGCGCGCGCGCAGGAATGCGACCGCAGCGACGACAGCCAGCAAATGATGAACATCTGTGCCGGCGAGGACTACCAGGCGGCCGACGCCAGGCTCAACACGGCCTATCAGAACCTCATCAGCTCGGACGATGCCAACGGCAAGAGATTGCTGCAGGTGGCGCAACGCGCCTGGATCACTTTTCGCGATGCCGAGTGCGCGCATTCCACCGCCGCCAGCGAAGGCGGATCGATCCATTCGATGGAAGTTTCGCAATGCCTGACCAGATTGACCAATGACCGCGTCAAGCAGCTTGCTGCCGCGGCCAATTGCGAGGAAGGCGATGGGAGTTGCGCCAATCCAGGGCAGGACGAGAGCGACGACGCGCAGTAGGCAACCTTATGAGGCGCGACGTCTGATCCGAGTGAAATGACCCATCTTGCGGCCGGGCCGCGCTTCGGCCTTGCCGTAGAGATGCAGCATCAGATCGGGCTCGGCGAGAAGCTCCGGGACGCGCAGCACATCGTCGCCGATCAGGTTTTCCATCACGCAGTCGGAATGGCGGTCCGGGCCGCCGAGCGGCAGGCCGGCGATGGCGCGGATATGCTGCTCGAACTGCGAAACGACACAGGCGGCTTCCGTCCAATGGCCGGAATTGTGCACGCGCGGCGCGATCTCGTTGGCCAGCAGCGAGCCATCGGCCAGCACGAAGAACTCGACGCCGATGATACCGACATAGTCGAGCGCCGCAAGGATCTTCGATGCGGCCGTTCGGGCTGCTTGCGCCGTCTCCGGCATAATGGCGGCCGGCAAGGTCGATGTGTGGAGAATGCCGTTGCGATGGATATTCTCGGCTGGATCGTAGGCGACAACCGCACCGTCCAGCCCACGCGCCGCGATCACCGATATCTCGCGCTCGAACGGCACGAAGGACTCCAGAATCAGCGGCACATTGCCCATCGCCTCGCATGTGCCGGCAAAACCGCCGGCTTCCATGTTGCGGAAGACGCGCTGGCCCTTGCCGTCATATCCCATGCGCCGGGTCTTCAGGATGCCGCTGCCGTCGAATGCTTTCAGCGCCGCCGCCAGCTCGTCATCATTGTCGACGGCGTGGAAATCGGCGGTGGCAATGCCGATGCCGTTGAGGAATGTTTTTTCGTCCACCCGGTCCTGCGCCACTTCCAGCGCACGCGCCGGCGGATAGACCGGAATCTTGGCCGCCAGCGCGCTGGCCGCCGCGACCGGGACGTTCTCGAACTCGTAGGTGATGACGGAACTCGACGCTGCCAGTTCGGCAAGGGCGGCCGGGTCGTCATAGGCGGCTGTTATCTGCCGGTTGGCGACCTGTGCGGCCGGGCAATCCGCTTGCGGCTCCAGCACCACGGTGCGGTAGCCGAGACGGGCGGCAGCAAGAGCCAGCATGCGGCCGAGCTGGCCGCCGCCAATGATACCGATGGTCGATCCGGCGGGCAGGCTCACGGCGTATCCGTCGGTTCAGCCGCGACCTTGGCAGTCTGCGCGGCGCGCCAGGCATCCAGACGGACGGCAAGGCTGTCATCGTTCAGGGCCAGCACGGCGGCGGCCAAAAGGGCTGCGTTGGCGGCGCCAGCCTTGCCTATGGCCAGCGTTCCAACGGGAATGCCGGCTGGCATCTGGACGATGGACAGCAGCGAATCCTGCCCGGAAAGCGCTTTCGATTCCACCGGCACGCCGAACACCGGCAATGGCGTCATCGCCGCCGTCATGCCGGGCAGGTGTGCTGCACCGCCGGCGCCGGCGATGATCACCTGGTAACCGGCCGCCTTGGCGCCCTTGGCGAAATCATAGAGCCGGTCCGGTGTGCGGTGCGCGGAGATGATGAGCCGCTTGTGCGGGATGCCAAGTGCTTCCAGCGTTTCGGCGGCATGGCGCATCGTCGCCCAGTCGGACTGGCTGCCCATGATGATGGCGACGTCGGCGCGTTGATCGTCCAAGTCCGTGTTCCCCGGCGACAAAGGCGCGCCTTAGCGGAATTCGCGCGAGGCCGCAAGGATAGGCGGCCGCTGCTGCGGTCTGGCAAGACGGAAACCAGCCGGTCAGATGCCGTCGCGCTCGGCCTCTGGCGTCGAGACCAGCAAAGCCGAAGCCGCGTTGGCGGCGGTGATGGCCGCCCGCATGGTCTGCCCACGGGCAAGTCCCGCGGCCAGCGCGCCAACGAATTCATCGCCGGCGCCATGCGTGCTGGCGACCTTGACCGGGATGGCGGACAGCGCAAAGGCCTCGCCGCTCCGGTCGCAACAGGCGACACCTTCGCCGCCCGCCGTGACAATTGCCACCGGATAGAGATCGGCCAATAGCCGTGCGGCTTGCGCGGCCCCGTCGAGTGTCTCGACCACTGCCGTGCCAGCCAGGAATTCCGCCTCGATGGCGTTGACCACCAATATGTCGACCAGGGCGATCAACTCCTCGGAGAGTTTGCGCGCGGGGGCCGCGTTGAGCACGACGCGACCGCCCCGTGCCTTGACTGCGCGTGCGGCGGCAATGTTGGCGGCTTCCGGCACTTCGTTCTGCAGCAGGAGCACCGCCGTCTGTCCCACCACATCGGAAGCAGAGGCACTGTCGGCATGGCCCAGTGTCAGATTGCTGCCCGAGACGATCACCGCGCCATAGTCGCCGCCTTGGTCGAAGATCGCCACGCTCATGCCGGAGCCGGCGCCAGCGGCCACCCGCACGAAGCGGCGGTCGACCTTGGCGCGATCGAGATTGGCCAGCAACGCCCGCCCGAAATCATCGTCGCCGACGGCGCCGATCATCGCCGCATACACACCGGCCCGCGCCGCCGAGATGGCCTGGTTGCCGCCCTTGCCACCGCATTTGGGGTGCCAGGCATGGCCGGTCACCGTCTCGCCCTTGCGCGGGCGGTCGGGCGCGTCGACCATAATGTCGTAATGCAGGCTGCCGAACACGGTGACCAGCGGCGTTGTCGTCATGAGCCCCGGTCTTTTCGTTTCGATGTCACCGCCGACATGGTGCGGCCGAGATTGCGCTCCGCCGCCTGATAGTCGCGCTGCGCCACCGCGACGAACAACGCGTCGAGAATGTTGAGCTGGGCAATGCGGGCCGCTGCGTTCTCGCCCATCAGCGGCGAGCCCTGCGCGGTCGAGCACAGAACGATATCGGCGACGGCGGCCAGGGGCGAGTTGTCGTAATTGGTGATGGCCAGCGTGCGGGCACCGTTCTTGCGAGCCAACTGGATGGCGTCGATAACGGCCGACGTGTTGCCCGAATGCGAGAAGCCGACGGCGATGTCGTCGCCGCCAAGCAGCGAGGCCGACATCAGCATCATGTGCGAATCGTCGTAGACGGATGCGCGGATGCCGATGCGCAGGAATTTGTGCGAAACGTCGCGCGCGATCTGCGCCGAGCCGCCGACGCCATAGAAATCCCGGTTCTTGGCACGGAAGAGCAGCTCGGCGGCGCGGTCGAAATCCTCGATGTCGAGGATCGCCAGCGTCTCCTCCAGCGCCTGGATGGAGGTGCGGAACACTTTTTGCACGATCTCGGCCGAACTGTCGTCGGATGACAGTTCCTGGTGCATCTCGGCGGTCGGCAGGCGACTGTATTCATAGACGGCGGTGCGGAAGTCGCGATAGCCGGAAAAGCCGAGCTTCTTGGCGATCTTGACCACCATCGCCTCGGACACGCCGGATTCCTCGGCGATCTGCTTCAGCGGAATGCTCTCGTCGAAGCCGCGCCGGCCGAAGACGGTTTCCACCACCTTCGCCTCCAGCGGAGTGAGATGCGGCATCATCATGCGGATGCGCGGTCCTACCGCTTTCAGGTCCAGCCCGCTCAAGGTCATCCACGCCCCCTCGTCACGCGATCGATAAGCATCGCGGCGAGGATTATAAGACCAGTTGCCAGAAGCTGATAGAAGGACTGGACGTTCATCAGCGTCAAACCATTGCGCATGGCGCCGAGGATGACGGCGCCCAGGATGGTGCCGACGACGCTGCCCTTGCCGCCCATCAGCGAGGCGCCGCCGATGGCGGCAGCCGCGATGGCGTCGAGCTCCCAGAGATTGCCGAGGATGGGTTCGGCGGCGCCCAACCGGCCGATCAGGATCTGCGCGGCAAGCGCCGCCAGCAGGCCTGAGATCATGTAGGCGGCGATCTTGGTGCGGGCAATCGGCACGCCGGCGATGTAGGCCGCCTCCTCGTTGCCGCCGACGGCGAGCAGATATTCGCCGAAGGGCGTCTTCTTCAAAACGACCCAGGCGACGACAGCCACGCAGGCGACGATGACGACCGCCAGAGGCAGTCCGAACAGCGAACCGTTGAAGACGGCGCGAAAGCCTGGGGGCAGGCCGAGGACCGGATTGCCGCCGGTGTAGATCAGCGCCAGTGCCCGATAGGTGCTGAGCGTTCCCAACGTGACGATGAAGGGCTGCAGCCCAACATGGGCGACGAGCACGCCGTTGACTAGGCCGCAGGCAAGACCAATGGCGAAGCCGGCGGCGATGGCCAGCGGAAACGGCACGCCGGCGACCATCATAGAGGCCGAGATGACGGCCGAGAGTGCCGCCGTCGGCCCGACCGACAGGTCGATGCCGCCGGAGATGATGACCAGCGTCATGCCCAGCGCCAGACAGGCATTGATGCTCGACTGCTGCAGGATGTTGATCAGGTTGCGCTCGGCGAAGAAGCCGGGCACCAGCGCGCCGAACACGGCCAGGATCACGACAAGCCCGATCAGCGTGCCGGCGTCGCGCATGGAAACACCGCGCAGGAATTCGGCCTGGGGCCGCACCAGAGTGGCATCCGACATATCCGTCACCTACTGCCTTGCCGGCTGTGCGGCCGGCGTTTGCGTTTGCGGGATGGCGTGCGCCGCGATCGCCTGTTCTGAGAGATTTGCCCTATCGAGTTCGGCGGCGATGGTGCCGTCGCGCATGACCAACACGCGGTCGGCAAGCCGGATCACCTCGGGCAGTTCGGAGGAGACGACGACCACCGCATGGGCCTCGGCGGCGAGTTCCTCGATCAGATGATAGATCTCCGCCTTGGCGCCGACATCGATGCCGCGCGTCGGCTCGTCGAACAAGAGGATGCGTGTTCCCGCCGCCAGCCAGCGGCCGATGATCGCCTTCTGCTGGTTGCCGCCGCTGAACAGGCGGATCGGCCGGTCGAGCAGGAATGGGCGCAGATTGACGCGGCTCATCTTCTCGGCCGCCACCTGTTTCAACCTGGCGTGATCGATGAGGCCGCGCGGCGCGAACACGGCCATCGAGGCCAGCGCCATATTGCTGGTGATCGAGCGCAGCGGCACGATGCCTTCGCGTTTGCGCTCCTCCGGCACCAGTCCGACGCCGGCGGCAATCGCGTCACGCGGGCTGAAGAACCGTGCCGCCTTGCCGTCGATTGCAATCGTCCCGGCCGTGGCGCGATCGGCGCCGGCCAAGAGCCGCAGCAGTTCAGTGCGGCCGGAACCGACCAGGCCGGCAATGCCCAGCACCTCGCCGCGATGCAGATCGAACGACACGTTGCGCACCTTCGTCGCCGAGGAGAGGCCACGCGCGCTCAGCATGACCTTGTTCGTGGCATGGGAATTATGCTGCTCCTGCGCCAGTTCGCGGCCGACCATCATCGCCACGACCGCTTTCTCCGACAGGTCGTTCAGATCGACGGAATCGACGACGACGCCATCGCGCATGATGGTGGCGCGCCGGCAGATGCCGAACACCTCGTCCAGCTTGTGCGAGACATAGACGACGGCGACGCCGTCGCGGGCGAGGCCGGTGATGACTTGCGCCAGCCGTTCGAATTCGCTCGGCGTCAGGCTCGATGTCGGCTCGTCCATGGCGACGATGCGGGCGCGATCGAGCAGCGCGCGGGCGATCTCGACAATCTGCCGCTGCGCCACCTTCAGGGTACCGAGGGGTGCAGCCGGATCGATGGAGGGATCGATGGCCGCAAGAGCCTCCGCAGCACGGCGCTCCTGTTCGCGCCGGGCGACGAAGATGGCGCCGCGCGTCAGCGGATGGCCTAGGAACATGTTCTGGGCGACGCTAAGGCGTGGTACCTGCTGCAATTCCTGATGGATCATGGCGACGCCCGCAGCGCGTGCGGCGACCGGGTTGACGAGTGTAACCGGCTTGCCGTCGATGAGGACGCTTCCCGCTGTCGGCCTGTAGACGCCAGACAGGATGCGCAGCAGCGTCGACTTGCCGGCGCCATTTTCCCCGAGCAGGCCGTGGATTTCACCGGCACCTACCGAGAACGACACGCCGTCAAGCGCCCGCACGGCCGGAAACAGCTTGGAAATGCCCTGGAATTGCAGCCGGGGTGACATTGGGTTCTATCTCCGGGCAACGGTGCCGGCGGGAGCGAATTGCTCTGGCCGGCACTCGCCGATTGGCCTTACTGGCCCGCAGCCGCGTCCTCGAGCAGTGCCTTGCGCGCGCCGGCGCCGGAATAGCGGTCGGCATTGTCCTTGGTGATCAGTGCCTGGGGCGTGGCGACGACGCGGGGCAGCTTCTGTCCCGCGACGAGACGCAGAGCAGTTTCCAACGCCACTTCGCCGGTCAGCACCGGGAAACTGTCGACCGTGCCGGTCAGTTCGCCGGCCCGTATGGAGGCATAGGCGTCGGAAATGCCGTCGGTGCCGAAGACCGCAACCTTGTCCTGCAGGCCGGCGGCCTTGACTGCCTCGACGATGCCGAGCGCCATGCCGTCATTGTTGGCATAAAAGCCGATCAGGTCGGGGTGCTGCTGCAGGATGTTGGTGGCCGCATCATAGGAGGTCTGGCGGTCCCAGTTGCCGGGAACGCTGGCGACGACCTCGAACTTGCCTGCCTCGGTGATGGTCGACTTGAAGCCGTCGGTGCGCTGCACGGCGGCATAGACGCCAGCCTGGCCTTCGACGATGGCGACCTTGCCGCCATCCGGACGGTTCTTGATGAACCATTTGGCGACGCGCACGCCATTGTCGCGCTGGACATTGCCGACATAATGTTCGGCCTGCGGGATGACGGCGTCATTGACGTTGACCACCGGCACGTTGGCGGCCTTGGCTTGCTCCATGATCGGCTGCAGATTGGCATCCGTCTGCGGCGAGACGAGCAGCACGTTGTAGCCCTGCGTCACCAGGCCTTCGGCAATGGTGAGCTGGCCGAGCTGGTCGCCCTCGCTTTGCGCTGCCTGATAGACGACGGGAACGCCGACCTTGGCGCCGAATGCCGTGTAGCCCTCGCCCAGCGAGCGCCAGTATTCATTGGTCAGCGTCTTGGAGACGGCGCCTGCCTTGGTGCCTTCGGGCAGCTTGGGGAACGCGCCGAATTTGGCCTCGACCTGCGACCAGTCGATGCGGTCCTTTTCCGTGTCGGAATTGAGCGGCGCGAGGTCGGCCGAAAAGGCAGAGCCGATCGACAGCGCCATCAGTGCGGCGGTAGCAGTGGCAAGCAGAAGTTTCATTGTATTCCTCCCTTGTTGAAAACGATAATGGTGCGGATGCCTCAGCTATCCGGCCCGAGCATGATTTCCTGGATGATGGCCTGCGACGTCACCGCATCCTGGCTGTCCATGGCGGCGGACAGGCGATTGTCCTGCTCCAGCCGGTCAACGACGCGCAGCATGCGCTTGACGGTGGCGATGTTGACTTCGCACTCGCGCACCGGATCGAGCCCGGTCATGTCGGGGAACGTGTCGAAATAGATGGCGCCGGCGTAACCGTCGCGGCGAATCTGCCTGAGCAGCTCGATGGTCTGCAGCGTGTGCACCGCGCCGACCATCAGGCCGTCGTCGCGCTTGGCGTAGCCGTCGTTCAGATGCACGCCGAGCAGCTTGCTGTGGCGCGCCACCAGGGCCGCGGCAAAGGCCGGCTGTTCGTCGGCATAGAGCACATGGGCGAAATCGAGGGTGACGCCCAGATTGGGCACGCCGACATCGCGGATCGCCAGCAAGGTCGTCGCCGCATCCGGCATCAGGCTGTAGGATCGTGGTTCGTTCGGTTTGTACTCAAGGCTGATCTGACAGTCGGGATCATGTGCGGATACTTCACGAATCCCATCGATTTCGTGTTGCCAAAGCGTCACATAGTCGGCCTGGAAGGTGTAGTCGAAGCCATCCTGGCCGAGCCACAGCGTCATCAGGCTGGCGCCGGCCTCACGCACGGCATCGATGCCGGCTTTGGTCAGGTCGATGGCCTCGCGGCGCACCGCCGGATCCGGATTGGTGAATGCGCCGAGCTTGAAGGCGGGGTTGGAGTAGTAGCGCATGGCAAAGCCATTGATGGAAAGCCCGAGATCGCTCAGTTTGAGGGCGATTTCCGCAGGCTTTTCACTGACATGGTCGGGAAAGTTGAGGTCGAGATCGGTAAGCCCGCCGACCTTGGCGGCGCGCGCCGCCATCTGCAGCAGCGACGGCTTGCCGGTAAGATCAGGCCATTCGGCCTGCGGCCGCGAGGCAAAGGAATTTAGGCGCGTGGCGAAACGAGTGGCTGTCATGGTCGATCCTTCAATCGTCATGACTTCACATAAATACAAATATTTGTAAAGTTATTGTTTTGGGGGGCGGGCGGTGAGCTGTGTCGACGGCCGGGCTGAGCCGCGCGAAGGCGCAGGTTTCCCAGCGGCGTCGCCGGACAATCCGTCAGAACGGTGGTATCAGTGACCGGGGAGGACCGTCCTCAGCCGCCGTTTTGCGGAAACGTGCGACGAAGCCGTCGAGTTCGAGGTGCTCCATGTGCGAGATCGCCCGGCAGGACGCGCCGTCGCGGCTAGTGCACCGGCGAAAAAGAGCCCAACGATTGACCGGCCAAAGGCACCGTCACACGACCGCGCAGGGAGATGCAGATCGCCGCTGCCTGGCGCTCGAGCGGGATCAGCACATCACATCGTTCACGCAATAATGTCGGGAATGATCTTGTCTTCCAGCGCCATCAGCCGGTCCTTGAGGAACAGCTTCTTCTTCTTCATGCGCTGGATCTGCAGCGGATCGCAGGCCATGGCGATCATCGCGTTGATGGCTGCATCGAAATCGGCGTGTTCCTGCTTCAGGCGGGAAAATTCGAGGCGAATATCGGCCTGTTCCTGATCGGACATTCTCTACCGTCTGCACGTCTGCGGCGCCCAAAGCTGGGCCTGATTGGGCGGGGCCGGGTGTTTTGTCACCGGCGTGCAGCCCATATCACATTTCACAGTGTCGTGGAATGCTACCACGGATCATTCGACATCGCCCGCGGAAGGTGACACACTGTCACCGTGCCGTCACAGAAGCGAACCTGCGGTGGACGCGCCGTGACGGTTGCAATCGAGGAAAACCATGAAAGGGAGAACCAATCATGTCTCTTGCATCCCATCTTGATGAGTTGCAGCGGAAACACGGCGACATCGAACGTGAAATCGATGACGCGATGAATCATCCATCGGTCGACGACCTCGAAATCGTGAATCTTAAGCGACGCAAGCTGGCACTCAAGGACGAGATTGAAAAACTAAGAGGAAAACCGACCACGCATTGATGCCCTCCTGACATAGCCGCCCGGTATCCGCGGCCTCTTTTCCCGGCGGCTCCCCGCCGCCGGCGTGGAGGGGTTTGATTTCCCAGCACCGGTCTGTCAGCCGAAGCTGGACTTGCACCCGGCTTAATATCCGCTTCGGCTGTCGCCCGTCCGCCAGATCATCGATTGTTTTTGGTCGTTGGCGGCGTGCCGATTCCGGCCAGTGGCGACCTGTCGCCATTGACAAGCCATCTTTGCTCCTCCACCTCATGCCCGGACCTCAGCGCATCGGCCCGGGGCGTCGTTGTGCGCCCATGCAGGACACAAGATGCTCCAGAGACAAAAGGCTGCCGGCATGACCGGATATTTTTCCTCTCCTTTCCCCCGCCGCACCTCGGTCGGCGTCGATGTCGGCGGCGTGGTCGTCGGCGGCGGCGCGCCTGTTGTCGTGCAGTCGATGACCAACACCGACACGGCCGATATCGACCAGACCGTCGCGCAGGTCGCAGCACTGCACCGGGCCGGCTCCGAGATCGTGCGCATCACCGTCGATCGCGACGAGAGTGCCGCCGCCGTACCGCGCATTCATGAGCGGCTTCAGCGGCTTGGCATCAACGTGCCGCTGGTCGGCGACTTCCACTATATCGGCCACAAGCTCTTGGCCGATCACCCGGCCTGCGCCGAGGCGCTGGCCAAATATCGCATCAACCCCGGCAATGTCGGCTTCAAGGACAAGAAGGACCGGCAGTTCGCCGACATCGTCGAGATGGCGATCAGGCATGACAAGCCGGTGCGCATCGGTGTCAACTGGGGCTCGCTCGACCAGGAGCTTTTGACCCGGCTGATGGACGACAACCAGGACAAGGGGTTTCCGCTGACGGCGCAAGAGGTGATGCGCGAGGCGATCGTGCAGTCGGCGATCCTGTCGGCCGAGATGGCGGAAGAGATCGGCCTTGGCCGCGAGAAAATCATCCTGTCGGCCAAGGTCAGCGGCGTGCAGGACCTGATTGCCGTCTATGCCGAGCTCGCCACCCGCTCCAACCATGCGCTGCATCTCGGCCTGACTGAAGCCGGCATGGGCTCGAAAGGCATCGTCGCTTCGTCGGCCGCCATGGGCATCCTGCTGCAGCAAGGCATCGGCGACACCATCCGCATCTCGCTGACGCCGGAGCCGAATGGCGACCGCACGCGCGAGGTGCAGGTTTCGCAGGAATTGCTGCAGACGATGGGGTTCAGGCAGTTCGTGCCGATCGTCGCCGCGTGTCCCGGCTGCGGCCGCACGACCTCGACCGTGTTCCAGGAGCTCGCTCAGAACATCCAGGCAGATCTCAGGAAGAACATGCCGGTGTGGCGCGACAAATATCCCGGCGTCGAGAACCTCAAGGTCGCGGTGATGGGTTGCATCGTCAATGGCCCGGGCGAGTCCAAGCATGCCGATATCGGCATTTCGCTGCCCGGCACCGGCGAGACGCCGACGGCGCCTGTCTTCGTCGACGGCAAGAAGGCGGCGACGCTGCGCGGACCGTCGATCGCGGCGGATTTCGAGAAAATGGTCGCCGACTATATCGAACAGCGGTTCGGTCGCGGCGGCAAGGCCGCGGCAGAGTAGGTCAAATGCAGCGTTTCCTGTGGGCGACGCTGGTCCTGCTGTGTGGGCTAGTCTGGTCGACACTGGCTCAGGCCGATCCGCCGCAATCCGCCAAGCAACGGCTTATCGACAAGGTCTGCAACCTGATCCAGGCGCATGCCGACCAGAATGGTTTGCCCAGGGATTTCTTCGCCCGGCTGATCTGGAAGGAGAGCCGTTTCGATCCCAACGCAGTCAGTCCCGTCGGCGCCGAAGGCATTGCCCAGTTCATGCCGGGAACCGCCAAGATGCGCGGGCTTGCCAATTCCTTCGACATCAATCAGGCGATCCCGGCTTCGGCGAAATATCTCGCCGAAATGAAAACCGGCTACGGCAATCTCGGCCTGGCGGCCGCCGCCTACAATGCCGGCGAGAGCCGGGTGTCGCGCTGGCTCAGTTCCGGCGGTTTCCTGCCGATGGAAACCGAAAGCTATGTCTTCGACATCATGGGCGAACCAGCAGACAAGTTCACCGACCGAGCCTATGCCGGAAGGGTCGAACCGCTCGACGCAAAGGCGGATTTTGCCGTCGCTTGCCGAAAACTGCCGGTGATCATGTCGCGGACCGTGGCGATGGCCTCGATCAACGTAAAGCCATGGGGCATCCAGGTGGCCGGCAATTTCCGCCGCAGTGCCGCGATCAACCAGTGGCTCAGGGTAAGGAGCCGGTTCCCGGCCCTGCTCAACGGGCACGATCCAGTCGTCAGCCGGGTGCGCACGCCGATCGGCCGGCGGGGTATCTATGCGGTCAGGATCGGTGTCGACCACCGCGCCGATGCAAACGTCATCTGCCAGAAATTGCAAAGCATCGGTGGGGCATGCGTGGTGGTGCGCAACCGGTGATTTGACCCCTGCCGGCAGGGTATCTTGTCTGAGAGAGGCATTTGAAAAGCGACAGCCGTGACGTCGCATCCAGCAAGGATTTCAGCTATGGCGGCGGCCATCCTACCAGGAGCGACAGCCCCTGCCTTTGACAAGCCGCGTGGGCACAACATGTTCGATGGATACATTATCTGCGGTACGCCGAGGACGGGGAGCACGCTGCTGTGCAAGCTCCTGGCGTCCACGAAGACGGCCGGCGATCCGCACTCGTTTTATCGGTGCCAGGACGTGGTGGAGTGGGCCGAAGAGTGGAAGCTGCCCGATCGCGCCGCGATGAGCGAGCTCGAATTCGATGCCGCGTATCTCGATGCCGCGATCGCCGCCGGTAAGGGTGGGACCGGCCTCTTCGGCCTCCGCTTGATGCGCGAAAATCTGGGTGAGCTTTCGGCGATCCTCGACCGGATTTTCCCAAAACTGCCATCCGACAGAGCACGGTTCGAAAGAGCATTCGGCAATGTTCTCTACATACACCTCTCGCGGGAGGACAAGCTTGCGCAGGCTGTCTCCCTGATCAAGGCAGAGCAGACCGTTCTTTGGCATATCGCTCCCGACGGCACCGAGATCGAAAGGGTCGCACCGCCGAAAGAGCCCCAATATGATTTCGAGCGGATCAGGCGTGAGGTCGAGGTACTCGAGACCTATGATGCGGCATGGAACATTTGGTTCGCTGAGCAAGGCATAACCCCGCTTCGGGTTGGCTACGAGCGCCTTTCGAGCAATCCGGCGGCGACGTTGCTAGGCATCTGTGAAGTCTTGGGCGTTCAAGCGCCGAATGCCGATGACGTGAGGCCCGGCGTTGCAAAGCTCTCCGACGACACGAGCCTCGACTGGATGCGCCGCTATCGCCTCGACGCAGCCGCCTGATGCATCGATGGGCTGCAGCTGGAAATTTGGAGTATGGGCAGCGACTATGACCGACCCTATCTACAGCGATCCCGACTTCGTCCAGTTCTATGATATCGAGAACCAAAGCGGCCGTGCCGATTTTGATTACTGTATCGGTCTTGCCGTAAATCGCGGCTCGGTCCTCGATCTCGGCTGTGGCACTGGCCAACTGGCTGCCGAACTTGCCGATGGGCATAATGTCACTGGCGTTGATCCGGCATCGGCGATGCTCGACGTGGCGCGGCGCAGGGCCGGCGGCGACAGGGTCGACTGGGTCGAGGCCGACGCGCGAACTGTTCGGCTCGGGCGGCGTTTCGACCTGGTCCTGCTCACCGGGCATGCGTTCCAGGTTTTCCTGACAGGCGAGGATCAGATGGCGGTGCTGGGCACCATCGCCGAGCATCTCGCTCCCGGCGGGCTCTTCATTTTCGACACACGAAATCCCGCCGAGGAGGAATGGCTGGAATGGACACCGCAGCGCTCCGAACGGGCAGTTACGCATCCCGGCCTCGGCACGGTCAAAGCCTGGTATGATGCCGAACACGATGCCGCTACCGGCATCGTCACCTACTCGACCTTCTATGACATTCCGGGCGGTAGACCTGTTCTGGGCGCCGAATCCAAGATCGCGTTCCCCAAGAAGGAAGATCTTGCGGGGATGCTGGACGAGACTGGCCTGTTGGTCGAGCAGTGGCTGGGTGACTGGCAGGGCACACCTTATGGTGTGACCTCGCCGGAAATCATCCCGATCGGCCGGTTGCGCTGATCCGGCCTGACCAATAGGGCCGGCTTTTACGCCGTCTTGGCCACCACGGTCTCGCTGAGCCAGGTGCCGATCTTGGTGCCCAGGCGGTCGGGCGAAACGGGCTTCGGCAGATAGTCGTCCATGCCGGCTTCGATGCACTTGTCGCGATCGCCCTTCAGCGCATGCGCGGTGACGCCGATGATCGGAATGTGGGTGCCCGTCGAGGTCTCCATGGCCCGGATCGCGCGGGTCGCTTCGTAGCCATTCATCTCCGGCATCGAGACGTCCATCAGGATCAGCTTGGGGCGCAGCGCCCGGTACATCTCGACCGCCGTGCGGCCGTTGCCCGCGATGCGGTAGCTCAAGCCCAACCCATTGAGGATCTGGCCGAACACCAGCTGGTTCACGTCGTTGTCCTCGGCAATCAGGATGTCGATCGGTCCGTTCGGCGTGGTTGTCGATTCCGGTGCTGCCGCGACTGGCAGCGCCGGGCCGCGGATGACGGTAAAGGCGGGCGGCGCTGCCGGGGGAGCCTGGACGATCGGTTCGCGGACAAACTGCGCCTTGCCGACCTGCGAACGGGCCTTCTGCACGACCGAAATAACGGTGCCGAGCAGGACCGCAGAGCGCGCCGGCTTCGTCAAATGCGCGGCAATGCCGAAGTCGATGATCATCTTGCCGAAATCGACCTGGTCGACCGAGGTCAGCAACACCACCGGGATGGAGGACAGCCGGCTGTCGGAAGCAATTGCCCTGGCGACGTCGGCGCCGTTCATGCCGGGCATCTGGTAGTCGAGGATGATGCAGTCGACGGCGGCGCCCAACTGAAAGGCGCGATCGAGGAAGGCCAAGCCGACGGCGCCGCTTTCGGCGGCGGCACAGTCGAAGCTCCAGCTTCTGAGCTGCTCGAGCAGGATTTCGCGGTTGACCGGATTGTCATCGATGACCAGCACGCGCGCGCCGGTGACGTCGACCGGCACGATCTCGTCGCGCGCCGCGGCCTGATGCGCGGGCAGCGGCACCGCGAACCAGAACACCGAGCCGCGGCCGATCTCGCTCTCGACGCCGATCTTGCCTGCCATCAGGTCGACGAGGCGTGCTGCGATGGCCAAGCCCAGCCCCGTGCCCTCGTGACGGCGGGTGGACGAGCCGTCGACCTGCGCGAATTTTTCGAACACGTTCTGCAGTTTCTCGGCCGGTATGCCGATGCCGGTGTCCTCGACGCGGATCTTGAGCTGGACCACGTCGTTGACGATCTCGCCGCCGACGTCGATCAGCACGTGACCCTTCTCGGTGAACTTCACTGCGTTGCCGAGCAGGTTGGTGATGATCTGCCGGAACCGGCCGGCGTCGCCGACGACATGGGCCGGCAGGCGCGGATCGACGCGCACGATCAGTTCGAGGTTCTTTTCGGCGACGCGAGCCGAGACCAGCGTCGCCACGTCCTCGACCGCCTCGGAAAGGCGGAAGGGAGCAGGGTCGAGGGTGAGCTGGCCAGCATTGATCTTGGAGAAATCGAGGATGTCGTTGATGATGGTGAGCAGCGCGTTGCCGGACTTCACGATAACGTCGGTGAAGGTCTTTTGGCGTGGGGTCAGATCGGTCTTGGCTAGCAGTTCGGCCATACCGAGCACACCGTTCATCGGCGTGCGGATTTCGTGGCTCATATTGGCCAGGAATTCCGATTTGGCGCGGTCGGCGGCCTCGGCCTTGAACAGGGATTCGGCGGATTCGGCAAAGGCGCGGCGGATCGCCACTTCCATCGGGCGGAAGATCCAGAAGGCGACGATTGCAAGGGCCGCGAACAGGATCCCGCTGGCCCACAACAACAGCCTGTCGCTGGAGGCATCGGCCAGATGGCGCTCATCATCCATGGCGGTGCGGACGCGAACCAGCATGGGTTGGGCGAACAGGTCATTCTGGTTGCGGATTTCGCGATAGCTCCACTCATCGACCTTCTGCGCCACCGACATCAGGTTGAAATTGCGCACCATGTCGCGCGGCGACCAGAACAGATCGCCGTTAACTGAAGCGGATTGGAGTTCGTCGACGGTCTTGATCGACAGCCGCGGCTTGATCGCCGCAAGCTGGGCGGTCAGCGTCTCGATCTCGCCGGTCAGGCGCTCCGAATGGCCGCGCGCCGATGTGGTCAGGGCATCGCGTGTCTCCGCCCGCCAGGCGGTGCCGGTCGTCTCGGCAAAGCTGGTCGCGTTGCGCAGGTCTCGGGTGAAGATGACGAGATTGCTGCTCAGCGCATCGATGTCGCGGCGAAAGGAATTGACGCGATCAAGCGCAATCACGATGCCGGCGGAAGCCAGCGCGAAGATCAGCAACCCTGAAATATAGCGGATCCGGACCGACCGGATGAAGGACGAATATTCAGGCATGCGCAACCCCAACACATACGCACCATTTTAATGGCCGGGATTACGCTTCATTTACATTAAAATTTCGTTCGTTCGGGCAGGCGAGCCGTGCGAGCCGCCGGATGGACAGCGCGCCTAGGCCGCGTCCACGACGAGGGCGCGGATGCGGCCACTCACCGGGCCTTCCCCGAACCGTTTCCCAAGGGCATTCGCCACGTATCGCGTCACCTCCTCCAGCGAGCCACCGCGCGCCTCGATCTCGGCCCGCAGGGGCGTGCCCTGGCAATAGGCCGTGGCCGCCTCATATGGCGAGGAAGCGGCGCTGACGGCATCCAGCGGCTCTATGGTGATGTTACGGAAGCCGGCGGCATGCAGGTCGGCGCGGATGACGTCCGCATCGTGACAGCCATGCGGTGTCCTTGCCATGAAGCGAGGCGGATCGGCCGGGAAAAAATGGCCGAGCGCACGCGTCACCTCATCGGCAAACTCGTTCTCTTCGATGGCACCCCAGACGTTGAACAGGAAGTGCCCGCCCAGCCGCACCACGCGCCGAACTTGCCCGTAGGCGCCCACCCGATCGGGGAAGAACATCGCGCCAAACTGGCAGACCACGGCGTCGAACTGTGCGTCCTCGAAGGGCAGCGCCTGAGCATCGGCCTGCTGCCAGGTGATGCGAGGATCGTCCACCATCCGCGTGCGTGCGTGGTCGAGCATGGGCTGGTTGAGGTCGGTGACCACGATGCGCGCTTGCGCCGGCAGCTTTGCTGCGAGCGCACGTGTCACCACACCGGTGCCCGCCGCCACTTCGAGCACCGATTGCGGCCCGAGCTTCGACACCCGCTCCGCCAGATCCCGCGCATATGGCTCGAAGATCAGCGGCACCATCGCCCGGTCGTAGATCTCGGGAATGGAACCGCTGAACAGCTTGTCGGTGGTCGACATGGCATCCTCCAACTCTTATCCGCACCGCGTGCTTGCCGTGCGGATGTCAATCCTCTGCCTCGGCAGGCTTCCGCTCAAGTTCTATTTCAGAACCGGCCGGCGGGGACGTGCGTGCAATCAGCTCGATGTTCCGGCTGGCACCAACCTTAGCTGTTACGCGCCGCCACGAATGTCGCCGCTTCTTTCAGCAACTGGGCATCGTCACCATAGGGCTCAAGCAGCGCATGCGCCTGTTGGACGAGGCCGTGAAGCTGGCCACGTGCCCAATTCGCACCATGCAAGGCCACCAGCGTCGCCTTGCCGGCGGCGGCGTCCTTGCCGGTCGCCTTGCCCATCTGGCTGGCGTCGGCGGTCAAATCGAGCAGGTCGTCGGCAAGCTGGAAGGCAAGACCGATCGCCGAGCCGAATTCGGCCAGCCGCTCGCGGTCATCGGCCGGGGCGCCGGCGATGAGGGCGCCTGCCTCGCAGGCGAAACGGATCAGCGCGCCGGTCTTCATCGCCTGCAGCCGGATGATGCCGGCCTCGTCCGGCGGCGTCTGTTCGGCTTCGAGATCGAGCTTCTGGCCGCCGACCATGCCGCCTGCTCCGGCGGCGCGGGCAAGCGCCAGCACCAGGGCTGCCCGCCGCTCCGCCGGCAGCGCAGTCGACTCGCCGGCAATGATGTCGAAGGCCAGCGTCAGCAGGGCGTCGCCGGCCAGGATCGCGGTTGCCTCGTCGAAGGCCTTGTGCACGGTCGGCTGGCCGCGACGCAGGTCGTCGTCGTCCATGGCGGGCAGATCGTCGTGGATCAGCGAATAGCAATGCACGCATTCAAGTGCGGCGGCGACACGCAGTGCCGCCTCGCCGTCGGCGGAAAAAAGGGCGGCACTTTCCATGACCAGGAAGGGCCGCAGGCGCTTGCCGCCGTTCAGCACGCCATGGCGCATCGCCGCCATCAGCCGGTCCGGCCGGGCGATCTCGCCCGAAAGCGCGCGGTCGTCGAGCAGTCGCCGCAGCAGCACCTCGACGGCGGCTGCCCGCCTGATCAGCGCCATTTCGAACGCCATTTGGTCGTCATTCGTCATGGCCGGGACCGGTAGCCGACACTCAGACGTTGCGCAAGAAGGCAAGCGCCATTATGCCGGAGCAGTATGAGCCCGTTCGGAAACTCTACTCCTGCGGTCATCTGAGGGCGTTTTCTGCGCTTCCGGTGCTTGCGTACTCTAATGTACGCTTCGCTCCGGTTCTCGAAAACACCGTCACATGGCTCACAGGACCGCGTTTCAAAACGAGCTCTCTGGAACGGGTTGGGCGGCTTGGCGGAACCGATCGTCGATCATGAAACCGAAAAGCTGGACATGGCGACGAGATCGCGGGGCGTAAACCGCCGTGGTCTCAAGCGCTGGGTCCGGCGCGGCATCGTCGTGGCCGCGGTGCTGGCCTTGATTCCGGTCGTGCTGACATTTCTGTACCTGCCGTTCTTCGTGCATCCTGTCTCGACGCTGATGCTGAAGGACCTGGCGACCTTCTCCGGTTACGACCGCCGCTGGGTGTCGATCGACGACGTGTCGCCGGTGCTGGCCAATTCCGTCATCATGTCGGAGGACGGGCAGTTCTGCTTTCATCGTGGCGTCGATCTCGGCGAGCTGAGAGGCGTCGTCGACGATGCGCTGGCCGGCGAAGCGACGCGCGGCGCCTCGACCATCACCATGCAGACGGTCAAGAACCTGTATCTCTGGTCGCGGCCGCTGGGCTCGGTGCGCAAGGTGGTCGAATTGCCGCTGGCCGTCTATTTCGATGCGGTGATGTCGAAACGGCGCATCATGGAAATCTATCTCAACATCGCCGAGTGGGGGCCGGGCATCTACGGCATCGAGGCCGCGGCACAGCACCATTTCGGCGTCTCGGCAAAACAGCTGTCGCGACGGCAGGCCGCCCTGCTTGCGGTCTCTTTGCCAAATCCGATCGCCCGAAATCCGGCCAAGCCCGGGCCTGGCCTGAGGCGGCTTGCCAATCTGATCGAGCGGCGAGCCGGCCGCTCGGGCGCCTATGTCGGTTGTCTCCGCTAGCCGATCCAAAAAAATTCGCGCCAGTGCTGGCCAAAACGGCACAGGGCGTGTATAGGCACCCGACTTTCTCAGATTTAGGCCCCGACATGGCCCTTTCACGAGGGCGGGCGGGGCTTTTGACCATGTAGTGGAGCATATCCATGGCCGTTCCGAAACGTAAAACATCTCCGTCCAAGCGCGGCATGCGCCGCTCGGCCGACGCGCTCAAGGCCCCGACCTATGTCGAGGACAAGAATTCCGGCGAAATGCGCCGTCCGCACCATATCGACCTGAAGACCGGCATGTATCGCGGTCGCCAGGTGTTGACGCCCAAGGAAAGCTGAGACCAGCCTTCCAAAGGTTTGAATTCCAAAAGGACCGGCCAGTGGCCGGTTCTTTTGTGTTTGGGGGGCGGGTAGCGCGCATCTCGACGCGTGGGCGGCAATCGTTGCAGGCAACCGGCTGACATTGTTGTTGCGTGCGGTCTTCGACCGTGTTCAACGCTGCCATCGAAACATCTTGACGGCGTGCCTGTGGCGCATTCTACAAAGGATTGCCCCCACATGGAGACGCCAGATGTTCGGTGCCATTCCGCTGCTGATCGTGCCTTTCGTGCTCTACAATCTCGGACTGCTGGGAATATTCGGCAGCGGTGACGATCCGTGGGCAAGCGAGGTCTTCTCATTCAGCATGATGTCGGGTGGCGTGTTCTCGATGACGCTTGGCGACCTGATGGTGCTGATCGGGCTGATCTTCCTGTTCCTCGAAATGGCGAAGTCGGTGCGCACCACCAACGCCTCGATCATGGACCATCTTCTGTCGACGCTGGTCTTCGTGGCCTTCCTGGTCGAGTTCCTGCTGGTGAAGGGTGCGGCCCATTCCGTTTTCTTCACCCTGATGGTCATCGCGCTGTTCGACGTGCTGGCCGGATTCGCGGTGTCGATGCGGTCGGCCAGCCGGGACATCAATTTGAATTAGGTCCCCCGGCGCGGAAGGCGGAAGTTTGACGGGCGCTTGCGCTGACAGTTGGCGCAAACGCCCCTAACGTCGTCATCCCAGGGCGTAGCAAGGAGCGTAGCGACGCGGCGCAGACCCCAGGGTCCAAGCCGCGACACGTGAGGGTTTCAGCGGTCCAGAATTCTGCTCCGCTGCACTCTACGGCTGATGTTACGGAATGGATCCTCGGGTCCTGCGCGACGGAGCCTCGCTCCTGCTCCGCCCGTGGATGACGAAGTTCCCGACCTCACCCCGGGTCGGCGGTGAAACCGGCGGCCTCGATGCCGGCGATTGCCGCGGCTTCGTCATTGTCCGACGTGTCGCCTGAAATGCCGACGGCGCCGATGATGGCACCGGCCTTGTCGCGGATCAGCACGCCGCCGACGACCGGCAGCACGCGCCCGCCCGAGACGTCCGAGATGCCGGCGACGAGATGCGGGCGCTCCTTGGCGAAGGCCTCGACTTTGCGCGAGCCCATGCCGATGGCGAGCGCACCATAGGCCTTGCCGGCCGACATTTGCGGACGCAGGAACGAGGCGCCGTCCTGGCGCTGGAAGGCGACCAGATGCCCGCCGGCGTCGAGCACCGAGACGCCGAGCGGCTTGAGCTTGAGATCGGAGCCCTTGGCAAAGGCGGTTTCGATGATTTGCCTGGCTTTTTCGAGCGGCAGTGCGGTCATGGCGGTCTCCTGTTTGAAACGCGTCGATCATCGACCGTCGGCGGGCGAGATAACATCCCGGTTCCGGTTGAAATTGCTTCGCGTGAAAAGGCGGGATGGAAAGCAGCCTTCGCCGGCTCATCCGGATAAGCGTTGCCGCTTGTATGGCTCCAGACGTGGCTGGGCTACTTCTTCTTGGCGCGGGCCGGTTTCTTGGCGGGTTCCGCCGGCGCGTTGGCGAGGTCTTCCGCTTCCTTGGCGAGACGCAGTGCCCGCAGCTTGTTGGTCTTGGCCTGGCGGGCGTCGCTCTCGGCGGCGTATTCGGCCATCGCCTTCTGGCGGACGGTTGCCGCCTCTTCCTGCTTCTTGAAGCGCAGGTCGGCGCGTGCGCGGGCAGCATCCCGAGAGTTCTCAACCAAGACCTTATCCAATCCCGTGAATTGTGATTTTCCGCTTCTTCTAGCAGAGCCGGCCCCAAAACGGGAAAATAAGTTGGTTACGCGGCCGGGCTGGCGGCGAGGGCCTTGCTGGCAACCACGGCCTCGTAGGCGGCCTGCAAGGTCGCGCGGACAGAAGGGCCAGACATTGTATCGAGCGGCATGCCGAGATGCTCGTGCCGCAACTCGTCCATGAATTTGTCCCACATAGGCTGTCCGCCCTTTTCCAGCAGTTCGGCGCGGATCGACAATTCGTCGCTGACCGGCAGCCAGACGCGGCCCCAGGCGCCGAGATGGGCCAGGATCGGAACCAGCGTGATCGCCATCTCGGTCAGGCTGTAAATCGCCTTCTGCTTGTGCGAGGGATCGTCGGCCTTGGTCAGCATGCCCAGCTCCATCAGGCGCTTCAGCCGGTCGGCGAGGATGTTTGAGGCGATGCCTTCCATCGATCCGTTGAGCAGCTCGCGAAAATGGCGCCTGCCGCCGAAGATCATGTCGCGAAGGATGATCAGGCTCCAGCGGTCGCCGAAGACTTCCAGCGACAGATTGATCGGGCACCCGGACCGGCGATCCATGCTCATGAGATTTTTCTCCAAAACCGGTTGCATTATCGTAGCAGTTTTATTATCGTGCAACCGATTGCAAAATGCAATCAGTTTTGCAGAGAGGAGACTGCGTGATGAGGACCACCGAACGCCCTGAGATTATATCCGAAGTCTTTGGCGATCCGGCGAACCCGCCGCTGTTGCTGATCATGGGAGCGATGGCCTCGATGCTGTGGTGGCCGGAGGCGTTCTGCCGGAAACTGGCCGGTGCCGGCCTGTTCGTGATCCGCTACGACAATCGCGATACCGGCCGTTCGACGAAATACAAGCCGGGAGAGCCGCCCTACACGTTCGATGATATGGCCGACGATGCAATGCATGTTCTGGACCACCACGGCATCGGCAAGGCGCATGTCGTCGGGATGTCGATGGGCGGCATGATCGCGCAGCTTGTGGCGTTGAAACATCCCTCGCGTGTCGTATCTCTGACTGTGATCAGCAGTTCGCCGGTGGGAATCGACACATCCGGCCTTCCCGGGACGACCGAAGCCTACATGGAACACTCGGCCGAAGGCGCCAAAGTCGATTGGTCGGACCGTGGTCAAGTGGTCGATTTCATCGTCAGGGATGCACGGGCGATCGCCAGCACCACGCATCCATTCGATGCGGCGGGGATACGGGCCTTTGTCGAGCAGGATTACGACCGCTCCGGCGGCTTCCTGAGCGCGACCAACCATTTCATGCTCAAGGGCGGCGCCGCCTGGAAGGGCCGCCTGCACGAGATCGCGGCGCCGCTGCTGGTCATTCACGGCACGGCGGATCCGATCTTTCCGGTCGAACACGGCGAGGCGCTGGCCGAGACGCTCACCGGCGCAAGACTCATTCGCATCGAAGGTGGCGGCCACGAGCTGCATCCGGACGACTGGGCCGAGATGTCCGCAGCGATCATCGCGCATGTCCAAGCCGATTGAAGCAGCATAGGCTGGTTTGACGGACAAGGCTAACCGCAACAGGCGTGCTGCAGGGTAGCGGCCACCGACAATCCACGAAACAGACGAGCAAAAAATGTCCCTGACACTTCATTTCCATCCGCTGGCCTCCTTCTGCTGGAAGCCGTTGATCGCGCTGTATGAGAACGCCACGCCGTTCACGCCTGTCATCGTCGACCTTGGCGATGCTGAATCGCGCGCGGCCTTCCTGAAGATTTCGCCGACCGGCAAGATGCCGGCGCTGCGCGACGATGCGCGTGGCCGTACGGTGCTGGAATCGACCATCGTCGTCGAATATCTGGCCGCGCACCATCCGGGGCCGGTCGACCTCGTTCCCGCCGACATCGATCTGGCGCTGGCCGTCCGCCAGGCCGATCGCTTCTATGATTGCTATGTGCAGGAGCCGATGCAGAAGATTGTCAGCGACCGGTTGCGCCCCGGCGACAAGACCGACCCGTTCGGCGTCGAGCAGGCTCGCGACCGGTTGCGCAATTCCTACGCCATCATCGAACAGGACATGCAGTCGAAGATCTGGGCGATGGGCGACAGCTTCACCATGGCCGATTGCGCAGCCTCCCCCGCGCTGTTCTATGCCAACAAGGTCGAGCCGTTGGGCGACAGGTACCCGGCTGTGAAGCGCTATCACGACCGCCTGCTGCAGCGCCCCGCCTTCGCTCGGGTGGTCGGGGAGGCGCAGCCCTACTTCAAGTTCTTCCCCTACAACAACGGTTGATCGGGGTTAGGCTTCCCAGAACTGATCGAGCCAGATGTTGAGTTTGAGGAAGCCAGTGCCGCTCACCGTATAGACGCGCCTTGTTCCTTCCGGCTTGGCGTGGACCAGGCCGGCATCGAGCAGCACTTTCAGATGTTGCGACACGGCTGGGCGCGAGACCGGCAAGCCGGCGGCCAGTTCGGTGACGGTTTTCGGGCCGCGGCGAAGTTCTTCCAGAAGATGGCGCCGGTTGGGATCGGCAATCGCCATGAAGGCGTCGGAAAACATCATGCCTGTATTAGTGAGGCAAAGCCTTTCGAATCTCAACCGTCTGCTTCTGCTTTTCTTCTGGGATCAAGCCGCAATGCTTCCGGGGTGACCGAACGGTCGGCCGGCTGCGTCTTGAAGGCGTCACGATCCCCGATCGGCACCGGCGCGCGGCGGCTGATGCGCAGCAGCGTGTAGCCCGCCAGGCAGAGATGCGCGAAGGCGGTCGCCAGGAACAGACCTTCCGGGCGCATCCAGCCCATCAGGGCAGCCGCAAGCAATGGTCCGATCATCGTGCCGAAGCCATAGAGCAGCAACAGCCCGCCAGATACCTTGACGAAATCCTCCGAGCGCGCGTGGTCGTTGGCATGCGCCACGGCGATGGAATAGAGCGTATAGGCGAAGGCGCCATAGGCGGCGGTGAAGACGATGACGAAGACGCCGGAGCGTGGCTCGAACAGGAAGATCATGAGCGCGAAGAAGGCCCCGCCGAAAGCCGCCCCCGCCAGCACGAAGCGCCGGTCGGTCTTGTCGGACAGGCGCCCGGCCGGAAGCTGCATGGCGGCACCGGCAACGACCACAAGACTCATCATCAGGGCGATCTCGGCCGTGGAAATGCCGATGCGTGCACCATAGACCGCGCCAAGCGTGCCCCAGGCGCCGTTGGCGATGCCGATCAACACGCAAGCGACCGCCGACACCGGCGAATTGGCATAAAGGCCCCTGACATCAAGTGAGACATCCTGCAGCGGCTTGGGGTGGGAGGCGGTCGAGACCGCCGTCGGAATGAGCGACAGGCAAAACAGGATGCCGGTGATCATGAACAGCGACGCGGACTTCACGTCGCCGCCGGCGACGATCATCTGCCCGCCCATGATCGAGGCATAAGTCACCATCATGTAGAGGCCGAAGACGGTGCCACGGTTCTCGTTGGTGGCCTTCTCGTTCAACCAGCTTTCGATGACCATGAAGGCGCCGGCCATGGTGAAGCCGGTGAAGGCGCGCAGCAGGATCCAGACATACTCGTCGATGATCAGCCCGGTGAGCAGCGCCACGATGGCGCCGGATGCGGCAAAGGCGCCAAAGGCGCGCACGTGGCCGGCGCGGCGCACGATGCGCGGTGCGAAGAAGCAGCCGGTGACGAAGCCGCCGGCCCAGGCCGTGCCCATCAGGCCGAGCGATGCGGTCGAGAAGCCTTCCAACTGACCGCGCAGGGGCAGAAGCAGCCCATGCAAACCAGATGCCGCGAGCAGGAAAGCGGTGCCGCGAAGCAGCGAGAGGATCGGTCGGTAGGTTGCGAACATTGGTTGATCCGGCTCAGGTTTGGCGGGGACGCTGCGTCTGAAGACAGTCGCATTCGGGCTTTTCGGCGGCGGGCTGTACGCCCGAGCGCCTATCCGCGGCGGAACAGTGCTTCGGCCGCGGATTTGGTGGTGTCCTTGGCCTTGAGTTCGGCTTCCAGGCGGGCGATTTCGTCGCGCAGGATGCCGATCCGCTCAGTCAAGTCGCTGACGGAAAGCAATGACAGGTCCTGCCCGATCTCGTGCGGGCCCGCCTTCTTCTTGGGTTCGTCGTCGAAGATCGCCATCGTCGCTCCTCCTCCGCCAAGACCAGATTGGCCATTTGCCTGATTTGGCAATCAGCATACATAGGGCAGGGGCGTCGATGCAAACAGCCGGTCGGACAACGGCGAGGAAAGACGGGAAATCTCATGGCGAGCGGACAGAAAATTCCGGCAAGAATGACGGCCATCGCGATCTCGGAGCCAGGTGGCCCTCGGGTGCTGAAGCCGGAAACACGCGACGTGCCGCAGCCCGGCCCCGGCGAGATCCTGATCAAGGTGCATGCCGCCGGCGTCAACCGGCCCGACGTCCAGCAGCGCAAAGGCGCCTATCCGCCACCGCCCGGCGCATCCGACCTGCCGGGCCTCGAGACCTCGGGTGAAGTGGCGGCCCTTGGCGACGACATATCACGCTGGCGCATTGGCGACCGCGTCTGTGCGCTGACGCCCGGCGGCGGCTATGCCGAATATGTCAAGGTCCATGCAGGGAGCGTGCTGCCGTTGCCCGCCGGCTTCACCCACACCGAAGCCGCGGCGGTGCCGGAGAATTACTTCACCGTCTGGCACAATGTGTTCGAGCGTGGCGGCCTCAAGAAAGGCGAGACGCTGCTCGTCCATGGCGGCTCGTCCGGCATCGGCACGACAGCAATCCAGCTTGCCTCCGCCTTCGGCGCCTATGTCATCACCACTGCCGGCAGCAAGGAGAAATGCGACGCCTGCCTGAAGCTCGGCGCTGACCGGGCGATCAATTATCGCGAGGCGGATTTCGTCGCCGCGGTGAAGGAGGCAACGGGTGGCAAAGGCGCCAATGTCATCCTCGACATGGTCGGCGGCGACTATGTGGCGCGCAATTACGAAGCCGCGGCGGTCGAAGGCCGCATCGTCCAGATCGCCGTTCAGGCCGGCGCTGTCGCAAGCGCGGACTTTTCGAAGATCATGGTCAAGCGGCTTACCCACACAGGTTCGACGCTGAGGCCGCGAACCGTCGAGTTCAAGGCGGCGATCGCGGCGGCGCTGGAAGCGCAGGTGTGGCCGCTGCTCGGCACGCGCAAGGTTGCCCCTGTGATGGACATGATCTTCCCGCTCAGCGAAGCCTGGCGGGCGCATGAGCGCATGGAAGAGGGTGAGCATATCGGCAAGATCGTGCTCGACGTAGGCTGACAGCGCGCGAGGTCAGCGCCTCGCTGCCCACAAGATGAACAGAAGCTTAATGCTGCAATGCAGCATTTGCATCATTGCTATGCAAAATCAGCCATTCAAGTCCTCATCGATGACGCCTATTTGAGCACCATCGAAACGAACATCATTCTGGAGGGACTACCATGAACCCGATCCGCGCTTTCCGTAACTGGCGTATGTACACCGAGACCGTCCGCGAACTGAACCGTCTCAACGCACGTCAGCTCAGCGATCTCGGCATCAACCGCGCCGACATCGAAAAGATCGCCCGCAGGGCTATCTAAAGCCACGTCCTGGTCCGCTCCGGCGGGCCCAAGCCGTGGAAGCCAGAGCCGCACCAGACGAACTTTGTCGCGGTTCCGAGCCCGCTGGACCCAGTCCGGCGGGTTTTGTCGTTTTGGGCGGGAGATCAACGACCGTCCCAACCGATACCGGCCATCGAGCAGGGTTGACCTCAGTTTCCTGCATGGCATCTTGGCTCGGCGCTTTCACAAGGGCGAACCCTGATGGAAGCAGCGGCTCCGGCATGACAGGGGTGCCCCTATCTCAACCGATCTTTGCCAAGACCGGAACTCGCCAGCAAAGCCAGCTTGTCGTTCTGCTCAAGAGCGCGGAACGTTTTCGGTAAGTACCCACGGCTTCCGGTCTTTGCTCCAAAAACGTTGCGAAAGGACCCGAGAGCGGTTATACAGACCGCGAATTTCCCATTTTGGTGGCTCTAAACCACCGCCCGCGCGGGAACGCGGGCGAACGAGAAGGATTTGTAAAATGGCCAATACGCTGCTGATGCCCAAGGCGACCGCCGTCTGGCTGGTCGACAATACCGCACTTTCCTTCGAGCAGATCGCGCAGTTCTGCGGGCTGCATCCGCTCGAGGTCAAGGCAATCGCCGATGGCGAAGCGGCGCAAGGCATCAAGGGCATGGACCCGATCATGACCGGACAGCTGACCCGCGACGAGATCGCCCGTGCCGAGAAGGATCCGAACCAGCGCCTGAAGCTTTCGGACCCCAAGGTGCGGGTGCCCGAATCCAAGCGCAAGGGTCCGCGCTACACGCCGCTGTCGAAGCGCCAGGACCGGCCGAACGCGATTCTGTGGCTGGTGCGCAACCATCCCGAGCTCAAGGACGCGCAGATCTCGCGCCTCGTCGGCACCACCAAGTCGACGATCGAACAGATCCGCGAGCGCAAGCACTGGAACTCAGCCAATCTGCAGCCGATGGACCCGGTGACGCTGGGTCTCGCCTCGCAGATCGACCTCGACATGGAAGTCAACCGCGCCTCGCGCGGCCGCGAACAGGCGCAGCCGGTCGGCGACACGCTGCTGCCGGCGGCCCTGACCGAGCGGCTGGTGCCGGCTCCCGAGAAGCCGAAGGACGAGGACGCCGAACTCGACGCCAACGCCGTGTTCGCCAAGCTCTCGGCCTTGAAGTCGAAGAACACGGACAATGACGACGACGAGTGAGGTTGTCTGATATTCCAAGAAAAAGCCCGCTTCGAGCGGGCTTTTTTGTAGCTGCGCCAGGTCTCAGCTGCGCGCGGCGCGATCCGGCGCCATGCCATAGTCCTCGCTGCGCTCCACTGCGCGGTAGAAGTCGGCAAGTTGCTTGCCGCGCTCCGGCTTGAAGATGCGGCCGGCGATCACCACCGAGGCGATGCGATCGATGCGGAAGGCGCGGAAATCGTCGCGCATCTCGCACCAGGCGACCAGCGTCCACACCTTGCCCCAGAACCACAGGCCGAGCGGGCGGATATCGCGGGCGGTGCCGCGGCCGGCCTCGTCGGAATAGTCGATGGTCAGCACTTGGCGCTTTTCGACCGCGCGCTCGATCAGGTCGATCGCCTCGCGGGCGGCGTCGCTGACCACCCACATCGGTGTGTGGATCTCGGTGCGGGCGATGCGGTCTTTCTCCGCATCGGGCAATACGGCGCCGATCTTGACCAGCGCTTCGTCGGCGGCCCGCGCCATGGCGGCACCGCCAAAGGCACGCACCATGCGGGCGCCGGCGACCAGCGCGACGATCTCGTCACGCGTGAACATCAGCGGCGGAAGGTCGAAACCCTCCCTCATCATGTAGCCAACGCCGGCCTCGCCGTCGATCGGCACTCCGGTCGACTGCAAATCGGCAATGTCGCGATAGATGGTTCGCTCGGAAACTTCGAGCCACGTGCCGAGCTTCTGGGCGGTGACCAATCGGCCACCGCGCAGATGCTGCACGATCTGGAAGAGCCTGTCGGCGCGGCGCATCGTATGGTCCCTCGGCGTTGTCTCTATGCATGCCGCCCGAAACCGGTCCACCTCTGGGTGGCATGCATCGTGTTTTCGCGCATGCCGTTATCCCAAAACCGCAGAACACTTTTGGGCGGCATGCCACATGGTTTCAGCCCTTCGCGCTTGCGCTGCGCGGCGACGAACTCCGCGCCGAAGGACAATTTCTTCGTCGTCGGCGTTTTCGCATCGAGCACGCGCCAGAACGGTGCCACGTCACTCGGCGTCATGCCGCGCTGGAGGTCCTCGTTGGCGGCTTCGGCAACAGTGCGCAGATGATAGCCTATGGTGACCGGGCATGTCACTTCGGCGCCATGCTCGACGGCAAGTGCTGTACGCAGCGCACGCACATCCATCTCGACGCCTTCGGGAATCGAGCGGATGAAATCATCGACCTGGCGCGCTGTCGGCACCAGCATAGGCTGGCCTTCGACGACATCGGCCATCGTGCGCGGCGTCGGCTTGAGGCCGTTGATGCCTGGTGTGCTCAGTCTGTCGTTCCAACTCTTCATCGATCGTCCTTTCGACCGCCGATGCACGGGTGCCCGAAGCTGGCACCATTGCACGGCCCTCCTGACAGCATACTGTCAGGAGGCTTCAGCATACTCCTTGGCAAACAGCGTTCGCATCCGAGCGAGATCGCTGCCTCTTTCGGGGTAGAGCGTCTTCAGAAAGGCGAGCGCGAAGGTGCCCGGCGCCGAGCCTGGCGCGGAAACAATTTTGCCGTCGGCCATGGCATGCGGCACATCCTGATAGAGGTTGTCGCCGGCATAGCCGGCCTCATGACCATTGATCCAGTCGCGGCCATTGCTCGTATGCCTGGCCTTCTCGAACAGGCCGGCGCGGGCTAGCGCCAGCGTGCCGGCGCAGATGCCGCCGACCACGCCGCCGCGCGATGCAACAGCATTGAGCAGATCGGCAACATCGGGCGGTGCCTTGCCGGCCCACTCATCGGAGCCGATGACGGCGATGGCGTCGAGATCGTCATTCTTATCCGCCCCGGCCGATCGATCGGGCGTCAGCCGAAAGCCGCTGATCCCGGCCACTGGGTTGCCATCAGGCGTCAGCGACACGGCACGGGCGCCGAACCATTCGACCGCCGAGGCCGCCAGCAGCCCATACTCCCAGTCGGCAAAACCTTCGATGAAAAGGAAACCGATCGTCTTCTGTTCGGGCATAAGCTCGCTCCCATTCCTCACGCACCGGACCTGTTATCTGGGCGTTGACGCGCCCACATCCAATCGCCGGGTCGAAAAATTGGCTTCAATTGCCGCGAGGGCCACGGTCCGCATACATGTCCGGCCAGCCGATATCCTTGCGAATATCCGCCGGCAGCGAGTTCATGAACCGCTGGGTGCGGATCTCGTTGCGCATCGTGCGGATCTTGCCGACATAGTGCTGCATGCCGCGCAGAATGGTGTAACCGTTCATGGCCAGTCTCCTCTCTCTGTATGGAGGTACTATCGCATACCCCTCCTGACAGCAGTCTGTCAGGAGGATGTCAGGCGCGAGACGATAGTTGCGACCAGTGCGCGCGCCGCAGGCAAGGCATCGCTTTTCGCCGCATCGAACGGTGCCAAAGGCAGGTTCGCGACTTCCGATTGTTCATAGCGACGACGTGCTCTGGGCGCCGCTGTTCAGTTTCCGGCGACGGACTGTCGGAATACGAGGCCTTCAGCGGGGTGGCCGCAGTTCTGATATGGAGGGAGAAAATTCTTCCCCAACAGCAGGGAGACGACGATGAGCTTGCAACTGACAGGTATCCACCATCTGACCGCCATCACCGCCAATGCGCCTGGCAATCTTCATTTTTACACGAAGGTGCTGGGTCTGCGGCTGGTCAAGAAGACCGTAAACCAGGACGACACCTCGGCCTACCACCTCTTCTATGCCGACGGCGAAGCGACACCGGGCACCGACCTTACCTTCTTCGACTGGCCGGTCGGCCGCGAGCGGCGCGGCACGCACAGCATCGTGCGGACCAGCCTCAGGGTCGGCAGTCAGGAGAGCCTTGCCTGGTGGAAGCAACACTTGACCGACGAAGGCCTGGCAACAGGAGAGATCGGCGACATCGGCGGTTATGCGTCACTGGACTTCGAAGATCCCGAGGGCCAGCGTCTGCGCCTGGTCAGCGATGGCGGCAAGGGCGGCAGCCATCCCTGGGCGCAAAGCCCGGTACCGGTTGAGCACCAGATCCGCGGGCTCGGGCCGATCGTCATCAGCGTTCCCGACATCACCAACACCGAGGCGGTGGTGACCACGGTGATGAACATGCGCAAGGCGCGCGACTATGCCTCGCCGGAGGGCCAGATTCACGTCTTCGAAATGGGCGAGGGCGGGCCGGCGGCGGAGCTGCATGTCCTGGTGCAGCCGGGACTGGCGCCGGCACGGCAAGGTGCCGGTGCGGTTCACCATGTTGCCTTCAGGGCGCCGGACCAGGAAACGCTGCATCAATGGACGGCGCGGCTGGCCGAGTTCCGGCTGCCGTCGAGCGGCGAGGTCGAGCGCTATTATTTCCGTTCGCTCTACTTCCGCGAGCCGAACGGCATCCTGTTCGAGATCGCAACCGACGGTCCGGGGTTCACCGCCGACGAGCCGCTGGAAACGCTGGGGGAAAGCCTCGCCCTGCCGCCATTCCTCGAACCGAAGCGCGCTTCGATCGAGGCTGGCCTCAAGCCGCTGAAGTAGATCGTTTGCCGGTCAAAGGGCGCCGCGTTCCGGTTCGGGATCTCGGCGTCCGTTCTTTCTCAGGCAATGAACGACGTGCTTTGACAGCCGGGCGCGTTGCTGGTCAAAGGCGGCATGACGAAATTCCTCGCCCTTGTCATCGCCGGTTTCATGGTCATTCAACTGATCAAGCCGCTTGGCTGGCCAGGCCTCAAGCGACGCGGTGATTTCTGGAAGCTGGCACTGCTCGCCATGGCCGCGATTTCACTGGCGGCCGTGCTCGGGCATTTGACGTAGGACGGCACTTGTCGTCGCTGCTCAATTGCCAAGCACCGGGCCGACCAGATGCTCGGCCCAGGCCCGGTAGCCTGCTTCCGAGGCGTGAAAGCCGTCCGAGGCAAAGCCGGCTTCCGGATTGGTGATCGGCAGGCGCGACGCCGGCACCGCGCCGCGCTCCAGGCAAAGGCGTTCGCCCATCCGGTTCATGTCGGTGGCGCGGATCTCAAGGATCTTTCCGAGCAGCGGCGGCATGGCTGGCGCCCGCGTGAACTCCAGCACCGGCGACCACACCACGCGCGCTTCCGGCCATTTGGCGCGCAGGCCGTAGAGCAGGCCACCGAACTCCTTCTTGAAGCGCGGCACGGAGTGAAAATTCTTGGTGTCGTTGGTGCCGATGGCCAGCACGATATGCGTCCACGGATCGGCCGACAGATTGGGCAGCACATGGTCGCGGATCTGGCCGGACGTTGCCGAATTGAAGCCGGCCGCCCGCCAGCGCACGGCGCGGCCGGTGCTTTTTGAAATCAGCACGGCGAGTTGCGCGGCAAGTCCGTCTTCCGAATTGCCGATGCCGACCGAAGCGGCGGAGGAATCGCCCAGCACCAGAAGCGAGATTGCCGGTGCTGTGCCTGATATTTCGTGCATGACCGGCCCTTGCGCCGGCAGCATGCGCGTGGTGCGGCGTCGCACGCCGAGGCCTTGCCAGATATAGACCGGGAAGGCGAGCCAGGTGAGTAGGGCCGGGAAGCGCATGGCAGTACCGTTAAACGATCAGCGGCAGCCTTAGCGCATGTTTTGGCCGACGGGAACGATCTTCAATCGCAGCAACTCGCCTGCCCCGCCTGCTTGCCCTGATATTCGTCGTGCAGCCGCACCCAATCCATCAGGCCGTGATAGGGGCCGTTCTCGTTGCGGCCCTTCGGCGTCATGTCGAGATAGTCGTAGGCGCCGATCTGCGCCTCGCCGCCGCGGGCGCGCGACATGAAGGTGAGGAAGATGTCGCCGGCCTCGTCCCTGTAGAAGACGCTGGTGCCGGGAAGCTCCTTCGATGTCCGTGGACGGGTCTCGAAATTGTAGGTGGTGCAGCCGTCGGCGATCTGCTTGTCGGTGAAGGAGACCTGCATGTCGAAGTTGAAATCCGAGGCATAGGACGACACCCAGTCGAACTTCCAGCCCATGCGCTGCTTGTAAGGCAGAAGTTCCGCCAGGGGAGCGCGCGAAACCACGACCAGCGACACGTCGTGATGCCGCAGATGCTGATTGGCGCCGTCGATATGGTCGGCAAGGAATGAGCAGCCCTCGCAATGATGGGTGCAGCCCGGCCCGAACATGAAATGATAGACGATCAGCTGGCTGTTAGTGCCAAACAGGTCGGTCAGTCTGTTTGGCCCTTGTTCGGTCTCGAAGACATAGTCTTTCCTGATCTTCAGCCAGGGCAGTTCACGCCGTTCCGCGGCGATCCGCTCGCGGAGCCGCGTCAGTTCCTTCTCGCGCGCCAGATGTGCCTTGTGCGCCTGGAACCAGTCTTCGCGCGAAACGATCTTGTTGCGATGCATGAACCTCTCCCTGAATGTCATCCCAAGGACGTTGGGGATGGGCGTAATCCGACATCGCCGGAGAGGAAATAAGGACGGAGAGGCTCCGCCCCAAGCCCTGCAAGTCACAAACAAAAAACCCGGGCGCATCGGCCCGGGTTCGAAGGAAGAAGAAAGGACTGTGATCAGGCAGCCTGTTCCAGGCTCGCTTTCCATTTTCCGAGCGCTGCCAGATGGTTCATGTGGGCGCGATGGGTGAAGGCGGCCTGGCCGGCGGCAACGTTCGAGGCTTTGCCGCTCCAGGCTTTCTGTGGCGCGGCCTGCAGCGCGCGACCATAGGAGAAGGTCAGCTTCCACGGGTGCGGCCCGATGGCGTTGATGGCGTTGAGATTGGCGGTCGCCTCTTCGTCTTCCTGGCCGCCGGAAAGGAAGGCGATGCCCGGCACCGCTGCCGGCACTGTCTCGCGGAACAGTTTTATGGTTTTTTCGGCGACTTCTTCGGGGCTGCTCACCTTGCCCGATTTCCTGCCGGCCAGCACCATGTTGGGCTTCAGGATGGTGCCTTCCAGCACGACGCGCGCCGCATGGAGCTCGTCATAGAGCTTGATCAGCGTTGCCTTCGAAATGTCGTAACAAGTGTCGATGTCGTGGGCGCCGTCCATCAGCACCTCCGGTTCGACGATCGGCACGATGCCGGCTTCCTGGCAGAGGGCGGCATAGCGGGCGAGCGCATGAGCGTTGGAGCCGATCGAGGTCGCCGAAGGGACGCCCTTGGCGATATCGATGTCGATCACCGCGCGCCATTTGGCGAAGCGGGCGCCGAGCTTGTAGTAGTCGGCAAGCCGTTCGCGCAGGCCATCGAGGCCTTCGGTGACGGTGTCGCCGGGAAACCTGGCCAGCGGCTTGGCGCCGGCATCGACCTTGATGCCGGGGATGGCGCCGGCCGCCTTGATGATGTCGACCAGCGGCGTGCCGTCGGCGGCCTTCTGGCGGATCGTCTCGTCATAGAGGATGACGCCGGAGATGTAGCGGGTCATCGCGTCCCTGGTGCGGAACATCATCTCGCGGTAGTCGCGGCGGCTGTCGGCGGTCGATTCGACGCCGATGACGTCGAAGCGCTTCTTGATGGTGCCGGAACTTTCGTCGGCGGCCAGCAGGCCCTTGCCATCGGCGACGATCGCAGCGGCAATGTCTTCGAGACGTTCGCTCATTGTTGCTTCTCCTGAAACGGTTGTTCCGCGCTTAACGGAAGTCTACCGCCAAAGGAATGGCATCGGAAAGCTCGAATCGATTGAAGCCTCGGGCGGCCTTGTTCGCTCTCCGAGTGTTGATCGCCTCGGAGCCTCAGCGCTTCAACACATCGACGCCGGGCAGCGGCTTGCCTTCCATCCACTCCAGGAAGGCGCCGCCTGCGGTCGAGACATAGGTGAAGTCGTCGGCGACGCCGGCGTGGTTGAGCGCCGCGACCGTATCGCCACCGCCTGCGACCGAGACCAGCTTGCCTTCCTTGGTGCGCGCCGCCGCATGCTTGGCCGCCGCCACCGTCGCATGGTCGAAGGGCGCGATCTCGAAGGCGCCGAGCGGGCCGTTCCAGACCAGTGTCGCGGCGCGGTCGATCCATTCGCCGATGGTCGTCACGGTTTTGGCGCCGACATCGAGGATCATCCCTTCGGCCGGCACATCGGAGATGGCGACGGTCTCGCAGGCCGCGCCCGCCTTGAACTCCCTGGCGACGACGCCGTCGACCGGCAGGATGATGGCGCAGCCGGCCTCGGCCGCCTCGATCATGATCTGCTTGGCGGTTGAGGCGAGATCATGCTCGCACAGCGATTTCCCGACATCGGTGCCGCGCGCGGCGAGGAAGGTGTTGGCCATGCCGCCGCCGATGACCAGCGCGTCGACCTTCTTCACCAGGTTCATCAACAGATCGATCTTGGTCGAGACCTTGGCGCCGCCGACAATGGCGACGACCGGACGAACCGGTTTTCCCAAGCCCTTCTCCAGCGCCTCAAGCTCGGCTTGCATGGTGCGGCCGGCAAAAGCCGGCAACAGATGCGCCAGCCCCTCGGTCGAAGAATGCGCGCGGTGCGCGGCCGAGAAGGCGTCGTTGACGAAGATATCGCCATTGGCGGCGAGTTTTTCGGTGAAGGCCGGGTCATTCTTTTCTTCGGCCTTGTAGAAGCGAGTGTTTTCGAGCAGCAGCACGTCGCCCTTGTTCATGGCGGCGACAGCGCTTCCGGCCGTGTCGCCGACGCAATCCGAGGCGAAACCGACGGGGCGGCCGAGCACTTCTGCCGTGGCTTTGGCGATCGGCTCCAGCGAGAATTCGGGCGAAGGACCATCCTTGGGTCGGCCGAAATGGGCGAGCAGGATGACCTTGGCGCCCTTGGCCGACAGCTCGGCGATGGTCGGTGCGATGCGTTCGATGCGGGTGGCGTCGGTGACTTTGCCCTCAGTGACAGGCACGTTGAGGTCGACGCGCACCAGCACGCGCTTGCCGCTGATGTTGCCGATATCGTCGAGTGTCTTGAAGGCGGCCATGCGGGTTCCTTTCGCGAAAAACCGGGGGACCATACCCCGCATCGGCGACGATGCAAGGCTTAGGGCGCGCTCGAACCGAAATTTTGAAGTGGGCACGATCCTGCGCCGGCGGGCGGATGAATGGCAGCGCTCAATAGCGGGTTTGTCAGCTTTCGGTTGCTGCCTTTTCCGGCGCTGGCTCCGGGGCCGGTTTGTCGTCCGCCCGCGCCTCGTCCGCCTGCGCCTCGGTCGGCTTGCGCCAATTGCGGATGAAGGCGGAAAGACGGTCGCCGATTTCTCCGGCGCTGAGGAAGACCGGCACCCGCGCCACCGGAGCGGTCGGCTCGAACGACAGGCCGAGGCCTATGATCTTCCCCTTGTCGTCGACGTCGCGGACGATCAGTTCTATCGGGCCGAGCAGCACGCGGTCGGCATATTCGGCATGGCCGCCGAGCCGCGCCGTGACCAGCGCGCCAACGGTGAGCTTTTGCTCCGCTTCGGTTAGACCTGGCGTATAGGCTGCTTCCAGTTCGGCGGCGGGGCGCGCTGGATCGACGGCGAAGGCGCCGAAGAAATCGGCATCTTCGGGATCGACCACGGCACGGCTGGCGAACAGCTTGTCGAGCAGGCGCGGATAGCGATCCGGGACGAAAATGTAGACCTGGTCGCCGGCGGCGAGCCGGCCCATGTCCTGGAAGCGCATCGAACGGCCATCACGCAGCACCAGCGAGGGTCGCGCCCAGCGTGGGATGCGCTCGCCGCGCGCCACCGGGCTGCCGGGTGCGACGCGATAGGCGAGAAGCTCGTGATGGGCCGAACCCGGCAATTCCAGCTCGACCTTGTCCAGCGGTCCGAGCCGCGCCGGCACGATCAAACCGAGGCGGCGCGCCAGCGGTCCCACCGTCCAGCCCTGGATGACCAGGGACACCAGCACGATGATGAAGGCGGTGTTGAAGATGACACGGCCATTTTCCAGCCCGCCGAGCAGCGGGGTGATGGCAAGCAGGATCGACACCGCGCCGCGCAGGCCGACCCACGAGACGAAGGCGACTTCGGGGCGCGGCATGCGGAACGGAATCAGGCAGAGCCAGACTGCGACCGGCCGCGCCACGAACATCAGGAACAGGCCGAGCAGCACCGCCGGCACCATGATCGCCGGGAATTGCGAGGGCGTCGCGAACAGGCCGAGGATGAGGAACATGATGATCTGTGCCAGCCATGACATGCCGTCCTGGAAGCGCTTGAGGATGGTGACGGCGCGGATATCGGAATTGCCCGAGATGAGGCCGGCGATATAGACCGCCAGGAAGCCCGAGCCGCCAATGGCGCCGGCGGCGGCAAAGACCATCAACGACAAGGTCAGCACGAAGATCGGCAGCAGGCCATGGTCGAGATTGAGCCGGTCGACGAGACGCACGATGGCGAGGCCGCCGAGCACGCCGACGACAGCGCCAAGGCCCATGTTGAGGAGGAAGCCGAGGAAAAGGCTGGTGACCAGGACGTTGGTCTCGGGATTGGCATGAGCGGCGATGATCTCGACCAGCGTGATGGTCAGGAAGATGGCGATGGGGTCATTGGTGCCGGATTCCACCTCGAGCGTCGAGCGCACGCGTTCGCGCAGATTGATTTCGCCGGCACGCAGCAGGAAGAACACGGCGGCCGCATCCGTGGAGGCGACGGCGGCGCCGAGCAGGAAGGATTCCAGCCAGGTGAGGTCGAGCAGATAGTGGGCGGCGGCGCCGAACAGGCCGGTGGTCAGAATTACGCCGAAGGTCGCCAGCGACAACGCCGGGCCGGCTGCCTGCCGCAAGGCGTTGAGCGGCGTGCCGAAGCCGGAATCGAACAGGATGACGGCCAGCGCCAGTGAGCCGGCAAAATAGGCGATGCGGGCATTGTCGAACTGGATGCCGAGACCGTCGGTGCCGGTGGCGAGGCCAATGCAGAGGAACAGGAGCAGAAGAGGGGCGCCGAAGCGGAAGGCGATCAGGCTCGAAAACGCGGCGGCGACGACAAGCGCTGTGCCGACCAGCGTGACGAGATAGATCGCATGCTCCATCCTGAAATCAGCCCCTCAAATTCGTCTGTCTCCTGCTTTGCGAGAGAGTGGGGCGAAGACGTGACCAGTGCAAGGCGGCAGGGTGGCTTTTTGGCCTATGCCGCTGATTTTCGGATGTTTTGGCGCCCAGGACACGATTCGGGAAGGCGCAAGCTGCGCTCATGAAAAACGCCCGGGCAAAGCCGGGCGTTCCAAGTCTCGAAAAGAGGGCTTTGTGATCAGGCGATGGTCTTGCCGAAGGCGACCGATGTGTCGCCCATGCGGTTGGAGAAACCCCATTCATTGTCGTACCAGGAGAGCACCGATACGAAATTGCCGTCCATCACCTTGGTCTGGTCGAGCGCCATGATCGAGGAGCGCGGATCGTGGTTGAAGTCGATCGACACGTTCGGGTGATGAGTGACGCCGAGAATGCCCTTGAGCTTGCCGTTGGAGGCGGCGATCACCGCTTCGTTGATCTCCTGCACCGTGGTCGACCGCTTGGCGATGAACTTGAAATCGACGACCGAGACGTTCGGGGTCGGCACGCGGATCGAGATGCCGTCGAGCTTGCCCTTGAGGTCGGGCAGCACCAAGCCGATCGCCTTGGCGGCACCGGTCGAGGTCGGGATCTGCGACAGCGCGGCGGCGCGGGCGCGGTAGAGATCCTTGTGCATGGTGTCCAGCGTCGGCTGGTCGCCGGTGTAGGAGTGGATCGTCGTCATCATGCCTTTTTCGATGCCGACCGTTTCGTGCAGCACGGCTGCCAGCGGCGCCAGGCAGTTGGTGGTGCACGAGGCATTCGAGATGACGATATGATCCTTGGTCAACTGGTCGTGGTTGATGCCGTAGACCACGGTGAGGTCGGCGCCTTCGGCAGGGGCCGAAACGATGACGCGCTTGGCGCCGGCGGTCAGATGTGCCGCTGCCTTGTCGCGGGCGGTGAAGATGCCGGTGCATTCGAGCGCGATGTCGATGCCGAGTTCTTTCCACGGCAACTGCGTCGGGTCCTTGATCGCGGTGACCTTGAACGTCTCCTTGCCGACGGTGATCTGGTCGCCGGATACCGAGACTTCATGCGGGAAGCGGCCGTGCACGCTGTCATAGCGCAAGAGGTGCGCATTGGTCTCGACTGGGCCGAGGTCGTTGACGGCGACGACGTCGATGTCCTTGCGGCCGGATTCATGGATAGCGCGCAGGATGTTGCGGCCGATGCGGCCAAATCCGTTGATGGCAACTCTGACGGTCATAATTCTCTCCCTGGGAGTTGGAGGGCAGACGAGGGGTCTGCAGTTTCATAGCGGCGGAAGCAGAAAGAATCCAGCCGCACTGGCGTGGATTTAAATCGATTAAGTCAAGCCAGCCCGGCGAAGCCGTTTTCGCGGTTTCGCCGAACTGGCCCAGAATCTTACTTGGCGTGCAGGCGGGCTTCCGCCGCCTTGGCCGCGACCTCGGCGGTAATGCCGAAATGCGGATAGAGTTGCTCGATCGTGCCCGACGCGCCGAAGCCGGTCATGCCGACGAAGATGCCGTCGGAGCCGATCAGATGATCCCATCCCTGGCGGATGCCGGCTTCGATCGCCATCTTGATCGGCGCATTGCCGATCGTCTTCTTGCGGTAGTCGTCGCTCTGCTGGTCGAACAGTTCGAAGCAGGGAACCGAGACGACGCGGGTCGGATGGCCGTGCTTTTCCAACAGCTCGCGCGCGCCAAGTGCGATCTCGACCTCGGAGCCGGTGGCGAAGATCGTTATCGCCGCCTCGCCGCTGGCGGCGGCCAGCTCATAGGCGCCCTGGCTGCTGAGGTTCTTGGCCGAGAATTCGGTGCGCACCGTCGGCAGGTTCTGGCGGGTCAGCGCCAAGGTCGACGGCGTCTTTTCCGACTCCAGGGCGATCTGCCAGCATTCCGCGGTTTCGACCGCGTCGGCCGGGCGGAAGACATTGTGGTTTGGGATCGCGCGCAATGCCGCCAGATGCTCGACCGGCTGGTGGGTCGGGCCGTCTTCGCCCAGACCGATGGAATCATGGGTCATGACGAAGATCGAGCGGATGCCCATCAGCGAAGCCAGACGCATTGACGGACGGGCATAGTCGGAGAAGCACAGGAAGGTACCGCCATAGGCGATGAGGCCGCCATGCAGCGTCAAGCCATTGATGGCGGCCGCCATGCCATGTTCGCGAATGCCGTAGTGGACATAACGCTGGCCGTAATCGTCGGGCGTAATGTTCTTGGTCTGGCTGGTCTTGGTGTTGTTGGAGCCGGTCAGGTCGGCGGAGCCGCTTATGGTTTCCGGCACGGCGCCGTTGATGACCTCCAGCGCCATTTCCGAGGATTTGCGGGTGGCGACCTTCGGCTTGTCGGCCGACAGCTTCTTCTTGTAGTCGGCGATGACGGCGTCGAAATTCGACGGCAGCTTGCCGGCGAGGCGGCGTTCGAACTCGGCCTTCAACTTGGGCTCGGCCTTGGCCAGACGTCCCTCCCAGTCGGTGCGCGGCTTGGCGCCGGTTTTACCGGCGGCGCGCCATGCGTCAAGGATGTCGGCCGGAATCTCGAAGGGCGGCGAGTCCCAGTTGAAGAATTTGCGCGCACCGGCGATCTCGTCGGCGCCGAGCGGCGAACCGTGCGCCTTGTTGGTGCCGGCCTTGGTTGGAGCGCCGAAGCCGATGGTCGTCTTGCAGGCGATCATCGTCGGCTTGTCGGAGTGACGAGCGGCTTCGATGGCATAGGCGATGGCTTCCGGATCGGTGCCGTCGATGTGGCTGGCGTTCCAGCCCGAGGCCTGGAAGCGGGCGACCTGGTCGGTGTTGTCGGCAAGCGAGACCGGGCCGTCGATCGAGATGTTGTTGTTGTCCCAGAAGACGATCAGCTTGTTGAGCTTGAGATGGCCGGCAAGCGCGATGGCTTCCTGGGAAACACCTTCCATCAGGCAGCCGTCACCGGCCAGTACGTAGGTGTAATGGTCGACGAGGTCGTTGCCGAAGGCTGCGTTCATGATGCGTTCGCCGAGCGCGAAGCCGACCGAATTGGCGAGACCCTGGCCGAGCGGGCCGGTGGTCGTCTCTATGCCGGTGGCATGGCCGTATTCGGGATGGCCGGCGGTCTTCGAGCCCAACTGGCGGAAATGCTTGATCTGGTCGATCGTCATGTCCTCGTAGCCGGTCAGGTGCAGCAGCGAATAGAGCAGCATCGAACCGTGGCCGGCCGACAGGATGAAGCGATCCCGGTCGGGCCAATGGGGGGCCCTCGGATCATATTTCAGGAACTTCGTGAACAGCACCGTGGCGATGTCGGCGCAGCCCATGGGCAGGCCGGGATGGCCGGAGTTTGCCTTCTCGACGGCGTCCATGGAGAGAAAGCGGATCGCATTGGCCATCCGGTCATGTTGTTCACGCGACGTCATGGTTCCTCCAGAAGTGGGGGTTTGGGGGCTTGGGAGAGCCCTTGAAAAGGGTGCGCGACACATAGCAGGCGCGGGCTTTTAGTCAACAAATCGGGTGCATATTTGCCGGTCTTGTGATGCCGGCGGCGGACCTACATTAGCGTTAGCGGGGGACAGTCGCGAGAGCTTTGTTGACGTTGCCTTCACCCGGTGCCTAATGTTTCAGGGATAACGCGTTCTGAACGTGAACGATTCGGTGATGGGCAGGGCACAGGACGAAGGCCATGACCGGGGAAGCCACACTCAAGGAAGTCATCGCGAGGCTGGGCAAGGCCATCGAGGGGCTGGAAAACGCCGTCGCGGCCAAGCTCGAGCATGAACGCGACTACTCCGAAGCCGAGGCCGAGGTGCAGCGGATGAATGCCGATCGCTCGCGGCTGGCGCAGGAACTCGACAATTCCGAAGCGCGCGCCGAACGGCTGGAAGATGCCAACAAGGAAGTCTCGCGACGTTTGGTGACCGCCATGGAAACCATCCGCGCCGTGTTGGACAGATAGGAGCTGGCCCGATGGCACAGGTCACGGTTTCAATCGACGGCAAGCAGTATCGCATGGCCTGCGACGAGGGCCAGGAAGAGCATCTGATCGATCTTGCCGAACGTTTCGACCGCTATGTTTCACACCTGAAGGACTCGTTCGGCGAGATTGGCGATCAGCGGCTGACCGTGATGGCCGGCATCATGGTGATGGATGAACTCTCGGAGTTGCAGAAACGCGTCAAGGGCATGGAAAGCGAAGTGCTGACCTTGCGCAAGACCCGCGACGAGGCTCTGACCAAGGCCGACAAGAGCGATAGCGTGCTGACCAACGCGCTCAGCGCGCTGGCACAGCGCATGGAAGACCTGACTGTGACAATGGCGGTCAACAAGAGCTGAGGCAGGATCTCTCCTGTCCAGCTCAACAGGCTCTCATCCGCGTGCCGAGCATTCGGCAGCATAAAAATGCTCGCGTGCCGCCGACAAGAGTTTCATATTATCTTGCAGTCACGATTTTTGCGCTAAGATGCAACGATGCCCGGGCGGGGCAGCTCGATGGCGGCATGGGGTTGCCGCTTGTCGTTCCTCGCTGCCGACGGGTTCCGTTTACAGGGGAGATGTATCATGAGCCTTCGTATCAACGACATTGCGCCGGATTTTACCGCCGAGACCACGCAAGGGACGATCAAATTCCATGACTGGATCGGGGACGGATGGGCGATCCTGTTCAGTCATCCCAAGAATTTCACGCCGGTCTGCACGACCGAGCTTGGCACGATGGCGGGGCTCGAAGGCGAATTCAAGAAGCGCAACGTCAAGATCATCGGCATTTCGGTCGATCCGGTCGAAAGCCACGGCAAGTGGCAGGACGACATCAAGACGGCGACCGGCCATTCGGTGAACTACCCGCTGATCGGCGACAAGGACCTCAAGGTCGCCAAGCTCTACGACATGCTGCCGGGCGGTGCCGGCGAGACGTCGGAAGGCCGCACACCGGCCGACAATGCCACGGTGCGCTCGGTCTATGTCATCGGACCGGACAAGAAGATCAAGCTGGTGCTGACCTACCCGATGACCACGGGCCGCAACTTCGATGAGATCCTGCGTGCGGTCGATTCCATGCAGCTGACCGCCAAGCATCAGGTGGCGACGCCGGCAAACTGGAAGCAGGGCGAGGACGTCATCATCACCGCTGCCGTCTCCAACGAGGACGCGATCAGGCGCTTCGGCGCTTATGAGACCATCCTGCCGTATCTGCGGAAGACCAAGCAGCCCTCTGCCTGACCGCTCCTCGGAACAGTTTTTGGCTTTCCTGTCGCCGCGAGCGAAATGATACTTGACTGGCTCACCCGAGCGGACAACCATGCTCCTCTCGGGTGTCGTCAGAGAAAATCATTCCTGACGACCGAGAGTTGGGGAAGCCAGAATTGGACGTAGCTTTGGCCAGGCCGCAGGTCAGCGGCTTCTACGACAAGCCGACCGGGGCCATCCAGTATGTCGTCGCCGACCAGGCGACGAAACGCTGCGCCATCATCGATCCGATCCTCGATTTCGACGAGAAATCCGGTGCTACGGCAACGACGAATGCCGATATCCTGCTCGACTTCGTCAGCGAGCAGGGGCTGAGCGTCGAATGGATCCTCGACACCCATCCGCACGCCGATCATTTCTCGGCGGCGCACTATCTGAGGGAGAAGACCGGAGCGCCGACAGCGATCGGCGACAGGGTCGTCGACGTCCAGAATTTGTGGAAGGCGATCTACAACTGGCCGGATTTTCCCGCCGACGGTTCGCAGTGGGACAGGCTGTTTGGTGAAGGCGAAACCTTCACGGTCGGCACGCTTCCGGTCAAGGTGCTGTTCTCGCCCGGCCATACGCTGGCGTCGATCACCTATGTGATCGGCGATGCCGCCTTCGTCCACGACACGCTGTTCATGCCCGACAGCGGCACAGCGAGGACGGACTTTCCCGGCGGCAGTGCCGCGCGGCTCTGGCGCTCGATCCAGGACATACTGGCGTTGCCGGACGAGACGCGGGTGTTCGTCGGTCATGACTATCAGGCCGGCGACCGCGAACCCTTGTGGGAAAGCACGGTCGCCATACAGAAGGCGACCAACACCCATCTTGCCGCCGTCCGCAGCGAGGCCGAGTTCGTCGCCCTGCGCGAAGCTCGCGACAGGACGCTGCCGATGCCGCGGCTGATCCTGCATGCGCTGCAGGTCAACATGAATGGCGGGAGGCTGCCCGAACCCGAAGCGAATGGCCGGCGGTATCTAAAGTTTCCGCTGGATGGGCTTTGAGAGATCGCTGCCGGCGAAGCTGCAATCTCCCCCTTGCGGGGGAGATCGGATGTCGCCTCCGCTTTCGCCAACCACACAAGAAAAAAAGCGGCGCCAGTTTCCTGGCGCCGCCTTTAGATCTTGTTGCCTTTAGCCGGCTTTAGACTGCGGGCTGCGCCTCAATGGTGCGCAGCGCCTGGGTCTGGCGCTTGGCGGCGGCCTTGACCGCATCCTGCACCTTCTCGAAGGCGCGCACCTCGATCTGGCGCACGCGCTCGCGGCTGATGTCGAATTCGGACGAAAGCTCTTCCAGCGTCAGCGGCTCCTCGGCGAGGCGACGGGCCTCGAAGATGCGCCGCTCGCGCTCGTTGAGCACGGCAAGAGCGCCCGACAGCATGCCGCGCCGGTTTTCCAGCTCGTCCTGCTCGATCAGCATCTCTTCCTGGCTTTCGTGGTCGTCGACCAGCCAGTCCTGCCACTCGCCGGACTCACCTTCGCTCGCCCGGATCGGGGCATTGAGCGAGGCATCGCCCGACAGGCGGCGGTTCATCGACACCACTTCGGCTTCGGAAACGTTCAGCCTGGTGGCGATCTCGGCGATCTGGTCGGGCTTCAAGTCGCCGTCGTCGAGCGCCTGGATCTTGCCCTTCACCTTGCGAAGGTTGAAGAACAGGCGCTTCTGGTTGGCGGTCGTGCCCATCTTGACCAGGCTCCACGAGCGCAGGATGTACTCCTGGATCGAGGCCTTGATCCACCACATGGCATAGGTCGCGAGGCGGAAGCCGCGCTCGGGTTCGAATTTCTTGACGGCCTGCATCAGGCCGACATTGCCTTCCGAGATCACTTCGCCGATCGGCAGGCCATAGCCGCGATAGCCCATGGCGATCTTGGCGACGAGCCTGAGGTGGCTGGTGACGAGCTTGTGCGCAGCGGAGGTGTCTTCATGCTCGGCATAACGCTTGGCGAGCATGTACTCTTCCTGCGGCTGCAGCATGGGAAAGCGGCGGATTTCTTCCAGGTAGCGGCTGAGGCCGCCTTCGCCGGAAACGATACTGGGTAGTGACTGGGCCATGATAGCGCCCCCTCTCTATTGGAGTGATGCCCCCGAAACGCGGCGGGCATGTGACGCGAGCACCAAAAGGCTCGCCCGCGACATCGAATCTTATACAGGAACAAAACCAGAAAAGACAGGCATTTGTTCAACGCGAAACAGTGTGTCACGGTGAAGTGAACAATGTCAGTCAGGTTTTTTGATGGCTTGTCGGTGACGGGTTCAGAGTTTGCGGAAGCCGCCGACGAGTTCCTCCATGTCCCTCGGTAACGGCGCCTCGAACCTCATCGTTAGATGGGTAGTGGGGTGGCGAAATGCAAGGAGCCAAGCATGCAAAGCTTGCCGGGGAAATGCCTTGACCTGGCTTTTCAGCGGTTCCGGCAGCCGGTTGGCCTTGGTGCGGAAGGCCTGGCCATAATCGGGGTCGCCGATCACCGGATGACCGATATGCGCCATGTGGACACGGATCTGGTGGGTGCGGCCGGTCTCCAGCCGGCATTCGACCATGCTGGCGGTGGCGAACTCCTGTTGGCTCTCGCCGAAGCGCTCCTGCACAGCAAAGTGGGTGACCGCATGGCGGGCGTCGTCGCGTCCTTCCGGCACCACGGCACGGCGCACGCGGTCGGCCGCGCGGCCGAGAGGCGCGTCGACCCTTCCGGTCGGCCTCTGCGGTATGCCCCAGACCAGCGCCAGATAGGCACGTTCGAGATCGCCGGTGAGGCCGTGATCGGCGAAAGCCTCGGAGAGTGACTTGTGGGCGCGGTCAGTCTTGGCGACCACCATGACGCCGCTGGTCTCCTTGTCGAGGCGGTGAACGATGCCTGGCCGCCGCACGCCGCCAATGCCGGAAAGGCTGTCGCCGCAATGATGGATCAGCGCGTTGACCAGCGTACCGGTCCAGTTGCCCGCTCCGGGGTGCACGACAAGCCCGGCCGGCTTGTTGATGACAATCAGCTCGTCGTCCTCATAAAGCACATCGAGTGCGATGTTCTCGCCCTGCGGCTCCGCCGGCTCCGGTTCCGGCATGGTAACCGACACGCTTTCGCCCGGCGCCATCTTGCGCTTGGTCTCATCGACAGGCTTGCCGTCGACCGAGACCGCGCCCTGCCTGATCAGCATCTGCACGCGGCTGCGTGACATGTCCGGACCAAGCCTTGCCGCCAGCCACTGGTCGAGGCGCTGACCGGCCGCGTCCGCATCCGCCACCAGCACGGTCGGTACCGCCTCTATCAATTCAGGGGCCTCTTCGTTATGAGCGCTCATTGAAAAACCGTTCCGGAACTGTTTGCCATGGCCACCCCGATCGCCGAAGAAGACCAGGATAAGCCGCTCGACCCCGAGGTCGAAAAGGTGCGCAGGAAACTCGTCCGCTTCGTCGGGATCAATCTCGGCCTGCTGTTCCTCGCCCTTATGGTGGTGATCGGCGCCCTTGTCTACAAAGCGCGCAATGCACCGCCGGCGAACCCGCCGCTGGCCGGGGATATCCAGACACCCGCCGGCGAACCGGTCAGCGGCGACATCGTGCTGCCGGTCGGGGCCAAGGTGGTCAGCCAGTCGCTGTCCGGCAACCGTGTCTCGATCGACGCCGAGCTTGCCGACGGCAGCCGCACGATCTTCGTCTACGACATCACTGAGCGACGCCTGATCGGCCGCTTTGCGATCCGCAACAAGTGACCGAGCCGCAACGATGAACGGCAGCAGGCCCATGAGCAAGCCTCGGGGATGAGCGGGTTCGCCGAACATCGTCGCGTCGCCACGGTCGCCCTGGTCGTCGCCAATTATGACGAGGCGATTGCCTGGTATGTCGAGAGGCTGGGTTTCCTGCTCGTCGAAAATGTCGATCTCGGCGGCGGCAAGCGCTGGGTCACAGTGGCGCCGGCCAACGGGCAGGGCGCCAGGCTGCTGCTGGCCGAGGCTTCCGACGAGGCGCAAAGCAAAAGTATCGGCAATCAGACCGGCGGGCGTGTCTTCCTGTTCCTGGAAACCGACGACTTTGCCCGCGACCACGCGGCGATGCTGGAGAAAGGCGTCGAATTCCGCGAAGCACCGCGCTTCGAGCCCTACGGCACGGTGGCGGTTTTCGCCGATCTGCATGGCAATCTCTGGGATCTGATCGAACCGAAACGATAGGCTGACGGCCGGCTTTTCCTCGACCGGGGAAAGCGGCCAAACCCCAGTTGCTTTTTCCCAGCGCTCAGCCTATATCGCCGGTTCTTGAACGCGCCCATCGTCTAGCGGTCAGGACACCGCCCTCTCACGGCGGGAACAGGGGTTCGATTCCCCTTGGGCGTACCAAGTTTTTCGACAAATTTGCAGGATGCCGTCGATTTCGTTTCTGAAGTCGCGGAGCCTCGATACTGTGGCGTCCGGGAAACCCGCTCTGCACAGGTAGCCGCAGCCTTAAAAACTCCCAGTGGCACCAACCAACCCGGCCATTATTTCATTCGTCTGGCAAATGTTAACGGACGCGAAACCGAGAACCTTAACGTCCCCGCAACTCACGGCGAATATTAGTTTTCGCTTTAGTATCTGTAGGAGGTTGAAATGCAGAAAATAGCTTGTCGTTTCGCTTGGGACGAGTCTGGCGCGACCGCGATCGAGTATGGCTTGATCGCAGCTCTCATCGCGCTCGCGATCATCACCGGCGCCGGGGCGGTTGGCAATTCGCTCAACGGGATCTTCACGACCGTCGGCACTACGGTCAACAGCAGCGGCTCGTAAGTCGGTACATCAATTCGGTCGGCTATCGGCCGGATTCGCCGATCTCAGCCTCCAAAGCGCAGCGCGTACGTGCTTCCGATGCCGGGCATCGGAAGTGCGGACGGCGCACTTTCCATCAGTCGGCTTTATCCGTTGCGTCACCGCGTTCGTCGCTTCTGGCGCCGCGGAGCTGTTTGCATTAGCATCACATCATGGATCCTGGGTGCGGCTCCAGCGGCGCGCAGAACGCCGCGCTGTCCGTAAGGCCAGTTGATCCATGGGGGAGGAAGGCCAATGCAGAAGCTGCAATCGCAGGGCGTCCATCACATCACGCTGGTCGGCGCCGGGCGCCAGACCTCTATCGATTTCTGGGAAGGCGTGCTCGGCATGCCGTTCATCTTCGAACAGCCCAATCTCGACAAGCCGAGGGAAAGCCACCTCTATTTCGATCCCGGCGACGGCCGGCTGATCACTATCTTCACCGACGAGAGCCGGACGCCGGAGAAGCGGCGCACGCCGACCGATCCGGGCTGTGTTCACCACATCGCCTTTTCGGTGTCGCGCGTCACCTTCCTGCAGGCGGTCTCCCGGCTTGACGAGCGCGGCATCAAGCACAGCGGCGTCAAGGATCGCGGTTTCATGGATTCGATCTATTTCGAGGATCCGCTCGGCTTGCTGATCGAGTTGGCGTCCTACCGCTTCGAACCGCCGGCGGGCTTCACCCATGCGGATGTGCTGATGGAAGCGCACAGGTTGCGGGTCGGGCGCGGCGACTACAACATCGCCGAAGTGCATCTCGCCGATGCGATCCAGACGCTCGTAGAGCGTTCCCGTGCCACCCTGTCGGACGATCGGGCGCCGAAGAACCCATACTGAGCAGACCAGAGGGAGGAACAAGATGGCCAAGACAGCGACGAAGACTGCCGGGAAATCCGCGGCCAAAGCTGCCGCCAAGCCGGCGGCGAAAGCTGCGGCAAAGCCAAAAGCCAAGGCGGCCGCCAAGCCTGCCGTGAAGGCGACGGCAAATGCCGCGCCCAGGGCCAAGGCCAAGCCGGCCAAGAAGCCGGCGCTGAAGCTCAGCATGCTGAAGCCCAGCGTCAACAACATGACCGTGCGGGTGTTTGCGCGCGCGGCGGGTTTCGACCACGCCGAGACCGATGCCTGGGGCCACACCCGTTCGCCGGAGTTCATGGCGCGAAATCCCGCGCATTTGACACCGATGATCGAGGACAAGGGCCTGCCCAGAGGCGTGCTGTGGGAAAGCTGCGCCATCATGCAATATCTCGCCAACAAGCACGGGCTGGAGAAATTCTATCCGAAGGCGCCGGCCAAGCGGGCGATGGTCGACAGTGCGATGTTCTACCTGATCGGCACGCTCTACCCCTATGTGGCGCGCGCCACCTATCCGGCGCTCGGCTTCCCGCACTATGCCGGCGAGGTCGGCCACAGCGACGCCCATCCCGACAAGAAGTCCGAAGCCCAGAAGGCGGCGATGGCTGCGATTGCCGAGCCGCTGGAGGTCTTCCACTCGTTCTTCAGGGACGGCAAGCCGTTCATCGGCGGAAAGCATCCGTCGATCGCCGATATCCGGCTGGCGGCGACGCTCGAATTTCTGGCTGTCATCGACTATGCCTTGCCCACATGGGCGAAGGACTATGTGGCGGCGATCGAGAAGAAGCTCGGCAAGGCCTATAGCGAGCCGGCCGGCGACGTGCGCGGTTATATCGCCCATGTGAAGTCCCAGGCCAAGGCCTGAGCTTAAGGGTTCGTTAACCAAAGCCCTGTCTACTGCAGGCAATTCGCTTTCGGCCCGCGACCACGGATGTACTGGCGCAGAACGTCGCAGCGATAGGAAAGGTCGGCGCAATGCCGGCCTTTTGCTTTTCGCACGCTTCGTTCGACGCAATTCCCAAGGGAAAAGCGTTATGCGCCTTTCCGGGAAAACCGTTTCACACTTAACCGGCATTGCTTTATCGCCAGGCGCGATCGAGCAGCGATCAGACCGCGCAAGCCCAGTCAGGTGTCGCTTTTTCGGCGTCAAGTTTGCCGAGAGATATTGCCATTGCCGACGTTGGCCCTACCATCCATTGAGCGTCCCAGATGGACCGTGGTCAGGCGTGAGGGCTGGCGATGAAAAGCGTTGCGAGACGGATTGCGGTTGCGGGCGTGATGCTGGCGGGCACTGTTCATGCGTCAAGTGCAGCTGAACTCAACACGATGGACGATGTCGGGGCCGCGATCCAGGCTTGCTGGACACCGCCGGCGGGAGCGGGAACCGCCAGCGTCACCTTGAGCTTCAGCTTCAAGCGGGACGGCACGCTGATCGGCCCACCGAGGCCGACAGCCATCAAGGTGGAAGGCGATGCCAAGGCGAAGAAGTCCTTTGTCGACGCCGCAACGACCGCCTTGCAGAATTGTCTGCCCCTGACCTTCTCAGCGAAACTGGCGCAAGGCATCGCCGGCAACGTGTTCACGTTGCAATTCGCCTCTCCCAAGTAGGCACCCGCCGCCGGCTCAATGGTGACTGCGCCTTGCCGCGGCATGCCGGGCAAGATCGGGCGTTTCGAAGACGTAGTCGTTCCAGGCCGATTCCGGAACCTGACCGGCCAGATAGCATTCCAGCAACAGGCTTTGTTCGGGATTGAGAGGCCTTGGCGCGCGCTGATCCAGCCCCAGCGAGTGAAACAGGTTTCTTGTCAGGTCCGAGACGGTGAAGTGGATCGACATCTGCGTTCTCCCTTTGGTCCTTCAACGCGGAAGACCGGGCAAAGGTTTCGAACGCCTGGCGATAATGGCGGTCCGTTTCGTTGCAGGTCCGCGGCGAGGGTCGGGCTTGCGCTTTCCTTCGAGGTTCGTCTCAATCTTGAAATAAAAATGTAATATCGAATTTACACGAGATGACATAATACAATAGACAAAAGCTTATTCGAGCTGAAGTTCTTGAGATAATTAGAGTTTACTCATATAGCTGAAGCTTGTGTAAGTTATGGACTGTAATTCCGGGTTCTCCGCAAAAAGGACCGAGTTGTCCGATGATCCGTTTCTGGCCTTCCATGATGCTCGCATTGATTTCGCTGGCGGCGGTTTTGTTCGGGACGCTTTCGTCCTACGCGGACAGCTGCGGCGCGATCAGAAGCCAGTTGCTTTCGGGTGGCCGCAGCAACGGGGCGAACCCGGAGCTTGCTCAACTGCGCCGGCAACTTGCAGCCATCCAGACTATCGAGAGACAGCGCCAGTGCACGGCGAAAAGTTCGCTTGGTGGTCTCTTCAACGCTTGCGCCGATCTCGCCAGGAGCCGCTCGGATGTGCAGCGCCGGATCGCTGCCGCCGGGAATTCAGGCCGCGACACGGCGGGTCTGCAAGCGCGCCTCGTGGCGCTTGGCTGCGCGCCTTCGGCAAAGCAACGGTCTGCGCGCGCCGCGCCCGGCACCCAATCGGCGAGCACCACGTTCGGCGGCAATGCGATGCTGTTTTGCGTGCGTCTGTCGGACGGGTATTTCTTCCCGGCGCCAAAGTCGCAATTCGCCGCCAGCGGTGATCTGAAGGAGACGGCCGATCAATGCCGTTACATCTGCGATGACCCCAGCGTCGACCTCTACACGTTGAGCGATGCCAGCCTCGAAACCGACCAGATGGTCGCGCTCGACACGCGCAAGCCTTATACCGAACTGCCGGCAGCCTTCAGATATCGCGATGATGCGAATTTCAAGGCATGCGACGTCAAGCGATACTACCAGCGGGTCACCGAACTGCGAGCCAGGACTGTGACGCCCGCCAACATGCGCAATGCCATTATTCCGCTGCCGACGGCGAAGCCGGATCTCGGCACGGTTGCGGCCGTCCCTGGAATCGATGCCGAAGCGCCAGGTGCCGCCCAGCACCTTTCGATCGAGGCCGGCAAGCGGTCGGTGCGCGTGGTCGGCCGGCGTTTTTCCCGGCCGAATGATCGCCGGCTTCCCCAATTGGCGATCACCGGCTGCGGCGTGCCTGCTGCGATGCGGTTGCCTGATCCGGCTGGAACAGAGAGGCGCTCACGGCGTTGTGATCGACATCAGCCGGGAGAAACGCCGTGGCTACGTTCCGGGAAATGCGGGTGCTGGAGATCGTCGAAGATGACTCGCTGACCACCGAACAGAAAATCGCCGAACTGCGCGAGATCGAATCCGAGGCGCGTGGGCTGCAGCGGGCTGCCTCGGAGGGTCCGATGGACGACGATGACGGCTGGCAGGAAGATCTGCGTCAGGTTCGTCTTGCACTCGACAAGCTCGGTGCGAAGGAGCCGAAAAAGGGCGCTGCTTCACTTTGAGGCCGGGTCACCGAAGCTATCCGCGGATCGCGTCTTGATCGCATCGCATCCGAAAACCGGGTCCCGCTTTTAGGGACCCGCTCCGGTCTAATCGCAGACCATGCGAGCTCTCTTGCCAGGCTCGCTGACGTTCCTGCAGGTCAGCGGTTTCGCTGGCGCCGATAGGGAAGCGGACGCAGGCAACCTCGTCTGGTGCCGTCTCGGTGCGGTATGGCTGACCTTGCGCTCGGAAAAACGCCGGTCCGGCTGCGGCGCCACAGGAAAAGCGCCGTTCTCGACCTCGGATTGCCCATAGTCGACATTCGGTGGCGGCCGATCCCAGAATCGCCGGACATCAAGCGGTCTCGGGATGACGACCGTGCCGTCATAACTGCGCGAGCAACCGCCGCCGAAAAGCAGCGCCAGCCCCATGAAAAAAGGCACAATCCGTCCAAGCATCAGCAATACCCCTGCCGTTGCTTATATAGCGGGTTCGACCCCGCCGACAACCGGGCGGAATGAAGCAGACCGCGCCGCGCAATCCTGTCCAACCGACCGTTAAGGTTAGCGGATCCTTAATGCTTCTCGGGCAGATTCCGCCGACGAACCGCGGAGGAGGGTTCGGCCTTGGTTTTCGGGGTGGGGACGGCATGGCGGAAGCGGACGAAACAATCGGCGCGCGCGGCAAGCGCGGGCCTCGCAGATCCACAGTGCATGGCGACGATGCCTCATCGTCCGCCTCTTGCATGGATTCGAACGATGCGCTTCGCCAACTCGTTGAAGCCGGTTCGGACTGGGTCTGGGAAACGGACGCCGAACTGCGCTTCTCCTGGCTTTCGCAAAATTACCAGGCCGCCACCGGCATCGATCCGGCAAACGTGCTTGGCCGGTTCCGCTTCGACTTCCTCAACCAGGTCCTGAACGGCGATCGCAGTGGCGCGGCGCATCTGGAGGATCTGCAGGCGCACCGGCCTTTTCGCGACTTCGTCTATGAGCTCAAGGCTGGCAGCGCCGACTGTCGCTGGGTTTTGACGTCAGGCTTTCCAAAGTTCGACGACGAAGGAAGATTTGCCGGCTATCGCGGCATCGGCCGCAACGTCACGGCTCTGGCCGGCGCCTTCAAAAATCTGGGGCAGGAATCATCGGGTGATGGCGAGCCCGACCAGCATCTGGCCGACCTCGAGCGGACGATGGACGCCATGCATATGGGCGTCGTGCTTCTCGATGCCAGGCTCGACACGCTGATCGTCAACAAGGCCTATCGCGACCTCTCGAGGATTCCGGACGGTGCTGTTGCCGTCGGCGCTCCGTTCAGCCTGTTGATGGAGCTCAACCGCAGCAGCGGCATCTATGGCGACATCGACGAACAGCAATGGCAGCGCTACCTCGCTACTCGCCTCGACGAGATTCGCGCCGGATCCGTCGCGCCTCGCGAATTTGTCCATGCCAACGGCAGGACGATGATGTTTTCGGTGACGGCGTTGTCCGGGGGCAAGCGGCTGCTGACCTACTATGAGGTCACCGAGATCAAGCAGCGCGATGCGGAGATCAAAAACGCCAATGCCAGGAATGCCGAGACCTTCGCCAGTCTCCGCACAATGGTCGACCAGATGCCGATCGGTGTCCTCGTGCTCGACGCCGATATGCGCGCCGAGATCATCAACCGTGCTTTCTATGATTTCTGGCAGATCGACGCGCGGCGCGCCGAGATCGGCTGCAGCTTCCGCGATCTGATGGACGCCAGCCGCGACATCGATCCGTTTGGCTCCGACGACGCGTCATGGCAGCGGCATATCGCTGAGCGCGAGGCGGAAATCAGGGCCGGTACCGCCGGATCGCGGCAGTTCCCACGCAATGACGGCCGCACGCTGATATCGTCGATGGCGCCGCTGGCCGGCGGGAAGCGGCTGATCTCCTATGTCGACGTCACCGACATGAAGGACCGGGAGGCCGAACTTGCCGACGCGCTGGAGAAAGCGCGGCTGGCGGAAGCGGTGATCAACGCCGTCAAGGATCCGATCTTCGTCAAGGACGACCATCTGCGTTTCGTCTTCGTCAACGAGGCGTTCGCCGCTCTGTTTGGCCAGACGCCGCAAGCCATGCTCGGCAAGCCCGGCGGCGATTTCCTCCCAACGAACGCTGTCGCGCTTTTCGAGCAGAGCGAACGTGACGTCCTTGCCACCGGGCGGCCGTACGAAGTGGAAGAGAATTTCGAGGTCGACGGCGCCAGCCGCTCGCGCATCGTCCGGAAGAGCCGCGTCGGCATGGCCAGCGGCCGCAACTACGTTGCCGGCTTCCTGTTCGACATTTCCGACATGAAGCGCCGCGAGACGGAGGCGCAGGACGCACGCAAGCATCTCGCCAGCGTGCTGGAATCCTTGCCGGCCGCCGTGATCATCTACGATCGCGACGACAGGTTCGTTTTCGCCAACCGCAAGATCCAGGATACGCTGCCGGCCTTGAAGCCGGCGTGGCAGCCCGGCTGTACATTCCGCGAAGCACTCGTGCTGGGTCATGCGAACGGCTATTTCCGCAGCAGCGGCGATCCGCAAATCGACCAGCTCTACGACAGCGATCATGACCGCTGGCTGGACGCGATCCTCGCCCGCTACCGCTTGCCCAGTTCCTCCTACGAGCGTCACAATCCCGATGGCCGCTGGTATCAGGTCTACGACATGCGGACCGACGACGGCACCTTCATCGGCGTTCGCGTCGACATCTCCGAGATCAAGAGTCGCGAGGCGGCATTGCGCGATTCCATGCGCCAGATCGACCTGTTCCGGCATGTGATGGACGAGTTGCCGGTGGCCGCCTTCATCAAGGCGCAGGACCTGAGCATCGAATTCGTCAACAAGGCCTGGTGCGCGATCACCGGCTTGGCCAAGGAGGATGTCATCGGCCGCACCGACCGGCAGTTGTTCGGCGCGCAGGACGCGGATGGCTACAGCCATGACGACACGCAAGTCGCCGTGACGGGCGTCGTCAAGGAGGTCGAGGAACCCGTCACCCATCGCGACGGCACGGTTCGGCAGTTGATGACCCGCAAGAGCCGCCTGGTGGCGCTGGACGGGTCGGTGCATCTGGTCGGCTCGAGCACCGACATCACCGACGTCAAGGCACGCGAGCGTGCGCTGGAAGAAAGCATGCGCGAGAACGAGGTGTTCCGCAGCCTGATCGACAATGTACCGGTATCGATCTACGCCAAGCGCTCCGATCTCCGGCAGTTCTATGTCAACAAGGGTTGGTGCGATCTGACGGGCTTCAGCAAGGAAGAGGCCATCGGCAAGACCGACATCGAGATTTTCGGGCCGGATGGCGAGGCCTTTGTCAATGGCGACCTCGCCGTGCTGCGCACCGGCGAAACTCAGGAGGTCGAAGAGACGGTGACGCTGGCCGACGGCAGCGTCAGGCATCAATTCGCCCGCAAGGGCGCGATGATCGCCTCCGACGGTTCGCTCTACCTGATCGGCTCGACCACCGACATCACCGAGCTGAAGATGCGGGAGGCCGAACTGCGCGAGGCGCGTCAGCGCGCCGTGCTCGCCGACCGCGCCAAGTCGGAATTCCTCGCCAATATGAGCCATGAGATACGTACGCCGATGAACGGCGTGCTCGGCATGGCCGAACTGCTGGCCAAATCGGACCTCGACCCGAAGCAGAAGACGTTTACCGACATCATCGTGAAGTCGGGCAATGCGCTGCTCACCATCATCAACGACATACTGGACTTCTCCAAGATCGATGCCGGTCAGCTGGTGCTCGATCCGGCGCCGTTCAATCTTGCCGAAGCGATCGAGGACGTGGCGACGCTGGTGTCGACGCGCGCCAAGGAGAAGGACCTCGAGCTGATCGTACGTGTCGAGCCTCGGCTCGAGAGCCTGTTCATCGGCGATGTCGGCCGCATCAGGCAGATCGTCACCAACCTGCTCGGCAATGCGGTGAAATTCACCGATGAGGGCCATGTGCTGGTCGACGTCACCGGCGAGAGGGTTCCAACCGGAACGAAGCTCACCATTTCGGTCACCGATACGGGCATCGGTATCCCCGAGGAAAAACTGAAACTGGTGTTCGAGAAATTCAGCCAGGTCGACACTTCATCGACGCGGCGGCACGAGGGGACCGGCCTCGGCCTCGCCATCACCTCGCGGCTCGTCGAGCTGATGGGCGGCGACATCGGGGTCGAAAGCGCCGAAGGCAAGGGTTCGACGTTCTGGTTTTCGGTGACGCTGCCGAGGGCCGGACAGCAGAACGGACAACGCATCATGCCGATCGACGTGACCGGCGCGCGCGTGCTGATCGTCGACGACAATGCCGTCAACAGGGCGATCCTGACCGAGCAGATGACATCATGGACGTTCGATTCCTGCGCGGCCGAAAGCGGCGCCGAAGGCCTCAAGGTGCTGATCGCCGCTGCCGCCTATGGCGTGCCGGTCGATTGCGTCGTGCTCGACTACCAGATGCCTGAAATGAGCGGCGCCGAAATGGCGCGGATCGTGCGCAACACCGCTGGCCTTGCCGGAACGCCGATCATCATGCTGACCTCGGTCGACCAGTCGCTCGCCAACACCAGCTATCGCGATCTCGGCATCGATGCCCAGCTGATCAAGCCGGCGCGCTCTTCGGTGCTGCTGGAAACGCTGGTCGCCACCATCCAGCGGCATCGCCACAACACTGGCGGCAGCGACCCGCAGCCGCTCGCGGCCGACGTCGCTGCGAGCAATGTGACGCGGCCGCAGCCCTCGGCACCGTCCGAACAGCGGGCGCTGCTGCAGCCGCCTTCGATTCGCCCCCGGCCACCGGTGGCGGCTGGTGGCGACAGGCTGGACATACTGGTGGCCGAGGACAATGAGGTGAACCAGATGGTGTTCACCCAGATCCTCGGCGAGACCGGTTATGGTTTCGAGATCGTCGGCAATGGCCGCAAGGCGCTCGACGCCTTCGGGCGGCTCAACCCGTGCATGATCCTGATGGATGTCTCCATGCCGGAGATGAACGGTCTCGAAGCGACCGCCGCCATTCGCCGGCTGGAGGAAGAAACCGGCACGCATGTGCCGATCGTCGGCGTCACCGCGCATGCGCTGAAGGGCGACCGCGAGCGCTGCCTGGAGGCAGGCATGGACGACTATCTGCCCAAGCCGATCAGTCCCCGGGCGCTGCTCGAGAAGGTCGAGCGCTGGGTCGGCGCCAGCCGGCAGGCTCAGCGCAACGCCGGGTAGGGCCGGTCCTGCCTGTCCGAGTGCCGGAAATACGGCGAAGATTCGCGCCCTGCCAGCGGCCAAGACTATGGTGCGATCGCACCATATCAAAGGTTGTATCCAGTCGAGACAATGGCGGCGTTCGATTCCTCCCTTTCCAGTTACGGGCGGGAGCAGCGACCGCCGGCATGAGACAGCGTCAACCTACCCCAACGGACCTGTTTTCGGCGATGGCCCGGCCATGACACCGTCTGGCTGAGAGCAACGCGCTCCCGTCCGGCTTTTTTTCGTAAAGGCCGGCTAACCCCAAATCGCCGGCCAATCTCGGCCCCAAGCGGAGCAAGTCTCTGATTCCGGGGACAAAGCCGGGCTGCGTGGTCAGTGCCGGCCAGGCGGCGTTTTGCTCATCGCGATGACGCGTTACCGGGGTGACATCAAACTGTCATGCGACTGTTATAATCGAAGGCTATTGGCCTCAGCGGGCGCCGACTGACGAGCGCCGAGAGACCATCTTCCGAACAGGAGCAGGCCACATGAAGAAATTCCTCTATACGGCGTCGGCCGCTGCGCTTGCGCTCGCCGCGTCGTCCGGCTTCGCCGCCGCGCGCGACCAGATCCAGGTCGCCGGATCATCGACCGTGTTACCTTATGCCAAGATCGTTGCCGAGCAGTTCGGCGAAACGTTCACCAACTTCAAGACCCCGGTCGTCGAATCCGGCGGCAGCGGCGCCGGCATCAAGGAATTCTGCAAGGGCGTCGGCGAAGACACGATCGACATCGCCAACTCGTCGCGTCCGATCAAGGCGGACGAACTCAAGTCCTGCGCCGCCGCCGGCGTGAAGGAAGTCCAGGAAGTCCGGATCGGCTATGACGGCATCGTCTTCGCCACCGACATCAAGGGCCCGGACTGGGCGCTGGTTCCCGCCGACATCTACAAGGCGCTCGCGGCCAAGCTGGTCGTCGACGGCAAGCTCGTCGACAATCCGAACACCAAGTGGAGCCAGGTCAATCCGAAGCTGCCCGACTGGGACATCGCCGCCTACATTCCGGGCGAAAAGCACGGCACGCGCGAAGTGTTCGAGACCAAGCTTCTCGATGCCGGCTGTGACAAGGCTGCTCTCAAGGCCGCCGGCATTGCCGACGACAAGGAAATCGGCAAAACCTGCATTGCCATCCGCAAGGACGGCAAGGCCGTCGACATCGATGGCGACTATACCGAGACGCTCGCCCGCATCGACTCCAACAAGACCGGCGTCGGCGTGTTCGGCCTCGCCTTCTATGAGAACAATGCCGACAAGCTGAAGGTCGCCACCGTGGAAGGTATCGTGCCTTCGACCGAGACGATTGCCAGCGGCAAGTATCCCGTCTCGCGCCCGCTGTTCTTCTACGTCAAGAAGGCGCATCTGGGCGTCGTTCCCGGCCTCAAGGAATATGTCGAGTTCTTCCTCGACGACCAGATGGTTGGCCCGGAAAGCCCGCTCGCCGAATACGGCCTCGTTGCTGCTCCGGATGCCGAGCGTCAGGCCCAGCGTGACGCTTTCGCCGCCGGAAAGTCGATGTAATCAAGCTGCCGAACCGGGGTGCGGGTCAAATCCGCGCCCCGGTTTCACCGCAGGCCGCAATGGCGGCTGCGTTAGAATTTCCCTTGGGGTGGGTCCATGTCGTCCTTGCTCGTACTGGCCATCGTCGTTGCCGTCGGCCTGGTTGCCTTTTTCATCGGCCGGCAGCGTGCCGCGGCCCAGGACAATGGCAAGGTCAAGCCGCATTCGCGTGCCCACTATCACGGCTGGTGGGCCTTCCTGCTCGCCGTCCTGCCTGCTCTTTTGCTGCTTGCCGTCTGGGCCGTCGGTTCTTCGGTCTATCTTGACCGGCACATCCACGCTGCCTTGCCCGAGCGTACCGTCGACAGCAAGGTTGCCAGCGAGGCACTGGATGTCAGCCTGGTAAAGAGCCTCGCCAGGGGCCTGCGCAAACTCGATGCTGGCACACTGGCCGCAATGCCTGCCAGCTTTGCCGAGTTGCAGCCGCTGCTCGCCGCCAAGGGCGTGGCACTGGCGAGCGACACACAGGATTACATGATCCCGATCGCTGTCGAGGCGAACAAGGTCCAGGACCGGCTCGGCCTGTTCGGTGCCATTGTCATTCTCGCTTCCTCGATCGCCGGCGCCTTCTATGCGCTCAGGCAGATCGAGCCGCGCGCCAGGGCGCGCAACAATGTCGAGCGGCTGATGCTGTGGGGGCTGCTTGCCGCCTCCACCATCGCCATCCTGACCACCGTCGGCATCGTGCTTTCGATGCTGTTCCAGACGATCACCTTCTTCGAGAGCGTCTCGCCGATGAGTTTCTTCTTCGGCACGGTCTGGGATCCGCGTTTTGCCGCTGCCGGTTCGGGCGGCAGCCAGGGCCAGTTCGGCCTGATCCCGCTTCTTGCCGGCACGCTCTATATCGCCGCCGTCGCGCTGCTGGTTGCGGTGCCGGTCGGGCTGATGTCGGCTGTCTACATGGCCGAATACGCAACGCCCAGGGTGCGCTCGGTGGTCAAGCCGGCGCTTGAACTGCTGGCCGGCATACCGACCATCGTCTACGGCATCTTCGCCGTCGTCACGCTTGGGCCGTTCCTGCGCGACCTGTCCGCGGCGCTGACCGGCGGCTCGCCGTTCATCCAGGGCCAGAGCATCTTCACCGCTGGCCTGGTCATGGGCGTCATGCTGATCCCGGTCGTCTCCTCTCTCTCAGACGACATCATAACCGCGGTACCGCGCGCCATGCGCGACGGGTCGCTCGGCCTCGGCGCGACCCGCTCCGAGACGATCAAGCGGGTGATCCTGCCGGCTGCACTGCCCGGCATCGTCGGCGCCATCCTGCTGACTGCCTCGCGCGCCATCGGCGAAACGATGATTGTCGTGCTGGCGGCGGGCGTCGCCGCCAACCTCACCATCAACCCGTTCGAGGCGATGACGACCATCACCGTCAAGATCGTCAACCAGCTCACCGGCGACCTCGAGTTCAATTCGCCGCAGACGCTGGTCGCCTTCGCGCTCGGGCTGACGCTGTTCACGCTGACGCTGGTGATGAACATCGTCGCGCTCTACATCGTGCGCAAATATCGGGAGCAGTACGAATGACCGACATTCCCATGGATACGATGGTCAGGCCGGCGGCCCATCCGCGCCGCGACATCGGCCTGAAGGCCCGTTACGCCGCCGAACGCCGTTTCCGCATCTATGGCGTCGTGGCGATTTCCGTAGGCCTGGCGTTCCTGGCAATCATGCTGATCACCATCGTCTCGAAAGGCTACACCGCCTTCTGGCAGACGACGGTATCGCTGCCGATCACGTTCGACGAGAAGGTGATCGATCCTTCCGGCAAGCGCGCAACCGATCCGAGCGTTCTGATCAAGGCGAATTATCCCAAGCTCGCAGAAAACGCGCTGGTGGCCAAGCTCGGCATTTCTCCTGATGACAAGCCGATGATCCAGAAGCTCAAGGGCTTCCTTTCGGAAGGCGCCCGCGTCCAGTTGCGCGACATCGTTGCCGCCGATCCCTCGGTGATCGGCACGACACGCGACGTCAACATCCTCGCCGCCGCCAATCTCGACTCGGCTTTCAAGGGCCAGATCGACCTCAGTGTCGAGGAAGCGCGACGCAAGGTCTCGGACCAGCAGATCACCTGGATGAACAAGCTCAAGGCCGAGGGCGCGATGGCCGAGCACTTCAACAGCGGCCTGTTCACCTACGGCGCCTCCAGCCGCCCGGAAACCTCGGGCATGGGCGTGGCGATCATCGGCTCGTTTTATATGATGGTGATCGTGCTGCTGCTCGCGCTGCCGATCGGCGTCGCCGCCTCCATCTATCTGGAGGAATTCGCCAAGAAGAACCGTTTCACCGACCTTATCGAGGTCAACATCAACAATCTGGCCGCAGTGCCGTCAATCGTCTTCGGCTTGCTCGGCCTCGCGGTGTTTATCAATTTCCTGGGCATGCCGCGCTCCGCCGCTTTCGTCGGTGGCCTGGTGCTGACGCTGATGACGCTGCCGACGATCATCATCGCGACGCGCGCCGCGCTTGCCGCGGTGCCGCCGTCGATCCGCTCGGCAGCTCTCGGTCTTGGCGCCTCCAAGATGCAGATGGTGTTCCAGCACATCCTGCCGCTTGCCGCGCCCGGCATCCTCACCGGCACCATCATCGGTCTTGCGCGCGCGCTCGGCGAAACCGCGCCGCTGCTGTTGATCGGCATGGTCGCCTTCGTCGCCGATCCACCGACGACGCCTTTCGATCCGGCTACCGCGCTGCCGGTGCAGATCTATATGTGGGCGAACGAGGCCGAACGCGCCTTCGTCGAGCGCATGTCCGGCGCCATCATCATCCTGCTCGTCTTCCTCATGGCCATGAACATCACCGCGATCGTGCTTCGGCGTCGGTTCGAGCGGCGCTGGTAGAAAAAAGGCATTTTGGTATGAACATCATGACCGAACAGTCCCTTGAAAACGCAGTGGGCGACAAGATGAAGTCGAACGAAGTGATCAAAATGCGCGGCGACAAGGTCGGCGTGTTCTACGGCGAGAAGCAGGCGCTGTTCGACGTCGATCTCGACGTCCGCCTGAACCAGGTGACGGCGCTGATCGGCCCCTCCGGCTGCGGCAAGTCCACCTTCCTGCGCTGCCTCAATCGCATGAACGACACCATCGATTCAGCACGGGTAACCGGCAAGATCACGCTCGACGAAGAGGACATCTACGACAAGAACATCGATGTCGTCGAACTCAGGGCGCGCGTCGGCATGGTGTTCCAGAAACCCAATCCGTTCCCAAAGTCGATCTACGAGAACGTCGCCTATGGGCCGCGCATCCACGGATTGGCCAAGCGCAAGGCCGACATGGATCAGATCGTCGAGTCCAGCCTGAAGAAGGCGGCGATCTGGAACGAGGTCAAGGACCGTTTGCAGGAACCTGGCACGGGTCTTTCCGGTGGCCAGCAGCAGCGCCTGTGCATTGCACGCGCCATCGCCGTGTCGCCCGAGGTGATCCTGATGGACGAACCGTGTTCGGCGCTCGACCCGATCGCCACCGCTCGCGTCGAGGAACTGATCGACGAACTGCGTCAGAACTATACGATCGTCATCGTCACCCATTCGATGCAGCAGGCAGCGCGCGTGTCGCAGCGCACCGCGATGTTCCATCTTGGCTATCTGGTCGAGGAGGGCGCCACCGACAAGATGTTCACCACCCCCGACGACAAACGCACCCAGGACTACATCACCGGCCGGTTCGGCTGATCTCTGGCATATGAGGGACGAAGATCATGGGTGAACATACCGTCGCATCTTTCGATGAGGATCTGGAGCAGATCAGCCAGCTGATCCGCGACATGGGCGATCTCGCCCGCTCGATGGTCGGTGGCTCGACCAGGGCTTTGCTCAATTCGGACAATGCGCTGGCGCAGCGGGTGGTTTCCGACGACGCCATCATGGATGCACGCCAGCGCGAGCTGGACGATCGTGCCATCACGCTGATCGCCAAGCGCCAGCCGATGGCCAACGATCTGCGTGCGGTGGTCGGTTCGATCCGCATGGCCGGCGACCTCGAGCGCATCGGTGACCTTGCCAAGAACATCGCCAAGCGCGTCGGCACTGTCGGGCTGAGCGTCACGCCGCACGACCTTTCGCATTCGATCGACGCAATGGCGCAGCTGGTGCTGATCCAGGTGCAGGGGGTCGTCGACGAGTATGCCGCCGCTGACGCGGCAGCGCTTGCCACGCTCAGAAACAATGATGAACGCATCGACGTCAAATACACATCGGTGTTCCGCGAACTTCTGACCTACATGATGGAAGATCCGCGCAACATCACGGCGTGCACGCACCTGTTGTTTTGCGCCAAGAACCTCGAGCGGATCGGCGACCACGTGACCAACATCGCCGAAAATGCCTATTATGTTTTGACCGGCACGCAGTTGCCAGCCAACCGTCCGAAGCAGGACGAGACGGCAATGTCCGCGCCAGCGGCATGACAGGGGTGACCAGCCGATGATCGCGCCACGCATCATGGTGGTGGAGGATGAGGAGCCGCTAGGCGTGCTGCTCCGCTACAATCTCGAATCCGAAGGTTACCAGGTCGAGGTGGTGACGCGCGGCGACGAGGCCGAAATCCGGCTGCAGGAGAACGTTCCAGACCTTCTGGTGCTCGACTGGATGGTGCCTGCGGTTTCCGGTATCGAACTCTGCCGCCGGCTAAGGATGCGTCCCGAGACCGAGCGGCTGCCGATCATCATGCTGACCGCGCGAGGCGAGGAAAGCGACCGCGTGCGCGGCCTCTCGACCGGTGCCGACGACTATCTGGTCAAGCCTTTCTCGACGCCGGAGTTCATGGCCAGGGTCAAGGCGCTGCTGCGCCGGGCCAAGCCGGAAGTGCTGTCCAGCGTGCTCAAGGTCGGCGATATCGTGCTCGATCGCGAGTCGCACCGCGTCTATCGCAAGAAGAGCGAAATCCGGCTCGGGCCGACGGAATTCCGCCTGCTTGAATTCATGATGCGCCATCCAGGCCGCGTGTTCTCGCGCAGCCAACTGCTCGACAATGTCTGGGGCGAGACGATCTACATCGACGAACGCACGGTCGATGTGCATGTCGGCCGGCTGCGCAAGGCGGTCAACAACGGCCGCATGCCCGATGTCATTCGCACCATCCGTGGGGCGGGTTACGCCATTCGCGAGGACTGAACTCCCTCGTTTGAACTCACGCCACGTTCTTGCCGCCGAGACCGGATCTCGCCTGCACGCCCGGCGCAAAAATCTCCTGATCGACGAAGATCAGCGCCCGCATGGCGCAGCCTTCGCGGATCAGCGGCAGTTCGTTCGGCTCGGTGTCGAAGGAAATCGACTTGGAATGCTGACCGCCGGCGGTCTGGGCAATCGCTTGCCGCAATGCCGGCTCGATCAGGTCGAAGGCGGCGGCGCTGACGCCGACCATGGCGACCGGCGCCGGATCGATCAGCGCAAACAGGCTGCCGAGGCCGTAGCCGAGCGCTTCGCCGGCCTTGCGATAGGCTTCCCGTTCGGGCCCGTCCCTTTCGCGGGCGGCGGCAGCCAGGGCGCGCATGTCGGCGTCGCTGACATCGGCGACGGGCTCTGCATCCTCGCCCATCTGCCGCGCGTTGCGCCAGATGGCATAATTGCCGGCATAGGCTTCGACGCAGCCGCGCCGTCCGCAGCGACACAGCGCGCCGTTCGGCCGATGGATCATGTGGCCGAATTCGCCGCCCGAGGAATGGGTGCCGGTGAACAATTCGCCCTTCAGCACCAGCCCCATGCCGATGCCGTGCGACAGGAGGATGGCGATGAAATCGTCGCGGTAACGATCGGGGTCGCGCCAGCGCAGCGCCACCGCCATCATGTTGCAGTCGTTCTCCATAATGGCGGGGATGCCGAACTCCTCTTCGAATATGTCGGCGAAGGCGATGTCGGTGTGCGGCGTGATCGGCGACCACAGCATGGCGCGGGCACGGGTGTCGGTGATGCCCTGGACGGCCAGCGCGATACGAGCGATGCTGCGCACGTCCAGGTCGGGATCTTCCAGGCGGCGCCGCACGATTGCCGTGCACTCACCGATCAGCGAGTCGCGCGACATCGTCAGCGTGTCGAGCCGACGCTGTTCCTCGGATATTACCTGGCCGGCATAGTCGATGACGGCGACCGAGAGGAAGTTCAGCGACAGCACCACGGTCATTACCGCGGCCGCTTCCGGATTGAGGCTGAGGCCGACCTGCGGACGGCCGCGTTTGAGCGAGCCGGCCTCGCTCGGCTTGCTTTCGGTCAGGATGCCTTCGACGATCAGGTCGGATGAGATCGCCGAGATCGTCGAATGGCTGAGGCTTGTGGTTGCGGCGATCTCGGTGCGCGACGGCTGTCCGGCGCGGCGCACCGCGGCGATCACCATCGCGCGGTTGCGGCGGCGCAAATCGTCGTGGCGGATTCCGACCGACATGCTCTTTCATATCCTCCCGGTCGCCGCGGTTCTTCCTGCCCTGGAACGCTGTCGGTGACGCGGTCAAATACTGGCAGAAGCCGCGCGCCGTGTCATTTATTTATTCCGAGGCCCGAAAAAAATTCGAGACGACATCAAAATCCATCAGAATCGATGTTGACAGCGTTCGGGCGTTGGCCCAGTATTTTTTCGAGGCTCGAAAAAATAGGGCCTCTGTGCCGGCCCTCGGGCCAGTTTGGTCGCGCCATACGCGGCGCAGGGAGGATAATATGAAAAGATTCACAGCCGCCATCCTGGCGGGTGCCGCCATGTCGCTGACGCTCGCGTCTGTCGCGCAGGCGAAGGACAAGGTCGTCGGCGTTTCGTGGTCCAACTTCCAGGAGGAACGCTGGAAGACCGACGAGGCCGCCATGAAGACGGCGATCGAGGCCGCCGGCGACAAGTACATCTCCGCCGATGCGCAGTCCAATCCCGGCAAGCAGCTTACCGACGTCGAAAGCCTGATCTCGCAGGGCGCCAATTCCCTGATCATCCTGGCGCAGGATGCTTCGGCCATCGGCCCGGCCGTGCAGAAGGCGCTGGACGAAGGCATTCCGGTCGTCGGCTATGACCGGTTGATCGAGAACAAGGACGTTTTCTACCTCACCTTCGACAACAAGGAAGTCGGCCGTATGCAGGCCCGCGAAGTGTTCAAGGTCAAGCCGGAAGGCAACTACGTCTTCATCAAGGGCTCCGGTGCCGATCCCAATGCCGACTTCCTGTTCTCGGGCTCGATGGAAGTGCTCAAGGAAGCCATCGACAGCGGCAAGATCAAGAATGTCGGCGAAGCCTACACGGATGGCTGGCTGCCCGCCAATGCCCAGAAGAACATGGAACAGTTCCTGACCGCCAACGACAACAAGGTCGACGCGGTGGTCGCGGCCAATGACGGCACTGCCGGTGGCGTCGTCGCGGCGCTGACGGCTCAAGGCTTGGCCGGCACCGTGCCGGTCTCGGGGCAGGACGGCGACCACGCCGCGCTGAACCGCATCGCCCTCGGCACGCAAACCGTGTCGGTGTGGAAGGACGCGCGCGAGCTCGGCAAGAATGCCGCCGAGATCGCCTCGCAACTGGCCGACGGCAAGAAGACGAGCGACATCGCCGGCGCCAAGGACTTCACGACGCCGGGCGGCAACACCGTCAAGTCGCTGTTCCTGACCCCGGTTGCCATCACCAAGGACAATCTCAACGTCGTCATCGACGCTGGCTGGATCAAGAAGGACGAAGTCTGCGCGGGTGTCGCTGCCGGCACCGTCGCGGCCTGTAACTGATCCGGACCACTTCGAAATATCTGAACGCCGCGGCCCAAAAGCCGCGGCGTTTTCTCAAAGAATTGTGTTTCCGCATCATGCGGATAGCTTCTAGGCTGGGCTCCGGCATGCGCGTCAGACGGTCAGCCGGTGGGAGGAAATCATGACCGACACGACGTCCAACCCGCAGGCCGATACGGCGCGCGCGTCGGAACTCGGCGCCGTCGCCCGGTTCCTGAAGGCGACCGAGATCGACACCCGGATGCTCGGCATGATCGGCGCGCTGCTGGTCATCTGGATTGGGCTGCATGTCATTTCCAGCCTGCGCCTCGGCGTCAACCCGCTCGATTTCGACAGCCGCACCTTTCTCACGCCGCGCAATCTGTGGAACCTGTCGGTGCAGACATCCGCGGTCGCCATCATGGCCTGCGGCATGGTGCTGGTCATCGTCATGCGCAACATCGACCTGTCGGTCGGTTCCGCCGAGGGCCTGATCGGCATGGTGATGGGATTTGCCCAGGTGCATTTCCTGGTGCGTTTTGTCGGGCTCGAACTCGGCAATCCGTGGATCTGGGTCCTGGCGCTGGTCATCGGCCTGGCGCTCGGCCTGTTGATCGGCGCCTTTCAAGGCTTCGTCATCGCCTATCTCGAAGTGCCCGCCTTTATCGTGACGCTGGGCGGCCTGCTGGTCTGGCGCGGTGCTGCCTGGTGGGTCACATCAGGCCAGACCGTGGCGCCGCTTAACGCCACCTTTCAGCTGATGGGCGGCGGGCCGGCGGGATCGATCGGCGCAACCTGGAGCTGGGTTGTCGGGATCGTCGCCTGCCTCGCCGTGGTGTTTGGGCTCTTCAACGGGCGGGTGCAGCGCAAGCGTTTCCGTTTTCCGCTACGTCCGATCTGGGCCGAGGCGCTGCTCGGTGTCGTCACCTGCGGCGCCATCATGGGTGCGGTCTGGCTCGCCAACTCCTACCCCTGGCCGATCGGCATCGTGAACAGATATGCGGCCGCCAACAACATCACCGTTCCCGAAGGCGGCCTGTTCATCGCCCACGGTATCGCCATACCGGTGCTGATGGCGGTCGCCGTCGGGCTGGTCATGACCTTCATCACCAACCGCACCCGTTTCGGCCGCTATGTCTTCGCCATCGGCGGCAATCCCGAGGCGGCCAATCTCGCCGGCATCAACACGCGCTGGATCACCATGAAGGTGTTCATGATCATGGGCGTGCTGGCCACGATTGCCGCGGCGATCTCCTCGGCCCGGCAGAATTCGGCCACCAACGTGCTTGGAACGCTCGACGAGCTGCTCGTCATTGCAGCCGCCGTGATCGGTGGCACGTCGCTAGCCGGCGGGTCGGGAACGATCATCGGCGCCATGCTCGGCGCCCTGCTGATGCAATCGCTGCAGTCCGGCATGGTGCTGCTTGGTGTCGACTCGCCGCTGCAGAGCATCGTCGTCGGCGCCGTACTGGTGATCGCCGTGTGGCTCGACACCGTCTATCGCAAGCGCGTCTAGGAGGGCATGCCATGACTGACAAGACTGCTCCTGCAGCCACCGCGCTGATCGACATGAGGAACATCTCGATCGCGTTTGGCGGCATCCGCGCCGTCGACGACGCCTCGATCGATCTTTTCCCCGGCGAGGTCGTGGCGCTGCTCGGCCATAATGGCGCCGGCAAGTCGACATTGATCAAGATCCTGTCCGGCGCCTACAAGCGCGATTCGGGCCAGATCTTCGTCAACGGCGAGGAGGCATCGATCTCCAACCCGCGCGACGCCAAGAAATACGGCATCGAGACGATCTACCAGACGCTGGCGTTGGCCGACAATGTCGACGCCGCCGCCAATCTGTTCCTCGGCCGCGAGTTGATGACCGCCTGGGGCACGCTCGACGACGTTGCCATGGAGGCCGAGGCGCGCAAGGTGATGGGTCGGCTCAATCCCCGGTTCCAGCGTTTCAAGGAGCCGGTGATCAAGCTGTCGGGCGGCCAGCGGCAATCGGTGGCGATCGCGCGTGCGATCCTGTTCAACGCCCGCATCCTGATCATGGACGAGCCGACGGCCGCACTTGGTCCGCAGGAAACGACGCAGGTCGGCGAACTGGTCAAGCAGCTGAAGTCCGACGGCATCGGCATCTTCCTGATCAGCCACGACATCCACGATGTGTTCGAGCTTGCCGACCGGGTCTGCGTCATGAAGAACGGCCAGGTGGTCGGCACCGCCCGCACCACTGATGTCACCCAGGACGAGGTGCTGGGCATGATCATTCTGGGCAAATGCCCGCCAGGCGCCATTCCCGGACCGGGCGCGCTGAAGATCGCGGCCTGAGATCAAGCCAGATCGCGGTTGCCGGACACGTGATATGCCAGCCGTAGGGATGGCTTGGCCTTGGCATTGTGTTGGCAGGGCGACTTGCGCATAAAGGTCCGACATTGCTCAGGGACCGCACGATCCGTTGAAGAAGCTTTTCCCGATCATCGCCTTTATCGCCGTCGCGCTGATCAGCATGGTGATGGCAGGTTTTGCCTACTTCGCCACGCAGGAAGCCGCGCGCATCAAGTTCGAGGCGACTGCCGACGATGCGCTCAACCGGATCGAGAGCCGCATCGACCTGCATCTGTCGCTGCTGCGCTCGACGCAGGCCCTGTTCGACGCCCGCAATGGCGATATTTCTCGCAATGAGTTCAAGGCCTTCTTCACCGCGCTCGATGTCGACAAGAATTTCGCCGGCTTGCGCGGTATCGGCTTCCTCAGGCTGGCAAAGACGGGCGACGAGGCGACGGTCGAACGCGACATGCTGCACGATTATGGCGTCAGTCATCCAATCTACCCGGACACCACGCAACCCTGGCGCACCCCTATCGTGCTGTTCGAACCGCTGGATCCATCCAATCAAGCCGGCATCGGCTACGACATGTTCAGCGAACCGGTGCGGCGTGCGGCGATCGAAAAGGCGATGTCCGACGACCAGCAGCATGCCAGCGGGCTGGTGCAGCTGGGCCAGGACACGGGCGCCGCGCAGACGTTCACCGGCTTCTTCGTTTTCGTGCGGCTCAATGTCGAAACCGCTCCCGACGTCATCAATGCTTCGAGATCCTCGACATCAGGTTTTCTCTATGCGGCCTTTCGGGCTCGCGATCTGTTCCAGACCGCGCTCAGCCGGTCGCCGCTTTTGCCGGTCAACACCGAAATCTATGATGGCGATGGTGCCGTGAACGGCGACAATCTGTTGTTCCGGTCGGAGACGCCGCCGGCTTCCACTTTCGGGAACAGGTTGCTGGTCACGCGAAAGATCATCGTCGCCGGACAGCCATGGACTGTCCTGTTCCGGCCGACAAGCGCCTTCTTGCAGCCGTCGTCGCGCGCCATTCCGGTGATGCTGGGGCTGTTCGGCCTGCTGTTGGCGGGCGCAATCGCGCTTGTGGCGCGCTATCAGGAGCGGGCCTATGAGGCAGCGTCGCGATTGCACGAAACGACGGAAAAGAGCCTGATCGAAAAAGACCTGATGCTGCAGGAGATGAAGCATCGCATCAAGAATTCGATCACCAGGGTGCTGGCGATCGCGCGTCAGACGGCATCGCGGGCGACCGACGTCAACGAGTTTTCAGCGTCCTTCTCGGCTAGGCTGCAGGCGATGGCGGCCTCCCAGGACATGCTGACGCGCTCACGCTGGCAGAAGGCCGATCTTGGCGATCTCCTGCGCATCGAGCTGGGTCAGGTGTTCGGCAAGGAGCTGCCCGATGAGCTGTTGTCGGGACCACAGGTGCTGCTCGACGAAACCACGACGCAAGCGCTCGGCCTGACCTTCCACGAACTGGCGACGAATGCGCTGAAATACGGCGAGGCCGGCAATTCCGTTGGGGCGCTGAAGGTGGACTGGTCGCTCGAAGGCCGAGGGCGCGACAGGGTGCTGGCTCTCAACTGGCGCGAAAACGGGCAGAAGAAACTTGAAGCGCCCGCCGAGACCGGATTCGGCACCAAGCTGATCGACCTCAACGTGACGCGCGAATTGCGCGGTACGATCAAACGGGATTACCAAGCCAATGGGCTGAACGTGGAAATCAAAATTCCACTCGCCAATTGAGCGCGACCCTTGCCGACAAGGGGGAAGCATCCAGACATCAAAAACCCGGAAGCCGGCGGACCGGCCTCCGGATCGACGTTTCGATTATCGCCGAATTAGTTGCAGCGAGCCGTGTAGATCCGGCCGCGATGATCGCGATATTGGCAATAGCCGTTGCGCAGGTTGCGCACCAGCAGGCCGGAACCGGCACCCACGGCCGCGCCGATCAGCGCGCCCTTACCGCCGCCGACCAAGCCGCCGACACCGGCGCCGATCAAGCCGCCGCCAACCACGTCCTTCTCAGTCGAGGTGCAGCCGCTGACCGCGACCACCGCAACCAGGGCAATAATCATCTTCCGCATAGAGTCACTCCTCACTTTGTGTCCTCACTTTAGTAAGCTCCAGCCGCCATTTAGCATGAAATGACGGCCTTTGCTGCTGCAATCTATTGTTGGTGAAGATAGTCTTTTTCTGGGCGTATCGTGTTCGATGCCATTACCAGGCTGGAAATTGCCAAAGACGCGTCAAGCGTACCATCGGCGCGCACATTCCAGACGATCTGATCATAGTCGTCCTCAAGCGCCGGATCGACCGCAAGGCATTTGGCGACGATGTGGTCAGCCTGCCCTTGCACGTCGCCCAAGACGAATGGGCGTTCGGCCACGCATTGCTCGGCCGTTGCGAAAACGCTTACGGGCACCTGGAGTTCACGGCAGTCGGCCATCGTGTTCGAGCAACCGATGACCAGCAACAATGCAGCGATATGTTCCATGGCGAGAAGTCCTCTCGCCATAGTAACGGTCTACATTCGCCAAAGTTCCTGGCTGGCTTGATCGGCCGGGGAAATAAGATGGCGCTACAGCCGATTCGGCCACCGGCCGAAACGACGTGGCCTAGTAGACCAGTTGGTGCAGGGCGACCGCCATGATCACCGCCACCAAGGCCAGCGCAACAAGGCGCAAAGCTCCGTTGGGAACAGGAGCCAGCGGTGGCGCGGAAGCCTCGGAGTCCTCAAACTCGCCCATGGAAATCCGGGCGGCCTGCTCCAGTCTGTTCATGTCGGCAACCGTCAAGGCATTCCTCCCACCACGCTGCAAATCCTGCTGCGGAAATGTTCGGTGATGCAACAAGTTCCAGCGGTATCTGGGAAAAACAGCATCTGCTTTTATGGTGAACGGCGGGTTAAGGAAGGTCGCTCAATCCGTCTCGAAATTGCCGTGCGGAACGACAAGGCGGTATTCAAGGCGGCCAGCCGCGATTTCGAGCGTCGCCGTTCCGTTCAGTGACGCCGGCACGACCCGTTCGAGTGCGACGCTGCCGAAGCGCTTCTCGCTACGCCTGACATCACTGGCGCCGATTGCCTCCGCCCATGTTAGGGACAGGGAGGTTCCCGTGTCGTCGGCGGTCAGGTTGGCTGTAACATTGACGTACCCGCCGGGCCGCGACAGGGCGCCGTAGCTCACCGAATTGACGGCGAGTTCATGCATCGCAAGGCCGATATGCAAGGCAGCGTTGGGATTGAGATAGGGGTTTGCCCCCTGAAACCTCAGGCTGCGAACCGGATCGCCGCCATAGCGGCCAACCTGGCCCGACACGAGTTCGCGAAGTGCTGCACCCCGCCAGTTGGAAGAGGTCACGAGATCCTGGGACGAGGCCAGCGATTGCAGCCGGCCGCGAAAGCGTGTCAGGAAATCGCCGATGCTGTCGGAGTAGCGGCCGGTCTGGGTGGCTATGCTCTGGATGATCGCCAGCAGGTTTTTCGAGCGATGGCTCACCTCTCGCAACAGCGTCGTCAGGGTCTGCTCGCGGCGCTTCTGCTCCGTCGTCTCGACCATCGTGGTGACGACGCCCTGCACGGTGCCACCATCGCCGTGATCGGCATCGATCCACACCTCGAACCAGCGGCTGCCATCCTCGACGGGAACGCTGATCTCGAGACGTTGGGGGTTGCCGGATGCAATGACGTCGCGCTTGGCCGCGCCGATGCGGTCGGCCTGCGCCTCCGGCAGGATGCCGATGCTGTCGGCGGTGTCCGAAACCCAGGGCGCACGCATGTTGCGCGCCCATACGGTTTTCATCTCGCGATCCTGGTAGAGAACGGAAATGCCGGCATTGTGCAACGCGTGAAGAAGAGCACGACCGAGCTGCATGCCGCTGTCGGCGGGATGGAGGGCGATGACTTCATCGCTTTGCACGGCGTCTTTCCTGTTTCCGGTCCTGGAACCCATCGGCCAATCTGTCCACCCAATTCAGGCTGAACGGCTCATCGTTGAATGGGTTCCAAACAGGTTCCGGAAAACCCGCCGCCAAAAACGGTCCGCCGGACGGCGTCCTTTGAGGGACACCGCCCGGCGGTGGCTGGAAACCGTTTGAGGGGTGCGGCTTCCAGTGTTCGGCTGTCCGTCCTCACGAAGCCCGTTTGAACAGGCCCGCAAGAAGCGAAATGACCAGGAAGGCGAGGAAGATGAAAAACAATATCTGCGCTATGCCGGCGGAGGTACCGGCGATGCCGCCGAAACCAAGCGCGCCGGCGATGATGGCAACGACGAGAAATACGAGCGCCCAGTAAAGCATGATCCATCTCCTTCGAATGGTGCGATGAAAACGTGGGTGGTTGCGGTTTGTTCCCACCCTTTGCCGAAAAAGACCGTGCTTGCAAATCGTTCGAGCGGAACCGCAGGAATTCACCTCGCCGCCCGGGTGCATCAGGCGGCACGAAGTGACGAATTGATCATCTGGAGAGATTCGGGAGCGAGGCTATCGCCTTGGGTTCGTCAATTCCTCCACTCCCAATTCCCGACTATGCGGCGGCTTTCGCCTGCCGGTCAAAGAACAGTGCCTGGCTGATCAGCGCCTTGACCATGTCGGGATTGAACGGCTTGGTGACCAGGAAGGCCGGTTCCGGTCGTTCACCAGTCAACAGGCGCTCGGGGAAGGCGGTGATGAAGATGACCGGCACCGACGTCGATGACAGGATTTCGTTCACGGCCTCGATGCCGGAACTGCCGTCGGCAAGCTGGATGTCGGCCAGCACCATCTTCGGCCGCGTCTTGCCGAACATCATCACTGCCTCGGCATGGGTGCGCGCCGTTCCAACGACGCGGTGCCCGAGGCTCTCCACCATTTCTTCGATATCCATGGCGATCAGCGGTTCATCCTCGATGATCAGAACGTCGGTTGCCACCTGACGGGATATCTCGTTGCTCGCCTGGGCAAGCAACTCTGAAAACTCCTGGTCACCGACGTCAAGGATCTCAGCCGCTTCCTCCTCGCTGAAGCCTTCGACCGCCACGAGCAGGAAGGCCTGACGGGGCCGTGGTGCAATCGCATTCAGATTGGCGGCGGTGCGCTGTTCCCACGCCGATTGCGCCTGTTCCTGTGGAACGCGGATGGCGACCGATGTGAAAAGCTTGGCGAAAACCTTGTACAACGCGATGCGGTCGTTCGATGCTTCGGGAAATATCTCGATATCGGCGATGATGGCTTCAAGCATCGCAGCGACCAGCGCGTCACCACTCTCTTGCGACCCGGAAACAGCCCGCGAGAAGCGGCGCAGGAAGGGCAGATGTGGTGCGATGGTGGCGGATAAGCTCATGGTAAGACGTCTCCCTCAGAATGACGCGATTGCGTAGCAGGTCAAGCTGACTGCAAGCCCTGATAACGCGGATTTTTTGAAAAAGTTCCACCTCGACGGAACAAAAGCCGGGGAGTGGCGTTTGTGGTGGGGATGGGCAACCAGACGAGGGCGCCGCTTGCGTTGTGTTGAGTACGGTAAGAGCGGCTTGAGCGCTGGGAATACAAGGGCAAAATGAAGGATATGACGAAAGATATTCTGACTGGCGCCGAGAGCAGGCGCCGGAACGGTTCTGGTGACGCTCTTGGGCCGAACTCCGAAATCGGACGCAAACTCAAACAATATTACGACGCGCTGGTCTCCGACGATGTGCCGGATCGCTTTTCGCAGTTGCTTAGCCAACTGGAACAGGCTGAACCCGCACAGAAGAAGGACTGAGGCATGGCCGCGGTCTCACAAGGCTTCAAGACTGATCTGCTTGGGGCAATCCCAAGTCTGCGCGCGTTTGCCGTGTCGCTGACGCAAAATGCCGATAAAGCCGACGACCTCGTCCAGGAAACACTCGTCAAGGCTTGGGACAAGCATGAGAGCTTCCAGCCCGGCACCAATCTCAAAGCCTGGCTTTTCACCATCCTGCGCAACGAGTTCTATTCGCAAATGCGCAAGCGCGGGCGCGAAGTGCAGGACAGCGACGGTATCATGACGGCCAGGCTTGCCGTTCATCCGGCCCAGCACGGTCAACTCGACCTGAAGGACTTTCGCGGGGCGCTGGAGCAGTTGCCGGAGGACCAACGCGAAGCCATCATCCTCATCGGCGCATCTGGTTTCTCCTACGAGGAGGCCGCGGAGATCTGCGGCTGCGCGGTGGGGACGATCAAGAGCCGCGTCAGCCGAGCCCGTACCCGCTTGCAGGAGATCCTGAAAATATCAGGTGAGGACGAGTATGGTCCGGACGCGATTTCGGCTCAGGTAACGAGTTCGCCGGCGAGCTGACCGCGATCGCGTCTCAAGCGCGTCCGCAGGCCGCCGCGACCGCTTGCACCAGGTCTTCGCCTGAATAGGGTTTGCCAACCAGCCTGACGCCCGGAAACGATGCCTTGATTTCATCGGCATCCGAATAGCCGGACGCAAACACGAAAGGTATGCCTGCCGCGCGCAGCCCGGAAGCGAAATCGATCGTCGAGGCGCCGCCCAGCATCAAGTCGACAATGGCTGCATCGAATCGCGTGGCGACTTCCCGGCCATCGACCTCGGTCAGGTCACGGGCGATCACCACCTCATCGGCGCCATGATCGCGGCAAAGTTGCTCGACATCCATGGCGATGAGAAATTCGTCCTCCAAAACGAGAATCCGCAATCCGTCAAGCAATGTGGGCACAGGCAAAGACTCCTTGAAACGCCGGAGTCATGATCGCTAATTGGCTTGCTGTCATTTAAAAAAGACATGTGGCCAGCGGGCGGAACCTCAATCCTTGCAACGCGTTGAAACGCGGCTCTCCAAGAGCGGCTTTCGAAGGGGGTCGAACGGGCTTTCGAAGGGGGCGAAATGTCAGTCCAGAACAATAACGCTTTCTCCAGCCGCCAATATCCTTGCGAGAACTGCCCATTGCGGCCGTTGCCGGTTTTCCGCGACTTCGAAAAACAGGAGCTGGCCTTCATCAGCAAATTCAAGAAGGGCGAACTCGCGGTCGACAAGGGCGACCCGGTGCTGGTGGAGGGAAGCCATAGCGCCCATCTCTACACCGTGCTCTCCGGCTGGGCGTTTCGCTACAAGCTGCTGCGGGACGGCCGTCGCCAGATCCTCAATTATCTCATGCCCGGGGATCTGATCGGCCTGCAAGGCAGTGTGATGGGCGAGATGCAGCATTCCGTCGAGGCACTCTCACCGATGCTGCTGTGTGTTTTCGAACGCGAATATCTGCACGAGCTGTACCGCAATCATCCCGGGCTGGCCTACGACATCACCTGGATCGCATCGCGCGAGGAGCGGATGCTGGACGAGAATCTGCTCAGCCTCGGGCGCCGCAGTGCGATCGAGCGCGCCGCCTATCTCATCGCCTTCATCGGTAGCCGGGCCAAGGTCGTCGGACTGAATGGCAGCCAATCCGTCCAGATACCGATCACGCAGCAGCACATTGCCGATACGCTCGGCCTGTCGCTGGTTCACACCAACAAGACGATCCGCAAGCTGATGGATCGCAAGCTGATCGTCTGGCGCGACGGCGGCTGCGCGGTCTCCGACAATGAAGGGCTCAAGCGGCTCGCCGGCTGGGAAGGGCTGGGCGAGGCGCGCCGGCCACTAATCTGAGGAAGCGTCTTTTTGCGAAGCCGGCGGATCGGGTGCGCGCTGATGCGTTTTCGGCTACTTTGTCCGCAGTGCCGGAACCATGAGGCGCGCAGCGCGTTTGAAACCGAGCAATCACAAGGAGTTAAGCCATGGCCACTGCCGCAGGAAAGACCGCAACCGACGCCCGTGCAAATGCGGACCTGGAAGCCGACATCAGGCAGTTGAAGGCCGACATCGACAAGCTCACCAAACAACTGGCCAAGACCGGCGAGCATGGCTATGGCACCGCGCGCCGTGCAGCGACAGAAGGGGTCGAGCAGTTGCGCGCGCAGGGCGAAGCCGCCTTTGACAGCTTGCGCAGCAATGCCAAGGACATCGAAGCGCAGATGATGGCAAGCGTGCGTGAAAAGCCGGTGACGTCACTGGCAATCGCCGCCGGCGTCGGCTTCCTTTTCGCGCTCATCGCGCGTCGCTAGTCGCGCTACAGATGGGAATGCTGGCAACCCTGATCTCGGGCCTCGCCTCGGGGGAAACCGTGGCCGCCGTTCACCGGGCGCGCACGGCGGCAATCGTCTATGTGATCGCCATTGCCGCTGCGCTTTGCGGTCTCGGCTTTCTGGTCGGGGCCGCCTATATCTGGACGGCGATGCGCTACGGCTCGCTTGCCGCCGCGCTCGGGTTTGGCGCCGGTTTCCTGGTGCTCGCCGGACTTATCCTGCTGATCTACCGGATATCCGCAGGTTCGCGCGCCCGGCGCCGCAATGCCGACATGAAGGCGATCGGCGTCACCGCCGCACTCGCCGTGCTGCCGAGCCTGCTCAAGGGAAAAGGCGGTCTCGGCGCCATTCTGGGGCCGGCCGTGGCGCTCGCGGCCTACGCCATCTACCGCGAGAATGTGAAATCCGACGATCCGGATGAGAGCGGGCGGACATAGAGCTGTTGGGAGATCACTTCGACAGCTCTTCCAGGGGCATCGATATTTCGGCAAACACGCCTTCCGGCCGGAATTCATGGGTCACTTCGCTGGAAATGACCTTGGCCAGGCTGCGGCGAATGAGGATAGAGCCGAAGCCTTGCCGATCGGGCGGAGCGACTTGAGGCCCGCCGCTTTCGCGCCAGGTCAGCACAAGACGCCGGGCATCCTTCCTGCCTTGCGTCCTCCAGCCGAGGTCGACCCTGCCTGACGGCACCGACAGCGAGCCATATTTCAGCGCGTTGCTGGCGAGTTCATGGAGGATCAGGCCAAGCCCGACGGCCTGGTCGGGCGACAGCAGCAGGTCGTCGCCGGAGATCGTCATGCGCGGCTGCTCGGCCGTTTCGAAAGGTTTGACCTCGATCTGGACGAGTTCACTGATGCCGATGCCACGCCACTCGCGGTCCGACAACAGATTGTGGGCGATGCCCAAGGCCTGAAGCCTGGCGCCGAAGGCCTCGAGGAACTGGCTTGGCTGGCGGGCATGGCGCACGGTCTGGGTTGCCAGCGCCTGGACGGTCGCCAAAGTGTTCTTGACGCGATGGTTGAGTTCACGCAGCAGCAGCCGTTGCCGTTCGTCGCCGAGCTTGCGCTCGGAGATGTCGTAATTGACGCCGAAGATCAATGTCGGCTTGCCGTCGCCGTCACGCTCGATGACACGGCCGCGCGTGGCGAGCCAGCGCGGCGGGTGAAAGCCCTTCACCCGGTATTCGCCGAAATAGTCGTCGCTGCCGGTCAAGGCGTCGCGAAAGCGGGTTTCGGTCTGGTAGACGTCGCGCGGATCGATGGCGGTGAGGATGTCGCGTGCGCGCAGCCGGTTGGAGCGCGGCAGGTTGAACAGCTCCGACATCAATGTGTCGCATTCGATGACATCGGTGCGGATATCCCATGCCCAGCTGGCGAGCGAGGCCGCATCGAGTGCGATGGCGCGTCGTTTTTCCTCGCGCGCAAGTGCGGCCTCGGCGATCGCGCCGCTGCGGGTTGCGTCCTTTAGGGTGAACAGGCTGGCGGCGAGGCCGGCGAGCGCCTTCAACTGGTCGAGCTCGGCTCGGGATGGAAAACCATGCGGCTCGCGGTCGAGCACGCACAGCGTGCCGATGCGGGCACCTGCCACGATCATCGGCGCGCCGGCATAGAAGCGGACATGGTGCTTTCCGGTGACCAGCGGGTTGGTCTTGAAACGGGGGTCCGCCGTTGCATCCACGACCACCATCGGCTCGTCGCCGGCGGCAATCGCATGGGCGCAGAAGGAGACGTTGGTCGCGGTTTCGGTCTCGTCCAGGCCGAAGCAGGATTTGAACCAATGCCGTTCAAGGTCGACGAGTGTGACCAGGGCCATCGGCACCTGCATCACCGCTGCGGCAAGGCTGCTGACGCGGTCGAAATCGGGGTCGGCCGCCGTATCCAGCATCTCCAATCCGTGCAGCACGGCCAGCCGGTCGATATCCATGACTGCTAGCGCAACTTCGGCCGGCAGATCGGGTGCTGTTTGCGTCTTGCCAATCACCCCAATTGCCTCGTCCCGGTCTTCGTCGCCGCATGCTTGCGCTGGTGCAAGGCCAGCACGCTTTTCCGGAACCATCCTAGCGAGGAACCGTTACCCGACCATGATTTGCCGGGCGCGCCAGTTGGTGCAGAATGAGACAGGGATCGAGCATGGCCAAGATCATTCCAGAAAACAAGGCGCGGCAGGGGCGATGGGGCTGGCATGGATTTCGGATCCTGATCGCCGCACTGCTTCTGGTGTTTGCTGCATGGGGCATTGCCGAGATCTATGGTGTGTTGATCAAGGCGCCTAACAGCGATGAACAGCATGTCCCCACACCGCCCAACACCACCGAGCAGGCTCCTGCCGGGTAAAGCGGGCCTGTCCGTTGCGCCGCACCTCATCAGGCGGCTCTCGACTGGGCCGCGCTCGCCGGAACCAATACATTCAGTGCGCCAGGCTGAATCTCGATTACCGTTTCACGGTCAAGCCTGACCAGTTCGCCGTCCATGACGGCGCGAAATTTGCGGCTGCCCGAATGGATTTTCAGCACCGTTCTGTTTGTCTGGTGGATTTCGACATGTTCGTTGTCGCGCCATTTGCCGCGCGCCATGTTGAAGAAGAACTTGACCAGTTCGGCGCGCTGCTTCGCCACCGTGACATAGACACCGAGCACGCCGCCCGCAGGATTGTCGGCATAAGGCAGATGGCCTTCGCCGAATAAGTTGTTGGTGATGCCGATGCCGGTGATGCGTGCCGCCATTTCGGCGTCGCCGATGCTGAGCGTCACATTCATCGCAGGTGGATTGTTGATCGTTGCCCAAGCCGCCTTGGCCGAGGCGCGGATCTTTCCCAACCGCGAACCGAACTCCATCTTCTGGCGCAGTTGCACCATCTTCGCGTGCATGCCGATCGAGAACTGGTGCACGAAAGGTTGGCCATTGGCCGTCGCCACATCGACAGCAATGATTTCGCCGTCGGCGAAGGATTTCAGCGCCCCGTCGAGCGACTGCGGAATGCCCAATCCGCGTGCGAACAGGTTCATGGTGCCGGCTGGCAATATGGCAAGCGCCTTCTTCGTGCCCATCAGTCGGGCGGCCGCGGCGGAAATGGTCCCGTCGCCGCCACCCGCCAGCACGATGTCGACCGAGCGACGCGAAGCTGCGTTGTCCAGCGTCTCCACCACATCCTTGCCGGCGACAATTTCGATGCTGAGCGAGTGGCCTGCCGTTTCCAACGTCTGATGCATCCTGTCGGAGAAAGCGGCGAGGTCGGTGGTGCGCAAAGTGCCGCCGTCCCGGTTCAGCACCGCTGCAAATCTCATGCCCCGCTCCACCAGGTCAGCCAAAAGGCGGCCGGGATATACCCAGCCAACGGCTGAAACGCGGCGTCGACAGAAAGGTTCCTCTTGCCACGGGGTGACTACCCCAGCGGCTCAATAATTTCCGTGGTTTCGTTCCCGGACCGCAGCGCTTTGTCGGAACAACTGACCCGGTCACGACGTTGTGAACCTGTAGATGCCGCGTTCCCCAAGGAAGACGCGGCGCATGAGATCAGGCACGAGGAGAGACTACCATGATCCGCAATCTTTTAGCCACGACGGCGCTCGCAACCTTTGTCGCGACCGGCGCCTATGCGCAGAACGCAACAAATACGGCGCCTGCCACGCCCGCCGTCCAGGAGCCCGCCGCCGCTCCTGTGGCACGCGCAGAGGGCAGCATCGTCACCAACATCATCGGTGAGTCCGTCTACAACGGCACCGGCGACGATGCCGAAAACATCGGCAAGGTCAGCGACGTCGTGTTCGACAAGGATGGGCAGGCGAAATCCGTTGTCATCGACGTCGGCGGTTTTCTGGGTGTCGGCGCCAAAAGCGTTGCTTTCGATTACGGCAAGCTGCAGTGGGCCGAAAAGAATGGCGACCGCTGGTTGGTGGCCCAGACGACCAAGGACGAACTGACGGCGCAGGCAGAATTCGATAAAAAGCCTTACAGCCCGACCCCAGCACCTGCGGCATCGACCGACGCAACAGCGCCGGCAGCACCCGCGACGACGGACACAGCGCAAAAGCCTGTCGACATGAACGCCGCTTCGGCAGAACCAGTCAAGCGCGCCGATGGCAATCTCGCCACCAACATCATCGGGGAAAACGTCTACAACGGCACCGGCGATGACGCCCAGAACATCGGCGACGTCAACGACATTGTGCTGACCAAGGATGGCAAGGCGCAGTACTTGGTCATCGGCGTCGGCGGTTTCCTAGGCCTTGGCGCCAAGAACGTCACCTATGACTTCTCGAAGGCGCAGTGGGCCGAGAAGAATGGCGACCGCTGGCTGGTCGCCCAGACCACCAAGGAAGAATTGCAGGCGCAGCCGGATTTCAACCGCAAGGCCTATGACCCGGCGCCGGCAACGACGGCTTCGAATGCGCCGGCAGCAGTCGCGCCCGCCGCAGCCCCTGCCGTCGCTCCGTCCGACAAGACGGCACAGGCTCCGGCGCCCACGACCCCCGATGCCTCGGCTCCGGACCAGACAAAGACCGCAGCCATCGACAAGTCGACGCTGACCGAGATGCCGGTTGGCGAGATTCGCGCCGATGACCTCAAGGGCACGACTGTCTATGGCGCCAACGACGCCAAGGTCGGCGAGATCGGCGATGTCGTGCTTGCGCCCGACAAGAAGGCCGATGCGGTGATCGTCGATGTCGGTGGCTTCCTCGGCATTGGCGAGAAGGAAGTCGCGGTCGGCATGGATAATCTCAAATTCATGACCGACAAGGCGGGCAACAAATACCTGTACACGACCTTCACCAAGGAACAGCTCGAGGCACAAACCGCCTATGACAAGGGCAGCTATGCCGAGAAGCGCGATCAGCAGCGCATGATCGTCAGGTAGTTTCCACCCAGTCGGATACAGGCCCGCGCCGGCAACGATGCGGGCCTGTGTTCATGTGTGGCATGGAGGCAGGCCAGCGGCATGGCCGACGAGGCCGTTCTCGGTCAATTCGGCCAGTGCCAGCGATTGGTCGAGATGTTCGGCTCGCCAGGCGAGCAGCCGTTCGGCGAATTCCAGCCGCGCGGCGAGATGGCTGGGGTCGGGCGCGAGGTTGTCCAATTCATCCGGATCGTTTTCCAGATCGAACAGCAGCGGCGGCAGGTTGCCGCCGAAATGCACATATTTGAAACGCTCCGTGCGGATAACGGCGAGATTACATTGGCGTGAGGCGATGCCGAAATGGCGTTCGGCCTCGCCCGCGGCAACCGAGCGGAAATCGAACTCCCAATGCGCGGCATCGCGCCACGCCGCAGGAGTTTCCCCGCTCAGGAACGGCTTCAGCGACCTGCCGTCGAGATGCGGCGCGGGCTCTTCGCCGAGCAGGTCGAGAAACGTCGGCAAAATGTCGACCGCTTCCGTGAAGCTGTCTACCTTGCCGCCGGCCGCCTTGCCGTGGCGCGGATCGCGGATGATTAGCGGAATGTGGTAGCTGCCGTCGAAATAGCCGCCCTTGCCCAGCATGAAATGGTCGCCCATCATCTCGGCATGGTCCGAGGTCAGCACGATGATGGTGTCGTCCCACGCGCCGGCCGCCTTGACCGCTTGCCAGATGCGGCCGAGCTGGGCGTCGACCTCGGAAATCATGCCGTAATAGATCGCGCGGAGGACGCGAAAATCGTCTTCGCTCCAGTCGCGCACCTTGCCGCTGGCGTCGGGGCGGAATTTCATCTGTTTCTGCCGGCCGAGATCATAGGCTAGATAGGGATGGTTTTCCGCCTCCTCCTGCCAACTTGCCGCGCGCCGAAAGGCCGGGCCGTCAGCCGGATCATACATTGTGTTGTAGGGCTCCGGCACTATGAAGGGCGGGTGCGGGCTGATGAAGGAAAGATGCGCGAACCACGGCGCGGCGTGCTCCTGTTCGCCAAGCCAACGCGCGAATTCGCCGGTCAGGAAGGCCGCCGGGGTTTGCTGCCCGGAGTAGACGGGTGGCGCGTTGTCGACGGTGGTTCCGACCGCGCCGTCGGCCACGGGGCGATGGATGTCGGGAGATCCGGCGCTGGCGTCGACACCTTGTAGTTCCAGCCAGGATAGCCATTGCTTCTGATGCTCGGGCAGCAACTGGCGCACCGTAAAGCCCGGCAGCACGCCTTCATAGCTTTGCAGCCGCGGATCGCCCGGCGCCAGCAGGCGCGGATCGAGCGACACATCGGTGTAGCCGAACAGCGTCGGATCATAGCCCAGGGCGCGAGCCGAAAGCGCAATGTTGCCGTGGCGAGCGTCGAGCGGCGTGCCATTGCGGCAGACGCGGTTGTTCATCTGGTAGAGGCCGGTGTAGAGGCAGGCGCGGGCGGGCGAGCAGGGCGCCGCGCCGCCATAATGCCGCTTGAACAGCACGCCCTCCGCGGCCAAAGCGTCGGCATTCGGCGTTCGCACGACCGGATGACCGGCGGCGGACAGACAATCGCCGCGCCACTGGTCGCATGTGATCAGGAGAATGTTAGGCCGCCTGGCTTTTCCAGTCACTCACGATACCTTTGTCCCGGGATGTCGAACGCCGTTTATGGAACCGAATTCTGGCCATGGCGCAAGTCTGACCTGCGAGCCAATTGGTGAACGAACCTTGTTCCATCGTTCACTTTTATGACACAGTCCATTCTGTGTTTGCCGCCTTTGCGGAAACTGCCCTGGTCCTCATATTGGGGTGGACAGCGGCGAGGGCCGCACATGTACCAAGGGAAGGAGCAAGACAATGCTCGACCAGATCAAGGGCCTGCATCACGTCACGTCGATGGCCAGGGATGCCCGCCAGAACAACGATTTCTTCACTAGGAAACTCGGTCAGCGCCGGGTCAAGAAGACCGTCAATTTCGACGCGCCCGATGTTTATCACCTTTATTACGGTGACGAGGCCGGTACGCCGGGTTCGGTGATGACCTATTTCCCCTTCCCCGACATCGGCAAGGGCCGGCATGGGGTCGGGGAAGTCGGAACCACCGTCTACTCGGTGCCGGAAGGCACGCTTGGCTATTGGGAAAAACGCTTTGCCGATGAGGGCGTCACCGGCCTCTCGCGCGAAGAAACCTTCGGTGAGAAGCGCCTGGCTTTTGCCGGACCGGATGGTGACGGCTTCGCGCTGGTCGAGTGCAAGAGCGACAGCAGAGCACCCTGGTCGAAAGGCGGCGTTCCCACGGATGAGGCGATCCGAGGCTTTCATTCCGTGTCGCTCAGGCTGAAGGATGGCGGTGCCACGGAAGAGCTGCTGAAGTTCATGGGCTATGAGGAAGTCGACAAGTCCGGCAATCTCAGGCGGCTGGCGGTGAAGAACGGCAATGGCGCCGATGTCATCGACATCGAATCGCTGCCGAGCACGGCCTTCGCCGATCTCGGTGCCGGCTCCGTCCATCACGTCGCCTTCGCGGTCGAGAACCGCGCCAGGCAGCTCGAAGTGCGCAAGGCGTTGATGGATACCGGCTATGGAGTGACGCCGGTGATCGACCGCGACTACTTCTGGGCGATCTATTTCCGCACACCGGGTGGCGTGCTGTTCGAAGTCGCCACCAACGAGCCGGGCTTCGATCGCGACGAGGACACCGCTCATCTGGGCGAGGCGCTGAAGCTGCCGACGCAGCACCAGCACCTGCGGCCCTATCTCGAACAGCATCTGCAGAAGTTGGAAGGCTGAGACCATGAGCAAGGACGCTTACATCCACAAGGTGCTGCCCGGTTCGCCGGGCGGTCCATTGCTGTTCGTCTTCCATGGCACGGGAGGCGATGAGAATCAGCTTTTGTCGCTGGGGCGCGATCTCGCGCCCCAGGCAACCATCGTCTCGCCGCGCGGTGATGTGTCGGAACAAGGTGCCGCGCGCTTCTTTCGCCGCGCCGCCGAGGGCATCTACGATATGGACGACCTGGCGCGGGCGACGACCAAGATGGCGGGCTTCGTTAAGGCCCATGTTGAAGCAGCGAAGCCATCGGCCGTGCTGGGTCTCGGCTATTCCAACGGCGCCAATGTCCTGGCCTCGGTGGTGTTCGCGGTTCCAGCGCTGTTCGACGCGTCGGTGCTGATGCATCCGCTGATCCCGTTCGAACCTGAGGTCAAGGGCAGCCTCGCCGGCCGCCATATCCTGGTGACCGCCGGCAAGCGCGATCCGATCTGCCCGCCGAACCTGACCACGCGGCTCGAGGCCTATTTGCGTGCCGACGGCGCCGATGTCACTGTGGAATGGCACGATGGCGGGCACGAGGTGCGGCCAAACGAGATCGAGGCGGCACGGCGGTTCTTTGCCGATACTGCCCAAGGAGCATAGCAATGCCTGACCAACTGCCTGAGATCGAACTTGAGGATCGCGGTTCCAAGGGCCGCTACGTCCTGCTTGGACCCGATGGCGCCGAGGCCGAGATGACTTTCACCAAGATCGGTGAGCACCAGATCATCATCGACCACACCGAAGTGCCGGACGTCTTTCGCGGCCAGGGTGCCGGGCTTCGGCTCGTCACCCGCGCCGTCGAGGATGCGCGTGCGGCGGGCAAGAAGATCATCCCGCTCTGCCCGTTCGCCAACGCCCAGTTCCGCCGCCATCAGGAATGGGCCGACGTGCTGAAGCGGTAGGGATTCTTTGCTTGGAAACGGCGCGGCAAGCGGCTGCCATCCCACCGGGGCGGCTTTGGCATTTGCGCGGGTGGCGCATCCTGCCTAAGTAGATAGGATATATCTTAGCCGCGCCGACAAACGAACCGAATGATCCCCCAATGACCGAAACCGATCTCGTTCCCGTCTTCGACGGCCACAACGATACGTTGCTCAGACTCCATCAGTCGAAAGACACGGACGTCGAAAAACTGTTCATCGAGGGGAAATCGGGCGGCCATATCGACCTGCCACGCGCGAAAGCCGGCGGCTTCGCCGGGGGCATGTTCGCCATCTTTCCGCCGCCTGTCGAGAAATCCAGGCGCGGCGCCGTGCCCCTGGCGCCGGGTGCCGCCGAACCGCTGCCGCCCGAGGTTCCGCGCAATGAGGCGCTGACCTCGACCATCGCGATGGCCTCGATCCTGTTCAGGCTGGAACGGGCCGGAGCGCTCACCGTCTGCCGCAGCGCCGGCGATGTGCGCAATGCCATGGCGCAAGGGTCGATCGCCGCGGTGTTCCACATCGAAGGGGTCGAGGCGATCGATCCCGAGCTCACCATGCTCGACGTGCTGCATGAAGCCGGCCTGCGCTCGCTCGGCATCGTCTGGAGCCGTCCGAACGCCTTTGGCCACGGCGTGCCGTTCCGCTTCCCGTCTTCGCCCGACACCGGCCCTGGCCTGACCGATGCCGGCAAGGCGCTGGTCAAGGCCTGCAACCAGTTGAAGATCATGATCGACCTGTCGCATCTCAACGAGAAGGGCTTTCGCGATGTCGCCGCACTCAGCGATGCGCCGCTGGTGGCGACCCATTCCAACGTGCACGCGATCTGCGGCCATTCACGTAACTTGACCGACTGGCAGCTCGGCGCGATCCGCGAAACCGGCGGCATGGTCGGGCTGAACTTCGCAACCGGCTTCCTGCGCGAGGACGGTCGCATGAATGCCGACACCAGCCTCGATATCATGGTGCGCCATATCGATTCGCTGCTGCAGGCGCTGGGTGAGGACGGCGTTGGTCTTGGCTCCGATTTCGACGGCGCCATGATCCCGGCCGTCATCAGCGATGTCGCCGGCCTGCCGAAGCTGATCGATGCATTGGCGGCACGCGGTTTCGGCCGCGCGCTGATCGAAAAAATCGCCTATCGCAACTGGCTCAATATGCTCGAGAAAACGATAGGTTAGAGACAGCCTGCGGCATATGTCGATAAGGACATAGTTCGTCGGTGGAAGCCGGATGCGATTGGGTGGATAGCCGGCAATGCTGAAAACCTTCACGGATGAGGGCGGCGAATTCGAGCGAACCGATGTCGTCATCGTCGGTGCGGGTTTCACCGGCCTGTCGGCGGCGCTTGAGATGAAGAAGGCCGGCATTGATTTCATCCTGCTCGAAGCACGCGACCGCGTCGGCGGACGCGTCGAGTCCCGACTGAACGGACTTGGCGAACGCATCGATAGTGGCGGCCAGTTCCTGTGCGAGGACATGCCGGAATTGATGGCCATGGTCGAGGCGCGCGGCAAGACGCTGGTTGAAACCTATGTCGATGGCGACTTCATCACCCAGCCGACGATGTCCGCACAACGAGCAGAGCGGACCTATCATGCCGCGATGGCGATCCGCGAGCGCATGAACGGGATCGATCCGGACGATGCCTCGATTGCCGGACTGACCGTCGCCGACTGGCTTGCCTGCCAGCACGATTCGGCCGATGCAAGGGTGGCTTTCCGTTCGATGATCGAAGGTCTCTGGTGCATGGCGCTGGACCAGATTCCTCTCTGGTATTTGATCGACAATGACCGGCGGGTCACCAACGAGGTGACGGAACTGCAATATTCTGTGCGCGAAACCATGCATTCGCTGGCCCACGATCTGGCCCGCGACCTTGGCGATCGGTTGCGGCTAAGCGAGCCGGTCACGCGCATCGAGCACAGTTCGCAAGGTGTTCTTGTCGTTTCGGCCGGGGGTGCCGTCGAGGCGCGCACGGTTCTGGTGGCCGTCCCGCCGGCGACGGTGACGGAGCTCGCCTTTGCCCCCGCTTTGCCGGCCGGACTGGGGCGGGCACTCGGCGCCTGGGAAAGCGGCGCGGCTATCAAGATCCTGGTGCGCTATGCCAAACCGTTTTGGCGGGCGCGGGATTTGAGCGGCATGGTGATGTGGCTCGAGCCGCCGGGGCTGTTTGCCTGCGACGCCGGCAAGGATGCGGAGCATGCGGCGCTCGTCGTGTTCGCCGGCGGCTCGCTCGCGCTGCGTTGGCGCGACCTCGGCGAGGCGGAACTGCGTGCGGAGGTGACCGGCCGGCTGGAGGCAGCCCTTGGTCCGGACGCCGGTGACGTCATCGATTTCAGTTTGCGTGACTGGATAGGAGATCGCTGGAGCGGCGGCGCGTACAGCGATCTTATTGTCGATGTTACAGCGACAGACGCCGAGCGAACGATCCTTGCCGGCGCACCGCCGGTGTATCTCGCCTCTTCAGAACTCTCGCCATCGTTTCCGGGGTATGTCGAGGGCGCCATCATTGCCGGGCGCATCGCCGCGCACAAGATCATTGCCGAGCTTCAAGCTCCGGGCTGAGCCTGATCTTTTCGAAAGACTGTTTGGCAAGATCGGTCAAGTTGCGCCTCGAGCCCTGGCGCCGTCGAAGCCATGCCCGATTTTGCCCGGCTTCGCCCGAAATGCTGTTTCGAATTCGTTACAGTGCCAATCCTTCGCCACCCCACCACCGTTACAAAGCGCGGATAAGTTCATTTCACCGCCAAAAGAAACTCAGCGAAGGGGAAGGTAATGCATGCGAAAATCCAGACGATCCGCGGCGAGGGGCGCCTTCAGGCTCCAGAGCGCAATGACCGCCGTCCGAAACTGGCGCTGCGCCAGCGGGCCAGCGACCACCCCATGGCGATGTTCATGGTGCTGGCTGCTTGCGCCTTCGTCGGCATGGCGTTCACGCCGACAATCGGGCCGGCCTTCGCTTCGTTGAATCCGCCGGCCAATCTCATCGACGGCGCGCAGACGACGACCAGGACCGCGCGTCTGCCGGTGCCGGTGACCGACTTCGCCTGCAAGGGCCAGGCCTGGGGTGCCGAGAGCATGGATTGCCTGCGCGCCATCGCCGAACAGTCCGGAACACACAAAAGCCGGGCGATCCGCATGATCGCCAATGCCGCGCCGTTGACCGGCACGCCGAATATTTTCTGATTTCCGTCGAAGCATGGTCCCGAAAACCGTTCCCGTTTTGTGGACCATGCTCTGACCTCCCCGAGCGCCCTCCAGTGCGCTCCTTTTGGCTCCCGCCCCCGGGAGCCTCTTTTTTTATCCTTTCAAGGCCGCCTGTTCGGCGATGGCGGAGAGCACGCTGCGCACATCCAGCGTGCTGAACGGCTTTTCCAGAATCTGCGGTCGCTGGTGCGCCGGCAAGGCTTCGATTTCGGCTTTGGCACCGATCAGGTCTCCGGTGACCAGCACGAAACGCCGCGCCAAATCGGGCTTTTCGGCGAGCAGCTCACGATAGATCGATATGCCGCTGACGCCGGGCATGCGCAGGTCCGAAAAAACGATGTCCGGCGGCATGTGGCCGCTCAAGGTGGCGGCGCCCGATTCCCAGACCGGCACGATCCGCGACTTGATGCCCATCAGTTCGAGGATGTCCGAGAGCGAGCCGGCGACATCCGGCTCGTCGTCGATGATCAAGGCATGGCGCAGGCCGCTCGATCGCGGCTGGTTGTCGCCGGCGGTGGCGAGGCCGGCCACGATGGCCGGCAGCTGGACGACGAAACGCGCGCCTCTCGGGAGCACTTCCTCGAACCAGACATTGCCATTGTGCCGCTCGATGATCGATTTCGAGATCGACAGGCCGATGCCGGTGCCGACGCCGACCGGCTTGGTGGTGAAATAGGATTCGAAGATGCGGCCGCGGATCGCTTCCGGCACGCCGGGCCCATTGTCCTCGACCGAGAAGCAGGGATGATCCCGGTCGCTGCGGAACGTCCGCACCTTGATCAGCCGGTCGCCGGCAATGCCAGCCAAAGCGTGCTGGCTGTTGATGAGGAAATTGGCCGCCACCTGCGTCACATGGTCGGCGTCGGCCATGGCCAGCAGCGGGCCTGCGGCGAAATCGGTGTCGATGATGATGCCGCTTGAGCGCGCGCCATAGGCGGTCACTTCAAGTGCCGCCCGGATCACCTGGTTGAGGTCGGTCTCGGCTTGTGCCGCGGGATGGAGGCGGACCATCGACAGGAAGCTCTTGACGATGCGGCCGCAGCGCTCGGCGGCCGCGCGGACCTTTTCGGCGCGCACCTTGGTTTGCGGATCGGAGGCGAATTCGTGCAGCAGCGTCGATTGCGCCACAACCACGGCCAGCGGGTTGTTGAGCTCGTGCGACACACCGGCCAGCAACGAACCCATCGCCGCCATCTTCTCGTTCTGGTGCAGCTTCTCGCGTTGCCGGCCGATTTCCTCCTCGGCGCGCAATTTGTCGCGCAGGTCGCGGATGGAGCCGAAGATCAGGCGGCGGTCGGCAACCCGCATCTCGGTGGCCGTCAGCTCGATCGGGAACACTTCGCCGGCGGCATTCTGGGTCACCGTCTCGAGCCGCTGGCCGACCATCGGCGCGCCGCGGCCGGACATGTATTCGGCTCCTGAGGCATAGCCCTTGCGGTAGTAGATCGGCACGATCGTATCGAGCAGGTCCTTGCCGAGGATGTCGCTGCGCTGGAAGCCGAACATCTTCTCGGCGGCCGGATTGAATTCGATGATCGAGCCGGTCTCGTCGATGACGACAATGGCGTCGAGCGAGGCCTGCAGCATGGTGCGGCGAATGACCTCGCTGGCGTGGGCGTCGGAGGGCGAGCGCTCTATGGCGTCGCCGATGGCCAGCGCGATGATGTGCAGCGTCGCCTCTTCCTCGTCGGTCCATGCACGCTCGTTGATGCAGTCATTGACCGCCAGCGTGCCCCAGAGATGGCCGTGCGCGAAGACCGAGACCGAGAGGAACGATTTGATGTTCTGCTTCTCGAAATCGGTCCTCAAGAAGCCTTCGAGGTCGCGCGTATGACCGGCGAAGATCTTGCCTTGCCTCTCGTCCTCGGCAAGCCGCTCCAGCAGCGGGTCGGAATTGACGATCGATTGCATGATGACGGTCGGTGATGCCAGTTCGCCGCCGAAAAGAGGGTCGATCCAGTAGGCGGCGACGGATTGGGCGAAGCCCTGGCCGGGCAGTTCGCGCAAGCGAAACAGGATGCCGCGCTGGCAATCCATGGCCCGGCAGAGCGTTTCCAGTATGCCGTCCATCTCGCGCTGCCAGTCGCCGGCCTCGCGCAGCCGGCGAACGACGCGCACGGCCGCCATCGCCGCGCCCTGCCGGAACCCTTGCATATCGGTGCTTGCTGCTTCAGCGATCATCTTGTGCTGTCATTCCGGAGTCGCGCCAATTCGGCCGGCGAGCAACCACATCCTTCTGGCCCGGTGCTCAGTTGCCGTCGCCGGCCGGCAGCGAGAAGATATAGCCCTCGCCGCGCACCGTGCGCAGGAATTTCGGATTGGCGGGATCGGCCTCGATCTTTTTGCGCAGCCGCATGATGCGAATGTCGACCGCGCGTGACGATTCCGGATCTTCGGTGAAACCGATCGCCTCGGAGATAGCGGCGCGGGTCAGCAGCCGGTTGGCGCGGGTGAGGAAAATCTCCAGCACGTCGAACTCGCTCTTGGCCATGTCGATCACCACGCCATTGGCGCCGGTGACCAGCCTGCCGTCGAGATCGGCCTGGAAGGGGCCGAAGGCAACGGAACGGCGATCCGCCCCGGCCCTCTTGTCCTGCAGCTCTTTGGGCTGGGGAACCCGGCGCAACACGCTGCGCACCCTGGCCAGCACCTCGCGCAATTCGTAGGGCTTGACGATGTAGTCGTCGGCACCGAGTTCCAGCCCGACGATGCGGTCGAGCGCGGTGCCGGCCGCGGTCGCATAGATGATGCCGATCGGCAGTTTCGAACGCAGCCAGCGGCCAAGCGAGAGGCCGTCCTCGCCGGGCATGGCGATGTCGAGAATGGCAAGATGAAACGACTGCGTTTCAACGAGGCTGCGCGCGGCGGCCGCACTTTCAGCGGTGGCCACGTCATATCCGGCGGCGCCAAGGTATTCGGCGACAGCGTCCCTCAGGTCGGGCTCATCCTCGACGATGACAATTCTTGCCCGCACGATGCTTTCGCTCCCACTTTCAGTGGAAAGTAGATTGGGTATAAACATCATGTCCAGCACTCATATCGGGGTTGCCAGGGAACGGTTGGAAAACATGGCCGCACGATCCGTCATTGCGCTCGTTTCGGTAGCCGAAGTGGTCGCGACCGAACTCGCCGACCATCTTGAACGGCGCGGCCATGACGTGCATCAGGCACGCCAGCCCTGGGAGGCCGAATCGCTGCTGTCGGGAAAGGGCATCGACGTCGTCGTCGTCGGCGACAGCCTCAGCCAGGCGGAGGGGCGGGACCTGCTCAGACGTTATGGCGGCCAAGGAGGAGGCGGTGAGGGCGGACCGGATTTCATTCTGATCTGCCGCCCGGCCGATCTTGTCGACAAGGTGCTGGCGCTGGAGCTTGGTGCGGCCGACGTCGTCGAGAGCCCGCTCAATGTCCGTGAACTGGCCGCCCGTGTCGGCGGCCTGCTTTCGCGCCGCGGCAGGGGCACCCAGGAACTGATCGTGCTGGAGAACGCGACCGTCGATCTGAGATCGGCGATGGTCATGCATCGCTCCGGCACGGAGGAACAGCTTTCGCCCGGTCAGGTGGCGCTGCTCAGGCTGTTCCTGGCCAGTCCGCGCAAGGTTTTGACGCGCGACGACATCATCGCCGCGGCGCCGGCCGAAAACGCCGATGCCTTCGATCGCTCGATCGATTCGCGCATCGTGCGGCTGCGCCGCAAACTCGACACCGAAACCATCACCACCATACGCGGCGCCGGCTACCGGTTCGATCCGCCGCGGCAATTCGCGGACTGATTGCCGGGCACTGACGCAGTCTCTGGTTTCGGGCATCGGATTTTCCATCTCCGGCCCCGACGCTCTTGGCGCTCAGCGTACCAGCAGAAGCGATGGACCTACCGGCATGTCACTGCCCATGGTCAGCTCGCCAGCGTGGGCGCGGTCCCTGAGCAGCACGGTGGCAAGGCCGGCAAAGCCGAGCAGGCCCTGGGCGTAAAGCAGTGCGGAAAGCACCGAAGCGGCAAATTTCGTTTTCATCGTACCAATTCCCCAAAATGGTTTGTTGCGGGTCGCTTCAGGATACCCCCGAAGCGCCCGCGCCGCCCACGGAACCCCCCGTCTCGGCGCGGGCCTTCGGTCCTCTCGGCAGCAAGTTGCCGGAGGCGCCGCGCAAACCCGTCAGCCTAAGGCCGACCCGCCAGAGGGCCTTTAGCCGGGCGATGCGCAGGCTGGAAACAATCCAGACCGTGGCGAAAAACAGTGCGGCGTGCAGGGTCGAAATCTCGCCTGAAGTCATCGCGCCGAGGCTTGTCAGCGGGGTGCCGGCAACCGTGCCGACGCCGCCGATGACCGCTGCCGCGATGCTGATCCTGAAAAGCCAGGACAGCGCGTTCGATTTCGTTCCCATGTTCGTTACCGGCTGTTTTCGTTGCGTCAACTTTGCTTGCGGCCCGTATCCGGATCATGCCGCTTGAAACCTCGCTTTGTTGCAGTTCGGTTTCGAGATCTACGGCGGTCCTTTCGAATACTGCTAATTCGCACTTTCGTTTAGCGACGGATACCCATGTTTCTGACCTTGGTCTTGCTAGGGTCTCGCTGGCGGGCCACCGACGGCTCTAATGGGGTTGCCGTTTGTTAACCAGTGGAAACAGATTCGAAACAAAAATGAGCATTTTGCGAAATCTCTCCGAAACATGACGTTGGGATAAGCAGCCATCGAATTGGAGCCGGCTGGACCGGCAGAGAGAGGGGATTTTCTTCATGCATACCGCCATTTCCGCCAAGCTCATCAACATCGTCGCCGCCGCGCTGACCGGTGCCGCACTGCTGTTCGGCTCGGGCGCCGCGCATGCCGCCAACAAGATCGTGGCGCGCGTTTCGCTTTCGCAGCAGATCATGGAAGTCTCCGTCGACGGCCGGCCGACCTTCGCCTGGAAAGTCTCCACCGGCGACCGGGCCCATGTGACGCCGACCGGCTCGTTCAAGCCGACCCGCATGCATGAAATGTGGTATTCGAAGAAATACGACAACGCCCCGATGCCGCACTCGGTCTTCTTCAGCGGCGGCTATGCGGTGCACGCGACTTATGCGATCAAGCGCCTCGGCCAGCCGGCTTCGCATGGCTGCGTGCGGCTGCACCCCGACAACGCCGCCGATTTCTACCAGCTCGTCGAAACCTTCGGGGCGACCAACACCAGCATCGTCATCGTCAAGTAGCAGGCTGGAAACGGTGGCGTGGCAGCATGCTGCCGCGCCTCAAAGCTCCCTCCGGAAACGCTGCGGTATTGCGTACAGTTCAAACCGGCGGTATCGAGCCCAGCCAAAAAGAAAAGAGGCCGGGAAATTCCCGGCCTCTTTTCTTTTGTTTCCATCGATCTGCCCCGCGCATTTCTGGGCGGGACTCCCTCGACCGTCCTAGCTCGGCAGTGCCGGCATCAGCTTGGGGTCCGGCTTCTCCGCCAGATGAGGCAGGTCCTTGCTGGCGATGAAGGTGTAGAACATGGGCACGACGAAGAGCGTGAACATGGTGCCGACCAGGATGCCGGTGAAGATGACCAGGCCCATCGAATAGCGGGCCGCGGCACCAGCGCCGCTGGACGTGATCAGCGGCACAACGCCGAGCGCCATCGCCGCCGTCGTCATCAGGATCGGCCGCAGGCGCACCTTGGCCGAGGCGATGATGGCATCGCGCCGCCGCATGCCATGCTTTTCACGCTGCTGGTTGGCGAACTCGACCAGCAGGATGCCGTGCTTGGTTATCAGACCGATCAGTGTGATCAGGCCGACCTGCGTGTAGATGTTGAGCGTGCCGAGGCCCAGATTGAGCGGCACGATCGCGCCGAAGATCGACAACGGCACCGCCATCATGATGATCAGCGGGTCACGGAAACTTTCAAACTGCGCCGCCAGCACCAGATAGATGACGACAACTGCGGCCGCGAAAGCGATCAGGATGGTGTTGCCCTGTTCCTTTTCCTGTCGCGATTGACCGGAATAATCGATGAAGAACGTGTCGGGCAGGCTCTCCTTGGCGATGTCCTCCAGCGCCTTCAGCCCGTCGCCGGTGGTGACGCCGGGCAGCGGAAGCGCCGAAATCGTCGACGAATTCAGCTGGTTGAACTGCTCGATTGCCGCCGGCGCCGCATTGGTCGAAATCTTGACCACCGCCGATAGCGGCACCATCTCGCCGGTCACGCTGCGCACGAAGTATTCGCCGAGCTTGTCGGGGTCGTCGCGGAACTCCTGCGGCACCTGCGGGATGATGTCGTAGCTGTTGGAATCGCGGTCGAACTGCGCCACTTCGGCGCCGCCGACCAGCAAGGTCAGCGTGCGGCCGATATCGGCGATCGGCAGGTTCAGCGCGGCGGCGCGGTCGCGGTCGATGGTCACCGTCACCTCCGGTGCGTCATAAGCCATCGAATTCTGCACGACGATGAAGCGGCCGGAGGCCTGCGCCTTGTTCTTGATCTGCTCGGCCACCTCGTACACTTCCGAGGAAGCGCCGGTCGATCGCACCACCATGGAAATGGGCAGGCCGCCGCCGGAGCCCGGCAGCGTCGGCGGTGCGAAGACGAAGGCCTCGACACCGGCCACTTTGGCGATACGGGCCGTAATGTCAGCCTGCAGTTCCTTCGAATTGCGCTTGCGTTCCGCCCAGTCCTTGAAGGCATAGCCGACGAAGGCGCTGTTTGTCGTGCCGCCGAAGGCGACGGCCGAGAACTGCGCCCGTGTTTCGGGAATATCCTTCACCAGGCCGAGGATCTGGTTGACGTATGTCTCGGTGTAATCGGACGTCGCATAACGCGGCGCCGTCACAATCGAGAGCAGAAAGCCCTGGTCCTCTTCCGGCGCAAGTTCGCTCGAGGTCTTGGTGAACATGAAGCCGGTGACGCCGACAAGCGCAAGCACGATGATCAGCGTCAATGGGCGATAGTTCAGCGATCCGGTGACGGCGCGTTCATAGACATGCTCGACGCGCGCGAAGGTGCCGTCGACAATGCGCTGGAAACGGCCCGGCGTGCCGGACTTCAAGAGGCGTGCCGACATCATCGGGGTGATGGTGATGGCGATGACACCCGACAGCACCACCGAGCCGGCGAGCGTGACCGCGAATTCACGGAACAGCGCGCCGGTCAGGCCGCCGGTAAATGCCAGCGGTGCGAACACGGCGGCCAGCGTCATGGTCATGGCAACGATGGCTGATGCGATTTCGCGCATACCGCTGAACGCAGCCTGCATCGGCGACATGTGATCTTCTTCCATGTGACGGTGGATGTTCTCCACCACCACGATGGCGTCGTCGACGACCAGGCCGATCGCCAGCACCATGGCCAGCAGCGACAGAAGGTTGATCGAGTAGCCAACCGCGAACAAAAGGAAGCAGACGCCGATCAGCGACAACGGGATGGTGATGATCGGCATCATCACCGACCGGAAGGAGCCAAGGAACAGAAGGATGACGACGACGACGATGGCAACCGCCTCGCCGATGGTCTTGAACACCTCTTCAATCGAGGCGCTGATCTGCCCGGTCGCGTCGTAGACGACCTCGATCGTCATGCCTTTCGGCAGTGTCTCCTGAATCTGCGGCACCAGCTTGGTGAGCGCAGCCGCCGTGGTCAGCGGATTGGCCGCCGGCGTCGGGAAGATGGCGAGGAAGGTGCCTGGCTTACCGTTGAACGAGACCCTGGTGTCGGTGTTCTCGGCGGCGAGTTCGACGCGAGCCACGTCGCGCAACCGCACCACATTGCCGTCGGTCGAGCGCAGCGGCAGCTCGGCGAATGCCTCCGGCGTCTGCAATGTCGAGCGCACCGTGATCGAGGAGACGACATACTCGTTCTGGGTGTTGCCGGGCGCCGACAGGAAGTTGGAATTGTTGATCGCCGTCAGCAGTTCGGAGGCGGTCACGCCGCGCGCCGCAAGTTTGACCGGATCGATCCAGACGCGCATCGAGTATTCCTGGGCGCCGAAGATCTGCACGTCGGCGACGCCTTCGACCGTCGACATGCGCGGTCTGATGACGCGCTCGATATACTCCGTCAGCTGCTCCTTCGTCATGTTCGGATTCTGCATCGAGATGTACATCATCGCGAACTGCTGGCCGGTGCCCTTGACGATGACAGGGTCCTTCGACGCGTCCGGCAAAGTGCCGCGCACGCCCTGGACCTTGGACAGAACTTCGGTCAGCGCGACGTCGGGGTTCGAGCCGAGCTTCATCTGCACCGTCACGGTGCTGGAGGACGGGCGGCTGGACGAGGTGACGTAGTCGATGTTTTCGGTCGACGCGACGGCGCGGGCGATCGGGGCGGAAATGAAGCCCTGGATCAGATCGGCGCTGGCGCCTGGATAGGCCGTGGTGATCGTGATGGCCGTTTCATCGACCTTCGGATACTGCCGGATCGACAGATTGAAGATGCCCTGGAAACCCAGGAGCAGGATCATGCAAGCAAGGACCGTCGAAAGAACAGGCCGGCGAATGAAGAGATCTGAAAAGCTCATTGCTGGTCGGCCTGCTTGTTCGCCGATTTGGTCGGGTCGATGGTGTTGTCCACAACGACGGACATGCCGTTGAAGAGGCGGTTCTGACCGGCGGTGACGACCTCGTCGCCGGCCTTCAGCCCCTCGACGATCTCGACCATGCCTTGATTGCGGCGGCCGGGCTTGACGAACACCTGCGACAGCACGAGCGCGGGCTTGTCACCTTCCGCCGCCGGCTTGGCCCCATCGGCAGCCTTGTCAGTTGGCTTTGCCGCATCGGGGGCAGGCTTGGCTGCATCAGCCGCCGGCTTCATGGCATCGGCCGGCTTGGTGTCCGCAGGCTTGGCGTCAGCCGATTTGTCGGCTGCCGGCGCAGCGGGTTTTTCCTCCGGCTTGGCAGCTGGCGCTGTCTCGGCGGGCTTGGCTGGCTGCACCACGAAGATGTAGTCGCCATAGAGACTTGTCGTCAGCGCCGTCTGCGGCAGGGTCAGCACGTTCTGCTCTTCGGGCAGCTCGACACGCACCTGCACGAACTGGCCGGGGGTCAGCTTGCCATCGGGATTGGCGACTTCCGCCCGGATGTTCACCAGCCGGCTGGACGAGTCGATCTTCGGGTCTATGCCACGAATGGCGCCTGCGAATGGCCTGTCCTCGCCGCCAAAGCCCAATCGAATCGTCTGGCCGATCTTGAGCAAGGCGAGTTGCTGTTCGGGAACCGTGAAATCGACCCGCATCGTGTCGAGGTCCTGCAATGTCACCACGGCGGTGCCGGGCGCCAGATACTGGCCGACATCGATCTTCGGGATACCCACCGTGCCGCCGAAAGGCGCCGTCAGCTGCTTCTGGTCGAGCACGGCCTGCAGCTTGGTGACTTGGGATGCCGAGGCCGAGGCCGCCGCACGCGCCGTGTCCAGCGTCGAGTCGGAGCCAACGCCACGCCTGGTCAGTTCGATGGCGCGGGCAAGTGAGGTCTGGTCTAGCGCGGCTTGCGCCTTCTGTGCATCGAGGTCGGCGCGCTCGACGGCGTCATCGAGTTGCAGCAGAACCGCATTGTCCGCCACCTTCTGGTTGGCATGGAAAAGGATGTCCTTGACGATACCGGTAGTCTCGACCGTCAGGTCGACACCGCGCACCGCCTTGACCGTGCCGATCGCCTCGACGCCTGGCGTCCAGGCCGAAGGCTTGGCGATGGTCGTCGAAACGGTTGCCGCCGGCGGCTTCATCGATGCGAAGTACTGCTTGATGCCGTTGTCGCGCAGGAAGTTGAAGCCGACGATGCCGCCGACCACGACGACGAGCAGGGCCAGAACCAGAACAATGATAAAGATACGGAGTATGCGCTTGAACAAGGAAGTCCCCTCAGTCGAAATCCGGCGCGAAGCGCGGATATCGGGACACATACCGACTGCGGGTCCCGATTTCAAATAATGGCGGTCTTCCTGTACCGTCTGGACGGTCTTGTCAATTGGGCCTAAGCTTGCGATGGGAGGCACCATGAGAGCCCAAAGACCGAATTCGCGCGAGAAGATTCTCGCCGCGGCGGCTGATGTTGCCCGGGAATCCGGACCAGGCAGCCTGTCGCTGGATGCCGTCGCCAGCCGTGCCGGCGTGTCGAAGGGAGGGCTCCTCTACAATTTCCCGACCAAGGCCAAATTGATGCAAGGTTTGGTCGAAGGCTATCTGCGCGAGTTCGAGCATGCGCTGGAAGCCGCCAGCACAAATGACAAGGACGAAAATCCCCTGGCCGTCTACATCAGGCTGTCGGCCAATGATTGCGAGGAAAAGCAGCCGTCGGCGTCCTGGATCTTCTCGGCCATCGCCGAGGATCCCGATTTCATGATGCCGATAAAGACCTTCAAGCGGCAGCTTTTCGAGCGGCTGAAGGGCGAGACGCCGGATCTCAAATCGCTGTTGATCTGCTATCTCGCCATCGAGGGATTGCGCAGCATGAACCTCTTCGATTCGGATGTCCTGTCGAAAGACGAGCGCCAGTTGTTGGTATCGTCGCTGCTCGAGATTGCCAAATAGGCGCCGCCCACCCGCTTTTCGGCAGGCCTGTTCGTGAACGCGGCGTTCGCCGGCGTCACACAGGGTTCATCGTGCGGACATAGCGTCTTCCCAGTTCTTTGCTGCAATGCATCTGGAGTGGGACATGGTGGACATAGTTTCTAGCGAGGCGGGCATTCCGAGACCGGATCATCCGCTGGATCAATCGGGCAGCGCGAAATGGTTCCTGCCGGCCTTCGGCGTGCTGGTGCTCGTCGGCATCGCCTATGTCGGCTACGCGCTCAGCCAGGATCTTGCGGTGGCCAAGACCGTGCCGTGGATCCTGCTTGGCATCGCCTTGCTGATCGCGCTCGGCTTCGAGTTCGTCAACGGCTTCCATGACACCGCCAATGCGGTGGCGACGGTTATCTACACGCGCTCGATGCCGGCCGAATTCGCCGTCATGTGGTCGGGCGCCTTCAATTTCCTCGGGGTTCTCACCTCCAGCGGCGCGGTCGCTTTCGGCATCCTGTCGCTGCTGCCGGTCGAGCTGATCCTGCAGGTCGGCTCGTCCTCGGGCTTCGCCATGGTGTTCGCGCTGCTTGTGACGGCGATCCTGTGGAATCTCGGCACCTGGTTCCTCGGACTGCCGGCGTCGAGCTCGCACACGATGGTCGGTTCGATCATCGGCGTCGGCCTTGCCAACCAGTTCATGGCGCCCGCCGGCAGCGCCACCAGCGGCGTCGACTGGTCGCAGGCGACCAATGTCGGCGTCACCCTGCTGGTGTCGCCGATCATCGGCTTCTTCGCCGCGGCGATCCTGCTCTATGTAATGAAGCTGCTGGTGCGCAATCCGGCGCTCTACGAGGCGCCGAAGGGCAACACGCCGCCGCCATGGTGGATCCGTGGCCTGCTCATCTTCACCTGCACCGGCGTCAGCTTTGCGCATGGCTCCAATGACGGACAGAAGGGCATGGGCCTGATCATGCTGATCCTGATCGGCGTCGTGCCGACGGCCTATGCGCTGAACCGCACCCCCGACATCAACTATCTCGAAGCCTACAAGTCCGCTTCGGTCAGCGTCGAAACGGCACTGGGCAAATATGCCAAGCCCGGCGTCACCGTCACCGATGCCAAGGCAGCCGTCCAGGATGCCGTGCGCACCAGGACATGGAGCGACCAGACGACGGTTGCGCTGCAGACCTACATCCACAACACGACGGCTGGCCTGCAGCCCTATGCCTCGGTCGAGACGGTGCCGACCGATCTGGTCAGCAACGCCCGCAACGACATCTATTTGATCGGCGAAGCGCTCAAGCTGATCGACAAGAAGCAGCTGCTGCCGATGGAGGCGGCCGATCTGAAAGCGGTCACCGACTATCACAAGGCCGTCGACAACGCGACGAAGTTCATCCCGATCTGGGTGAAGGTCGCCGTCGCGCTGGCGCTCGGCCTCGGCACCATGGTCGGCTGGAAACGCATCGTCGTCACGGTCGGCGAGAAGATCGGCAAGAGCCATCTGACCTACGGCCAGGGTGCGGCGGCCGAACTCGTGGCGATGGTGACCATCGGCATGGCCGATCGGCTGGGATTGCCGGTGTCGACGACGCATGTGCTGTCGTCGGGCGTTGCCGGAACGATGGCGGCGAACGGTTCGGGGCTGCAATGGGCGACGGTGCGCAATCTGCTGCTTGCCTGGGTGCTGACGCTGCCGTGCTCGATCACGCTGGCCTTCGTGCTGTTCATCATCTTCCGCCAGGTGTTCTGAGCCGAGCGTATAAGCGTCCAAAGAAAAGGCAGCGCCGGGTGACCGGCGCTGCCTTTTTTCTTTAAGTGAGCACTGCGTTCAAGGGGCGAAGACGTATTCGTTTCTGTTGACGTGGAACATGCCTAGGAAATTGGCCGAAACGCCTTTCGCTTCGTCATCCTGTGGCGGAGCAAGGAGCGAAGCGACGCGGCGCAGACCATAGGATCCATGCCGCGACTCCTGAGCGTTGCCGCGGTGCAGAATTCTGCTCCGCTGCACTCCGTGGCAAAGATCACGGCATGGATCCCAGGGTCTCCGCGACGGAGCTTCGCTCCTGCTTCGCCCAGGGATGACGAAGTTTGGAGGCGTCGGCCAATCTCGAGCGTCGGCGATGGCCGTTCAAAGGAATCCTGGCCAACAACGCTGAACCGTTGGGCATACCCGGCCTGGCTACGTCGGGTCTTCGCGATGCAGGTCATGGATGGCGACACCGTCGACATTGGTCGGCATCGTCAGCCACTCACGATGGCGCAAGGTGCGCTGCGTGTCCTCCAACCCTGTCTCCCAATGCTCGCGCATCGAGGTGCCTGAGAACTCATAGTCCTTGGCGTGACCCTCATAGCCTTTGTGCTGATAGATCAGGTGCACGATGTTGACGGTGCCGGCGTCCGAATAGTCCTCGATCAGCGCTTCCTCGGCCGGCGTCCGCAACTCCTTCGGCACCCGTTTCAGTGCATCGAGCAGGCGCATCTTGAGACCGTGGATGCGTTTGAAATTGTCAGTGTTTTGCCGTGTGCGGCTCGAATACATGATGTCCTTGTGGCGCGACAGCACGTCCGGCATGCTGCGCGGCAGGACGCCTCGCGCGCTGAACAGGTCGACCTGGAAAACCAGCGAGGAACGGTCCTCTTCCTGGTCGAGCAGATATTGCAGCGGCGTGTTGGAGACGATGCCCCCGTCCCAGTAATATTCGCCTTCGATGCGGATCGACGGGAACGCCGGCGGCAGCGCGCCGCTGGCCATGATGTGCTCCGGTTCGATGCGGACCTTGTCGGTGTCGAAATAGACGAAGTTGCCGGTCCGGACGTTGACCGCGCCGACGCTCAACCGCTTCTTGCCGTCGTTGAGGATGTCGAAGTCGATCAGGCTTTGCAGCGTCTCCTTCAGCTCGGCCGTGTCGTAGAAGCTGGTGGCGCCCTCGGCGCCGGGCTGCTCCATCCAGGGGTTAGGATTGCGCGGCTTGAAGAAGCCCGGCTGCCCCATGACCATGGTCATCCACGAACTGGTGCGATTGCGGATATCACGGTAGATGTCGCCTTCCGGCGTATAGGCCCAGATCTTGCGACCCGAAATCGTCTGCCAGAATTGCTCGAGGCGCTGCAGCCGGCGGCTCGACTCATTGCCGGCGATGATCGCCGCATTGATGGCGCCGATCGATACGCCGGAAAGCCAGCTCGGCTCGCAGCCGGCCTCTGCCAATGCCTGGTACACCCCAGCCTGGTAGGCGCCGAGCGCGCCGCCTCCCTGAAATACCAGCGCGACGCGGTCATACTGCGCCGAGATCTCCGCGATGGTGGCGGTGGCCTCCTTGTTGCGATTGCGTTCGAGCACGGCTTTGGTCTCCGACTTCTGTTTGGGCTCTGAAAGGCTTGTGCAGCTCAGGTGCGGTCGGCGAGATAATCGTGAACCACTTCGCCCAGCCCAAGCGTCAGATCGGCGGTGAAGTGGACGGCGGATACGATGTCGAGCACCGGCAGCCGCGCCACGTCGGCCATGACGTGCGGCCGCAAATCGAGTGCGGCGGGCGCTGTCCAGGCTTCCTTCAGCGTGATGTCGGTGAGGTGGTAGCGGACCAGTTCGCAGATGCGCGGCGTGCCGTCGACATGCGGGACGATCTTGATCAGGAAATTGGGCGCGGCCAGCGAAGCGAGGACAGAGCCGTGATCGGCTTTCTTGTGCTTGTAGCCCATCGTGCCGGTGGCGCACAGAACGCTGCCATAGTGCAGCGTGCCGACGATGACCTCGCCTTCATGCACGATCTTGGGATTGGCAAGCTTCTTGGGAAAGCCCCACAGTTCGCGGCCGCCGGCGATCGGCGCGTCGTCGTCGAGATACATCGAATGGACGTAGGCGCCGTGCTGGCCCTTGTAGCGCACCGGGATGACCTGGCCGGTCTCGGTGTAGTCGCCGAAACCGGTCGAGTCAGGCATGCGGATGAATTCGTATTTGACCAGCGGCTCGTCGATCTCCAGCGGCTCCGGCACGACAGCCTCTAGCGCCTCGCGCGTCGTACGGTAGGTGATGATGACGTATTCGCGGTTGAAGAAACGGTACGGCCCGGGCGGAAAGGAGGGGTTGGTCAGCGGCATCGCATAGGCGCGCTTCACGACATCGGCGATCTGCAAGGCTGTAGCCCCATTTTGGTTCAGGAATGACTGCGCGAATGCGCTCCGGATTATGTTGCACGGCACCATGACAGTGCCGTGTCAGCCGCCTGACAGCCGCCCAAGAGGCCTGTCGACGGCCGCCTCAACCCTGTAATCGCACCGACATATGGCTATGGCACTGTCATGGTGCGGCGCACAAAGGCGGCCCCGTTCGTTCCCTCCCACCTCTTGCGAGATCATCATGGGTTTCCTGTCTTCGAAGAACGCCCTCGTCACCGGCTCGACCAGCGGCATCGGCCTGGCCATCGCCCGCGCCTTTGCCGCCGAAGGCGCCAATGTCACCATCAACGGCCTTGGCGATGCGGCTGCCATCGAGCAGGAGCGCACCGGCATCGAGAGGGATTTCGGCGTCAAGTGCCGCTATTCCGGTGCCAACATGATGGATGGCGCGGCGGTCAGCGCCATGGTGCATGAGGCCGAGGCTGCCTTCGGCAGTCTCGATATCCTGGTCAACAATGCCGGCATCCAGCATGTCGCGCCGATCGAGGAGTTTCCCGATGACAAGTGGGAAGCCATCATCCGCATCAATCTGCTCGCCGCGTTCTACGCCATCAAGGCGGCACTGCCGGGCATGAAGACGCGCAAATGGGGCCGTATCATCAACACCGCCTCGGCGCATGCGCTGGTCGCCTCGCCGTTCAAGTCGGCCTATGTGTCGGCCAAGCACGGCATTGCGGGCCTCACCAAGACGGTAGCGCTCGAAGCAGCGCTCGACGGCGTCACCGTCAATGCGATCGCGCCGGGCTATGTCTGGACGCCGCTGGTCGAAAGGCAGATTCCCGACACGATGAAGGCGCGCGGCATGACCGAGGAACAGGTCAAGCACGATGTGCTGCTCGCCGCCCAGCCGACCAAGGAATTCGTCACCGTCGACGAGCTCGCCGCGCTGACGCTGTTCCTGTGTTCGGACGCGGCCAGGCAGGTCACCGGCACCACCTTGCCGATGGATGGCGGCTGGACGGCACAGTAGAGGGTAATCCAAGCGTTCCGTTTGCCTGCTGGTGCCGCTGGGCGCTGGCAGAAAAGCACCCGGCTATGCCGTGATCTTAATCGATGCGGATGGCGTGGTCGTGCATTTCCATGATTTTGCGATCGACGCGGCGGGTTGCCCGCCTCCGGCAGGCTTCGCGGGACACTGAGCAGGACTTCCCGCGAGGGCCAAGATGCCGCCAGTCGCATGTGCCGGCCTATTGCACGGCAGCGCAACAGGCTGCGCCGTTGGCTGAGCTGAACGATCCCAACCGATGCCCATCCGCGCACTGACGGCGACTGCGCGGCATCGGGTTTCCCAGCTTCTTTCTCGTCCCGCCGGACTACGGTGAAAGTGTCCAAAAAGCACGGGAATATGGACATTAGTCTTGACAGAAATACAGATGTTCAATACCCGTCAAGCAATCGAACAAGCCTGCATTATGGGAGGAACGAGCGGTATGGCTTCCAATGTTTCGTTGACGGGTCTTGCCCGCGATCTCGAGGAACGCGCAAAGTCGGGCAAGCCTATCCGCATCGGCCTGATCGGCTCGGGCGAGATGGGAACCGACATCGTCACTCGTGTCGCCCATATGTCGGGCATCGAGATCGGCGCCATTTCCGAACTGAACCTGCCGGCTGCCAGCAAGGCCGTCGATATCGCTTTCCAGGAAACCGGGCATGCGCGCGAAGTGTCGAATGCTTCGGCTATGACGTCGGCGATGGAAGCCGGCAAGGTCGCGGTCACCAACGACGCCGACCTTGTCATCAACAATGATCTGATCGACGTCGTCATCGATGCCACCGGGGTTCCCGCCGTTGGCGCCGAGATCGGGCTGCGCGCCATGGAGCATGGCAAGCATCTGGTGATGATGAATGTCGAGGCCGACGTCACCATCGGCGCCTATCTGAAAAGCGAGGCCGACCGGCTCGGCGTCACCTATTCACTGGGCGCCGGCGATGAGCCGTCCTCCTGCATGGAGCTGATCGAGTTCGTCTCGGCCATGGGTCACCCGATCGTTGCCGCCGGCAAGGGCAAGAACAATCCGCTCAACATCGACGCTATTCCCCCGGACTATGAGGAGGAAGCCAAGCGCCGGTACATGAATGTGCGCATGCTGGTCGAATTCGTCGACGGCTCCAAGACCATGGTCGAGATGGCGGCAATCGCCAATGCCACGGGCCTGGTTCCAGACAAGGCCGGCATGCATGGCCCGGCGGCGACGCTTGGCGAACTGTCCAAGGTGTTGGTGCCGCAGAAGGATGGCGGCGTTCTGTCGAAGGTCGGCGTCGTCGACTATTCGATCGGCAAGGGTGTCGCGCCCGGCGTCTTCGTCGTTGCCGACATGTCGCATCCGCGCATCTCCGAGCGCATGGAAGATTTGAAGATGGGCAAAGGCCCGTATTTCACCTTCCATCGTCCCTATCACCTGACCTCGCTCGAAGTGCCGCTGACCTGCGCGCGCGTCGTGCTCTACGGCAAGGCCGACATGGTGCCGCTGGCCAAGCCGGTGGCCGAAGTCGCCGCCGTGGCCAAGAAGGACATGAAGCCCGGCGAGAAGCTCGATGCGATCGGCGAATATTGCTACCGCGCCTGGATCATGACGACGCCTGAGGCGCGCGCCGCCAAGGCCATTCCCTGCGGCCTGCTGCAGGGCGGCTCGGTCACCGCGCCGATCAAGAAGGGCGAACTCATAACCTACGCGAATGCAGCGCCCGCGGCCGGCTCCAAGATCGCCGAACTGCGCGCTCGCCAGGACAAGCTCGTCTATGGGACCGTGGGAGCGTGATCATGGCCACAGCCAGCAAAGCCGTCACTGACAGTCGCGCCAATCTGCCCTTCGTCTACCGCCAGTACAGCGCCGAGCAGCTCAAGCAGGTGCTCCACAAGATGTACCTGATCCGCCGCTTCGAAGAGGGCGCGGAGGAGTGCTACACGCGCGGCCTCATCCATGGCACCATGCATTTGTCGATCGGCCAGGAAGCCAGCGCCATGGGCATCTGCATGCCGCTTGCCGAGGATGACCAGATCACCTCGACGCATCGCGGTCACGGCCACTGCATTGCCAAGGGCGCCGAGGTCAAGCGCATGTTCGCCGAGTTCTTCGGCAAGACCACAGGCTACTGCAAGGGCCGTGGCGGCTCGATGCACATCGCCGATGTCGGCAAGGGCAATCTCGGCGCCAATGGCATCGTCGGTGGCGGTATCCCGATCGCCGTGGGGGCGGCATTGTCCTCCAAGATGATGAAGACCGGCAAGGTCGTGGTCTCGTTCTTCGGCGATGGCGCCAACAATGAAGGCGCTTTCCACGAGGCGCTCAACATGGCGGCGGTCTGGAAGCTGCCTGTCATTTTCGTCTGCGAGAACAATGGCTACGGCATGTCGACATCGACAGCCCGCTCGACCGCGGTCAAGAACATCGCCGAGCGCGCCGCCGCCTATTCGATGCCCGGCGTCATCGTCAACGGCAACATCTTCTCCGAGGTCGCCGAGGCGTCTCATCAGGCTGTTGCCCGAGCCCGCGCCGGCGAGGGGCCGACGCTGATCGAGTCCAAGACCTATCGCCATCGCGGCCATTCCAAGAGCGACCGCAACCGCTATCGCACCAAGGAAGAGATCGAGGACTGGATGTCGAACCGCGATCCGATCACCCTGTTCGAAAGCGAGCTCAGGGAATTCGGCTTCATCGACGACAAGGGCATCGAGGCCATTCGCGATGCCGTGGCGCAAGAGATCGCCGAGGGCATCGAGTTCGCCAAGGCGAGCCCATCGCCCGATATCAGCGAGACCGGCAATTACGTGTATACGGAGCAGGCGTGATGGACGCGATGGTGCGTGAACTGAGCTACGCCCAGGCGATCCAGGAAGCCATGGCGATCGCCATGGACATGGACGAACGCGTTTTCCTGATGGGCGAGGATATCGGCGTCTATGGCGGCGCCTTCCAGGTCACCGGCGACCTGGTCGAACGTTACGGCGCTGACCGCGTCATCGACACGCCGATTTCGGAACTGGGCGGCGCGGGCGTCGCGGTGGGCGCTGCCCTCACCGGCATGCGGCCGATCTTCGAGTTCCAGTTTTCCGATTTCGCCACGCTTGCCATGGAGCAGATCGTCAACCAGGCGGCCAAGATGCGCTTCATGCTGGGCGGCGAGGTTTCGGTTCCCGTGGTGATGCGCTTTCCCGCCGGTTCCGGCACCGGTGCGGCGGCGCAGCACAGCCAGAGCCTCGAAGCCTGGCTCGGCCATGTGCCGGGTCTGAAAGTCATCCAGCCGGCGACCCCCTATGATGCCAAGGGCATGCTTTTGGCGGCGGTCGCCGATCCCGATCCGGTCATGATCTTCGAGCACAAGCTGCTCTACAAGATGAAGGGCCCGGTGCCCGAAGGCTATTACACCGTGCCGATCGGCAAGGCCGATATCCGCCGCGAGGGCCGGGATCTCACCATCGTCGCCACCTCGATCATGGTGCAGAAGGCGCTCGACGCGGCGGCCGTGCTGGAGAGCGAAGGCATCGACGTCGAAGTCGTCGATCTCCGGACCATCCGGCCGATGGACAAGCAGACCGTCATCGACAGCGTCAAGAAGACGTCGCGGCTGCTATGCGTCTACGAAGCGGTCAAGACGCTGGGCATCGGCGCCGAGGTCAGCGCCATGATCGCCGAGAGCGAAGCGTTCGACTATCTCGACGCGCCGATCGTGCGGCTGGGCGGCGCCGAAACGCCGATCCCCTACAATCCGGAACTCGAGAAGGCGACGGTGCCGCAAATTCCGGACATCATCACCGCCGCGCGCGACCTCGTGAAAGGGGTCCGCTAGCCCATGCCGACCGAAGTCATTCTTCCCAAGGTCGACATGGACATGGCGACCGGACAGATCTCGCGCTGGTTTGCCGAGGAGGGCGCGCACGTCAAGAAGGGCGATGTGCTGTTCGAGATCGAGACCGACAAGGCGGCGATGGAAATCGATGCGCCGGCCAGCGGCGTCCTGCGCGATGTCACCGGCAAAGAGGGTGTCGATATTGCGGTCGGCGCTGCCGTGGCGTGGATCTATGCCGACGGTGAGGCCTATGGGGCTGATGCTGCTGCGGCCAAGCAGGACAAGGCGCCAATCTCCCCACCCGTGGGGGAGATGTCGACGAAGTCGACGGAGGGGGGCGCTGTCGCGCCAACGTCTCATTCTGTCACGCACCCCTCTGCCCTGCCCTCTTTGCCGCCACTTGGCATCTCCCCCACAAGGGCGGAGATCGGCCAATCGCCATCGGCCGGCCGTGCAACACCGCTTGCCCGGCGCCTGGCCCGTGAGGCCGGCCTGAACCTCTCGACCGTATCTGGCACCGGCCCGTATGGCCGGGTGGTGAGGGCCGATGTCGACGCGGCCATTGCCGGTGGCGGCGCAAAGCCTGCCTCCAGGGCAGCGCCCGCTGGCGCACCAGTGGCTCCGGCTGCCGCTGCCCCTGCGGTGAAGGCGATGTCGGACGATCAGGTGCTGAAACTGTTCGAACAGGGCTCCTATGACCTCGTCCCGCATGACAACATGCGCAAGACCATTGCGCGCCGCCTGGTCGAGGCCAAGACCACCATTCCGCATTTCTACCTGACGCTCGACTGCGAGCTCGATGCGCTGCTGGCGCTGCG
>NZ_JBVVQG010000020.1:0-104953 GCF_055811095.1 Mesorhizobium sp. WSM4833
CGCGCTGATCAGCCCGGCCCATGCCGGAGAGCACGGCGACCAATGCCGTCAGCTACACCACTCCCCGGGACACGATCATGCCATATTCCAATGCCTTGGCCACGCGCCAGACACTGGCGGCGAAACCCCAGGGCTATCGCATATGAGCGATTGCCTGGATGAGATAGTCGTCATTCCAGGCGCATTTCTTGATGCGGTGGCTAATGGGGACTTTGTCGATGTCGGCGGCCTGAAGGATATTTCTGGCAATGCGGTTGATGAGGGCGGTGTTGGCGGGAGCATGGTCCTTGCGGGCACGGCTGAGGTCCTCGTGCAGATGAACGTCAAGCATCCAGTGGAGTGCGTTCTCGATCTGCCAATGGGCTCTGGTGAGATCGATCGCCTGTTGCGGCGACAGCAGCGATGAGGCCATGAACAACCGCGACAGCGCCTGCTTGCGCTCTTGCGCAAACAACGAAAACTCCGTCGCATTGGTCGCGCCACATAAGCTCGCCGCGATCATCATCACGATCAGGTCGCCTAGCCGGTGCGTGGCGTTGGCCGCGCGCGGATCAGGGACCGCACCGAAATAGCTCTCAAGGCTGGAAATGGCAGTCACTCCTCGGTCGACTGCCTTCCCAAAGAATCCCTTCTCAAACCATCTTCAAGCCAAGATCGCCATATGCGATTCCCTTGGGCGAAACCCTGTCGTTCATGCCGTCTTCCCGAATAGCCCAGAGCCCGACCCAAATTCGGCCGGCCCGCCGCTCGGCGTAGCTGAAAACGGAACAGTCTCGGCAGATCATCAAAATCACGGGAATTCTTTTGTATAAGTCCGCAACATTGAGGCGCGCTGGTTCTGCTTTGGATCACGAAGATTTTGGTAGGCCATGTCCTCCGTTGTGAGGCTTTTCCGGAGGACATGGTTGCGCCTAGACTTGCCTCGGCTAGCCCGAAGGAGTCGCGGCAGGCGCATTTGTCCCGCGCGTGGGGAGTCTAAGACAAAGCCCGCGGACTCCACATCCGTGACGAAGTCAAACGGTCCGCCGCACGACGCAACAGTGCCGTCACGCGCAGGTCCGGGGAGTAGTCGCGGTGAAATCGCTTCAGCGTCGAATATCTCTGGGGTGAGTCTTGTGCACCATGCAGCGCGCCTGCAAAAGCATCCATCGCAGCAGCTTTTGCGGCGGGATCGAAGGTCGCGCCCATTGGTGAACACAGCGCCGCCAAGTGCCGCTCCAACGCGTAACGCTGCCGCCTAACAGGCTGTTGAAGTGGCTCGCAGCGAGGACGTGAGCGCGCCCCCAGCGCCTCGTTCACAATCGCCCGAATGCGACGTCGCTCGGAGCGGCTTTTGATAGAACGGCTGGATACGACCTTCTGTTCCGCTGGTTCATCGGCATCTGCGTCGATGACGCGGCCTGGGACCATTCGGTGTTCTCCAAGAACCGCGGCCCGCATGGCGCCGATCACCGACGCTTGCGGCCTACTGTCCAGCAGCTTCGCGCCCCGTCGTATCACCTTGCTGGTGACGCTACGGATCGAACAATGCGTCGATCAACTGCTGGCCGAGATGGCGCGCATCCCGGAGTTCTTTCGTCGTCCGACGCGCTCAAGCGGCGCCAACTCGTCGACGATCTGCCTCGGCGCTGATCGTTGCACGCGACAATGGCGAGCGTGATCGAAGTGTCTCCGGAGAGATTCAGAGACCGAGGTCGCACTCGCACATCAGATCGGCACCGCCGCCGCGCTGCGACATAACTGAACAGTTTCGCCAGACCGTTCGTCTCCGCCGCCCATGCCACGCAGTGGCCATGTTGTCCACTTTGCACATCCCGATCAGCGGATGATCCTCGGGAATCTCGCCGTCCTGCAGCGCCCGCCACTTCGCCAGTCTTTGTTGAAACGCTGGTCGGAAAGCATCCGCCTGAGCATCTGGTGACGCCCTGCCGCCCAGGTCACCACATCGCCAGGCAGCGACACCCGCGCCACCCCCTCTGCTGCAGAATCGCAGTAGACAGATCGTCAGGTTGCGTGGGAGCGGCCGGCACACCGATCACGTCGCAATGATCGTTTCTACGCGCATGCCAACAACTCCCTTAAGACCCATCGCGGTGTCACTTCTCGGCACGGATGACCCGCGCGCGGACCGGAAAAATGCCTCTTAGGGTGCTTCGTCTTTAGAAGCGGTAGGTGAGACCTGCGCCTACCAGCCATGGATCGAGCCTAGCCTTGCCTGTGAGCTTAGCGCCGACGACAGTGACGTCGAAGTCGGGCTCAAGGAAAAGCTTCTTCACGTCGAAGTTGACGCCCCAGTGCTGGTCCACCATGTAGTCGAATCCGACCTGTAGCGCGGCACCGAATGTGTTCTTGACCTTGAGATCATCGGCACTGCCGGCTTGCTGATGATAGAAGATCGTATAGTTCACGCCGGCGCCGACATAGGGCTTGAAGGCGCCGAAATCGGTAAAGTGGTACTGGAATGTCAGCGTGGGCGGCAGCAGCCAAACCTTGCCAATGTTCCCCAGCGCGCCGATCGAGCCTTGGCCTGTGATGTTGGCGTAGGTGGTGCCGAGGATAAGCTCGGCTGCGACATTGTTCGTGAAGAAATACGAAATATCGAGTTCTGGCGTCACGCTGTTGGAATACGACAGACCGGAGCCGGGCACCCCGTTAACGTAGCCCGAATCCTCAGTGATGACCCCTAACGTGCGCAGGCGGATCTGCCAGGGGCTTGGCCATTCCGTGAACAAGGCACCCTCATCCGGGTCGCACGGTTCTGCAAAGTCTGCCGCGGCCGCACGCCCTACCAGCATCAGCACGACGGCCGCTGCTACTCCCCGCGCCCGTTTCATTCGTTTTGTTGCCATAATATTGTCTCCTTTATCCAAGAAATAGTTGGTTTCACTGTAAAATAGTCCTGCAGTATTGATTAAGATCGACAGATCGATGGCGCGCATTTCGTGAATCGTTTCTGGATTATTTGCACCGTTCTCACAGTCATCGACCTCTACTCGCTTGTTCGAAGTTTCCTCCTGTCGGGCTCCCCGTTGCGTATAGGGGATCATCTCATAATCAATCGAGACTGCCTCGTGGCGCATGACCACCAGTTCGGATGCGGCGAAAGTCTCCGGGTTGCGCCTCAGGATCACTGGAGCACTGAGCGGCGGCGCGGCATTGAGATCGAGTATGAAAAGCTGCCGCGGCATGATCGGGTCCTGAGCCGAAACGAGGACCTCTCCATTGGTCTCGTGAACTGCCGTATCGAGTGACCAGAGGCCAACCCCCCTGCGCGGGCACGGTCCAGGGCTCGGCGTGTCCATCCTGCGGGTCCCGGGTGCAACACCTCGAATCTCGGAGCGAGGTTCGCCAGGTGTCCGAAAATGAGCTTCCCGTCATTCCAAAAGAATGACCGCAGGGAGCGCCTCTGGGCTGGTTCAGACCGGGTACTAAACGGCGCTCGCCGGCCAGGAAAGCGGAAAGTGAGATGCCGATCAGCGCGTCGGTGCAATAGGTTGTGCCGGCAACCGTCCATGCTTTGCGCGGCTTTTCCACCAGCCAATCGCCGAAGTTAGCCCACTTGGCCTCGTTAGGAAGGTCGATCTCGATCTTCGGCCCGCTCCTATCACCAATGCGGACTTTCTTCTCAAGCCAGACCCGCTGCTCCACGAACCACAGGCGCTCGCTCTCGGCGGTACGGTCCAGATGGCCAGACACACCGAGGGTTTCGGAACCAGTCTCTAAGATCACGGGCGCCGCGAGGGGATTCGCGCCAGGCTTCCACAGTCGCACGGTGCGCGCGTAGCCGCAGCGCGTGGCCATGCCGTTACCAAGCGCACTGGAAAGCAGAAGCGTGTCAGGGTCCAGCCAACTAGTGCGGCCTTTGGCCTCGGGGGGATCGAAACCGTCGGCAACAAAGCTCAGAGACCCTAAGTCGAATTCGCGATGCACGACCGCGTCGCTGCCGCCGCGCGACAGGCGCAGAACGGCTCTCTCCCGTCTCTCCGGCTCGATCGACGCGACGCGCCAGATCCAGTCCAATCCGTCGCTAGCCGCGAGGGCATCCAGATCGAGCAGCAGTTCCCATTGGGGATCCGCGTTCATATAAAGGGCAAGGGTGGCCCGGCGCCACAGTCCGCGCGGATTTCCGGCATCTCGCCAGAAATTATAGAGGTATTGACCGCGGCGCGCGACCAGGGGAATTCTGTCGGGACGGTCGAAAATGGCTGGCAGCGCCGCCCGGTCGCGCTCGAACTGTATTCCCGCGAAGTGCTTCAGGGTCTTTGACGACTGGCTGGCGGTCCACGCAAGTGCCCGTTCGCCTTCTACATCCTCAAGCCAAAGATGGGGGTCATCGTCGGGTGCATTGACAGTTGGCCTGAGATCGAATTCGGTCATGTCCGGACAACCGGAGGACTGAAAGCGCAATGGCTTCCGTCTACTCGGGAACACTCTGTGTTTGCGGCGGAGCCGGCGTGTTCGAAAAGCGTGATCATCAGGTGGATTGTTCTCGGCTATGCGGTCGCAGTGCTTTTGCGCATAGAACTGCATCCGTCGTGCCAACTGGAAATCGTTTCCGAACAATGCATTCGCTCTCGTAGCGAAGCGTCGCATGTCCGACATCGTCGAGAATCCGACAATGATAGTACCGCGTAACCACCGGATCCACGTCCGGCGCGATCCGCCACACCGCGCAGGACAAAAGCAGTGAAGCTCACGGCGAACTTGGTTGGCCCCCCGACACCTTCGCTCCGGATCGCTTCACGCAGCCGGCTCCATTGACAGGAGGTTGTGGACGCGGTGAGGGACCGAGCTGGCTGCGCCTTGGGTCTAGACCCCGGTAGCGCTAAAAAATCGGAGATCGGAGGAAGGGTGGGCACCGCTTGGCGGGGCTGATGGTGATCCAGGCGAGCCAGCAATCATAGCCCGCAACGCAGTCTTGACTGCATTTTTGAAGTCTGCCGATCCCACCAGCAAGCTGCGTTCGAACGAACACATGAGAGTGGTCGCTAGCTACATTCAGCTACTGGCGACCGTCTTCGCTATGAAAGGTATGAGGGTCAGGGGACAGGGGAGCTCCGGCTCGGCATACCATCTCATCCAGACGACAAACGATCGGCAGACTTGTCCCACGCTGCGATTTGTATGCTCGCACCAAAGGCAGCGTGGAACAAGTCTGCCGCTGAAATCGGCTGCAGCAGGCGAAAGGGCTCCGGCGGGCTACGTCTCCATGCCGCTCAAAGCCCGCGTGAGCACCAATCCTGGAGGCATTGCGAGCCTCGCCGGTTCGTTTGGCGAGCGCACTGAACAGTCGCCTTAACCTGTAAACCTATACAGGCTGCCACAGCGTGAAACTTGGCCTCCAATGGCGGCAATTTCCTCCCAGGAGACCTCCGATGACTGAGCTTATAGCGCTCGCGCTACGACAACCTGCCCACAATCAGCGTGCAATCCACCACGCCACTGCACCTTCAAGGAACGTCTTGAACACGCAGGAGCAGATCACCGCTATCAAACCGACTCCCTTGGCGTGCTCCGGCCGCCCTGGCTGTCGCTGCGCGGGTTCGACGGTCTGCTCTCTGTTTGCGCGCGTCTTCTGCCCTCGACAGTGCCACTGGCGCACGTTTCGACGAAACGACGCCGTCGAGGTCTGGAGCCCTCGGCGCCGGCGCTTTGCTAAGCGGCATGGTGTTTTGACGTCTGTGCGGGCGGGCAGGGGAGCACAATCATGCCTGCAGTTCTCGTGACGGGCTTGCACGAGGCTGATTGGCGCGATGAAAAATCATACGACTACACCGCTGGTCTGACGCCGCGCGAATGGGCTTGGGAGTTCTTACGACGTAATCCAGCGTTCCAGCGTGACGTGACCGCTGCAAGCCAGCAAGCCAATACTTTGTCCTATCCCTTTCTCGACGTGGTCAGGTCGGCCGGTGACCTGTTGAGCTGGGGTATCCTGTTTCGCGCAGTCTTATGGGCGCAATTCAGTCGTATTCTGGTCTCCGCTATGGTGCGCTCATGTGCTGCCGGTGATTGCAGAACAGCTGTCTGCTTGGTCGGCGACAGGGCCGTTCGAGCTCTCGGCATTGCCATGCCGTGCGACGGTCCTGCTGGCGCCAGACAAGGGCCAGCATGTTCTTCTTCGCAAGGCGGAGCATACGCTCCAGCTCGCCGTCTCTGGCGCGGATATCTTGCACCCCGTTTGCCTCCGCACCGAGGCCATCTGGCCCGCCACCCTTTCGAAGCACCGCCTGTGGGCGCTCAAGTGCCTCAATGCCCTAAACTTGGGTCAGCACCCGCCCGCCCGCTTGTTTCCGCCGGAAAAACGCGGTCCCCGTTTGACCTTCGTTCTTCGTGCGCTCGACGGATCGCTTGCTGGGGCGTCACATCGCGAGCTCGCTGAAGCGCTGATTGGTCAGCGGCGCGTCCATGCCGACTGGAGGGATCCTCGCGACCATCTGCGCGACCGCATTCGCCGCGCTGTCACTCGTGGCCGCGCCCTCATGCATGGAGGGTACGGGGATTTCCTTCTTTGAAAAGGGACAGTCAGACTTGTACATCAGCCGGCGAACAGTTCGGAAATAGAACTGTTCACTGCTAGTTCGTTGGTCGACTTGGAACGGCCTGAGAGGTGCGCTCTGGTTCAGGCGTCGGGTCGATGCTGAGAGGCACGTTACACATTGTCCGATAGCTGGCCATGTCGAGTACGCAACAGAGAAAAAAAGCTATCGCGCGTCGGGTGTTCTAGGGGCTGTTGAGAATCATCGTGAATTGATGACAGCAGCGCATGCGTAGATCATGGCGGAGAAGTTGCGATCGGTTTTCTCGCTGCGCATTGCAATGCCTTTGAAGGCTTTGAGTTTGGCGAAGAAGTTCTCGATGAGGTGACGCCATTTGTAGATTTCGGCGTCGACGTGAAGCGGGTGCTTTCGCTTTGCGCGTTGCGAGATGACGATCTTTGCGCTGCGTTGGTTCATCTCTTCGATGATCCAATTTGCGTCGAAGGCCTTGTCGGCGATGAGCCCTTGGAAATCGACATCCTTGATCAAGGGCTCGACACCGGTCGTGTCATAGCGATGGCCCGGCAGCAGGGTTAAGCGCACGAGATTGCCGAGTGCGTAGGTTACCGCGAGGATTATGGTTGTCCAGCCGCCCTTGGAGCGGCCAATCGCCTGATTTTGAGTCCCCCTTTAGCGCCGTGCCCATGACGATGAACCGGAACAATGGCGGCGTCGATCATCGCATATTCCATATCCGGATCATCTGAAACCGCCTCGAATATGCGCTCGAAGACACCCCGCTGCGACCAATAGTCGAAGCTTTTGAAGATCGCATTCCAGTCGCCGAAGCCTTCCGGAAGAGCACGCCAGGGGCTGTTCGTGCGCGCCTTCCATAGCACGGCCTCGACGTACAGCCGGTTGTCCTTGCCGCTACGCCCGGCGTCCGTCACCTTGACAAGTCAATGCGGAGCTATCTTCTCCCATTGCTCGTCCGTCAGAACCGTTCGGATCATCGCAGCCTCCAAAATGAGGCTTGAATCACTCAAAGGCAAAAGTGGAATCCTGATTCTCAACAGGCCCTAAAACGATTTTTGCCTTGGCCCGGTACATGCACGCTCAGCAAAACGCGCGGACTGAGTGGTTCCCCCGCCACGAAGCTCGCGGACTTACGCCACCTCCCAAGGCGTACCCGGCCCGGCAGCGAGCTCAGTCTCCTGCCGGGCACTCGGGTTCAGCCGTCCTTGCGTTCAGGACTTTAAATCAGAGACGCAATGTTTCGCGTCCGGCTATGCGGGCTTGGTGCCGAAAGTTGAGGTGGCGGAACTTGGCGCTGCGTCTGATATGACTACGTGAATGAAGCGCAAGGCCTAAATAAATTGTCAGACTTCGAGCGCGGTCGTTGTGGCTGTCACGGCAGCGACTATTTTGGCCGTTGCCAACCCGAGATCCGCCTTTGAAGTAAATGCGGAAAGGCTCACTCGCAGCGTAGTCTTAGCACCTCATAGCTGATCCTCGTCAGCACACGCGACGGAGCGTGAGCGCGGTAGGCGAACCTGTGGAGAGACAGGTTTAACGATCGCATCGGTGTCACACCATGAATTGGTTAAGGAGCACGTATTTGGAAGGCGCGATGCTTGAACCCAATACCTGCGGCAGGCCGATTGCTAAATTGAAAGTTTTCTTGAAGCGCTTCGATGCCGCTCACTACCCGCAGCCGCCGAGCCGCCTGTTCCTCGGCAGTCCGTCGGCTGCTGCGCTATTCAGCGGCCGCCCTGTTGCCCGTCCTGTTCACCACAAAAGCGAGGCGCAACCACTCCCTAATGAGCAACGCGCCCACGCCTTACGGGCTGTGGAATTTATGCGCCAATGGGTGAGCAGATCGCTTCGACAAACTCGTCTGTCTGAGCGATGCGCATACGACCAACAGCCTGCGTGGCGTCCACGTGTAGGATCGCCTCCGGAGTGACGCGGCGATGAAATCGGTCAAAACTCCAGTGGTTGAACGACACTCGTCGCGCTGTTCAAAGCCTTGACAGAAACGGTCGGGCGTGAGTGTCACAGCGAACGCATCTGGGCTCTATCGAACCTGACGCATTCGCTGGACGCAGTCTACTTCGGAGCTCGAGAGTCTTTGGCCGAAGACTCTCGCTGCATAGAGGTCAGGACCGGCATGCATTGGACTACATGGGGTGCACTTCGACTAAGTTGTCACTGTTATCACTTTCTTTGCGGCCAGATGTTCCTCCAAAAATTGCCCAGGTTCAACGGCCGACATTCGGAATGTAGCGGGAGCGTTCAGTCGTGGTGTAGGGGTCGTTCTGCTTGTTGAGTGACGATGATCTGGCCCAGATCGGCAAGGCGCTCGACCACGTAGCCGGGTCTGAATGGAAACCGCTCTATGTCTGCCAGTTTGGTCACCCCACTGAGCACAAGGGCTGTTTTCAGGCCCGATTCCAGGCCTGCGAGCACGTCGGTGTCCATGCGGTCCCCGACCATGATGGTATCAACAGCTCGCACTCCTAGCCGGTCGAGCGCGTCGCGCATCATGAACGGGTTCGGCTTTCCGACGAAATAGGGCTGACGGCCGGTGGCCTTTTCGATTAGTGCCGCGACTGCCCCGCACGCCGGATGGGACCCCCGCTCGGTCGGGCCAGTCGCATCCGGATTGGTGGCGAGAAAACGCGCGCCCCTCGCCACAAGCTCGGCGCCAGTCGCGATCTGTTCATAGTGGTACGAAATTGTGTCCCCGAGGACCACGAATTCGGGGGCAACCTCCGTTATCCGGCAGCCTGCCTGCCGCAGGGCCTCGACGAGACCGTGGTCGCCGATGACATAGGCAGATGATCCCTGCTTTTGCAGTTCCATGAACCGCGCCGTGGCGAGCGCCGAGGTGTAGATGTGCTCTGGCTGCACGGCGAAGCCGACCGCTCTTAGACGCTCGGCATGATCTTCGGGCGTGAAGCGCGAGTTATTGGTGAAGATCTGAAACGGCTCACCCCTGGCGATTAGCCCGGCGACATAGCCGACGGAGCCAGCAATCGGTTGGCCGCCCCGGACCAGGACCCCGTCCATGTCGAGCAGATGCGCTGTAATCATTGGATCTCAACCCTCAATGTCTTTCGTGCATGCACGGCCTGGGCACGTCTTGTGTCACTGAACCTTCTCCAGGCGAGAATGCCGGCGACTGTACCGATTGAGAGCGATGCGCGAAGGGCGCTCAGTTGGCGGTGCGGCAATAGGGGGGCTGCGGCGTAAACGTGTCGATGGCATCCGCGGGGCGTGCGGACGCCATGCACCGTCGGCTGACGACATTCGCTGCGTCAGCGCAGCTGATGGACAATCGCGTTCTATTTTCTGGAACCACTAGCCTGGCGAGACGTGCCGCGCTTGGATAGGATGAGCAACCTGCAGTCTGCTAGCGGCGCCTTGCCTCCTCGCCGTAGAGGCGGTTCAAGGTAGCTGGGCGTCTGGATCTCACTTAAGGCGCGCAGGCCGGAGGTCTTGAAAGAGCCGAAACCAGCCGCAAGAAGGTTCGCCAAAGCGTTTCTGTCATCCCTTTGGTTCATTCTGCGCCTGAGGCGGCCCATCCCCATAGAGATCAGATGCCCCCCATGCAGAGGTATTTCATTTCGAGGTAATCTTCGAGCCCGTGGCGGGAACCCTCTCGCCCAATGCCGGACTGCTTGATGCCACCAAACGGCGCCGCTTCCGAAGACATACGCCCGGTGTTGATGCCAACCATGCCGTATTCCAATGCCTCGGCAACGCGCCAGACACGCTTCAGGTTCGAGTCATAGAAATAGGCGGCGAGGCCGTAGATCGGAAATAGGCGGCGAGGCCGTAGATCGTGTCGTTGGCCTCACGCACAACCTGATCCGCATCATGGAAGCGAATGATCGGGGCCAGCGGCCCGAAAGTCTCCTCTTGCGCAACCGCCATAATGCTGGTGATTTCAGTGAGGACTGCGGGTTTGAAGAAGGTCCCATCCTTGCCGATGCGTTCGCCACCGCATCGAATTGCGCCACCCTTGGCAACGGCATCTGCGATGTGGGACTCGATCTTGGCCAAAGCATGCACGTCGATGAGCGGTCCGACGTCCACTGCCGGAGCGAAGCCGTCGCCAACCGACAAAGACCGGACTTTCTCCACGAGTTTTTCAACGAACTCATCGTGAACGCTCGATTGGACGTAAAGACGGTTCGCTGAACCACAGGTCTGCCCGGCGTTGCGGAACTTCGCCTGGATCGCGCCGTCAACCGCAGCGTCGATATCGGCGTCGTCAAAGACGATGAACGGCGCATTGCCGCCGAGCTCGAGGCTGACCTTCTTGATCTGGTCCGAACACTGGCGCATGAGCAGCCTGCCAACCTCGGTCGAGCCGGTAAAGCTGATCTTTCGGACCTTCGGGTTGGAGCAAAGTTCACGTCCGACGCCATCACCTTCAGACGCATAAATCAGGTTCACCACGCCGTCGGGAAAGCCGGCTTGGTGGGCGAGCGCGAACATTGCACCTGCCACGAGCGGCGTCTGTTCAGCAGGCTTAAGTACGATCGTGCAGCCCGCCGCCAGGGCCGGCGAGATCTTGCGCGCCACCATCGAGGCCGGGAAATTCCATGGCGTAATCGTGCCGACCACACCGATGGGCTGCTTGATCACCAGCATGCGACGGTCTGTCGACGGTGCGGAGATCGTCTCGCCATAGATGCGATTGGCTTCTTCGGCGTACCATTGCAGATACGCGGCCGCGTGCGAAACCTCCGACTTGGCTTCGGCAAACGGCTTGCCCATCTCTGCAGTGAGTATCGCGGCAAGATCATTGGCGTGGTCAATGATCAGCTCATGCCATCGCCACAAAACGTCACTGCGTTCTCGGGCGGTCAGCGCAGCCCAACCAGGCTGCGCCACATAGGCCTTGTCGATCGCAGCGCGTGTCTCCTCCACGCCCATGTCGGGAAGTGCCGCCAGAACCTCACCGCTCGACGGATTGAGGACCTCGAATGTCCGCTCGCTAATCGGCGTGCCGAGCGCCGGCAGGCGATCAATGGCGCCAAACAGGTCCGGGGATTTCAAGTGGCGGATCATCGGCAGGCACAAGGGCAATACCGGATTCCTCTCAAATTCGGCTGATATGTAGGTCGACAGGCCGTCGGTGGTACTCCGCACCTTCGGGTTGCTTATAGGGCCTCGGTCAGACGGCTGGTAGACCATTGCACTCAGCTCGCAGCGAGAATTTTCACTTCTTCTGTCGATGACTCGCGGTTCTCGAAAGGTGCAACCTGAACAACAGGCATCGGCTTCCCCACCGCGGCAGCGCTGCGGATCAAGATCGGAGTCCTCGGGTCAATGCGAAGGTGAGGTCGACATCATAACGATCACTGAGCAAAAACTGGGGTCGGAGCTTCCTTCCAAAAAGTTGCTCTGCACGGTTCTTCCAAGCTTCTCATCGGCACCGTTTGAGGCTCGTGTGGAAAGATCGATCGGTCCGCCAGCCGTAGTAAAGTCCCGACTCCGAACGGAAGTCGGCGCCGCCGCCGCTTGTGCGAACAGGGCACTAGCCTACGATCGCGTGACCTTGAACCGGTGAGAGAAACGGCTATACCCAATAGGTGGCTGCATATAATGCTCAAAAGAAACGAACCTGGTTGCGGAGTAAGTCGGATACGCTGGCAGGCTCACCGAACCGCAAGGGTGCGCTTCGACCACAGCAGGTGACGATCCCGAGTTGGAAAACAGCACTTCGTGTCGGGGGCCGTGGAGTCCCGTGTCCCGCCATCTGCGTGTGGCACTTCGCCGGCTGCCGTCTTGACCGATCTTGTCATTGCAGCCGGCCCGTGTCTCGGCCCTTTGACTGGGCGCAAGCGCTGACGCTCCTTGGGCTACTTATTTTCCCTTCGAGGCGCTCTTCGATCTGCCGACCGGCTGGCACCTAAACAGAGATCCGAACCTTTCGCGTTTTACGGAAAGTTGGAATCCCTTGCTTGCCAATCGTTAGCCACTCAGCATTTACGCGATTCCGAAGACGATCAGTGCGGACCTTGGCAGAGCGCGAGACTGCTGGTCGTCACGGGGCTGGGGCAAGCCCCGTGCCAATGCCCAAAATGGCGGGCTCGGCCGAAAGCATTTTCTTCGCCGCCGCCCTGACCTGGTCGATCGTCACTTGTTGGATGAGGGCCTGGCGCCGCTGAATGTAGTCTTTGTCGCGCTTGTCAAGTTGCAACGCGAGAAGCGTGCCTGAAATAGATCTGGAGGAACCCAGATGGTCGATAGTAAAGGCGCCGATCAGATGCTTCTTGCTCGCATCGAGCTCGGCCGCTGTTGGGCCCGTGTCCGCCAGTTCCTTGATTATCTGTCTTATCAGGCCGAGCGTCTCGGCCGCCCTGTCGGCGCGCGTCGATGTGGCCACGACAAGCGTGCTGGAATGCTGGTGGCTTCCCAAGCTAGAGGAGACACTATAGGCAAGGCCTCGCTGTTCGCGCACTTCCCGGTACAGCCGTGAGGTAGATGACCCACCCAATATATCGTTTATCAGCTGCGCAGCATAGAATTCCGGCTCGGTGCGCCCGATGCCGGGAAAAGCCAGCCGGAGCGAAGTCTGGGGCAGGGCGTATGCGACCCAGGTCAACCGGCCGAGCTTCGGCGTGACATCAGGCACCGGCGCAAGCGTCTGTTTCGGGGGCAAATCGCCGAACAACTCGTCGAGCCTTGCGCTCAGGGACTTGGCATCTATGTCGCCCACGACCGCGACGTGCAGCCCGCCGCGGGCGAAAGCGGCCTTGTGGAAGGCGCTTAGATCGGTGGGCGTAATGCGGGTCAGGCTTTCCTTGGTGCCCTCGGGCGGCCTCGAATACGGGTGCGTGCCATAGATACTGCGCCGCCAGGCATCCTCGCCGATAGCGTGAGGTTCGCGCTCGTTGGCGATGATGCCGGAGAGAAGCTGAGCGCGGATTCGGTCAAGGGGTTCCTGATCGAAGCGGGGCCTGTTCAACGCGAGCCTGATGAGATCGAAAGCGGCGTCCTGGCGCAGGGAAAGCATGCGCACCGAGCCATGGATGCCATCACGCCCCGCGTGGAAGCCCATCTCAGTGCCGGCATCATCGAGCCGCACCTGAAAGGAGTCGCCGCCGGAATCGCCTGCGCCCTCGTCGAACAAGCCGGCCATTAATTCGGCAAGCCCCTCCTTACCGGCTGGGTCTTGACTGGTGCCGCCGTCGAACACGAACTGGAGCGTGATGATCGGCAGCGTATGGTCTTCCACCAGCCAAGCGGTGATCCCCTGTTCAGATTTCACCTCTTGGATGTTCAGGGCAGCACGCGCGGTAAGTGCCGGGAGAGTGAGGAACAAAATGGCAAGGCAAAGCACAGCCAGCGAAGAGGCGAGGCGCCAGCCTTGTCCAAAAGGAGAGGGCAATGCCTGTGGAATGGCCCTGCGGTAGAGGTTCGTCATCATGTCAATTTTCCTTGGGCAGGAGATAGCCGGTTGTCGAATGGTCAGACACGAGGTAGCGGGCCGCCACGGCCTTAACCTGATCGGCCGTGACCTTGCGGATGCGGTCCGGCCATTCCTCGACGTCTTTCACATTGCCGCCCGTGGCAAGCGTGGCGCCATACAAGCGGGCGACGGTGCCTTGCTCGTCATGGCCGAAGATGAACGAGCGGATATAGCGGTTTTTCGTCTGCTCCAGTTCGTCGCTGGTGACGCCGTTGCTGGCGATGCGCGCTATCTCGGCGTCCACGGCAGCCTCGACATCCGCAAGCTCGGCGTCGCCGCGCGGCCAGCCTCGGATGCTGAACTTGCCAGCATCCAGCATGTTGCCCTGGAAACCAGCGTAGGCCGCGGCGGCTATGCCTTGCTTGACAACGAGCTCCTGGTAAAGCCGGCTTCGGTTGCCGCCGCCGAGGATCTCCGCCAGGAGGTCCAGCGCCTCGGCTTCGCCAGGCTCGGCGGTGCGATAGGACGGTACCACCCAATGTCTGGAGAAGACGGGGACCAAAACGCGGTCATCTCTCAGCGTCAATACGCGCTTGGTGTTCTGCACCGGCTCGGAGGCGCGCTCACGCGGCGGCAGCTCCGGTCCACGCGGGAGCTTGCCATAGGTCCTCTCGGCAAGCGCCCTCACACTCTCCGGTTCGACATCGCCCGCCACCACCAGCACGGCATTGTTCGGCCAGTAGTATTTGTAATAAAACGTGACGGCGTCGCTGCGATTCAACTTCTCGATCTCGTGCATCCAGCCGATCACCGGGATGCGGTAAGGTTGGCTCTGCCAAAGCGTCGTGACGACCTCCTCATCGAGAAGCGCCTGCGGATTGTTGTCGACCCTCAGGCGACGCTCCTCGCGGACCACTTCCCGCTCGGTGTCGATGACGTCCTCTGTGAGGGTGAGATTGCGCATGCGATCAGCCTCGAAACCCATCATCTGTTCCAATGCCGAGGGCGGCACCGTTTCAAAGAAGGCGGTGTAATCGTAAGAGGTGAAGGCGTTTTGCGAACCGCCGATCTCGGCCACCGCGCGGTGCAACTCGCCGGCGCCGTGATTGGCCGTCTCTTTGAACATCAGATGCTCGAAGAAATGCGCGATGCCGGATTTGCCCGGAGGCTCGTCGGCGCTGCCGACCTTGTACCACAGCATATGTTTGACAATGGGTGCGCGGTGATCGGGTATGACGACAACCTCCATGCCATTGTCGAGCAGGAAATTCGTTGCCTTGAAGGCATTGGCGGCCGCCGCAGGCGCGGTCGTCAGAAATGCCATAGCGGTCGCAAAAAGTGCCCCCCGCAGCCATGCAGACGGTCGCTTCGGTTTTGGTGAGGGGGCGATGGACAAGGCTCGAACGGAAGTGAGTTGTCCGTCATTTTCAAGGTGCTGCGTCCCTGGCGCCCTCACGGGGAGAAGGCGGATCGGTGGGCAGCGCCGGTCCAGGCGAGCCCTGACAATGCTGCCAGGCCCCGCTCGGGTGTCAATTTTGAGTAGGTCGGCGAAAGGTGGGACGGCATTTTTCTGTTTGGGGATCATGGGACGACTCTCCTGCGCGTTTGCATGAACCGCGCACGAGCCGTGCCAGATGAGGAAAGCCGTTTCGGCGATGCGATCCACCGGAATCTGTGTTGCGGTACGTCTGACATTGTCCGACGTCAGACACCGTCGACGGGGAGCGCTTCACGTTAAAAGAGGTTGCTAGGTGCATCCTTCGCAGAGGGGCGCGAACATGGTGACGTTAGCACGCGCCCGTAGTTGCTGGTCGTCAGCGTGCTCTTGCTAACATCGGCCGATCGGTGGTTCCCTAACACGGCTCCGAACCGGCGTTAGACGCGGTTCTTGCTTTACCGGAGCGTTGCAGAACTTGTGTTTGCCATTCGGAGCGCCAGCGGGAGACGCTGTCTGCGACAGGCGGTCACGATGGAGCTCTCGAGCCGATTTGCGATTTGACCGGGGCTTTTGCTATTTTCGCTTTTGCTGTCCCTAAAATCTCGGATATGAAGCGGACCTGGCTTATAGCCTGTCTACATTGGATGGTTACAAAGGAATACGTTATGGCGACTGGAACGGTGAAGTGGTTCAACAGCACCAAGGGATTCGGGTTTATCCAGCCTGACAACGGAGGTCAGGACGTTTTCGTACACATTTCCGCTGTCGAACGAGCGGGCCTTTCGACCCTCAATGAGGGCCAGAAGATTAACTACGAGGTCGAACAGGACCGCCGTACCGGCAAGTCCTCCGCAGGCAGTCTCAGCAAAGCTGGCTGATCTTTTTCTGCTTCTGCCCGGCAAGAGCCGGGCAGAAGGGCCACTGACCGCGCCATATGAGCGGGCAAGAACACGGATCTCCCGCTGACCGGGCGGGGGATTGCGGCAATCTGCTAAGTTCTGCTGAAACAGATTTTTGCAAGCGAAGAGAGCGGGTCCCAGCCCTCTTATTGTCTACAATAGTTCTTACCTAGCAGATGCCGACAGCGACAAGCGCGGATCAGAACGACTGAGATCAAGCTGCGGGCTTCTTGTGGGCCGGGTCGCTTCACACCGATCACTGCTATATGTTCGGTCATGAACCGCGTGCGTGTGAATGTGGGCTCTGACGCATTATCGATCGAGTGCGCCGGGGAACGAGCAATTCAGCCAACCTCCAGCCATCGACACCTCGGAATCAAGAGAGCAGGGTACATTGGCCCTGGGGGAACCTGACCCATCAAGCCTCGCTGGACCTCTTTGGTGACCGAGTTGAACTCATCCCGTTCACCGACGGATTGTTCGAAGCATATGAGAATGGCTGCGTCGACATTGCATGCCTCCCAGCTACGACCTCTCTGGTCGGAGCCACTCCCTACCTCGACCAGGTTCTGCGCTTGACGTCTCCCACGATTGTCGCCGAGTACGAGCGAGAGAGAGCCGTGTGGGAGCGACATCTTTCGTGGCTGAGCAAAACTCTCCTCGATAGCGGCATTTGGTCCTGCGCTTGGTGCCGGGCTGTATAATCTGCAGATATTGCGAACAGGAATTGAACAAGGCCTGCATAGCGTTACGCGGTGGTGGGTGCTCCGGCGCAGGACCCCTGCGCCGACAGGATTTGACCGGACAGCACTTCACCTCCGCGTTTCAGAGCAAAATCTCAGTTGTGTCCCTCCTGAACAGGTTCTCGAAGGACGACTTGGCCGTTCTCTATGTCTATCAGCGACCGTCATGCGAGCGGCTGGACACCCATCACTATGTCATCGATGTCGCTGGCCACGTTTGATGCACCCGGCGCTGGCTGCGTTGGCGGAGATTGATGGCCTGAGAATTCTCGGATCCTACCCACGTCGCTATTAGCTGGCTAGGCTAGTTTCCGCCCATAACCTCAAGACTGTTGGTCCTCATTACTGACGAACGGACCGCCGCATCGAAGTTTGATGCGATATACACGACCGTGCCTCGGGAGTTGGACGAGATCATCGCGCCGACGATCTTTCGTCGGCCCAAATCCTTGCCTGCGAAACGGTGGTATTCGAACCTACAGATGTCGAACGGCAGCCCATCTCGCAAAGCCAATCGCCGTTGTATGACTGAGACGCTTAGACGGCACCTTGCCCATTCGGGAAATCAATACTTCAATCCGCGCAGGGCGCCGTGACCGGGGCCGGCGGCGGCTTGACGAGCAGGCGGTTTGGCACGAGCCATCGCTTTGGCCCCCTCATGCTTGGCTGTGCTATGGGACAGCCCGGTCGAGAAAAGCATCGAATGCGGCAGCAACAGCGCGAATTACGAAGCGATGTTCCTGACGCACCCGGATGAAACCCTTTTCGATGTCCATTATCCCATCCTCGGCCAGCTTCGCCAGGCGTTCAGCAGCCGAATCGAGAAGGCGAGTTGGATCGAATCCATAGGCCGCACAAATTGCCGGCACATCGGCCTGCAAATCGCACATCAGCCGCTCGATGATTGTGGCTCGCACGCGGTCTTCATCTGTAAGTCGGCAGCCTCTTGAAGTCGCCAGACGGCCAGCTTCGATGTGCCGGCTGTAGGACTCACGTGTCACCTCGTTCTGGACGTAACCCTCGCCGACCCGCCCGATAGAGGACGCACCGAAACCGATCAGGGTTTTGCAGGTGTCGGCCGAGTAACCCAGCGAGTTACGCCGTAGGCGACCGCTGGTCTGCGCCAGCGTAAGTTCGTCGTCCGGCAAGGCGAAATGGTCCAGGCCGATCTCACGGTAGCCGGCCGCAACCAGCGTCTCTGCCACGGCGGCAGCCTGTTCGGCGCAAGCGACGCTGTCCGGCAGCGCAGTCTTCTCGATCAGGCGTTGATTTTTTATCACCGATGGAATGTGGGAGTAGGCGAACACCGCAAGTCGGCTGGGACGCATGGCGACAGTCGCCGCCGCAGTCTGGACGCAGGACTCTAGCGTCTGGTTTGGGAGACCGAAAATGAGATCGAAGTTGATGCCGCTTACGCCGTGCCGGCGCAGCTTTTCGACGGCAGCGGCCGTCTGCGCCTCGCTCTGGACCCGGTTGATCGCTTTTTGAACGATCGGATCAAAGCTCTGCACCCCCAGACTCGCGCGGCTCACGTTCGCTGCTCCCAACGCTTCGGCGATCTCGGCTGTGAAGGTGCGTGGATCAATTTCGACTGCGATCGTGGCGGCTTCCCTGAACGCGAAGCGGCGGCGCAGGAGTTTTATAGTGGCCAGGAACTCGGCTGCCCCGATCAGGGTCGGGGTTCCTCCGCCGAAATGCACGTCGTTCACCACGAGCCCCTGCTGCACTTTCTCCGAGACCAAACAGATCTCGTCACGCAGAACATTCATATAGTTGAGGATCGGCCCCTGATTGCGGGCAATCGTGGTTGGAAAGCCGCAAAACCAGCAAATCGATTGGCAGAACGGAATGTGCAGATAGAGCGACACCGAATCGTCAGCAGGCAGACCTCTGAGCCATTCCTCATAGCTTTCGGCCCCGACGCTGGAGGTGAACTCCGCTACAGTCGGATAGATGGTGTACCAAGGCAGGAGAGCCTCGCGATATTCTTTTAGGATAGAGGTCTGCAACGGTTTCCGTCCCAAGCTGAAAAGTTGGTCCTTTTACCCCTGCGGTCTCCTGTGTCTCTGCGCTATGTCAGTTCCATTCGGCTTCGCGGCGTGTAATCACACCGTGCCAAGGGAAAAGGCGGGATTTTGATCCCGCCTTTTCGAGTGTTTCGCTCACATCTTGCTGATCGAGCCGCCAGCCCCACAACGGGTCTGGATGGAGGAAGTCACGCTGGTACCTTCTTCCTAGACCGCTTCTCGGGCGTCGAGACCTCAGGCTCTTTCGGTTTGCGGCCGAGTCCCATTGTCTTGGCCAACGCAGAGCGCGCAGCCGAGTAGTTCGACGCGACCATGGGATAGTCTGATGGCAGACCCCATTTGGCGCGATATTCGTTGGGGGTCAGCCCGTAATGGGTCGCCAGATGACGCTTTAACGATTTGAATTTCTTGCCGTCCTCAAGGGAGACAATGTAGTCCGGTGTCACCGATTTCCTGATCGGGACGGCCGGCGTCAACACCGTCGGCTCTTGTGCCGAGACGCGACCGGATGCCGTGCGTTTCAAAGCTTCGTGCACTTGGCCGATCAGGGTAGACAGTTCGCCCACCGGCACGGGATTGTTGGAAACATAGGCTGAGACAACATCCGCGGTAAGGTCGATGAGGTTGTTGGCGTTTTCAAAGTCTTCTTCTGGCATGAAACTCTCCGGTGGATTGGTCTGCGGAGCGGTCGCTTCTAGTGGTGATTTCCGATGAAAGCAACAAATCTCCCGACAGGATTGTTCGTTGCTCGTCCAGGACCGAGGCCTATGGCGCCACTCCACGCTGTCGTGACACTAATCTGCGCGGTAATAGCTGTCCATAACTGCGCCGGTATCCGCCGTTCAGCCCCGATCTCGTCGGTCTGAATCGCAAAGAAGGACGCAGAAAGCTTGTAGACCATGAGCCGTGCATGCGCCGGGGGCAGAAACCTTGCCGCATTAAACAGGTGGGCTTTGCGGCAGCATGTGGCGACAGGCAACGGAACCGACCAAAATCTCAGACGAAAACAGCGATTGCGCGCACCCACCATTAAAATCCGCCGTGGCGATGAACCGCAGTCACTGTTCCCGCCGCTCGATTGGCTTGAACGGCAGACACGATTCTCTCGATCCGCTGATCTAGCGCAGGGCGTTCGCAAGCCGCATGTGGAGAATGGGTTCCGTGCACATCGTAAGGACTCCATCTATGAAAATCCTGTTCCCTGCGATAGCTGTTGCGCTGGTCGCAGCCACGGCTTTTGCTGCGCGGTCCATTCCACCAGACCTCAGAGAAACGGCACTGGCCATCTTCAAGCCCTTGCCACCCATGCCGGCGGTCACCAACAACCCGAACACGCCGGAGAAGATTGCCCTCGGCAAGGCCCTGTTCTTCGATCCACGCCTCTCGTCCTCAGGCGTTTTCTCCTGCAACTCGTGCCACAACCTGGCCACCGGGGGCGACGACAATCGTGAAACTTCGATTGGCCATGGTTGGCAGAAGGGGCAGCGCAACGCGCCGACGGTGTTTAACTCTGTCTTCAACAAATCGCAGTTCTGGGACGGTCGCGCCGAAGACCTGAAAGCTCAGGCCAAAGGGCCTGTACAGGCCGGTGCCGAGATGGCCAACACATCGCACCAAGTGCTCGAGACGTTCAAATCGATGCCGCAATATGTGGAGTGGTTCCATTCAGCTTTCCCGCGGGAGGCCGAACCCATCACCTTTGATAACCTAGCCACCGCACTCGCAGATTATGAGGCGACGCTGGTCACGCCGGCCCCCTTCGACGCCTACCTCAATGGCGATGACACCGCCATCGGCCCCGAAGCGAAACAGGGCCTGGCCCTTTTCATCGAAAAGGGCTGCTCGTCCTGCCATTCCGGTGTCAATCTTGGTGGGAATGGTTATTATCCATTCGGCCTCGTTGAGAAGCCTAGCGCCGACATTCTCCCCGAGAACGACAAGGGACGATTTGCCGTCACCAGCGTACCAGAGGATTCCTATGTTTTCCGCGTGCCGTCGCTGCGCAATGTAGCAATCACCGCGCCATACTTTCATTCGGGCAAGGTCTGGGACCTGAGAGAGGCGGTCGCGATCATGGGCACCACCCAGCTTGGCCAAGAGCTGACCCAAATCGAAATCGATCGGATCGTTGCCTACCTTCATTCGCTGACCGGAAAGCGACCGGAGATCACATATCCCATCTTGCCGCCTGAAACGCCCAGGACACCTCGGCCTCGATCCTAGGCATTGGGAAGCAGACGATGGGGCCTGTGAGCATTCCTTAACCGATCTGGGCGAATTGCTACGAGCATCGTCCGATTGGTCCGCCTACGTCGCCGACATTGAGCGGCGCACGTTGGGGAGCAGCCACTGTTTGCACCAGCCATGCTCCCGCGCGGGGAGATCGACGGCAGGCCAGGGTGGTGTCCCGTCACCACCTTCGCAAAATCACGCCGGCCGTCGCCCTACCAGTCCATCACCACCTTGCCCGAACTGCCGCTGAGCATCGCATCGAAGCCGGCTTGGAAATCGTCGATGCCGATGCGGTGCGTGATCAGATCCGAAACATCCAGCGGGCCCTGCACCAGCGCGATCATCTTGTACCAGGTTTCGAACATCTCGCGGCCATAGATGCCCTTGAGATGCAGCATCTTGAAGATGACCTTGTTCCAGTCGATCTCGAAACCGGTCGGCGCGATGCCCAGAATGGCGATCTTGCCGCCATTGTTCATGGCGTCGATCATGTCGCGAAAAGCGGGGGCGGCGCCTGACATTTCGAGGCCGACATCAAAACCCTCGGTCATGCCGAGCGCCGGCATGACGTCGCGCAGTTTTTCCTTCGAGGCGTCGACAACATGCTGGACGCCGAGTTTTTTCGCCAGCGCCAGCCGCACCGGGTTGATGTCGGTGATGACGACTTTTCGCGCGCCCACACATTGCGCCACCAGCGCGCCCATGATCCCGATCGGCCCGGCGCCGGTAACCAGCACGTCCTCGCCGACCAGATCGAAGGAGAGTGCCGTGTGCACGGCATTGCCCAACGGATCGAAGATCGCCGCGATCTCGTCGGGCACATCATCGGGGATCGGCACGACATTGTGCTGCGGGATCGCCAGATACTCACCGAAGGCACCCGGCCGGTTGACGCCGACGCCGAGCGTGTTGCGGCACAGATGCCCTCGCCCGGCGCGACAGTTGCGGCAATGGCCGCAGACGATGTGGCCTTCGCCCGACACGCGCTGGCCGACCTTGTATTCGGTGACCGCTGCGCCGAAATTGGCAACGGTGCCGACGAATTCATGGCCCGTCACCATCGGCACCGGCACCGTCTTTTGCGCCCACTGGTCCCAATTGTAGATGTGCACGTCGGTGCCGCAGATCGCCGTCTTCTTGATCTTGATCAGCACGTCGTTGGGGCCGATCTCCGGCACCGGCACCTCTTCCATCCAGATGCCCGGTTCGGCCTTGGCCTTCACCAGTGCCTTCATCATGTCAGACATCAGGTGCTCCTTACAACTTGGTTGGTTCCACTCCTCCCGACTGCTCGGGTAGCCTGCATGACGGAAAGATAGGCTCGGAGAGCACAGCTGAATTCTTGGACCGATCGTAATGTCCACGGGGGCGTTTGTGTCGAAGCAACACACCACCGCGAGCCGTGCGCGCGTGAAAAGCTCTGTCCTAGCGGAACTTCAGCAGGAGCGGAGCACACGCCGTGCCAGATGCAGCCGGCTTCAATTGAAACGATGAGGAATGGTCGCAGCTTGCGGCTGGGCGGTATGGCTATTTTGTCGATGTCCGCCACATGCGACGCAGTCAAATCGACACCGACGCTCTTGATGGGTCGACCTCGCCGCCGATATCTCGATAGTGCCAGTGCTCAGGCGGCATCTGCAAGCGTTGATCCCTCGCGTCTGTCGGCCGCTGGCCCTGTGAGGCAGAAGCTCACGGACAAAACCGCCTTCCTCCATTTCGAGGCCGAAATCATCCGTCCTCGGACCAGAATCGGCGTCCCAAATCGTGCCCCGCCGCTCAGCCGTCCAGCGGCCTTCGGCTGGACGACAAGGGTGGACTCGCACGCGTCGACCGACGTCTTCGCGGCTTTTCGCTGCCGTCCTTTCTGCCTCAAATTATCCGCGAGGCCCGCGGGTCACATGTTTGCCGTCACAGTGGCCCAGCGGCCTGCGCCTGCACTTTCTCCCGCAGCGCGCAGGCTGCAGCGATCATGTTGATGAGGGCAGGGCGGACCTCTTCCCATTTCCTTGTTTTGAGGCCGCAGTCCGGATTCACCCACAGTTGGCCGTCCGACAGTCGCTCGCGAGCCAGTTGGGCAAGATGCAAGATCTCGCCGATCTCGGGGACACGTGGCGAGTGAATGTCGTAGACGCCGGGACCGATTTCGTTCGGATATTTCGACTTGGTGAAGGCGTCCAGCAGTTCCATTTTGGAGCGCGACGTCTCGATTGAAATCACGTCCGCGTCCAGTTCAGCAATCGAGTCGATGATTTCATTGAACTCCGAATAGCACATGTGGGTGTGAATTTGAGTCGCGTCCTCTACACCCGTCGAGGCGAGCCGGAAGCATTCGACAGCCCAGCCGAGATAATGCTTCCACTCGGACTTCCGCAGGGGCAAGCCTTCGCGAAACGCAGCCTCATCGATCTGGATCACTCTTGCGCCAGCTCTTTCGAGGTCGGCCACTTCATCGCGCATGGCGAGTGCAATCTGGCGGCAGACCTCGGCGCGAGGTACGTCGTCGCGAACAAAAGACCAGTTAAGAATCGTCACTGGGCCCGTGAGCATGCCCTTCACCGGCTTTTTCGTCAGCGACTGGGCAAATTGCCACCAGAGAACCGTCATCGGATTGGGCCGCGATACGTCGCCGAAGATGATGGGAGGGCGCACGAGCCGGGAGCCGTAACTTTGCACCCAGCCATGCTGGGTGAAGGCGAGGCCGGACAACTGCTCGCCGAAATGCTGCACCATGTCGTTTCGTTCGAACTCGCCATGTACCAGCACGTCGAGCCCGATCTCCTCCTGCCAACGGACGGCCCACTCAGTCTCCTTCTTCAGGAAGGTCTGATAGTCGATATAGCTCAGCCGACCCTTCGCATGAGCGGAGCGTGCCCTGCGCACCTCGGGCGTCTGCGGGAAGGACCCGATGGTCGTCGTCGGGAACAACGGCAGGGCGAGCGTGTCAGCCTGGACTCTCGAGCGCTTGGCAAATGCGCTCTTTCGTTGCTTCATGGCGCCGTCAATGCTGCTGACTCGCCCGCGGACGAGCGGATCATGGGCCTTTGTCGACATTGCGCGCGCGGCGGCCGCCTCATCAGAAGCCTTCAGCCCGCCTGTTACGGCCTCCCAGCCTTCGGACAAGGCTTGGGCCAGCACGAGCAGCTCTTCAGTCTTCTGGGCGGCGAATGCCAGCCACGAACGGACGTCTACAACGAGCGCGGTCTCCATCCGCAGGTCCATCGGCACGTGAAGCAGCGAGCAGGAAGGCGCAATTTCGACGCGGTCGAGCGGCCAACCGGCGATGACCGGCTTGATGCGGTCGAGAATGGCGGTCAGGTTCGCGCGCCAGACATTGCGGCCATCGATCAAGCCAAGCGAGAGCACCAGATCCTTCGGTGCGAGCCGACCAATCGTCTCCAATTGCTCGGGAGCGCGCACGAGGTCGAGATGCAGGCCCGCCAGGCCCAGCGAAACCGCGGTCTCGAGATTGTTTCCCAACGGCCCGAAATAGGTAGCCAACATAATTTTCAACTTGGGCGCGGCATTCGACAGCTGGCCGTAGGTGAATTCGAAGGCAGCTCGTTCGTTCGGGTTAAGGTCGAGCACAAGCGCCGGCTCATCAATCTGCACCCAGTCGGCCCCCGAGAGTTCCAGCCTCTGCAGGAGTTGCTCGTAGACGGGCAGCAGCCGCGGTAGCAGCGCTATGGGATTAAAGCCCTGATCGGGAGACTTCGCCAGCTTGAGGAAGGTCACCGGTCCAAGGATGACCGGGCGTGTATGGATGCCGAGCTCTTTTGCCTCCAGAAAGTGATCGACTGGTTTGGTTGACGAGAGGGCGAAGGTCTGATCGTCGCCCAGCTCCGGCACGATGTAGTGGTAGTTCGTGTCGAACCATTTGGTCATTTCCATCGCGGTTACGCGCTGCCCCTGAACTGCATGCCCGTGACTGGCCTGTCCGCAACCCGCGGTATCGCCTTGCGTGCCGCGCGCCATCGCGAAGTAGATGTCGAGCGGGACCTCGCCGCCCGTCCAGCCGTAACGAGCTGGCACGGCGCCGACCATTGCCGCGGTGTCGAGCACATGGTCATAAAGTGAGAAATCGTTCGACGGGATTTTCGACACGCCGCGGTCGTGCTGCTCGCTCCAACTGGCGGCACGCAGTGCCTTCGCCGTCGCCAGAAGGTTGGCAGCAGACGATTTTCCGGACCAGTAGCTTTCGAGAGCGAATTTCAGTTCTCGCCGGCGACCGATACGCGGCACGCCAAGCGTTGCTATGGGAACTTGCTGGGAGACATTCATTCCATACCCCGATGGTTGGGGCGGGGGGCAAGGAAGGCGCTAGCAGGCCGGCATCAACGCCGAGCTGCCGCAGCCACCAGACACCCCGCCTGTGGACGTTGTTTACCGAGGCAGGTCTCCTGGCTCGCGGGTCACAGCCTCTGCCCCGTCTTCCCGGGGCATTCGCCCCAATGACATTGTTGGGTTTGGCTCGCCGCTTACAGTTGCGGGGGCAGCGCCGGCATGTACCGGCTTCCCTCTTAGCTCCGCTACGGCAACGCCTTGCGGAGAACCACGACATGCGAACAATCGCAGCAGCCCAATTTCTTGTCAATTCCGTATAAAGAAATGTTTATGTGTTTATGTGAATTGTTCGCCTGCGGCTTGTTCCACGTCCCATGTCGCCGTAGAGCTGAGCATTCTGCGGCTCCGATGTTTGCAGACTGTGGCTCGCCCCTCGGGCAATCTGCCTCTTGTACGATCCCGTCTCAAAACGACTTCGTCAAAGGGCGCGTGTTGGCCATTCATCATCGGGCGGCAGTACTGGCCCGAAGTGCGCCAATGTTCCTGAGCCTCAACAATCAGAAATTTGGAGAAAAACCGGCATGCTTCTCGGACTGGTACGCGTTCGATTTACACGCGCTTGCCTGGACAGCCTGCAAAAGGGAAAGGTGGGCAATACGTGGCCGAGATGCTGCCCTACAACAACCCCGCCTGCTCAGCCTCGCGGCGCAAATTTTGCCGTGGCCGGGGGCCGATCTGCTGGATCACCAAGCCGGCCGCCAGTGAGCCAAGGTCGCCGCAGGTTTGCAGGTCGCGGCCTTGCGTATAGCCATGCAGGAAGCCGGCGGCATAGAGATCGCCGGCGCCCGTCGTGTCGACCAGTTCCTTGATCGCGGTCGCCTTGATCACCACGGTCTCGTCGCCGCGCACGATGACAGAGCCTTTTTCCGAGCGGGTCACGGCGGCTATCCGGCAATCCTTGCGGATCTGCGCCAGCGCCTCGTCGAACGAGGATGTCTGGTAGAGCGATTTGATCTCGTGGCTGTTGGCAAAGACGATGTCGACCGTGCCCGAACGCATCAGCTCGAGGAATTCGTCGCGGTAGCGGTCGACGCAGAACGAATCCGACAGGGTCATCGACACTTCGCGGCCCGCCGCGTGCGCCAGCTTCGCCGTCTGGCGGATTGCCTCCTTGGCGCGCGGCGGGTCCCACAGATAGCCTTCGAAATAGGTGACCTTGGCGCCAGACGCCTTGTCGGCCTCGACATCCTCAGGGCCAAGCTCGACGCAGGCGCCGAGATAGGTGTTCATCGAGCGCTCGCCGTCGGGCGTGACGAAGATCATCGAGCGCGCCGTCGGCGGCTCACCCTTGAGCGGCGTGGTGTCGAAGGCGACGCCCTGCGCATGGATGTCGTGGGCGTAGATTTCGCCCAGCGCATCGTTGGAGACCTTTCCGAAGAAGGCGGCGCGTCCGCCGAAGGAGGCGACGCCAGCCGCCGTGTTGCCGGCGCTGCCACCCGAGGCCTCGATCGCCGGTCCCATGTGGCTGTAGAGCAGCTCGGCGCGCTTGGTGTCGATGAGGTTCATCGCACCCTTGATGATGCCGTTTGTCTCGAGAAAAGCGTCGTCGCACTGGGCGATGATGTCGACAATGGCATTGCCGATGCAAAGCACGTCATAATCCGGCATCAATGTCTCCGCCTTGGAACCTGCCGGCTTTCTGCCACGCCCGACCGGGTGTTTCTTATGAGTGTGGAATGGGTCGCCCTATGCCGACGCGTCCAATACCGGCGCCTCACGCGGCTGCCGGTCCTGCCTCTCGCAACAGCTCGTCAGCTCTGTCCGTCTTTTCCCAGCTGAACTCCGGCTCTTCGCGGCCGAAGTGTCCGTATGTCGCGGTCTTGCGGTAAATCGGCCGTAAGAGATCAAGCGCCTTAATGATGCCTTTCGGCCGGAGATCGAAAAGCTCAAGGACGGCGCGCTCGATCCTCTTTTCATCAATCTTTGCGGTTCCGAATGTATTGACGAGGACAGAGACCGGCGCGGCGACACCGATCGCGTAAGCAAGCTGAACCTCGCAGACCTCCGCAAGGCCGCTGGCAACGACGTTTTTTGCGACGTGCCGCGCCGCATAGGCGGCCGATCGATCAACCTTCGACGGGTCCTTGCCCGAAAAGGCGCCACCGCCGTGACGCCCCATCCCGCCGTAGGAATCGACGATGATCTTGCGTCCGGTGAGCCCGCAGTCGCCGCGCGGCCCACCGACCACGAACCGGCCTGTTGGATTGACCAGGAACCTTATCCTCGTCGTATCCAGGTCGTCGTGAGGCAAGACCGGCCTTATGATCTCCTCAATGACGCCTTCGCGGACCGTGGCTTGTGAGACCTCCTCGTCATGCTGCGTCGACAGGACTATGGTATCAAGCGCTACCGGGCGCAAACCCTCATAGCGGACGGAGACTTGAGATTTAACGTCCGGGCGAAGCCAGCCAAGGCGTCCGGTTTGGCGCACCTCTGCCTGTTTTTTTGTCAAATCGTGAGCAAGTTGGATTGGCAACGGCATCAATGTTTCGGTCTCGTTGCACGCGTACCCGAACATGAGGCCCTGATCCCCTGCTCCCTGATCGAGATCCTGCCCTCGTCCCTCGTCGACGCCCTGGCTGATGTCGGGCGACTGCTCGGTCAAGGCCAAAATCACGGCGCAACGACGGCCGTCAAAGCCGATCGCATCGTCGTCATATCCAATGTCCAAAATGATATCGCGGGCAACTTGGCTGTAATCGATCTGCGTGTGGCTGGTGATCTCGCCAGCCAGAACGACCATCCCTGACTTCACCAACGCTTCACAAGCAACTCGGGCCTTAGGATCCTTGCGAAGGATCGCATCAAGCACGCCATCTGAGATATTGTCGGCCATCTTGTCGGGATGTCCCGCGCCGACGGATTCGGAAGAGAACACGAATTGTCTGGTCATGGAATGTCCTCGCTTCAAACGTTGGAATTGGATGTGACAGTTGATCCGGCCGCCTTACCTGTCGGAGATGCCAGGCACGTCGAACGCAGCGCAGAAATCGGCAACGTCTCTGCGCACGCGGGCATGGACGTCCGAATCATCGGGCTGGCGGCAAACCAGGTCGATGAAGGCTGCGATCTGCACCATCTCCGCCTCGCGCATGCCCACAGACGTTACTGCTGGCGTGCCTAAGCGTATGCCGCTGGTGAGCGCGGGATGGCGCCGGTCGCCCGGCACCATGTTGAAGTTCGTAATGATCCCTGCTTGCGACAATCGCTCGGCATAGTCTTTCCCAGACAGCGGCCGGTCCCTAAGATCAAGGATCAGCATGTGATTGTCAGTGCCCCCAGTGACGAGTTCATAACCTCGCTCCAGAAGCGCCTGGGCCAGAGCCTTGGCGTTGTTGACGATCTGCTGACCGTACACACGGAAGGATGCATTGCCTGCTTCGTGCAGAGCGACAGCAAGCGCGGCAATCGTATTCATGTGCGGTCCGCCCTGGAGGAGAGGGAACACGGCACGGTCTATGCGTTTGGCCAGATTGTGTTTGCTCTTGGAATGGTAGAGCGCCTGATAGCGGTCTTCATTCCTTGACAAGATGAAGCCACCGCGAGGGCCGCGGAGCGATTTGTGAGAGGTGCTGGTGACCCCATCGCAACGGCCAACAGGGTTTGGATGCACTCCTGCGACAATGAGGCCGCTGATGTGGGCGATGTCGGCCACCAGATAGGCGTTCACCTCCGAAGCAATGTCGGCCATTGCCTCGTAGTCAAAGATGCGCGGATAAGCAGTTCCGCCGACCCAAATGAGCTTCGGTCGTTCCCGTTTGGCTGTCTCGCGCAAGCGGTCATGGTCAATCTGCTGTGTCTTTTCGTGCAGCCCGTACGGAACTCGCTGATAGTCAGTGCCGGAGAAGTTCACCGCCCAACCGTGCGTCAGATGCCCCCCGCCGGGGAGGGTCAAGCCCATCATCTTGTCTCCCGGGCACAACAGCGCTCGACAGACAGCCTGATTGGCCGGCGAGCCGGAATAAGGCTGCACGTTGGCGTGTTCACAGCCGAACAGCGCCTTCAATCGCTCTATGGCGAGGTTTTCAAGCTCATCGACAATCTCGTTTCCGGCGTAGTAGCGCGCGCCGGGATATCCCTCGGCATACTTGTTGGTGAAAATAGACCCGGTCGCTTCCAGCACCGCGGAGGACGCGAAGTTCTCCGAGGCGATAAGTTTGAGGGTCGTCCGCTCCTGGCGCTCCTGTCTTAAAAGCAGCTCGTGAACGCGAGAATCTGCGACAGCCAGGTGAGGCCACTCGCAAGTGCCAAGCTCCGCGATGGCGCCGCCAGTCGAATTGTTCATGTCAGCTTCGCGCTCCATTGAGACTAAGTTTCAGGACAAGCAGGCGGCCACCTTGGACCGCGCGCCCTGTATCGCCTCCAGGCGCTGTAGGTCTTGTCTGTGATGGCCATCGCCGTGGGGCAGGAGATCAACCAACAATTGAACCAAGCCGCCGTCCGAGCCTCCTGCTTCGAGGTGGTACGAAGGCCAGGGGCGCTGTTCGTTGCCGAGAAGAAAGCCGGCTCTGGCAAGCTGGCGGACGTGTGCGACCACGTGCTCGCGAGACAGACTCAGAACTTCTGCTAGCTCGCAGACGGTCAGGTCCGCATGCGCGCAAAGTCCCAGGATTCGAAGTCGATCAAGATGAGCCGCCGCCTTTAGGCGCCTGACCAGTGTCATCATCGGCTGGCAAACTTCCTCCATTTGGCGTCCTCCCACTCTTTCAGAGGCAATCTTGTCGTCCGACAAGGCCAATACGCCGACCGCATCGCAGATCGTTTTCCGATATGCCACGGTCTCGACCCGCGGCCCAAATGATAGGCTCAACGTACATATTCTGAGCGGTTTAGAGTGCTAAAAGTCCGCGATTTTCTTTGAAGGATCTGTTGCGGCACGTGCATACCGGATGCGCCCCAGCACAACGGCGGCTGCGCGGTAAGGCCGGCTTGCGAAGATGCGGCGTACGGCCGAGGCGCTTCATGCGCCGGTCGCCGCGCGATGGGACGCTCAGCATTGACGGGGATGAAATCCATCTTGTCCATGGCTCCGATCTCTGTCCCGATGAACCACATCCCAAGGAAACCGATATCCTGCTCGAAGGGGTCGCCGTCCACGGCGAGCTCAAAGCATGGCTGCGGCGCGGCTGACGATTGGCTTCCATTGATTCTCAAAGGTGATACAAATCCTCAAACTGTAACCCCTTAGTTCCGAGATGTCGTATCAGCCAGAGCCCGCTGCCCTGCGCCAAATCGCCCACGCAGTTCTGACAGTGCGCGAATCGCGCGTCTCGCGGAGCTGCGCAACGCCGGCGTAACAGCGGCCACGATGAGTCGCATGGAACGGGATGGGGAGGTGCTCCGGCTCGCACGCGGCCTCCACCAACTCTCCGATGCGCCGCTCGACGCTAATCATAGCCTAGCCGAGGCTGCCAAGCGCGTACCCAAAGGCGTTGCCTTGTGTCAGCCCTGGCATTCCACCAGCTGACAGATCAGCTTCCGAGACAGGTATGGTGGCCATCGGCCAGAAAGACTGGGCTCCCAAACCCGAGGCACACCCATTCGCATCGTGCGTTTTACCGAAATCTGCTCAACGACAGCGTCGAAACTCATGTTGTCGAGGGCGTGACCGCAAAGGTCTTTGGGGTTGTCAAAACAATCGCGGACTTTTCCGATATCGCAACAAGATCGGCCTGTCGGTGGCGATCGAGAGCCTCCAGGAAGCGCTTCGCCAGCGCAAGGCCACGCCCGGCGAAATTGGCAGGCAGGCTGAGCGTGGCGGTGTCGCCACGGTCATCCGGCCGTATATCGAGGCGCTGACTGCCAATGGCTAAAGAGATCAAGAACATCGGAGCCTCAGTGCGCGCACGTCTGCTGCAACTCGCCAAGGCAAGTGGCCAGACCTCGATCTGGTTCTGACCCGCTTCGCCCTGGAGCGGCTGCTTTTCCGGCTTAGCCAGTCACCCCACGCTGACTGCTTCGTGCTGAAGGGCGCGATGCTGATGATGAGCTGTTCGAATGATCCGCACCGCGGCACACGCGACCTTGACCTGCTAGGTTTTGGCGATCCGAGCGCGGAGACGATGCTGGCGACGTTTCGGGAGGTCCTGGCGCAGGACGCTGGCGCTGGCGCGTTTGGCCATCTGTATTGCATAACAATGGGCGCAGCCTGCCCGTAACGATCGAGCATCCTGCGACTGAGTTCCAAGCGGAGTCCACTCTATCTGAGTTTCAGCCATACCGTCCCGAGCATTCCTGGACCCGCCGCCGCATCAGACCGCTCCGCGTATCGGATTGATGACCTCGAGCCCGGCAAAGTGTTTTTCGTTATCCGTTACCAGCACGCACTCGTTCGCTCCGGCGACAGCGGCGATGATCATGTCGAGCCCGCTGCGCGGCTTGCCAGCCGCTTTTCCTCCTGCCATCAGCCGCGCCCAGATCAGCCCGGCCTTGTCGTCGAACGAGAGGATGCGGCCCGCAAACAGCGCCTGCGGCCCCTCAGGCCCAGAGAACCATTTGTCGAGTGCGTCGCGTTTTTTCCCGCGCGGCTTCTCCAGAACCCCGCGAAGAATTTCCGCAACGGTCAGCGAAGCGATAAACAAATCCTCGTCACGCTGACTCGACATCCATGCCAGGAGCGATTCCGACGGCTGCGATTTGACGACATTGCTGATGATGTTGGTATCGAGGAGGTAGCGTGTCACAGGTCGATCTTCCGTCCCTCTTCATGGGAGCGGGAAAGATCGAGGTCGGCTCCCACCAGCGGCGAACGACGCAATGCGGCGAGGATCCCGCCAGGCTTGGGTGGCTCGCCCGCGATGGTCTGGCTGACAGCAGCGCGCAGGCTAGAGGCATCCGGCCCATCTTCGGCCAGGCGGCGAGCCAAAGATCGAATAAGGTCGCGATCGGCATCGCGGCCAAGCACTTCGAAGCGCGCCAAGCCGCGCTCGCTAAGGCGAGATCGATAGCTTTGAATGGCGCGTCTTTGCGAGCTGCCCATAGTTGCCTCCGACATATTTCCAGTAATATAACCAGAACGCAGGGTTTGATCAAGGCGCTGGCAGTCCGGCCGGTACCCCCTTACGGTTGGATGGCATCGGTCTAGGACGCACGATATATGTTGGGCGACGGTATTTTTTGACGAGCGTCGAGCAGGCCGCCGGGCGGCCGCGAGGTGCAAAATCGTCCAACCGGTCGCGATAGTTGACGAAACCTCCAAATATTTTTTCGGCGATTTCCCTAAAATCAAAAGCGTGACTTTTTGACGCCTCAGGGTCGAAATGTTCTCGTTGCCAGAAAACATTTGGCAGTCACTTCAATGCGTTCGTTGTTTTAACAACCGCGTGACCTTCGTTGAGGGGCTTCGATCCGGCTCCTGTTCCGAGCGGAGGACTATCCCCGCTGACATGCGCCCGACGTGTGGGCTGAGCGCTGCAATCACGGCGCAGGCAAGAGCCGGCCTCCGGCGAGCGTCCGGATCCTTAAGCCATGCACCGTCATACTCGAAGAGAATGGTCTCGTTGATCCTCGCCAGTCCGATCGGCGTGTGCGGCCGTCCAAATCGATATGGGCCTCGAAGTCAGCCATTGCTGGACGAGCCGGTTGGCCGCTTGAGGTGGACATGCTTGGGCAGGTCGGCGCTGGCGAGCACCTGACCGACGCTGTCGTTGCTGATGTCGGCTACCTGGCTCAGGCCGTCGAGGAGACCGAGCGCTTGCAGAACGCCGGCATAAATGCCGACGCTGACGTTGGTTTCTCCGGACTCGACGCTTTGCTGCGTCGAGCGAGACGTGAAGGCGCGCTCGGCGACGACCGCCATAGGCAGCCGTCGGCGTCGACGGGCATCATGGATGTTCGCCCCAAGCTTGCGCAGCGCGCGCCGCACCGCAGCAGGAGGATTGTGTGGAGTGGGCATTCTGTCACCTTGGTGCTACAGATTCACCCATTATGTAGCACGAAGATTACAAATCTAGCCTTGAGGCCCCCATCTCAATAAAGAACCAAGGTTCTATCTTACCGCCGTCCTGACGGCTCGATCGGGACCTCCGGACGTCGGCCATCGCGGCGACCGTGGTTTTCACGTCAGCGGAGCTCGCTGGGCCGACCCTCGACGTGAGTGAAAGGGCCGTCTGTCTCCGTCAGTATCCGATCGATGGGCAAGTCGCACACGAGAGAGCGGCCACGATCCGAACGGTCATCTCGGCATGGACGGAGGAATAGCAGCCGAGCGCCACGTCGAGCCAGTTTTGCTTAAAAGTGTGGCGAGCGCCCAGAGCCCCGTATCACGATTCACTAAGGCTCAGGTGTTCAGGCTCCGCGCTTCCGATCAGGCTCTCAAGCGTATGGAGGCGGTCAGAAACCCAACGCTTTGGCCAGCATCGGTTCAAGAACCAGATCCGGCCGACCTCCCTTTTCGCGAAGCTCCATTGCCCTGATGATCTTCGTGCCTTCGTGGCTGTGCTTCCAGTCCCGAGACGCTTCGGCCGCGACGACGAGGTAGTCGGTCTGGCCGCAGACGGTGTCCTTCCAATCACCGCCGCGTTCGCAAATCCTCGCAGCGATTGCCTTTCGCGGGCCGATGGCGAATTTTCCCGTGAGGACGAACATCCGGCTCGGAATCACGAACTGGCTTGCGTCCTCCAAGGCGCCGTCAATGACACCCACATTGCCGAAGGTAGGCAGCCCCGTGTCTGTCGCGCTGTCGCCGACAAGACGGGCAATCCACCCGCATATGTCTTCTGCCTCCTCGGCGGTTATGCGACCGTCAGCAAAAGACCTTCTGGCAGTTTCTCCGAGAGATGCCACGCGGCTGTCTCTGCGCAGGACCACACTCGAGTCCAACCTGGACAGCAGTTTTTCGACCTCTGCTGGCGTGATGGAGTTGTCGCAGGCGATGCCGGCACAGAATCCGTAGAACTCGTTTACTTCGTCCTTGTCGTCAGCGGCGATCAACTCCCGTGACCTTATGCCGATTATTGTTTCAAGGACCGCGTAGATCTCTTCGGGCGCGTTACCCCAAATATCCAGATCGCGGATGAGCTCGGCAGCATCATCGTCGTGAAGAAGGGACAGGAACTGCTCAGCTTCGACCCTGAGTGGCGGCATCTCCGCCCGCTCCACCTGCTCGCTGGCCATCACGCCCTTCAAGAACCCGAGCCAGTACCCCAACGCCTTGCGGTGATTTGCCTGCGCATGGACTCTACCGAGCGCGGCCCCTTCGTGTTCGAGTTTACCGCTCCTTCCGCGGAACACTTCAACCATTGTCGCCCCCCTCGACTCTACTTCTCGATTGTAGCAGACATCACAACACTCATCTATCCGCCGACTAGACCAGGCGTGCCGAAACCGGAAGGTTAATCCCCTTAGCTCCTTGCTTTCGGAATGGTAAGGCCAGGTTGCCACCGCCAGGAACGGCGTTTCGCCCGAGCGGCCGACTAAAGAAGGCGCTCTGGACTCACCAAGGATCAGGCCGCCTGAACCCGCTCCGCCTCCGACGCGCTCTGTCCCTCGCGCAGCCGTGCTCGTCCTCAAGGGAACGCTCCGCTCAAGCCCTTGCGGAGTGCGCGCGCCTGCGCTTGACGGGACGCGCGACGGCGGCTCCGGGGATCAGGCTTGGTTCCAGACCGCTTCGCGCGGGAACCTTAAGCTCGCAGACCGCTTTCGCCCACTATGCCGACACTGTTCTGTCCCTGGCGCAGCCGTGCTTGTCACCTTTGATTGCATCTGCCGAATTCTCGCGTATCCTGCGGCTGCGCATGTGAGCACAAGGTGGCGCCTGGCGCTTCGACGAGCCACCCCTACAAGAACCAGCGTCGGCATGGCGACCGAAAATGCTGAGGCAAGAGACCGCCACTCCAGAAGGAAACGTTCGTCATGGATACCCATGCCGTTATTGCGTCCCTGCCAGTCGCCGGGGCCGACCGTAACTTGCTTATCGAGGCCGCCAACGCCGCGTTCGAAAGGATCATTGAGCGGATTGAGCCGGCCAACGGGAAGCTGACTCGGACCCTTTGGGACGCCGAGTCCTATATCGATAATGAAATCACGGCAGACATGTTGCCTATTTCCCGGGACGAGGCTGCGTACCTCGTCGATGTGTTCGCGGTGCATCATGTCATCGGATTAGCTGTCGCAGCAGACGAGGAGGCCGCTGAATCCCGGCCGTGAACCTCCTAGGAGGCAGCTGGATCTGCCTGCTGCAATCGCGGCCGCGCGATCAATGCAGTGACCTTTGCCGCCATCTCTTCAAGGGTGGCGGTGAGCCGGTTTATCTAGGAGGCGGTGGCAGCCAGGTCCGGGCCGTAGCGGGGACGAGATATTCCGGTTCTGGCTAAGGGACTGGAGATGCTTGGCCGTCGCGCGAAGGCGCAGGTCCGCCTCCAGGGCGTGCTCCGTGCGTCTCGACAGGTCGTGCTGGATCTGATTGGGATTATGCCCACCATGGAGCAAAGCGCGGTCGGGCTAGAGTTCATTGGCATGCCGAGTAGCCGCGCGATGGAGGGGCCGTTCCGACGGCCCTCTTCCCAGACTTAGATTACTAGGGAGACGGCGCCGCCACTTCGTCCTCCATGTCGAGCGATTTTTCGACTGCCTCCGGATTCCGGGCGATGGTCCAAAGCAGAGTATTCGCCGCTGCATCCGGTTCCGAGCGACCTTGCTCCCAGTTTCGAAGCGTTGCCAGATCGAGGCCATACCTCACGGAGAACGCCTCCTGGGACAGCTTGGTGCTATCCCGAACTTCGCGAACGCTTATCGGCCGCGGCGCATGAACCTTCGCGATCACTCCTGCGGATGAGAGTTCGTCCTTCAGTGCCCGCAGGTCGTCGACGCAAGGAACAGTCACGAACGCCTTGCCCTGATCGACCATCTCCGTGAGGACCGCATGGGCCGTCCTCAGCGGCAGCTGTCTCCTGACGAGAACCCGAGCAGCCTCAGGAGTATTCGCGCTGTGTAAAAAGCCGAGGCTCAGCCGGACGGGAAAGCCTGACGACACCTGGACGACGTCCCGGGTTCGCACCCGTTGTCCGAACCGCTCCACGAACTTCGATGTAGTCGACATTAAGCTTCTCCGCGATCACTCGACCGAGCTTGCGCAATTTGGACCAACCCCATTGGACCTCGGCGTCGCCCCCAATATGGAGGTCACGGACAACAAGATGGTTGCTGCCCATCTCAACATCCCCCAATAGCTGAAGCACGCCATCGGGCGTGACGACATCAAAGAGGAGGCATGGGTCCTCCGGAAGTCAGCGTCGTCCACAATCAGTTCGATTTCATCGGGCTGCACCCGCTATCCCTACGCAAGTTGCTTATGGAAAGTATGTCGGGTGCTGGTGAGGGTCAAGGCTCGCCGATCTCCGAATTGGCGCGATGCCGGAACAGCCGATCGCGCCAACTTGGGGCTGCCGGGCCGCTCGGACGAGGTGAAAACTCACAGCTGCGAGCTTGGCCCGGGAGCGCCTACGACCTGGTGATCCGGAGTAGACACCGCCATCGGGTCGCTTGCAGCCTTGACATTCCTCCTTTTGGAGACCTTCAGCAACGCAACCTCCAGGGCTGCCAACGACCGCTTTTATTTCGGGTTGAAAAATTCACTTGCCTGCTATGTCGCCTAAAATCGATAAACGGGACCTGAGAGGAACCCCGATGACGAAGACAGCTGTACGCACGCGTCGCGGCCAAGGCTATCCGTGGGCAAGCGACGAGAACCGTTCTCAAATTGGCTGAGAAATTGCAGATGCGTCGCTTGGCCAGGATTAACGCCGTCCTGCAGAGGGCGGAAGAATCCGGCCTGCGCGCTGAGAAGGACCGCAGGATTGCGGGACGGGTGAGTGCTGAGCTCATTTAAAGGCCAAAGCTCGAACCGGATTGATATCTGATGCCGAGCTCGTCGCGCGTTGGCCAATGTGGCTTTGACGACTTCGCCGAGACCTTCAGGAGAAACACGGGGAACTGTGGATCCGACGCTGAAGTTCGGATTCTGAATTGGCCGATTTCGACTTTGGTGCGGCCGTAAGATGATCGCGATTTGATTCCCAAAAACCCTTTGAGCCGCGGCCCCGACATGGAGCTGCCGATCATCGGCAACCTCGCCGGGCCTGAAGTTGCGGGCGAAGGCGGCAATGACTCGACCAACTTCCGCAGTCGCCTTACCCTCGATGCCTCATTCATCCACGCAGGAAGGCTCAAAGACCTGCTAATTTGGGTGGCATATAGCGTCCAGATTTGGCTATAGCCCGTCTTGAACTGTTTCTTTGCTATCAATATGATAAGGGCCAATTCGGTCAGAAACTCGAATCTTCTCTCTGACAGAGGTATGCCATGGAAGAGGTCACGCGAGCGGTTCGAATGCGTACGAAAAGAGCCAAGGAAGGTGCTTTGCTCACTTCGAAGGAATTCGTGGGCTCTGGAAACCGTGCGGCAGCCGATCAAGCTCTGAGCAGACTTGCGAAAAAGGGCGAACTGGCGCGCGTCTACAGGGGAATGTACACGCCCTCCAGGAAAACGCCGTATGGATATGTGCTGCCGGAAGCGGAAGCGGTCGTGAAGTCGTACGCTTCGTTGTCAGGTGAGAAGGTCGTCAATTCCGGTGCTACGGCGGCGAACCAGCTGGGCCTGACGACACAAGTTCCGGTTCAAAAAGTCTTTCTCACAACCGGAAAGTCGAAGACCCTGAAACTTGGCCGCCACACAATACGCCTCAAGCACGCGCCCGCTTGGATCACGAGCCTGCCAAAGAACAGGTCGGGCGAAGCCATCCGGGCAATCGCGCACCTTGGCCGGGCTAACGGTGTCCACTACGCGAAATTGCTCAAGAACAGACTGACCCCCGAGGAATGGACTCGCGTAGTCGCTCTCAAGGCGAAAGTGCCCGCTTGGGTACATGCGGCGATCTCGAAAGCAGAAAATGAGCGGTGAATCCTTCTTCGATTTGAAACGTAGCCCTGCCGTTCATGCCGTCTTCCCCAACGGTCTATAGCCCGATCCCACACTCGGCCGGCTCGCCTCATCTGCATAGTCCCGACTCGGGCCGTTCCGTCATTCCGGCATCGACAACAAACGGGACGGCCTTGCCCGGTCACGAAAATCGGCGAGCCTTTTGCATCAGCCCGCAAGATTGAAGCGAATGACTTCTGCTTCGGATGCCAATGTGCTGATACACCCATCCTCGTTGTGAGCCCTTCCGAAGGAGATGGTCGAGCTGGATGTGGTCGCGCAACGCCGGCTGGCGTGAGTTGGTGAGACGCCCGGCGCCCCGCGGAAACAACAGCCGCCCACCTGCAGAGCTCCCGACAAAACCCAGCAGCGCCCCGCGGTTTCCGAAACGTCCAGTCACGTTTGCAATGCGCGTGTTGGAAACGGTGAATCTGGGACACATTGCCGCCACGATTTGGCCGCGGGGATGCCACACGTTCCGACGACATAGCCGGCGTTGCCCAGACGGTTCGGTTCGGCACCGGCTCAACAAGCCCCCCGCCCTAGGGTCAGTGCCGGACCGAACCACTCTCATCTTGAGGGACTCAGTCCGAGCCGTGAATGCGCTCAGCAGAAGCAAGCTGATTCACTTCATTGACGCGCGGTCTCCTAAATCGCACAGGGCTGCAAACACCTGCACAGGTTTGAGGCGCGCCTCGGCTTCAGGCGAGAGGCAACCTAGGCCGGCTATACGACCCTCAGTGTGAGAGGCTCCTTCAAGTAGCAACTGACGCTTAGTCGCTAAGCACGCCTGCATACCGGTGGCCGCTCCCGATGCTCCCCTCATGGTTGGTATCCTCAACCGTGGCTGATGATCCAACGATCTTGTCGATTTGATCCTGGTAGATCTCGGTCACTGTGCCTGGGCTCTGGCTGCAGATTAGCTCCATGTTCCCGTAGGTCGTGGCCGAAAAAAGTTGGAATCGCGTCCCAGACTCATGCACAGTTGGCCCCGGACAGGAGCGCGATAAACTGACCGTTTTGGTGAATTGAAGTTTTCCGTGAGTCCTCCATCGTCAAGAGCGTGGAAGGCGAGGGGATGTTGCAGCAAAGGATGTTAGTCGGCGCCTGGATCAATGCGGTAGGGGCGCAAAGCTGCGCGGCAATTGCAGCCGGTCATGTTGCTGCGGAACTGGTGCTGAATATACCGTCCCGTTCCAAGATGGCGGCGCCTGGCGACTCCCGTTGAGAAAAGCCGGGCACAAAGGGATTGGAGACGTCGCGATCGCCCAGCCGGCGGTTGGCTCGCCAGCGGCTGGTGCGACGACGGCGGCACTCACATCGACAGGCGGCGGTGGAGGACGGGGTGGCATTGCCGTGCAATCCGCCCGCACGATCTTTCCCGTCGAACCTTTGCTCCTCGCCTGGCGCCGGCTGCGACAGGAGATTGCCGCCGCCTTCAGTAGGAATGCCTTGGTCGTGGCACGCTACAGCGGTGGCATTGGCGCGGTGCTGCGCAAATTGCCGATCAGGTCCGACTGATTTCCCTTTCAGACGACACGACAGCTCGGCCGCGCTGATCAGCCGGAGTAAGCGATCCCCGTCATCGAGACCTCGAGCATGCAAGCCTGCGCTCAAAGGAAAAGCTGCTGCGCGCGATATCATGCCTCTGCAAGGATCGGAGCAGTAGGCGACAGGCGGCATCGGCGTGCCACGCGTGCCGTCGGGCTGCGAAACACGCATCGCCTTTGAGGCCAACTTCATACTTGTTTGGATAGATGGGCTCTCGGCGTGGCCCGGAGAGCTGGGAGAAGCCTCTGCAAGACTACAAGTGTAACACCATATTGGTTTAGCAGATCAAGCTTCGGTGGTAACCACCATGAAGTGGAAAACGCCTTGGAGGCCGAGCAATGGATCGCGATAGCAAACGTGCAGCTGGAAGTTCATCCCGCGAGGGGAGGAGGGCCGACCGGCGCAACCACGATGGCCTTCCGGGCGGGCCACTGACCAATATTGCAGAACGGCTAGTAACTGCTAACCCGCGCGACACAGGACGCGATCTTGGGAGCTTCAAATCCACCGAGAGGCAAATGCGACGTGCCGTTCAGGACATGGCACCCGGGCAAGAATCTGACCTCAGCAGATTTGATAGGCGCAACAACCAGCTGGGAGGATCAGCCAACGTTCTGGCCGACAGATTGACGGCCGGATTGGGGTTCAACTCGGCTGATTTTGCATTGTTCCAAGTCCAATCTGCTAGTAATGTAGCCCATTTTTTGGGACCCCAGAAGCAGACTGCTCTTATTAATCGCATTGGCGACATGGACCCAATGGAGAAAGCTCTAGGGGTCATGTTTGTTTCGCAAAACTTCAGTAAGTTTAATGATGAAAATAAATCTCGCATTTTTGACCAGGCGATTGAATTGGCTGCTGATCCTCATCAGCACCAAATGGTCAAGGCGACCGCCCAAAATGCTATTGTCGCCGTGTATCACCAGTTAGACGCAAATCAACAAGCGCAAGCTAACTCACTTCCCCACCTGCATGGCCTGTTGCAGAACATGCCTCCGCCGCAACATGCAGCGGAGGAACGGAATGCGAATTTGGACGGCCACATAGCAGGTCTTGAAGCTGAAGTCCGTGCGACAGTAGGCCCGCCAACCTCCCGTCAACAGCTGCGGCGGGGTGGTGAAATCGGGCAGTCCCTAAGTCACGCCTATAATCACGCCCGCGAGGATCTGATGGCTGCCTCCAGAAGCAGAGATCGCTCCGGCCGTTGAGGTCTCGGGCATGGTAGTGACGCCTTCTCCCCGAATTCCGTTCGGCCTTGCCATTTCCAATGCGCTGGCCGTGGATGTACCTGCCTTTCGGTAACTTTCAGAAACACGTCTGCCGGGTGGTGCGATGCAAGCATCGCACCACCCGCTGAGGCATCGATCTGAGGAGCGCGACGTCGCGCCACGTCGGTTCGGTGTCTAAGAAAAGCGCAGCATTAGCTGCGGCTAATCCGGCAATGGAACAAATGCCTTCAACAAAGACGACGCCCCCCAACATAGCCATTAGCATCGCGTGCTCACTCGCCTTGGGCTTCTGCGCGGCAAGTCTGTACGCAACATTCCGCCATGGTGGTAGCGGCGAGGCTTTGATGACGTTTGACATCCGTGCCTTTTGGTTCGAGACGCCGTTCTATCTGGGTTTCGCAACTCCTGTATTCTATCGGGGCGTAGCTATCGTGCTCGCCACGTCGGCGGTCGTCTTGCTGATTCAGCAGATCGTATTGCGGCGCAAACTCGAACATCACGGGACGGCGCGCTGGGCGCGAGTGGATGAAATGCGACGAACCGGATATCTGCGTCGATATCGTGGCGTGACAGGGCCGGTATTTGGGAAGACGAGTGGCCCTTTCTGGCCTGGCTACTACCTGACCAATGGCGAGCAGCCTCACAGCCTCATCGTTGCACCGACCCGCGCCGGCAAGGGCGTCGGCATAGTCATTCCAACGCTACTTACATTCAAAGGCTCAGTGATAGCTCTGGACGTCAAAGGGGAGCTCTTTGAGCTCACCTCGAGGGCGCGCAAAGCCGCAGGTGACGACGTATTCAAATTCGCGCCGCTGGATTCGGAGCGGCGCACCAACTGCTACAATCCGCTGTTGGATCTTATAGCGCTGCCTCCACAGCTGCAATTCACCGAAGCCCGCCGCTTGGCCGCAAACCTGATCACGGCCAAGGGGGAGGGCGCGGAAGGTTTCGTCAGCGGCGCGCGAGATATCTTTGTCGCGGGGATTCTTGCCTGTATCGAGCGGGGCACGCCAACAATCGGCGCCGTCTATGACCTCTTCGCTCAGCCGGGGGAAAAGTTCAAGCTCTTCGCGCAACTCGCCATGGAGACCCGGAACAAAGAGGCACAACGCATCTTCGACGACATGGCGGGGAACGATACAAAAATCCTGACCTCCTACACGTCCGTCCTCGGCGATGGCGGGCTCAATCTGTGGGCGGATCCGGCTGTAAAGGCAGCTACAAGTCGCTCGGACTTTTCGGTCTATGATCTTCGCCGTCGCAGAACGTGCATCTATCTGTGCGTCGGTCCGAACGACCTTGAGGTGATCGCGCCTTTGGTACGCCTGTTCTTTCAGCAAATCGTTTCAATCCTACAGCGGTCGCTGCCCCGCCAAGATGAAAAGCACGAGGTTCTATTTCTGCTCGATGAGTTCAAGCACTTGGGTAAGCTGGAGGCGATCGAGACCGCAATTACGACTATCGCGGGCTACAAGGGACGTTTCATGCTCATCATCCAAAGCCTTTCGGCACTGACGGGGGCTTATGGAGAGGCTGGCAAGCAGAATTTTCTCAGCAATACCGGCCTGCAAGTGTTCATGGCCACTGCCGATGACGAGACCCCAACCTACATTTCCAAAGCCATCGGTGAATACACGTTTGAAGCCAAGTCGATTTCCTACAGCCAGGCGCGAACGTTCGATTGGAACATTCAGAATTCGCATCAAGGTGCACCGCTGCTGCGTCCCGAACAGGTTCGGCTGCTCGATGAAGACTACGAGATTGTTCTCATCAAGGGCCTGCCACCATTGCAATTGAGGAAGGTGCGATATTTTTCGGACCGCATCCTTAAACGCATCTTCGAAAGCCAGACAGGCGCCCTCCCGGAGCCGGCACCCTTGATGGAAGCTCATCCAGATGACACTGACGGTTAAGCGCCCGTTCGCGTATCCCGTCCTCGGCGATCAGAAACTCCACAACAGGTGAACGGCTATGGGAATTTGCATCTCCAAATCCTCCGGATCGACTCGACATGCCACACATGACACGGAAGAGTCCCCGCGCGAATCAGCGGCAGCGCCGAGGGTCTCCCTAGGCACGCCTGCCGACAGGTTGCGACGGGGCGGAGATGCGCCTCTGGAGCCACATCAGATCCAGCAGGCCGCCTATCATATGGGAGCGTGTGTCGTCGGTGACGACGTCACCAGCCCGATAAGACTCGCGACAGCGGGGCAAACTGTTCACGACGTTCGCGTGCTGCTCAAGCATGGCCGGGGAAACGTTAAGGTAGACGACATTCCCTCTCACGGCCACAACAGCATCGGATCGGCGGTTGCAATGGTGGGAGCAGACGCCAACATTAAGGTTGCATTGGCCGTAGTCATGGGAGCGGCGTGCTGCAATCAGACCGCTCCCCTTTCCGCTATCGTCCACGCCCCACACATGGCGGCCGACGAGCGGAGTGTGACCTCTAGTGCTTCCGTGTCAATGAAAGAGATAACCCACGAAGGTGATGAGATCCCAGTCAAGACGGGTCACATTTGGAACGAACTGCGGCGCGGAAGCCGCGACCCGAGGTCGACCGTGGTTATGGATGCCTGGGCCAACGGTCCCGCTGTTCGGTTGAAAGACAGCGCATGGAGTGGAGTGCCGGTCAAGGAAGGTCATTGGTCGATGGACAAAAGCGACGCCGAATTCCTGAAAAACCGTGTTGAGGGGTTGATTCCGTTCGTGCATCCGGACACAAATGAACAGACTGCCCACGATTTGCGCCGGAAGCAAAACGCACCCGTATCATGGGAAAAATATGCAGAAGTACAAGTGATCTCACCCGAGTTCGCTGATAGTGTACGCAACGCATTGTCCCGTATTCCTGGAGACCATCAAAAGGAAATCGCATCACTGATGATTCAGGAAGCCTACGGAATGGATCCTTCCTCGCGCACGCACCAAGACGCAGTGGAATCAGTTCTGGTGGCCGTCAACCAACTGGACTCGCTGCCCCGGCCTCCTGTCGAGCCGCCGCAATTGGCGGCGTATCACCAGTTCGACGCAAATCAACAGGCCCAAGCTTACGCAGTTCCCGGCATGCAAGATGTCTTGCCGCACATGCCTCCGGCGCAGCATGCAGCAGAGGAACGGAATGCGAATCTGGACGGCCACATAGCAGATATTGCAGCTTCAGTCCGTGATACAGTAGGCCCGCAAACCTCCCATCGACAGCTGCGGCGGGGTGGTGAAATCGGGCAGTCCCTAAGTCACGCCTATAATCACGCCCGCGAGGATCTAATGGCTGCCTCCAGAAGCAGAGATCGCTCAGGCCGTTGAGGTCTCGGCCATGGTAAGTGACGCCTTCTCCCCGAATTCCGTTCACGGCCTTGCCCTTTCCAATGCGCTGGCCGTTGATGTACCTGCCTTAGGGTAACTTTCAGAAACACGTCTGCCGCTGGTGCGATGCAGCATCGCACCACACGCTCCGGCATCGATCTGTGGAGCGGCGACAGCGCGGGGCGTCGCTCCGGTGTCAGAGAATGGCTAGTCCGGCACTGGAACAATGCCTTCAACAAAAAATGACGCCCTCCAACATAGCTTTTTGAGCTTTTCACCGGCACGGACAACTGGCCGGGTTCTTCAGCACCCTCGGTCGCACGGTTGTCCAGGACGACCGCGGTACGGAGCGGGTCGTCGATGCCTACAACGGCGAGGATTCAGGATCTCGATCGGCTAGCCAACGTTTGTTGAACCATTCGATGTTCCAACGTTGGCAGTGGTGCCCTCTTTGATGAATCGTGAACGGTGAGCCGATCAACTCAGGCTCCAAGACGATATAACGCCGGCAGACCACCCTCAGGCGGTGCCGCGCTCTTAGGGTGGTGGAGGCACGAAGCTGGCCTTGGGAGATGCACCCGAACCGACAATGGCATTTGGCCTCGATCCTCTACGAGCGCCTTGACGATGTGTGATCCCGATCGGCGGATGCACGCGGTCGGGCGACCTCAAGTGCTTCGCCGTCAGGCCCGCAAACAAGGCCGTTTGGGGCGGCAAACGCCTCGCCCCACTCCTTCATCGCGTTCAGGACCGGCGCGAGCGTCTTCCCGAACTCTGTGAGAGAGTACTCCATGCGGGGCGGCACTTCGGCAAAGACCTGGCGTTCGACCACGCCGTCGGTTTCGAGTTGTCGGAGTTGCATCGTGATGGAGCGCTGGCTCGGCTCGCCCACCATGCCCCGGAGTTCACCACGTCGTGGGCCGTTGAGGAGTTCGTAGATGATCAGCGGTTTCCACTTTCCGCCGGCCACGTCGACCGTCACCTCCACGGCACAGTTGTAGGCGAAGCTCCAATATGTACTTTATACACCTATAGGCAAATATTGCCTACAAGAACACTTGTGGCATCGATATCCCTTTGGTCATTGGCAATTGTCAGGAGACCGAGAATGAGAGCTGCTTTCTACTACGGGCGGGGTTCCGCGAAGGGCGTCCTCCAGATAGGTTCTCTTCCTGATTCCGAGCCCAATTCGGCGAGGTCCGGGTCAAGGTGGCCGTCTTCGGCCTGAACCCCTCGGATGTCAAGACAAGAACGGGCTTAGGCGGCAGGCCGATCCCCTTTCCCCGTGTGGTTCCCCATCAGGTGCGGCCGGGATCATCGACAAGGTTGGGCCGGGCATGTCCGAGGAGCGGATCGGCGAACGGGTCTGCGTTTTCAAGGCTCAGACAGGCCAGGCGTTCGGATCCGCGGACGAGTTCGTGGTGGTTCCTTCCTCCCATGCGCCCCCTCTTCCCGAGAATGCGTCGTTTGATGTCTGGGCATCGCGGCCATCACCGCCCATCGCTGCCTCTTCGCAGATGGTGATCTGCGCGGAAAGCGCGTTCTCGTCCAAGGCGGCGCGGGAGCCGTCGGCACGGCGGCCATCGTCCTCGCCAAATGGGCGGGAGGATCCGACGGTCAGGTTGTCGATGCCGTTCCTATCGACGATGTTCGGGGGCTATGCCTTCCGCTTCATATTCTTCTACACGATCCCTGAGGATGCGTTCCGCCAAGCAGTCGAAGAGGACTCCGCCTGCGGGGCGGCTGGGGCCTACTGGACGCAGATCGCGATGAAGCTGCCGCTCGACCGCTTGCCGAAGCGCATGAGGCACAGGAGAGGGGCAAGGCAGTCGGCAAGATCCTGATCGAAATCTGATCTGATCTTGCATTTTGGCGACGGAGCGTGCCACCCATCCCTCACTCGGAGTCGGGGCACATTTGCTGATTTCCTGCACGGCCTAAAAGCAGTCGTTCAGAAGATCGTCAACGGGCGGCTTCGAAAGCGCCGCCGGTAGTCGTTGGGCGTCAAGCCGACGATCCGGACCATGTCGGGATACGAGACCCAGTAGGTGCTGGGAGGATGACCTCGTCGCTTTCGCCGACGGGTGCCATCAAGGCGTTGTAGATGACCTGCTTCGATCCCACCCGTCACCTGATCGAAGTCGCAACGGGGCTATGCGATGATGGCCTGGCGCAGCGCCGGCGCATCGTTCACGGGCGTCTACCGCGTCTTGCCTGCTGCGAGGCGGCCAGGACCGCATCCTTGGGCCTCCTGTTGGCGCACGAGCGCCGTCGGCTGGGTAGCCAGCATCGCCCGCCGCCACCGAGACCGGCAACTGCTACGCAGAAGGACGAAGCCGATGCCACACATCCATTCCGCAAATCTTTCTATCTAACAATTCCCCGATTATCTGATGAGGAATATGAGGGCGCCAGGTGGCGTGGTGGGAGGCTCATCGGCCGATCACGAGGATTGGATGGCGGGTGACGAGGGCAATGACCGGCTTGAGCGTCGTCGCGGCAATGACAAGATCGAAGGTGGCGATGGCGATGATCACGGCATCGGCTGCGAGGGAAATGACTGAATCTGGGGCGGAACGGGCGACGACTATCTTCGCGGCGACAACGGCCGCTTCCAACGCGTCTCGTCGGCGAGGATCATGACAAGCTCTTCGGCGGTCCCGGCTACGATCTGCTCTCGTGGGTGACGCCAATGACAATTTGACCGGGGGGCCGGCAATGACACGTTTCTGTTCCAGTTCACAATTCGATCCACGGAGTAGTCGTAGGGACGGCGGACATTACCACTACAGCGATTTCAACGCGAAGGAGGACACTTTCGCCTTCGATGCGGTGGGCCGCTGCGACGACAGTTTTGGCGCGAACTTCGTCAACAAAGCCGCCGCATAGTCTGGCAGCCCGTCTGCGGGTGCGAAGGGCAAGCATGTGGTGGTGATCACTGACCCGTATGTCACCTCCCCCTGACAGCAACGCTGCTGATTTGCGCTTCAACCGAGGAGTTACCTCAACGTGTTCGTATCCTTCTTCCCGCAGCCGAAGCCTTTTTTCATCTCGGCCGCCGTCTGGAGCCTTCTGCTCGTCCTCCTGTGGTTTTTCGGCGGCGAACACCTTGGCACGATGCTCGGCATGCCGCCGGTCGATCCGCAGGCAGAACTCGTCATCAGCCCAATCAGATTCCTGACGCCGGCATTCCTCTGGTTTTGCGGATATTTCTTCGTCGGTATAGGCGTATTCTACCTTTTCTGGGCGCTGTATTCCCCGCATCGCTGGCAGAACTGGTCGATCCTTGGCTCTGGTTTGATCATTTTCGTCACCAATTTCATCGTCCAGCTCAGCGTGGCGCTCAATGACTGGCGCGGCATGTTTTACGACATGGTGCAGAGGGCACTCACCACACCGGGCTCCGTTTCCGCTGCCGAGCTTTACTACGGCGTATGGCAGTTTCTGTCCTTGGCTCTGGTCTATATGAGCATTGCCGTTCTGAACGTCTTTTTTGTCAGGCACTATGTGTTTCGCTGGCGCACCGCGATGAACAATTATTTTACCGCCTACTGGCCGCGGCTGCGCCATCTCGAAGGGGCGTCGCAGCGCGTTCAGGACGACACGATGCGCTTCTCCGGCACAATGCAGGGGCTCGGAGTGAACTTCATCGACTCCATCATGACCCTGATTGCATTCCTGCCTTTGCTGGCCTCCCTGTCCCTCCATGTCTCAACGCTTCCAATCGTCGGCGCAATCCCTTATCCACTGGTCATCGCGGCGGTCGGGTGGTCGCTGTTTGGCACCGGCTTGCTGGCAATCGTCGGCATCAAGCTTCCCGGCCTGGAATTTCGCAATCAGCGCGTTGAAGCCGCTCTGCGCAAGGAACTTGTCCTCGGCGAGGACGATACGGCACGCGCGCAGCCACCAACGCTGGCCGAGCTTTTCAGAAATGTTCGGAAGAACTATTTCACGTTATACACTCATTATGTCTACTTCGACATGGTCCGCTATCTCTATCTCCAAGTCGACAACGTTTTTGCTACCTTTCTTCTTGTTCCGACCTTAGCTCTTGGCAAGATAACATTTGGCGTTTTCCAGCAAATTGTCACCGCGTTTTCCCAAGTCGCCAGTTCGTTCCAATATCTCGTGAATTCCTGGCCGACCATCGTCGAGCTGATATCCATCTACAAACGCCTGCGCGCCTTCGAGGCGACGCTTGAAGGGGCGCCGCTAACGGAAATCGACCAAGACTATTTGGCGCGAGAGCGGGCCGGCTTGCGCCTTGAGGATCAGCCGGTAAGCTGAGCGTGGCGGGCGGCGGGCGCTTCTCGTCAGCCACCCACCGACGTCTGCTTTTCGCCGTCACGTCGCCGTGAAACATAGTCGCAATAGCTGATGCACTCGACATCGGGCTTAATGCAGACCTCGCCGGCAAAGCGCTCCAGCGCATGCCAGTAGGCGCTGTCATTCATCAGCGTGAAATTGGACCGAGTTCCAACGGAATGCGTTTGTCCTGGTACTGCATATCGAAGGCGGTGCGGAAGGGTCTGTCCGGTCGGCGAATTCGTCCGCCTTGCTCGGCCGCTCGAAGCCGCCGGAATAAGATGTAATCCATCGCGATCACCCGCGTTGTGTCGGGAGCTTCCGGAATCTGCGGCAGCGAGAAGCGCTCCCCCGGCTGGGCAAAGAGGACCCCGATAGCGGACAGGAGTTGCGAAACCCAGATAGAACGGCGTCTCGAACCAAAAGGCACGGATGTCAAACGTCATCAAAGCCTCGCCGCTACCCCCCTGGCGGAACGTTGCGTACAGACTTGCCGCGCAGAAGCCCAAGGCGAGTGAGCACGCGATGCTAAAAGCCGCGCCGCATCTGCGTTGCCGGTTTGCGCCTCCAGTTCCAGAGCAGCGGCGATCGCCGAGAACTTGATGCCTTCGTTCGACTTGTCTTCTTTCGCCGTATGGTGAAGCGCTACGAGCTCCGTCATTCATTGCCGCCGCGCCCTAACTGCCCGCCTCGGTGTCCGACTGATATTGGACGACCTGGGTGTTTTGGAGCACCACCGTGTTATTGCGGATCGCGACTTCCTTAAGGCGTCCGGCCAGACCCTTGATGCCCAGTCCGCAGCGCTCTTGGGCACGAGGCCGGCGTCGGGCCACCCACCGTTTGCTGCTCGTGCGAAAGATTTGCGCTAATCTGCCATCTGGTGCCCCGAACCAGAAGTGATGTGCAACCTATAATCGTCGGAAACGACGGAATGTTACCGTTGTGCAGACGGTCGGCCAAACCGCTGCGTCGGCTTGGACTATCCCCAGGTAGCGCCGGCTGCGGCAACCTCATCGCCGTTCCTTTCGGGGTTCATGGGCGTGTCTCGCAGACCTGGCTGTGGCCGTCAAAGTCGATGGCGATGATCTGGCGCCGCCGCGAGAGGAGACCAGTGACCTGCGCCATAGCAGCAATCGGCATTGAACTTACGGGCAAGAACGACGATGGGTTTGTCCTCGCCGAAGGACTCACGATGCCCTTCGGCCGACAGGGCTCACGCTCATCCGACGTCGCGTCCCAAGTTGGAGTACCGCGTCGGACCCACCAGCGGTCTGTATCTTGTCTTGGATTCCGTAGAATTTGAGCGGAGGCTTTGTAGTGTTGTTTTGTGTTTAATCGCCCAAAAGTGGCATAAGATTGCAGTGAGGAACGCCGGTCTACAGATTTGTTCCCCTGAGGGGCGCGAACCTTGTGCTCACCTGTTCTCGGTCACGGCTCTCGGCGTGACCCAGAGAGCTGCGAGAAGTCTCTGCGAGACTACAAGTGTAACACCATATTGGTTTAGCGGATCAAGCTTCGGGGGTAACCTCATGGGGTAGAGATACGACTCCTGGAAGCCGAGCAATGGATCGCGATAGCACACGGACACGTGCAGCTGGAAGTTCATCCCGCGACGGGAGGAGGGCCGAGCAACGGCGCACCGCTGCGCGGATTGGCGCAGAATATGACGATACAGTTTGATGTGAGGCTAGTGTGAACCCGCGAAATAGTAACCCATCCCGTGTAACAGCTTTGTCGCAGGTGCAGGGCGCCGGCTTGGGAGAGGGGCAGGCGGACCAGGCCCGGCAAGTGGGCTATAACCAGCACCTTGCCGAGGCCCGCAGGCTGTTGGATCAAGCTGACGAGTCGCCAACGAATCCAGAAGAGGTTCTGCGACTTGAACAGGGCTTCCGCGAAGTGCTTCAGCTACGGCAACATGATCAAGCCGCCTCGTCCTTTTTCAGCGACCCAGGGATGCCCGCTCGACGGGGTGACCTAAACAGCATCGTTGCCGACGCTTTCGCAGCCACCGGCTCTGGGCACGCCGGAGTTGAGGCCGCTGCCCCGCCGCCGTTAGCTGCCAGCCAACAGCAGACTCGGCCCTGGCCGGAAGCGCTTGACCAGAGCAATCGCCTGCTACCCGAGTGGGTGATCATCAACGACGAACATTACACAGCGCTGGTGCGGCCAGCCGAGAGGCAGAGGGTCCTGAATACGCCGCAAGCCGCCGCCATTCAGCCGCCGCGGAGCGAAATCGGCAATTCAGGCGGCCGCGTGCCGATGCAGCCCCTCGTGCAGCAATTGGGTGAATTGCCATTGGAAGCGGTACCCGTTCAAGGGAGAGGGTCCGAGCACACCCGAAGGCTGCATGCAGAGGCCGCGCCCTTCGCAAGGTCTGAGGCGCCCCCCGCTGCCATCGAGTACTCCATCAACGTCTCATTCGCCGTGCCCAAAGACTTCTCCCACGGGATTCAACGCGTCCCAGACGCAATGCTCTCTTTCGTGGACCGCCATGACCCCTTGCCGAATGCGGGCCGGACCCGGCAAGCGAGACTTGAGCAGCACGTGGCCGAGCCGCGCCGAGCGAGCGGCGACCCTGCTACCCGCTATCCCCATCTGTCCGACGAACATCGGGACGTGATTGATAAGGCGATCGCCGATGCTGAGGCTCAGCAACACCATAGCGCGGGGACGCTCCGAATATACTCGGCTGCGCTTCGCCGATTGGCGAATGATCTCGGCGCTCGTGGCCAAGCGACTGATCTAAAAAATCACCAGTCCCTGGTCGATCACGTAGATGCTTTCCTTCCGAAAAACGGTGATATAAAGACGGCTTTGAACTTCCTACGTGCATATCATGAGCCGGGCTATTCGGCGCCTGGCCGGCGGCCAGTGCCGTCGAAGGCAGACGCGCATCTCTTGGAACAAGTGGCCAATGACAGCAGGTTGGCCCCAGGCAGCCGTGCTGTCTATGGTCGTAAGCTTCGCAGATTTTCTGAGGCGCTGGAGAGTCAGGGTCGGACGATCTCTGGGCTGGATCATGATTCGCGGATCGAATTCGCCGAGAGGTTGTTTCCAGGCAACCGCAATCTGCTCTCCGCGCTGCAACGGGTTAGCGATACGGAACCCGCGTCAGACAGGATCATGGCGGACGCTTTCGCAGCGGCCGGCTTTGGACACGCCGGAGTTGAGGTCGCCGCCCCGCCAACGTTAGCTGCCAGCCAACACCGGCCCTGGCCGGATGCGCTTGATCAGGGCAACCACCTGCCACCCGAGCGGGTCATCATCAACGACGAACATTACACAGCGCTGGTGCGGCCAGCGGAGACGCAGAGGGCCCTGAATACGCCGCAAGCCGCCGCCATTCAGCAGCCGCCGAGCGAAATCGGCATTTCAGGCGGCCGCGTGCCGATGCAGCCCCCCATGCAGCAGCTGGGTGAATTGCCATTGGAAGCGGTACCCGTTCAAGGGACAGGGTCCGAATACACCCGAAGGCTGCATGCAGAGGCCGCGCCCTCCGCAAGGTATGAGGCACTCCCCGCTGCGATCGAGGACTCCATAAACGTCTCATTCGCTGTCCCCAAAGGCTTCTCTCATGGGACTCAACCCGTCCCAGACGCGATGCTCCCTTTCGTGGGCCGCAACGACCCCTTGCCTGATGCGGGCCAGGCCCGGCAAGCGGGCTTTGAGCCGCACGTGGCCGAGCCGCGCCGAGGCGGACCTGTCGCGAGTGGCGCCCGTGCCACCGGCTATCCCCATCTGTCCGACGAACACCGGGATCTTATCGATAAGGCGATCGCCCACGCTGCGGCTCAGCAAAAATTGAGCGTGAGAACCCTCCAAAATTATAGGCGTACACTTCGCCGATTGGCGAATGATCTCGGCGCTCGTGGCCAAGCGACTGATCTAAAAAATCACCAATCCCTGGTCGATCACGTCGATGCTTTCTTTCCGAAAAACGATGAAATGAAGCCGGCGTTGAGCGTTCTGCGTGCGTATCATGAGCCGGGCTATTCGGCTACTCGCGGGTGGCGAGTGCCGGTGCCCTCAAAGGCAGACGTGCATCTCTTGGAACAAGTGGCCAATGACAGCAGGTTGGCTCCAAGCAGCCGTGCTGTCTATGGTAGTATTCTTCGCAGATTTTCTGAGGTGCTGGAGAGTCAGGGTCTGACGATCTCTGGGCTGGATCATGATTCGCGGATCGAATTCGCCGAGAGGTTGTTTCCAGGCTACCGCAATCTGCTCTCCGCGCTGCAACGGGTTGGCGATGCGGAACCCGCGTCAGACAGGATCATGGCGGACGCTTTCGCAGCGGCCGGCTCTGGACACGCCGGAGTTGAGGCCGCCGCCCCGCCAACGTTAGCTGCCAGCCAACACCGGCCCTGGCCGGACGCGCTTGATCAGGGCAACCACCTGCCACCCGAGCGGTTCATCATCAACAATGAACATGACACAGCGCCGTTGCGGCCGACGGAGAGGCAGTGGGCCCTGAATCCGCTGCAAGCCGCCGCCATTCAGCAGCCGCTGAGCGAAGGCGGCCGCGTTCCGATGCAGCCCCCCATGCAGCACTTGGGTGAATTGCCATTGGCAGGGGTACCTGTTCAAGGCACAGGGTCCGAACACATTGGAAGCCTGCATGCGGAGGCCGGGTCCTTTGCAAGGTCTGACGCACCCCCCGCTGCGGTCGAGGACTTCATCAACATCCAATTCGCCGTCCCTGAAGGCTTCTCCCATGGGACTCAACGCGTCCCAGACGCGATGCTCTCTTCCTTGTACCATCATGGCCTCTTGCCGGACGCAGACCAGCCGGAATGGAACTATGAGATTAAAGGTCAGGGCTACACCGCCCGGAGGCCAGAGGGAGGCAACGACGTTTGGCTTGTCCATCGCGGTGCGATGAGGGAAGCTGCAGCCGCAGCAGTACTGGCAAGTGCTCCAGGACACGCCTTGCCTGCGACCGCCATGCTGTCAGACACCTATCGCGGTGTTCCGTTCGTCGATCTGACCAGCTCTTCCGATGCACGGATCGGAGCTTCTCCGTCAGGCTCGTCCAACCTCCCCGAGGGGGCGGTGCTCGGCGCCGACCTGCTGGGCGACGCCCATATCCACAGGGATTACCGGTTGCTGGAGCAGGACCTGCAGGTGGCCCACCCAGCGCTCGCCGCCCGAACGCGGTTGGTGGATCCGTTGGTCTCCCAGCAACTGCGCCGTCACGACCGGGACGCGCAACTTACATTGCTGTCCATCTATCATCACAGCGACGTCGCAGCCGACTTCGTGTTCCTGCCGGTGAACAGTGGCAATCCTTTGGCTACGGGGGAGAATCAGGGACGCACTGAGCATTGGTCGCTGCTGCTCGTTGATCGCCGCGACCCGGAAAGAGCGGTCGCCTATCACTACGACTCCATCCATCAGCGCGATGGACGGGGATACAATGACGCGCCTGCACGAGAGCTCGCAGCAAGACTGGACGCGACCGCCCTGGTGACACCCGAAATGGCCCGGCAGAACAACGGTGTTGATTGCGGCGTCTTCGTGTTGGACGGCACGCGCGCGCTGGTTCAGAGATTGGCGAACCAAGAGTGGCCGGAACGGCAGCGGCCGCTGCACCTCGACAAGCTCGTCGCCGATCGGCAGGCGCTGCAAAACCGACTGAGGCAGGGCCGCTTGCCGCACGAGCTTGCCGCAATCCCCGCGGAAGCCTTGGGAGCAGCCGGGTCGCAGGTGCAAGACGCCGTGTTGCAAGAGCAGCAAGCCCGACAAGTCGCGCCAGCGCCGTTTGACCAGCACTTGAGCAAGTCGCGCGAGGCCCCTAACGAGCTGCCGAGCCCACCTGACGGCAGCAACCGCGTGAACAGCGGGGGCGTCATCATCAACACTGAACATTACACAGCGCTGGTGAGACCGGCGAAGAGGCAGAGGACAGAGAATCCGCAAAGCCTCGCCATGGGGCGCCAGGCGAGCGAAGCAGACACGTCTTCCATCAGGCGTGACTCCGATCAAGCCCGAGCGGACCTCATGGCTTCCTCCAGAAGCCGAGAGCGCTCCGACGCAGGGCGTTGAGCTCGATGGCCAGGATGAAGTAGAACAGCTCTTTTGGCGACGGAGAGGCTGATGGGATCCCCGGACCGGTAGCTGTCGCCGCAATTGATCAGGCTGCCATTGCCACGTGATTGTAGACCTGGAAACGCGCCGATCGCCGCCAGGCGCTGAGACGGATCGCCGACCTCTACAGGATCGAGCCAGCGAACGACCGGCCGATAGACGCGGTGCGACGCGTCAGGAAAATAGCCGCGCTATTGTTGCCGACCTTGAACCTTTGGCTGCACGAAAGCTCGGCCTGATGGGTCACAAGACAAAGCTCGCCCGGTCAATACACGCTCTCACGTTGGGAAGGCGTTCCGCGCTTCATTAATGAAGGCCGCATCGAGATCGACAGCAACACCGTCGAGCGCTCAATCCGTCCGATTCGCGTTCAACCGCAAGAACGCGCTCTTCGCTGGCTCGAACGGCGGTGCCGAACACTGGGGCAGTCATGCATCGCTGATCGAAACCCGCAAGCATAATCGTGTCGAGCCACTCGGCTATCTCGCCGACGTCCTCAGCAGCATCGTCGACAGCCGTCCAAGCAGCCAGATCCACGACCTGCGCCTGCCTACACCCGGGCGCCCGAGCTGAAGCCTGTGGCCTGAGAACGCTGCTTTCGCTTGATCAGCCTCGTCTGCTAGCTCCTGTCACGCGGCCAAGCTGCCTCCGTAGCTGACGTCAACGTCAGCGTTGAAGAAGTACCCCGCACCACGACACGTCTTGACCAGGCGAGGATTGGCCGCATCAGCCTCGAGCTTTCGGCGCAAGCGCAAGATCAGGACATCGATACTTCGATCGTAGACCTCTTCTCCACGCACACGGCTCGCGAGCAAAAGCCGTTCTCTGGATAGTACGCTGCGGGGGTTCTCCAGGAACGCGATCAAGAGATTGAACTCACATGCGGTAAGCTTGACCTCGCCACGCTCTGCACAGATCAGCCGCCGCTGCTTGACGCTGAGCTTCCAGGCTCCAAACCGGAACGAGCGATGATCTTTCGTTCGCGGACTGGCAAGGCGCTGGCGTAGCGCTACGCGAATGCGGGCCAGGAACTCGCGCAGCCCGAAAGGCTTGGGAATGAAATCGGTTGCGCCGAGCTCCAGTGCAACGACTTTTTCCGCCTCATCAAGCCGGTCGCCGCTGATCACTATGATGGGTAAGTCCGATCTTGTCGCCAGATTGCGGACGATCGCAAGTCCATCCTCCCGGCCCAAGTTGAGGTCAACCACCACGAGGTCGACAGGCTCATGGGATAGAACGTAGTTAAACTGCTTGCTATCGTTGACGGCGGTCACCTTCAAGGCATGCATAATGAGATACTCGGCGATGAGGCGCCGCATTGCGGCATCATCGTCAATGACAAGGACATGTTTCAACGGCTCACCTTCATTTTGAATCCCTGGCTAAAGCTGTTGCCGAGCAACCTTGTGGCACCGATGCAGAACAGCTGCCCCTTGCTTACCACTCGCCGTGGCGTACGGCCAATGTGAGGCCGTTGCTCGTCCTGGTCTTCTCATCCACAGGCAATTGACCGCACCAAGCAGCCCGTGGCGACCAGACGGATCCAAGCGCCGGCATGACCCTGCCGTGGCCTCATTCGCTTTATCGCTTCGAGGTCGAATGCAGGCCTGTCAAACCACTCGACTTCGACGCACGGGCGCCCAGCTGCCTGCCATGTCCTTGCGTCGTCGCAGTTCTGGCGCTTGCGGAGCTGGATCATCTCGAAACAAAACCCGGTCGCGTGTCCGGCTCCGACGCGGTGGAGCAGCGCGGCGTTTGATTGATTGTAGAGGCGGCGGGCGCAAGAACGGCCGTCTCTGCTATAGTGGCCTTGGCCAATGGAATGTTTCCCGCCCACGGCGGGTTCTTCCGATGCGGCCGGCGGCGCCAAGCCCGGTGCGCGCGACCGGCAGGTCGGTGCGGCTACCATCCGAGCTAACATTTCTCAGTTGAATGCACACACTCCCTTTGAGCCAGTCACTATGCCTGCCGGTTGCGCCGTCGGACGCCGCCGATGGCGTGCGGTCATGTGCCGGTGGACTGTACATGATCCCCTCTGGCGGCCGGCCGAACAGCCGAATCAGGCTCGCACCAGGCTGGGCTGTGCCCCGACGTCTTCCGATTGACCTTCGCGCCGGGGATTTGCGCCTAGCTTCGCGGATGAGCTCGCGGTGTCGATGACCTGACCATGCAAGGCCGCGGATGACCATCCCCTTAAGCAAATCGCAGCATACGCAACGTTGGGCAGCTTGGCGCCTCTCGGTTCTCCCATTCGATTGACCCACGGCACCCGCAGTCCGAATAAGCCGCCGAGCTTCCATTTGCTTTTGACCAGGCGCCCGCAGACGACCCCATCACCCCCCATGACGCCGAAGCGGCGGCTTACGATCCAGCAGCAACGGACCGTCGGGATCACAGGGCGTCAACGTACCAGGATGCTTTGATATCGCGGGCTGATCGGGCCCGGGCCGCCCCGCGCATGCGCAAGATGCCCACCCACGCTGACACGAACAAGGTCTTTGTTTCAGTTGAAGCCGAAAAGCCGAACTTGAAAATCACGCAGTAACAAACCTCCCCGATAAGCGCGTGCCGGACAGGGCCAGAACCCGCCCGGCGGCGCTTGGAAAGGTAGGTGATAGGAAATGTTTATTGCAGCTTGGCCGCTGGCCATTGTCCTGTTGACATCCATGTCACTCCCAGCCGAGCCCGCGCCACTTTCGCCCCGTGAGTTCCACCGCCTGTCGCGCAAATGCGCACCCTGGGTTGCGCCGTCCACCCTTGCCGCGATTGCCAAGATTGAAAGTGGCTTTGAAACGCTGGTGGCCCATGACAACACCACAGGTGAGCAGCTTCGCTGGATAGACCTCCTGCAAGCCACGCGGGGCATCAAGGACCGCCTCGAAGCACAACATTCTGTCGATGTTGGATTGATGCAGATAAACAGCAAGAACTTTCCCATGCTCAATCTCACGCCGGAAAAGGCTTTCGAGCCCTGCGCCTCGCTTTCGGCTGCCGCCCACTTGCTTGAGAGCCGGTATGCCGGCGGCACGACTGCTCCGGCGCAGCAACTGGCGCTTCGCCGTGCCATCTCGGCCTATAACACGGGCGACGTCACGCGTGGCTTCGCCAACGGTTATGTACGCAAGGTCGAGTCGGCCGCAAAGGACATGTCAAGTCACCTTGAGCGAACGCTGGAGCCGGCCGCTCGAGATGCGCCACACCTTGAGGCACCCGGTCGCAAAGCCGTGCCGCCTCTGCTCCATCGGAGCCAACAGGCCAGTAGAAAGCAGCCCAACCAAAATTCCTGGGACATCTGGGGCTCCTATCAGGCAAACGGCTCCGGGGCCGATCCCTCCGGTCCGAAAGGCAGCCAGGCTGCGGAAGAGCGGGAACCCTCGAACCCGAACAAACTCGTATTCGATTAAATCTTGGAGATACAATGATGAAGCCACTCAAAATACTTCGTGCGCTTAAAACGCGTGTTCCTTCGCCTTTTTCCATGCTGCGCATGGCGGCGGAATATGTACCGGCCGCTGCTGCGGGCGTCGCGTGGACGGTCTTCTCCAGCGGGCCAGCCGCGGCCCAGGTGACCGGAGGGACGGATCCTGCAAAGATGGTCCAGAATATCTGCACCTTCATACTTGGCCCCTTCGGACAATCGCTGGCCGTGCTCGGACTCGTGGCCATCGGTATCTCGTGGATGTTCGGTCGTGCTTCACTTGGCCTGGTTGCGGGCGTCGTTGGAGGAATCGTCATCATGTTTGGCGCCAGCTTCCTGGGCAAGGCGCTCATAGGCGGCGGCTGATGAGCGACCGGTTGGAAGTGAGCACCCTCTATGTGGCGGCGACACGCCCCGCACTGTTTCTGGGGGTGCCGCTGACACTGGCCGGAGCGCTCATGATGTTGGCGGGGCTCGTCATCATCATCCTTAAGAACCCGCTTTATGAAGTCGTGCTCGTGCCACTCTGGTTCGGAGCACGGCTGATTGTTGAGCGTGACTATAACGCCGCAAGCGTCGTGTTCCTCTATTTGCAGACCGCCGGCAGAAGCGTGGACGGACAGGGCTGGGGCGGCGCGAGCGTCAGCGCCAATCCGATTAGAGTGCCAAAACGCGGAAGAGGAATGGTGTAATGTTTGGCGCCAGTGGCCGGACCGAGAGATCTGGCGAGATCTACCTTCCGTATATCGGTCATCTAAGCGATCAAGTTGTCCTTCTGGAGGACGGATCGATCATGGCCATGGCACATTTGAACGGACTGCCGTTTGATTTGGAAGACGCTGAGATGCGCAACTCGCGCTGCCGCGCGTTCAACACTCTCTTGCGCAACATAGCCGACGACAATGTCACGCTATACGCACACCTTGTGCGAAACAACGATGTGCCGGAACCGGTATCGCGCCAGTTTCAAAGCACATTCGCTGGCAGTCTGAGCGAGGCCTATGAGAGCCGTGTGCTGTCGGGCAAGCTGTTTCGCAACGATCACTTCCTCACTGTCATCGTGTTCCCCCGCACCGCCATCGGCAAGATCGGCTGGCGCATTGCCAAATCCCCCAGACGCGATGACAACGATCTGACCACACAAATGCGAAGCTTGGAGGACCTCTGGCAGATCATTTCTGGGTCACTCGGCGGTTACGGTCTGCGCCGGTTGGGTATTCGTGAGAAAGGCGACGTGCTCTTCACGGAAATCGGTGAGGCGCTTCGGCTGATAATGACGTGCCGGTTTCTTCCGGTTCCGATGGTTACCGGCTCACTTGGTGCCGCGATCTACACTGACCAGGTCATCTGCGGTAAGCGGGCGCTTGAGATTCGAAGACCCGGGGGTGGCTCCGTGGGATCATTGTTTTCGTTGCGTGAATATCCGGCGACCACGCGGCCAGGCATGCTAAATCCGTTGCTGTCCGCCAACTTCCCGCTTGTCCTTAGCCAGAGCTTTTCCTTCCTCACTCGGCCACAAGCTCATGCGAAGCTTAGCCTTAAGTCCAGCCAGATGACGAGCGCCGGCGACAAGGCTCTCACCCAGATCAATGAACTTGCCGAAGCAGAGGACGCACTGGCAAGCAACGAGTTCGTCATGGGTTCACATCATTTGAGCCTGTGCGTCTATGCTGACAGCCTCAACAGCCTTGGAGATCGCGCAGCAAATGCCCGCGCAAGGCTGGCCGACACGGGCGCCGTTATCGTCCAAGAGGGGATCGGCATGGAGGCCGCGTACTGGTCGCAACTTCCGGGAAACAACAGGTGGCGAACACGCCCCGGGGCGATCACGTCGCACAATTTTGCCGGGCTTGTCTCCTTTGAGAACTTCCCAAGCGGTTCCACTTCCGGCCACTGGGGCAAAGCTCTTGCGCGCTTTCGCACGAACGGGGGAACTTCTTTCGACTACATCCCCCATGAGAACGACGTCGGCATGACGGCGATATTCGGGCCCGTCGGCAAAGGCAAGACGACGCTGATGACCTTTATCCTCGCGATGCTTGAGCAAAGCGTAGTCGACCGCGATGGTGCCATCGTCTTTTTCGATAAGGACCGGGGTGGTGAACTGTTGGTGCGAGCCACGGGAGGGACATATCTGGCGTTGCGCAGAGGCGCTCCGAGCGGCTTGGCCCCTCTGCGTGGACTGGACAACACCTCCGCCTCGCTGGACTTTCTGCGCGAATGGTTGATGGCTCTAATCGAGAGTGACGGCCGTGGCCCGATCTCGCCGGAGGAAAGCCGTCGACTGGAGCGTGGCATTGTTCGTCAACTTTCGTTCGAACCCGTCATGCGTTCAATTGCGGGCTTGCGCGAATTCCTGCTGCACGGCCCCTCCGAGGGCGCTGGAGCGCGGCTGCAGCGGTGGTGTAGAGGGAACGCGCTTGGATGGGCCTTTGACGGCGATGTCGACGAAGTAAGGCTGGATGCCTGCATTACCGGCTTCGACATGACGCAGCTCCTGGAATTTGAGGAGGTCTGTGCGCCCGCCGCCGCGTATCTTCTGCATCGCGTGGGCGCTGTTGTCGATGGGCGTCGGTTCGTCATGAGCTGCGACGAATTTCGCTTCTATCTGCTTAACCCCCAGTTCTCGGCTGTTATCGACAAGTTCTTGCTCACCGTCCGCAAGAATAATGGGATGTTGATACTCGCAACGCAGCAGCCTGAACACGTGCTTGAATCGCCTCTCGGAGCCAGTCTCGTTGCGCAATGCATGACGAAGATTTTCTACCCATCACCGACGGCGGACCGGGGTGCGTATGTCGATGGCTTGAAGTGCACCACGCAGGAGTTCGAGGCAATCCGCCAGGGAATGGCAATTGGCAGCCGCAAGTTTTTGCTCAAGCGCGACAGCGGGAGTGTTGTTTGCGAATTCGATCTCGGCCAGATGCGCGAGCATGTAGCCGTACTCTCGGGGCGGGCCAACACCGTGCGCTTTGCCGACCAGCTTCGTGACCAACACGGAGATGCCCCAAGTGCGTGGCTCGACGAGTTCATGGCTCGTTACCACGAAGTTCAAGACTGACGGAGGAATATTCATGAGATTTGCCAAGCTTGCAGCAACAACGCTCGCTACTTCCTTTCTGCTTAGCACACAGGCCCGGTCGCAATTTATTGTCAGCGACCCAGTAACAGAAACACAATCGGCCTTAACAGCGGCTTCCACTGCGGCGATCCTTATAAAGTCAGCCGAGACGCTCGCTACCACGATCGAAATGGTGGAGATGCTAACGTCGTCATTCGGTGTCACGGGTGTGCTGGGCGCACTGAACCAAGGAAATCACTACCCGTCGAGCAACAAGCTGGAGGGGCAGATGTTTGATGCTCGGGCGCCAGCTTCGATTATGGCGCGTAACATTGCGCAGGACTCAGATCGGAGAGTCACCGGCACCGATGCAGAAGGGAAACTGTTAGAGGAGCAAATCGCTGGTGCCGCCAATGCCGCAGGTCTTGCAGCCGACACTCTGGACGTAATGGACAAGCGCCTTAAGGCTAACGACAACACGCTTGGTCAGCTTTCCAGCTCGAGAAATATTGTGCAGGCCACGGTGACCAATGGTCTGGTCCTCAAGCAGATTCACGATGCGATGATCCAAAATGCCCAGGCCACGAGTCTGCTGACGATGGCCACTGCACAAGCAAGCCTTCACGCCGCAGAGGAGGCCGCGATGCAGCGTCGCGAACGCCAGAAGACCGCTCGCATTTTTGGCGTCCTCCCGTAAACGACGCTGAGTTCATCCGGCTCAGCTGCGCTGATCAGCGACAAATCAGGCTCACGCCATGACTTTCAGAATTCACGCGCCATTCACGGCTATAGACACGATCTTTCATCAGGCCTTTACGTTAGGGCTGCACAACGTGCTTGAAAAAATCCAAGAGGCGGTCAGCGCGCCTCTGGTTGCGTGTGTCACGCTTTGGATAATAATCCAAGGCTGTCTGGTCATGCGTGGTCAAGTCGATGCGCGCGGGGGTATCTCGCGCGTAATCATGGTATCGATTGTCGTTGCTCTTATCTTAAGCCAGGCCAACTACCAGCAGTACATTGAAGCGGTCTTCGAAAAGACGATTCCAAGGCTTGCTCACCAGATCAGTGGCAGCGACTTGCCCTTCATCGGTATCCCCCAGAAGCTCGACATGATGTTTGCTTTAACTCAGTATTCCCTTCAGGTGGTTGCTTCCGAAATTGGGCCTATGAATGGCCAGGACATACTTGCTTTCCAGGGAGCGGAATGGATTTTCTACGGCGCGCTGTGGACAGCGTTCGAGATCTATGATGCCGTCGGAATTCTGACGAAGGTGCTTTTGGCGATCGGCCCCCTGGTTCTTGTAGGCTACCTTTTTGATCACACTCGAGACATGGCTACCAAATGGATCGGCCAACTGCTCTCGTATGGGCTGCTGCTTCTCCTCCTCAACATCGTTGCAACGATAGTTATCGCTGCCGAAGCAGCCTCGCTGGGAGTCATGCTTTTGGTGATCAAAAACTCCGGTACGACAGCAGCCAAGATCATCGGGCTTTACGAACTCGACATGCTTTTCCTAGCTGGCGACGCTCTGATCGTCGCGCTTCCGGCGATCGCCAGCAGCATCGCCGGCGGCTCTTGGGCAGGTGCGAACCAACTGCCTAGCAGCCTCACTCGCCCCCCTGCCAAAACGGCGCGTCGTTAATCAATCAACCGGTGCCAAAAACATGAAACGCTATCTACTGTTGTCAATCCTCGCTTTGGCGGCCTGCAAGACAACCGATCGGCTTGCGACCTGCACGGGTACGCCATTCCAACTGAACGCGGGACAATGGGAAACCACACCTGAGGATCTTCAGGTTGAGTGTACGGAAGAGCCCAAGTGAAGTTTCCTGAACATGCCCTTCTGGTGGAGAGAGAAACGCTAGCCGCCCACTACAAGCAGGTGGAAGCGTTTCAAACTTCACGAGCGAAGTCTGCGCGGCGCCTGTCAAAGGCCCTTATAGCCTTTGCCGCGGCGGCGGTCCTCGGAAATGTTGCCCAGGCATTTACCATCGCTGCCATGGTCCCCTTGGCCAAGCTCGTGCCTGTGTTCCTATGGGTACGGCCGGACGGGACCGTAGACAGCGAAGTGTCAATCTCTCGACTGCCCGCAACCCAAGACCGAGCCGTCATAAACGCTTCGCTGTGGGAATATGTGCGCCTGCGCGAGGGCTACACAGCAGATACAGCCCAATACGCCTATGATCTCGTATCCAGTTTCAGCGCACCGACTGTGCAACAGCAATATCAAGATTTCTTCAACTATCCCAATCCCACCTCGCCGCAAGTCACAGTCGGCAAGCGCGGCAAGCTCGAGGTCGGGCATATTTCATCAAACGACATCAGTCCCGACGTTCAGCAGATCCGATACAAACGTACGCTTGTTATCGATGGGCAGCCGCCGATAGTGACCTCCTGGACAGCTACCATCCGCTACGAGCGCTTGACGGGTCTGCCTGGGCAGTCGAGGCTCACCAATCCGGGAGGCCTACTCGTCACATCCTATCAAGCCTCGGAAGATACCGTATCGAACCTGGGCTTCGTGCAGCCATGACAAAAAGAGTATTTCTGGCGCTGGCCTGTTCACTCTTCCTGACGATGGAAGCGTGCGCCGAAGACACGCCACTTGCCGGCAAGCATGATGCGCGGATGCGCTACCTAGCCTACCGCCCCGACGAAGTGGTGCGCCTGTCGACCGCAGTGGGGGCAACGCTGGTTGTCACATTCGCGGCCAACGAGACTGTCGCAGCCGTGGCCGTTTCCAATAGCAAAGACCTGGCTGCGCTCCCGCGCGCCAACTATCTCTTTTTTAAGGCTAGCCGGATGCTGTCGCCACAGCCGGTCATCGTGCTGGCCGAGAGCGAGTCCGGTACACGCAGATACGTCTTCAGTATTTCAACCAAGGCGATGCCCAAACTCGATGAGAAGCAACCAGACCTATACTACAGTGTGCAGTTCACCTATCCAGGTGATGAGGCTGCTGCTCGGAGAAAGGAAGCAGAAAGACGCTCGATTCTTGGCCAGGCCCGGGCGAAAGTGCTGCAAGACCAGAGAGTTCAGGATTTGTTGAATCGGCCCGCCGCAACTGCCAGTCGGGACGCAAGCAATTTTCACTACGTCGCAAAGGGCGATCGATCGCTGGCGCCGCTGGAAGTCTTCGATAATGGCTTTACGACCGTATTTGGCTTCGCAGGCAATTCTCGCATACCCTCCCTCTACGTCATCAATCCCGACGGCAAGGAAGCCGCTGCCAATTACACGGTCAAAGGCGACTATGTTGAAGTATCCGCAGTCGCCCGGGAATGGCGTCTGAGAGATGGCAACACGGTCTTGTCCATCTTCAACAGGGCTTATGATCCTTTGGGACGAGCGCCAGGGACCGGTACGGTGACACCCAACGTGTGGCGCGTTTTGAAAGGCTCGGGCCGATGAATCTTACCGGCCCGCAGGCGGGACATGATGTCCATGCATCCGGATCGATGGTCTCGGAGCCGACCCGCCGGCATGTTTCGGGATCGCAGAAATTGGCCGTCGCTGCTCTCGTTCTCATCTCGTCTCTATCGCTCATCTGGCTCGGAGGTCGTTCCAGCACACAAGACGAGCCATCTCAGCCAAAACCGCCAATTGTCGATAACGCCGAGCCATTCCGCCCCGTGCCGATCGAGATTGCTCCTGAACCTCCAGCACCCGTACAGGCGGCGCAGGCGGCAGATCCTGCGCCATCCACGCCGCCCCCACCGGCGCCAGATGATCCGCCGCCGGAGGAATCACCAATTTTCGCCTACAGTGGCAGCGGTGAAATGCCCAATGACGATAAGCGGAGCGAAGACAAGCATAAAGATGCTCCGGCGACCGCGGATGAGATTTCAAACGGTGGCGACCTGTCAGGCCGATTGAAGCCAGATATACAGGAGCCGAGCCGGGCCACACTTTTGCCGCACCCTGATCTCGTGATTACTCAAGGAGCGATCATTCCCTGCATTCTGCAAACGGCAATTGACACAAATTTACCCGGCTATGTGAAGTGTGTTTTACCTAAAGACGTTCGCGGAACAACCAACAATGTCGTGCTCTTGGACCGCGGGACGACCGTGATTGGAGAAATCCAGAGCGGTCTCCAACAGGGTGATGCGCGTGTCTTCGTGCTGTGGACGCGGATCGAAACACCTGACCATGCCCTCGTTTCGATAGCATCGCCAGGCGCTGACGAGCTTGGCCGCTCCGGAATGCCTGGCACAGTGGACAATCACTTCCGGGAACGCTTTGGCGGCGCCATTCTCATGAGCGTCATTCAAGGCGCGTTTCAGGCGGCCGGTCAATACGCGGCCAGCTCTGGCGGCGGAAGCGGCATCAACAGCTTCCAGAGCAATGGTGGACAAGCCGTCGAGACGACGCTGAGAGCGACAGTTAACGTTCCGCCAACCCTGAAGAAAAACCAGGGAGATGCCGTGTCCATCTTTGTGGCTCGGGACCTCGATTTCTCAGATGTATACGATCTTAGAGCCACTGCCGTGGCGCCATCCCCTCAACATCGTGGACGCCGGAGAGACAACAATGCAATCCGAGGCTGATCCTCAATTGCGTTTGCTTCTGGAGCCCGTTCTGAAATGGCTTGAGGAGCCAAGGACCGAAGAGGTCGCTATCAACCGGCCTGGGGAAGCCTTTGTCCGACAGGGCGGCGTTTTCACGAAACACCCGCTGCCACTGTCTTATGACGATCTTGAGGACATCGCGATCCTCGCTGGAGCGCTGCGCAAGCAAGATGTTGGACCGCAAAGCCCTCTTTGTGCGACTGAGTTGCCGAACGGAGAGCGGCTGCAGATCTGTCTGCCGCCCGCTGTACCCTCAGGAACAATAAGCCTGACGATACGGCGTCCCTCAAGTCGTGTGACCGAACTCAAGGAAGTCTCCTCTCGCTACGAATACTCGCGTTGGAATCAATGGCGCTCACGAAAAGAGCGCCAGGAGCGGCAGGACGAAACGATTCTTCACCACTACGACCATGGTGACTTGGAGCAATTTTTGCGAGCCTGTGTCTGCGGGCGGCTCACCATGCTGCTTTGCGGACCTACTGGAAGCGGCAAAACGACAATGAGCAAGACTTTGATCGACGCTATACCCCCGCAAGAGAGGTTGATCAGTATCGAGGACACGCTCGAACTTGCAATCCCGCACGAGAACCATGTCCGGTTACTCTATCCGAAGGACCGGGCAGGCGCAGGTGCGGTGACGGCCGAGCAACTGTTGCAAGCCAGCTTGCGCATGCGCCCCGATCGAATTTTGCTTGGCGAGATGCGTGATGATGCCGCTTGGGCCTACCTTAGCGAAGTCGTTTCCGGCCATGCGGGATCGATATCCACGATCCATGGGGCTGATCCGGTCCAAGGTTTCAAAAAGCTCTTTTCACTCGTCAAGAGCAGCGCGCAAGGAGCCGCTGTGGAAGACCGCACGCTTCTTGACATGCTCTCGGCTGCTATTGACGTCATCGTACCGTTCCGTACCCAAGGCGACGTGTATGAGGTGGGAGAGGTATGGCTCGCCGCCGATGCCCGGCGACGGGGAGAGACAGTAGCCGACCTTCTCAACAAGCACTAAGGAACAACGTCTCGGGATCGATAAGCCGGTGATGTGACGCGTCATTTTGTTCTACTTCGATGTCTTTTGACGGGCTTTCTCGGAGTGCTTGGATAGCCTGAGCGAGTCGGCGGCATCATGCCATCATCATCGTACGAACCGCATGCTCCATTGTCCGGGACGAGACCGGCTTCGCTAGCCACAGGACGAAGGCTTGATTAGCAGATGTGACCGGCATGGGGTCGATTTCACCGACAACTATGACAGGCACCGTCATGAGGGTAGGGCATGCAGATTCTGCCTGTTCCCGCTCAACGAAAGGCATTCTACCCAAGATCAGCAGGTCAGCTGCCTTCCCGCTCTCGATCCAGCCGCAAAGACTTTCGAAGGTCGCGAAGCCGACCGGCTTGTAGCCCAGCGCGGCGACCTTGTCCTTGTAGATCTCCAACTCTGCTGAATCGGGCTCCACAACTGCAACGATTTCTCCGTTGCCAAGTGATCCGTCGTATGGGCCGAAAACGATGTCAGTGCTGACTGGCTCCTCCTCGCAGGCCGGTAAGTAGATATCAAAGCGCGTCCCTCGGCCAACAGCCGAGGTGACGTCAAGGCAGCCTGCGAGCGCGCTCACGTGCCTGTCCACCGCGGCAAGACCCAGCCCGGTCCCGCCGACGCGAGAGCGCGTGGTAAAAAAGGGCTCAAAGACATGCGGAAGGATCGAACTTGCGATTCCTGTGCCATCGTCGCTGATGGAGAGGAGAACGTAATCTCCAGGTCTCAAGGTTCCCTGAGCCAGCGGCCTTGTTTGGCACACCTGGGCGCGAGAAACGCTAACCTCGACACGGCCCTCCTTCAAGACAGCTTGCGACGCGTTTTTGCACAGATTCATGAGGATCTGCTGTATCTCGGTTGGGCTGCCCTCGATCACCGTTTCCCACTCGTTGATCTTGAAGTTCAACTGAACATCCGCACGAACTGTAACCCGCAGCAATGGCGCAAGATCCATAACAATTTCGGAGACATTGAAAGGCACTGGCACGCGCTTTCGGTTTCGGCTGAGGGACAAGATCTGGTCAACGATCAGCTTGGCTCGGTGGCCAGCTAAGATGATTTGGTCGATGTGGTTCCGAATTCGAGAGGGGCGACGCACCAGACTTTGGGCAATTTCTGAATATCCGATTATTGCGCCTAAAATATTGTTGAACTCATGTGTGACGCCGCTTGCGATCGTGCCGACAGTCCTCAGCCTTTCCACATGCTCCCATCGACTCACCAGAATGTCGCGTTCGTCATTTACACGTTGCATTTCAAGATGGTTGCTCAAACGCACAATGGCACTGGCAAGAACTCGCAGGTCGTCTGCTGAGGGGAGTGAGCGATCTCGTTCAAAAACAAGGATGCAAACCACAGCCTGCTGATCGGAGGCCCTGCAAGCTACAATTTGACAAAAGCCGGTCGTGCCTGGTGCGATCCGAACGATTTCAGCCGCCGGAACAACGTGAAACACTGGTCGTCCGGCGCGGACAAGTGAAACGACTTCATCAATAAGCGAGAGGTTCCAGACGGGTATGCACGTGTTCGCCACAAAGCACTCGGTCTGCCTGCTGAGACTCGGATCCACCAGAGCGAGCGCGCATTGATGCGAATCGAAAACGCGTTGAACGAGTCTAAGCGCTGCTTCGGTGGAAAGGCGCGCCGAGGCATTCTTTGCCTTACTATCGTTGAAGCGAGATTCGATCTCACGCATTGCCTCTTCAAGCTCCAACCGCCTTTTCAGCCGGTTCATCCGCAGATGCTGCCTGGAGGACCGAAGGATCGCAAACATGCAGAGGCATATGGACAGCAAGCCAAGGAAAAATCGCGTACGCTGCGCTTGCGCGCTGGCCAAAGCGTAGCCTTTCAAATGCTCTCGCTCCAGTTCGGCGGCCTTGGAGGATGTGTCGAGGGATGCGATCTGATTGGCAGCTTGGTCCCACCTCCACAATGAAGACGCGGCAGCGCCGGCCTTGCCTACAACATCCGCGGCAGCCCGGGCCTGGCTCGGAGCAAATCGGTCGGGAGGCTGATCCATCTGTGATGCGAGGGCGAGCCCCGGTTCGGCCGAACTCGCGATCAGCTTGGAAAGTACAACCCTGCGTGACGGTGCCCCCCCAAGGCGACCAAGCGAGCGAGCGAGATCAGCGAGACAGTTTTGCAAAAGCTGATCTTGCTTGACCAAGGCTGAGACGGCAGCCTCCTTGTCTTCGATCGAGTTTATGAGCTGCGCGCGCAATCTGGCTTGCCCAGAGCTCTCATCGGGCGAAACCCCGGGAGAGCGTTGCAAGTTTTCACGATTCCTTTGCAATGCCTGTCCGGCAGAAGCAACCGACCGGGAGTCCAATGCCATATCCGTCCGAGCGCGGGCGACGTCGCGCCGGAGCAATGCATCGTTGATCTGAATCGGTCGCAGTTGACTTAGGATCGCATCGTTGATCTGCGGGGGCTGCCCCTGCGTCCCGACCAAGAGCGCAACCGAGGCGGCTAGGGCGATTACAATTGCTTTGTCGGAGCTGAGCCGTGTTTCCCAAGGAAACGGCGTTTGATCCGCGGTGCACGCCTTGCGAAGGTCCAACCTGAAGTCCAGCTCGCCAGGCGTTCGGTATGCGGCCGGATGCTGCTGGAATAGGAAAGCCACGCCTACCTCTCACCCTTACGAGGACGGTTCAACACCGTCGCCAAACTTGGTTTTCGGTCACTTCCAGAACGAGAATGAGCGTCCAAAGGACCCCCGCGATGCGGAGCACATCGTTGCGTGGAAGCAGATGAATACAACGCGCAGGCGGTGCTTCGACCCTTCGCGGCTTCAGGGGTCCTCAGCTGAGGCCCAGGATGAAGCGCCGATTGGGTGAACGGATAGGGCGCGCGTTTCGGGGATACAGCGAGGTAAATCGCTCCATGTCTGCTGGGTCGACCTCAACCGGTTCCCTCGCCACCATCCAGTCGACGTTTTCCGTGCATGGTGGTGTTGTCAAAGATCCTTCATATGTCCAGTAGCCAAGCGAAGCCGGCAGAAGCTCGTTCGGATCGACGTCGTCGACCGTTGCCTCATCGCCTGACGTTGCTGGAAAAGCTGCAGCAAGCCTGGCAAAACTGGCATTTGTCGCGCCTGGTGTCAGAAACACGCCCAGCACACCCAAAGTATCGCTGTCGCGGTCCTTATGGACGAAATGCGCTTCCATCGGGAAACTCTTGCCTGCGACGTGGTGCTCGCTTGGCGCATGGAAGTGGAACTGTAGCAACTCACTGACGCGATCCCCTCGAGTGAGCGTGCTGCCTTGTTGCAGGTTGATTTGAATGGTGTGGCCGTTGTTCACCATCCTGCCGCCGCCCCTGTGCCAGCCTATGGCAATGCGCGGAATATCCGCTTTGACCGCGCCCTTGATATCGACCGGCGATTGCTGCATGCCCGCCGAGCAGACCAAATTCCTCTTGTCCAGATGCCCCCATTGTTCGGGTCCGACCGGGCCGGCATATCCCCATTCGGTGCTGGCCGTCCGCGCGGCTTCAGCGCAAATAGGACACGCGCCCAGTACAATGAACCCCTTGATCAGATTACGACGGTGCATATGCTTTGGCTCCTACTGAACACGTCAATTTGGCGCTGGCACGGGGGGACTGCAGGCGCAGCTGTGATGTGGGCGACGTCGTCGCATTTTGCGGTCCGAACAGTTCGGTACGCTACCATCGCGGACTTCAGCTCGGCCGACATGCGGTGTGATCAGTTATTTTCACCCGGCAGATGGTCCCTGCTACTTGAAAGCCATTGTCTCCACGACGGCCAATTGCCGTTGGGTCGCAGATCATATGGTCGACCCCTCCGAAGATCGCCTCGGCACCCTGGCCGCACTGGACAAGCGATTCCATGCAACGACTCCGACGGCGCCCACCACGCCAAGTGCTTCATATTCATCATTGGACAGCCAGAAAAATCGATTGCTTCGATAAGAACATCCATGACGTGGATGCATTGATGCCCGATTTGCGGTGCTGCTGAGGACACCGGCTCCACATCGGAGCGTCCGCCATATGTCGGCGACAATGACGCGGCGGAGAACTAGGCAAGGCAGCAAGAACGCGGAGCAAAGTGACTTATGCTGTCACGGTCCGCTGCGACTCAGACACGAATTGAATTGCCCTTGAAGATGGCCCGACCAGAACAAGATTCTTGGTGAATAGAACTGATTTTGCAACGACGCCCGCCGAAAACTGATCCTGAACCACTGAGGAAACTTGACGAGTGCCTGGACGGAGCGTCCAGGTGTCTACCGTTCTTGCCGTGCTGCCGAAGCTCTCGATATCGAGCAGCTCATCGCAATGGGGGTAGCACAAGTGGGATACAGATGGACGCACCCGGTGCTGAGCGCTCTATGCGAGCCTCGCTGAGCAGGCTATGAAGTCCACCAACACGTCGGGGCATGATCTTCCAAGACAACATCTTGAACGTCGCAAGGTCAGATCCCGAGGCCACCTGTCGGCCCTCTGACATTCAGATTCGTTGCGTTAGAATGAGCTTTGGAATCGCAGTACGCCGCCGAGGCTGTCCGCTTTGCCGACGTGAATCGGATTCATGCCGGCACGGTCGACGGCAGCGAACTTGGCATAATGGACATAGTCGACTTCGGCTGTGACTGTGAAACCTGGAATGGCCATATACGCGACGTTTGCAGCCAGTCCGGAGTTCCGGAGCTGATCACCGGAGACCTGGAAATTCAACGCCGTTTTCTCGTCGAGCGTATAGGTGGCGCCCACCCACAAAGCCCAATCGCCGCTCCAATTCTTGTAAAAGCCGCGACCATGAGCGGCGACAGCGTTGGTTGGGTCGTCGTTGAGATTGCCAATGGAGCCGTAGCCGAACATACCGAATAGCGACAGGTCATCTGTGACATTGACGTCGATGCGGACCTTGCCGGCCAAAGCGTCGTAGTTGCTGTCACGAGCGATTACGCCGGTGATCGCGCCGCCGGCCTGCGTCTGTCTCACGCCTAGTACAACGTGGGGAACATGGCTGTCGAGAGAACCGACCTCACTTACCCCTTGTTCAAGTGAAACCAGAGCTGAAAAGCCACTGGCGGAATCCAGATAGTACTGAACCACGTTGGTATCGAAGTCGCCATACGGAACAAGTGCGTTATTGAGGATGTTCCCGGCGTATCCGATAAATGTGTCGAAGGCCGATTCGTCCTTCCCGACTCGGAGACCACCAAGCTGGATCCAGGCGGAAGTCAACTTGGTGCCGCTGTTGAAGGCATGGTTCTGAGAGCTGTCCGGACCCGGATAAGGGTTGCGGTTGCCGAAGTTCAGGCGGCTTTCAGTATAGGTCTTCAGGGGTCCGATTTCGGTTTCCTGGCGCGTCCAAGTCTTGAACGTGAAACGCGTGTTGTTTCGCCAGGTGCCCTGAGCCTCCCCGGTTCTCGCACTGGATGTTCTTGCCCCCTCATGCGAACGGACACCGCCGATGCCGACGTCGTATCGGATGTAGCCGCCGATGCGCAGGCAGGTGTCGGTGTTGGGGACATGGAAGTAGCCCGGACCGTAGACGTCGCAGATCTGGACGTATTCGGTCCGGTCCGACGCGGGAATTTCGTCCGCCGCGCGAGCCACCGAAACGGAGATCAGGGCCGCAACCGAGCCGGGAAGAAGGCTGCTTACGTTCATTCTGGATCTCCATTCAAAAGGGGATCGCATTCTTCTTTGCAATCTGAGGAATGCGGAATACCCGCTGAGCAGGGGCACAGGGGAGGGGCAGCCCTTGTGAATCAATCGCCATTATTATCTCCGCTGTTCGTGGGCTAGCAGTGTGCGTTCCATGCGGAGCAGCAAGCGACGTGCCATTCCGACGAACCGGCTCCGCGACATTCAAATTGGCGGCTGCTGCTCGTGGCGCTCTCTTGTCGGCGCAGGCTGAGCACGAGAACCAGACGTTGGGACAACTTCGTATGTTTGGAATGTGACACTTTCGCTCGATGCCGACAGCCTTTGCTCGCTATGAAGGGTGGGGTCGAAAGAGCGTGCGTGGCTGCTCTGTGCTTCCGGCGCGCAACCGGAATCGAGTCAAGCATGGCCCGTTCCGTTTTGCAGCGGCGAATTCCGGGGCAAAGTTGACACCCTGTGCAGCTTATCTGGCGAATGCGGATTGGGTGGATGCATGCTCACGAGATTGGCGCGTCTGGTGGCAGCGCCAATACCCTTTGGGGACCGACAGCTATCTAGCCTACTCTCGACAGATCCCAGATTTGGGTTTATATAAAAGACCTAAAATAAGTTAAGGTCGTTTTTATGAGACAAAGATGCGCTCGACGGTGACCGACACATTGCCCCCCAGAGTCAAGCGGGCGCTTGTCAAGCTGGGCACCGACATTGCGCTCGCCCGCAAAAAACGCAGCCTGACCGTGATGATGATGGCGGAACGACTGGGCATCGCAAAGAGCACCTATCTGAAGATCGAAAAAGGAGACCCGACAGTTGCTATGGGTGCTTACGCCATGACCTTTTTTGTTCTGGGCTTTGACGAGGCTCTGACTAAGATCGTCGACCCCCAGCGCGACGAACAAGGCCTGCTCCTCGATGCCGAACGTTTGCCCAAAAGGGTAAGGGTGCGTAGGCCGCCCGGTGCAATATGAGACGTTCTATTGCTGTTCACCTCGGCGAGGAAGCGACGCCACTGGGCACGTTGCGCTATGATCAGCAGGGTGCGCGTGAAGGCGCTGCGTTTGAATACGATGCAGGTTGGCTGAGAGCAGCGGAAGGCTTCTCGATCGAACCCGGTCTGCCACTCGTTACCGGCCCTCAGTTTCATCGAAAGACCGGCGACGGATCGGTGTTCCACAACGCGATCGCCGACACCGAGCCGGACGGATGGGGCCGGCGTGTCATCCAGCGCGACCACGCCAAGCGTCGCCAAGAGGCGCGCCGGGCTGGGAATGTCGCTGAAACGCCGCCTCTGAACGCTATGGATTACCTCTTGGCAGTGGACGACATGAGCCGCATTGGTGCGCTCCGGTTGAAGGACGAAGCAGGGAGTTATCAAAGGAAGACCGAGGAGGGTCGACGCACCACGCCGCCGCTCATTGAAGTCGGTCAACTCCTCGCGGCCACACACGCCGTCGAGACGAACACCGAAACGGCAGCGGATCTCGCCTATTTGCGTGGACGTGGCACGTCCCTTGGGGGACTTCGTCCGAAATGCTCTGTCGTCGATGATGACGGACGCCTCGCTATAGGTAAGTTTCCGAGCATTGCCGATGATCGATCTGTCACAAAAGGCGAAGTGCTCGCCATGATTCTGGCCAAAAAAGCCGGCGTGGAGGCTGCCGAGACACGTTTGCTCGACAGCGACGGCGCTCCAGTCGCGCTCATCCGGCGCTTCGATCGGACCCCGAACGGAAATCGGCTTATGTATGTCTCCGCCGCCACCATGATCGCCGCGGAGTCAGGCGACGCTGGCGAGCATAGCTATACTGAACTCGTGGATGTGCTCCGTCAGCACGGCAGCCAGCCAGCGGCCAATATAGAAGAACTTTGGCGGCGCATCGCCTTCTCAATCCTTATCACCAATGTCGATGACCACCTCCACAATCACGGCTTTATCCATGTGCATCGCGGGCAATGGCGCTTGGCGCCTGCCTTCGACATCAACCCGTTCCCAGAGCGGGTGCGAGAACTGAAAACCTGGGTATCGGAGGAAACCGGACCGGAAGCGACGATCGACGCGTTGATGTCCGTCACTGCCTATTTCCGGATCAAGACCGATCGAGCGAAGACGATCCTCGCAGAAGTCGAGAGGGCGGTCGCCACATGGCGTGAGGAGGGGCGCGCGCTTGGGATGACCCACCAAGAACTCGATAGCTTCACCGACGCGTTCGAACATCGCGAAAGGCAAGCCGCCCAAAGAGCGCAGCAATGATACTGAACGCGTTCTCGTTCCGCGGGGCCGCCCTTCAAGGGCGTCAAATCTCTGTCTGGCCACCATCTCCGGCGCTGAAAGCTCGAGGCCATGCGTGCGCCAATTCGAAACGCTTGGGCTCGAACAGCCCCCGGTTCTGGCTGGCCCAGCGCCTGCCTGGAGCGAGTCGGATCCTCTTGCCGGCCATCCGGGCCGCACAACTGGCTGACTGCCCGCCGAAGGGCGCTGCCGGCGATCCCCACCACTCAAGACCCATGCGCTTCTTGCCGTCTCGCGCCGCCTGGCGGAACGACCAGAGCGCAGTTCCCCGGCCTCGACACGCGGTGCAATTCTCAAGAGAGCGCCGGCCGCATCAGCTCGTGTACTGCCTGGGGCCTTCACGGTCCTCGAACTCCGACTGGCGCCAAGTGCGATCGCTCTTGTATCACGTCATCTCGGAGGGCGAGAAAAAAGTGTCGGGGAACGGGTACGAGCTGCCTCAGTCGTGCGTTCGATGGAAAGCACTGTGTGAGGCGGACGCTCCCCATCATGCAGTGACAGGAGATGATCACCGATTTCCTTATCCGCTGCCGTGAGCCGATGATTCAGGCGAAGAAAATCCATCCAGGTTGGAGTGCGGAATGTCTCTGTCCAAATTGATGGCGTTTGAAGATTTCGCTGCAGTGTCCAGTTTCGCGCACCGGCACGGCTCTGAACATGCCGCCTTGCGCGCATGTAGCCCAGAAAGGTCTCGATATCCTCTTCGGATATACGATATTCCACCTTCACCACTATGGGTCCACTTCTGGGCTTCAACTCGAGTGCCAGCTCCGGCGGCCGAAAATCCGAACTTTCCTGATCCGTTTCCTCCCATGGACCGACCGGAAACAGTATTCCCGCAGCTGCAACCAGCAACAGAGCGCCTGCGGCGCCCTCCAAAGCCCAGCCTAAGGAGTAGTTCTGTGCGACAGTACCCCAGATCCAGCTGCCAGCGGCCATCCCACCTGCGCTCAACGCGTAGTAGATCGACAATGTGCGGCCGACCACCCACCTGGGGCTTGCCAGCTGCACCGACACGTCGATGCCAGTCCAGGTGATGAGCCAACCCGCGCCGCCAAGTGCCAGCGAAACGGCCGCCACAGGGATCGACGATGTGAGTGCAAGGGAAAGGCAACATGCTGCACAAGCGACGGAGGCGAAGGACACCAGCCTGTTTTGAGACGTGATCCGCCTCAGAAAGCTATTGCTCATGCCCGCGATGAAAGCACCGATGCCGAAGCCGGCCAGCAAGATGCCGTAGATGATAGGTCCGCTGTTCAGCTGGTCCCGGACAAGCAGAGGCAGCAATGCAAGGATGGAGATGCTTGCCAGGCCGAAAAGGGTGGCGCGGGCAATCGCTGCCCTGATCTCCAGGGACATCACCGTGAAGCGCACTCCGTCATGAATTGCCATCGTCATTCGTTCACGAGGGAGAGGGGAAGTGCGAACATCCCATCGAGTACGCCATATTGCGGTTAGCGGCGCCAGATCACTTAAGGCTGCCAAGGCGAAAGCGGCCAGCGGTCCAAAGAACGCCAAGACCATGCCCCCCAAGGCCGGACCGACGCTGCGCACAATGTTATATCCGACCGACATGAGGGTGACCGCGGCCGGGATGTCCCTTTTGTGAAGGATATCGCCAACAGAAGCGTGCCAGGCCGGATCATTCAAGGCAAAGCCGCAGCCGGCCAGGAAACCCAATCCGAGGATTAGCCAGGGACCGGCAAATCCGAGCCCCACAGAAATCATCAGCGTCGTTGACGCCAAGGCTATCAGGCAGTGTCCCGCAAACATCACCCATCGGCGGCTGAAGTTATCGGCAATGGCTCCTGCCAGGATCGAAAGGAGGAATACAGGCAAGGTGGATGCAGCCTGCACAAGTGCAACCATCAGATCCGAAGCAGAAATCGTGGCCATCAGCCAACTGATAGCCACCGTTTGCACGAGCCAGCCGAGGCTGGATATTTGTGTGGCTATCCAGATCGAGCGAAACACCCGGTTTCGAAAGGGAGCGAGGGTTGTTGAGGCAGGCAGATGGGTATTCTTTTCGGACTGCATGATGATGCCTTCGAGGGGCCTCTTATTCAAATTCTCGGCTGCACTGCTGCCGCTACAATGTTGATCTATGCATCAGAAGGACCTGCCTATCGACCAGGATGACTCGTCGAACGAGGAAGCTGTCTATGAGCCGCTCCGCTCCCAGGCTGGCGCCGACAACCCTTCTGGCAAGACAGTATCGCCGATTATGCTGATCGACAGAATCGCCTGCAACTTTCATCGCTCTCGCGTCACCGCGCCAGCGCCCGTGAAGCTTGCCGGCGACCTTTTTTTGGCAGACCCGTTTGCTCGTGTCATCCGTGACCACTCCTGTGCATGACCGCCGTGCGGCTAAATTCCTATGATGAGGGCGCCTCCGCTGAGACCGGCGCCTGCCGCAGCCAGAAGGATTTTCTCGCCCGGCCGGAATGGCTCGGTCTGATGGGTCAGCGACAGCGAGAGCGGGATCGTAGCGGCGGAAGAATTGCCATATTCGGCGATCGTCTTGACGATCGCTCCATCCGCTATGCCGAGGTTCCTGCCGACCGCATCGAAAATCCGCGCATTGGCCTGGTGTGGCACGAACCGGTCGATCTCTTGCGATCCCATTCGGGCAGCCGAGAGGGCATCCTGCGAGCAGCGAGACATCATCTCCACGGCCTTGGCGAACACTTCGCGGCCGTCGGCGATCGTCATCCAGGTCTGCTCGAGCTCCAGCCCGCCGTGGAACGGTTTGTTGCTTCCTCCGGCGGGAATCTGGATCAGTCCGTAGCGCGAGCCGTCCGACGCCAGCGCGGCGCCGAGAATCCCTCGATCCAGCTCTTCGCACGGCGCAACCACCACGGCACCGGCGGCATCGGCAAACAGCACCGCACTTGCGCGCTCGGCTGAATTGATGCGGCGGCTCAGGATATTGGCGGCAATGACCACGCTCGCTTTGCCATGCAGGCGGGTGAATCCGTCCGCGAACATCAAGGCATAGATAAAGCCGGCGCAGGCGCCTGTCAGGTCAACCGCACCGGCGCGGTCGAGTCCCAGCCGGTGTGCCACCAGCGGCGCGCTCGGCGGCAGAAGATGGTCGGGCGTCGACGTCGCGAGCACCAGCAGGCCGATATCGTCACGGTCGACACCGGCATCCGCCAGCGCCATGTCGCCGGCACGCGCGGCAAGGCCCGATAATGTATCGTCGCCCGTTGCCCAGAAGCGCGAGCGGATTCCGGTGCGCCGCTCGATCCAGCCGGGTTCGAGCCCGAGACGATCTTCGATTTCCGGGTTCTCGACCTTGCGCGCAGGCGCATGATGACCGAAGCCCAGCATGCGCGACGACCGGCTCATGACCGCGAACCGAAGCGTTCGCCGGCCTCCTCGATAGTGCCATAGAGGCAGTCGAGCTCCTCGCCGGTGATGCAATAGGGCGGAAGCAGATAGAGCACATTGCCGAGCGGGCGCACCAGCATGCCACGCTCGAGGAAAAAAGCGCGCAGTTTGGGCCCGATCTCCGCCAGATAGCCGGCCGAGCCGGTGCGCAGATCGAGAGCGAGGATCGTGCCGTTCGCTCGGCTGTCGGCGAAGAAGGGATTGTTTCGGAAGCGTTGCAGGCCAGTGGCCTGTTTCGCGCTCAAGGCCGCGACCCGCTCGGCGACAGGCTCGTTCCGCCAGACCTCGACATTGGCAAGTGCCGCCGCACAGGCAATCGGATTGGCGGTGTAGGAACTTGAGTGGAAAAACGTCTTCTTGCGGTCCTCGGAATAGTGGGCCTGGAAGATGGCATCGGTGGCAAGCGTGGCCGCCAGCGGGACGGCACCGCCGGTCAAGCCCTTCGAGGTGCACAGCATATCCGGAGAGATGGACGCCTGCTCGCAGGCGAACATGGTTCCGGTGCGTCCCCAGCCGGTCATCACCTCGTCGGCGATCAAGAGCGTGCCGTAGGCCTCAGCGATCCTCTTCAATTCGGTCAGAACCCAGGCCGGATACATCAGCATGCCGCCGGCGCCAAGCACGAGCGGCTCGATGATCAGCGCGGCGGCGCGGCGGTCACGAGACAGGGCCTCGAAACGATCCAGCGTTTCCTGCTCGCGCCCCGCGGCCGGAAAAGGAATGATGTCGACCTCGAACAAAAGCGGTTCGTAGGCGGCATTGAACACGCCCCGGGCGCCGACGCTCATCGTCCCAATCGTGTCGCCATGATAGCCGTGTTCCATCGCGACGATGCGCGAGCGCGGCGCGCCGATGTTGCGGAAATAGCCAAGCGCCATCTTCAGCGCCACTTCAACGCAGGTAGAGCCGCTGTCGGAGTAAAAGACCCAGTCGAGGCCTGGCGGTACCATTTCGATCAGCGCGGAGGCTAATTGCTCTGCCGGCTGATGGGTGAGGCCGGCGAAGATCACCTGGTCAAGCATCTCGGTCGCAATCCGGATCGCTTCCATCATCCGTGGATGGCGGTGGCCGTGAGTGACCACCCACCAGGAGGAGATTGCATCGAGGATACGCTTTCCGTCATTCGTCTGGAGCCAAGCGCCTTCGGTGCGGACAACGGCCGGCATGGGCGGCTCGATCGCATGCTGGGTGAATGGATGCCACACGCGCGACCCCGACATCACTCGCCCTCGGCAATCTGGGCGAGGTCGAAGCCGGCAATCATCGCCTTTCGCAGAGTTTCGCGCGTGAGCGGAGCCAGGAGTGGCAGTCTGCCGAGCTGACGCACCGCGCCCAATTCGGTGATTGTCCTTTGCGTATCGGCCGCCTCTTCACCGACAAAGGCAACGCCGATCAGCCGGATGGAGCGAACCCGCAGGGCTTCGATGGACAGCAAAGTGTGGTTGATCGTGCCGAGCTCGGTGCGGGCGCACAGGATCACCGGCAGCCGCCATTCAGCGAAGATGTCGATGAATCTTGTCTGTCGGTTGATCGGCACCATCAGTCCGCCAGCGCCTTCGATGACGAGCGGTGTGGGCAGGACCGGAAATGCAAGATCGGCAGCCTCGATCGAGACACCGTCGATTTCGGCTGAACGGTGCGGCGAAAGCGGGCTCCTCAAGCGGTGGGCCTCCGGCAGCACGCGCCCTGATGGCAGGCCAGCGAGCCGTTCGACCACCTCACTGTCGGTCTCCTCATCGAGACCCGATTGCACCGGCTTCCAGTAGAAGCCGTCGAGCAGGCCTGCGAGCCCCGCGGCAAAAACCGTCTTGCCAATTCCCGTATCTGTTCCGGTGACCACGATACGCTTGCTCATGCCGTGGCCAACACTTCGGCAAGCGTCTCGACCATGGCCGAAATGTCGGCCTTGCCGACATTGAGCGTCAGCGAAATGCGCAGCCGCGAGGTACCCTCCGGCACGGTCGGCGGACGAATGCCGCGTATGTCGAAGCCGCGGGCCTGCAGAGCCGCCGCGATCGCCATTGTGCGCGTCACCTCCCCAATGACAAATGGCTGGATCTGCGAACCGCTGGGCTTGGCTCCGCAACGCTCGGCCAGTTGCCGGCCTGCAAAGGCAACGTGCTCGTGCAACCGAATACGGCGCATCGGCTCGTCGACCAGCATTGCGAGCGCTTCGCGCGCCGCCGCTGCCATGAGCGGCGATGGCGCGGTGGCGTAGATAAACGGCCGGCAGCGATTGACGATATAGTCGCACAGTACTCCCGGCCCGGTGACGAGCGCGCCGGATGCACCCAGCGCCTTGCCGCATGTATGAAGGGCCATGATGTTGTCGCGGCCCTCGAACGACGCGGCCAGCCCGCGGCCCGCCGATCCCCAGACCCCGGTGGCATGTGCCTCGTCGACCAGTATGAATGCATCGCGCCGATCGGCAAGCTCGACCAGGCTCTCCATTGGCGCGCGGTCGCCATCCATGCTGTACAGGCTCTCGACCCCGATCCAGATGCGCCCGATGCCGCCTTCGGCGCGCCAGCACCTGATCGCGTCCTCAAAAGCATCAATGTCATTGTGCGCCACCATCCTGAACTCGGCGCGTCCAGCCCGCGCCCCTTCATGCATGCTGGCATGCGCCAGTTCATCGAGGATCAGCAGGTCGCCTTTTTTCACCAGGGTGCTCAGCAGGGCGAAGTTGGCGACATAGCCGCTGCTGAAGAACAGCGCCCGTTCGGCCCCGAAGAACGCCGCCGCATCTGCCTCCAATTGCTCATGCTCCGGCGCGTTGCCGCGCAGAAGCCGCGATCCGGTAGCGCCGACCGGGGTGCCCCGCTGGATTGCGGCCGCGACTGCGTCGCCAAGTCTCTTCGAGGCGGCAAACCCGAGATAGTCGTTGGAGGAGAAGTCCAACCCGCCCCGCGGCGACAATGTGCGCAGCCGGTCCTTGCGGGCCAGCCCCTGCAAGGTGGCTTCATAGCGGGCGAGCGGTGGCTCGTTCATTTCGCCTCGCATTGCATCGGTTCGATGCCGAGACGTCTAAATAAACGAGTATCCTTGTCCTCGCCTGGATTGTCCGCTGTCAGCAGCGTGTCGCCAACAAACACGGAATTCGCCCCGGCAAAGAAGCACAGCGCCTGGGTCTCGTCGCTCATCGCCGTCCTGCCGGCGGAGAGCCTTACAGAGGACTTCGGCATCATGATGCGGGCGAGCGCAATGGTGCGGACGAAATCGATCGGTTCGATGGGCTCGGCATCGGCAAGCGGCGTCCCCCTGATGGGGATCAGCATGTTGATGGGCACGCTTTCCGGCGGCTCGGGCAGGTTCGCCAGCGTTACCAGCATGTCGATGCGATCGGCCTTTTCCTCTCCCATCCCGACAATGCCGCCGCAGCAGACCTTGATCCCAGCCTCGCGCACCCGCCCAAGCGTTTCGAGCCGGTCGGCAAAGGTCCTGGTCGAAACGACCTTGCCGTAATAGCGCGCGGACGTGTCGAGGTTGTGGTTGTAATAGTCGAGACCAGCCGCTTTCAGGCGTTGCGCCTGGCTGAGGTCGAGCATGCCGAGCGTCATGCAGGTCTCCATGCCAAGCGCCTTCACGCCTTCGATCATGGCGAGCACAGCGTCCATGTCGCGGTCCCTCGGACTGCGCCAGGCAGCACCCATGCAATAGCGGGTTGCGCCAGCATCTCGTGCCTTGGTCGCCTCCTCGATGACATGTTTGACCTCCATCAGCTTCGATGCCTTCAGGCCGGTTTCGTGATGCGCAGACTGGCTGCAATAGCCGCAATCCTCCGGGCATCCGCCGGTCTTGATGCTAAGCAGCCGCGACAGCTGCACCCGGTTGCGATCGAAGTTCTGGCGATGGATGGTCTGGGCCAGGAAGAGCAGATCGTTGAACGGCATGCCGTATATAGCCTCGGCCTCTTTGCGGTTCCATCGGGGCAGTGCTGCCTCCATCGACTGCGTGGCACAGTTCGAGCCGCACTCCTCGTTCATTCCCGTCGTCATCGTCAAAAAACCTCTGTTGCTGATCAGCGAGCGCACTCACGAGTCCGTCCAGTGGCGAGCCCCTTCCGATAGGCTCGTCGGTGAGCGCAATACCGGGATCCGGGTATGGAGGTGAGCTGCATGAAGCGTGCTTTTCCAGCGTCTCTGCGCATGCAGCCGCGCGCGCGTTGCTCCTCATTGTGTTTCCCTTAGTTCAAATGAGTGCTGATGTTCCCGCGACACGGCATGTCCAGGCCAATGTCGAGAATGGGCGCGCTGTGTGTCAGCCAGCCAACCGAGATGAGGTCAACTCCTGTCGCGGCAATCGCCGGAGCCATTTTCGGTGTCACCCGGCCGGAAGCCTCGGTGATGGCGCGGCCACCGACCATTGCCACGGCGCGCGTAAGATCCTCAACCGACATATTGTCGAGCAGCACTGCGTCGACTCCCAGCGTGAGCGCTGTATCGAGCTGCTCAAGCGTCTCGACCTCGACCTCGATCTTCACCATGTGCCCTGCGGCGGCGCGCGCCCGCTCTATTGCCGTGCGAATGTCGCCGGCGATCGCGATGTGGTTGTCCTTGATCAGCACGGCGTCGTCGAGCCCGAAGCGGTGATTGGCGCCGCCGCCGACGCGTACCGCATATTTCTCCAAAGCTCGCAGGCCGGGCGTCGTCTTTCGCGTGCACACGATCCTCGCCTTGTGGCCACGCACGGCTTCGACCATCGCCGCCGTGGCCGTGGCAATGCCGCTCAGACGGCACAGAAAATTGAGTGCCGTGCGTTCGGCCGTGAGCAGGCCTCGCGCCGGTCCGCACAGCATGGCGATAGTTTCGCCACCCGCGACATCGCTGCCGTCAGCGCGCCAGATTTGCATGTCGATCGCAGGTTCGACGAGCATGAAGGCGAAGGCGGCCAGATCGAGCCCGGCAACGATCCCCGTCTGTCGCGACTTGAGCACCAACGTGGCCGTGCGATCACGCGGGATCACGGCGTCGCTGGTCAGATCGCCGCATCTGCCCAGGTCTTCGAGAAGAGCACCGCGTACGATCGGCTCGATCAGGGTTGAGGGAAGGGGTGAGAATGATCTCATGTCATGGTGCTCCGTATCGGTGCCCGCCAGCTGAGTGAGACGGCGGTCTGTATCGCGCTGCGCAGTGTCAGCCGTGACTGGCGCGCGTGCGCATCGCGTCCGGGGAAATCGGAACGACAGTGCGAGCCGCGGCTCTCTTCGCGCCGCAGGGCCGCAATGGCGATCATCAGCGCGACCAAGGCTGGGTCGGAGGCAGCGCTGTCGTGAGCTGCAATCGGCAACAGAGTCGCGACCACGTCGCGTAGCGTCTCGCCATCGCGGATGATGCCGAGCGCGGCGGAGACGATTGGGCGGATGCCGGAGGCATCTGGCCGTTTGGGCACGAATGCGGAACACACGCGCGGTCGCCGGGTGTGTGATACGTTGGCGACGCTTTCAGCAACCCAGCTCGCTGTGACCGCCGCTTCCATAAGCGAGTTGCTGGCGAGTCGGTTCGCGCCGTGCAGACCGGTGCATGCGACCTCGCCACATGCCCACAGTCCCTCGATGGAGCTGCGGCCGGCAGCGTCTACAGCAACACCGCCCATGTGATAATGTGCCGCCGGACGCACCGGGATCAGGTCGGTCGCGGGATCAATGCCGGCCTGGCGGCACAAATCGGCGATTGCCGGAAAGCGTTTGTCAAATCTGGGACCCAGACATTGCCTTGCGTCCAGGAACACACGGCGTCCGACAGCGAGTTGGTGCCAGACCGCGCGCGCAACCACGTCGCGAGGCGCAAGCTCGCCCCCTGCGGTTTTAGCGAGGAAACGCTCTCCTTGCTCGTCGACGAGCACAGCACCCTCGCCACGCACCGCTTCGCTCACCAGCGGCATCGGCCGCCGCGGACCCTCGAGTGCGGTCGGGTGGAACTGCACGAATTCCAGGTCGGCAAACTCCGCCCCGGCACAGGCGGCGAGGGCGAGTCCCTGTCCACATGAGCCAGGCGGGTTTGTCGTATCGTTAAACAGGCCGCCGATGCCGCCGGTCGCCAGAACCGCCCGGCGCGTTGGCAAGGCGATTGCGCCCGTGCACCCAGCCGCGACCACGGCGATGATCGCCCCGTCTTCCACGATAAGCCGGCGGGCCTCCACGTTCTCCAGGATAGTGATGGAGGCTGTGCGCCGTGCCGCGGCGATTAGCGCGCGGACCAACTCGCGACCCGTGGCATCGCCCGCCGCATGCACGATCCGCCGCTGCGAGTGCGCCGCTTCAAGTCCGAGCCGCAACGCGCCGTCAGCGCGTCGGTCGAATGCCACACCGAAGCGTTCTAGAGTCCTGATGGCTTCGGGTGCAGCTTGGACCGTTCGCCGCACCGTCGTCACGTCGCAGAGGCCGTCGCCGGCTGCGAGGGTGTCACAAAGATGTAGTTCGGAACTGTCCTCGCCGCCGACACTTGCCGCAAGACCACCTTGGGCGAGTTCGCTGCAGGCTCCGGTACCCAGCCCCGCATTGGACAGAAGCACAACCGGTTCCGGCGCTAGATGAAGCGCCGTCATCAGGCCTGCCAAACCGGCGCCGATGATGACCGGCGCCCCGCCGATGTCATGAACGTCGAGGCTCATATGGAAAGCATACGCTCGACCGAGCGGCGCGCGCGCCCTGCAATCCCGGGATCGATCCGAACTTCATGCCGGTTCTGCTCGAGTGCGACGCGAATGTTAGCCAGTGTGATGCGCTTCATGTGCGGACACAGATTGCAGGGGCGGACGAACTCGACCTCGGGATGCGCGACCGCGACATTGTCGCTCATCGAACATTCCGTTAGCAGGACGACGCGCGGCGGTTTCTCCCGCTCGACATATTTCACCATGGCCGCGGTCGAGCCGGAGAATTCCGCCTCTGCGACAATCTCTGGCGGGCATTCGGGATGGGCGAGCACGATGACCCCTGGATGCGCATCGCGCAGTTCCCGGATGTCGGCCGACGTGAATCGCTCATGCACTTCGCAGTGGCCCTTCCAGGCGATGATCTCGACCTCCGTCTGCGCCGCCACGTTTTTCGCCAGATACTCATCGGGCACCATGATCACACGCGGCACGCCGAGCGATTCCACAACCGCTTTGGCGTTGCCCGAGGTGCAGCAGATGTCCGACTCCGCTTTTACAGCCGCCGAAGTGTTGACGTAGGTGACAACCGGGACCCCCGGATAGCGCTGCCGCATCAGCCGCACGTCTTGTGCCGTTATCGAATCGGCCAGCGAGCAACCGGCGCCGAGATCCGGGATGAGGACGATCTTGTTCGGATTGAGCAGCTTGGCCGTCTCGGCCATGAAATGCACGCCGGCAACCACGATGATTTGCGCCTCGACCGTAGCCGCCTTGCGGGCCAGTGCGAGGCTGTCGCCGACAATGTCGGCCACGCAGTGGAAGATCTCCGGCGTTTGATAATTGTGCGCAAGGATGACCGCATTGCGATCACGCTTCAGCGCCAGGATGGCTTCAATGTCGCTGGTGAAGGCCAGCCATTCGACCGGCGGGATCACCCGCCGGACGCGCTCGTACAGGGACGCAGCCATAGGTAACGCCCCAGTCATCAGCGCCTCCGATTATATTCCATCTGACAATAAGGGGAATATGTCTACCTTGACTATAAGTATGTCAAGCCCGCGTGAGCGGCAATTTTGTTCCCGCCACAGCCCTGTCGTCGACGACGGCATGGCGGAACCGATAGAGCTTTGCCGGCCGCCCGCCCGTCTCGAGGCAGGTCTCGCCAGTTTCCTCGACCAGTTCTTGCTGCTCGACAAGTCTTCGGAAGTTCGGCTTGTTGATGAGCCTCCCGGCGAGCGCCTCCACGGTCCGCTGCAGCTGAAGCAGCGTGAACGACGGCCTCATGAGCTCGAACACCACCGGCCGGTACTTGATCTTTGAACGGAGCCGCGCAATGCCGGTTGCCAGGATTCGTCGATGGTCGGCGATCATTGCCTTGCCAGATACCGCCGCGGGCGCGACGTCCCGTCCGCCACCAGCCTCTTCGATCAGGGCAGATTCATAGAGCAACTCATAGCGTTGGAGCGTGAGTTCCTCGTTCCAATTGCGATCGTCGAAACCGAAGGCAATCGCGGCGCGCTGCCGGCGTTCGCGTCGCGTGGTCGCATCGCTGGCGCCGTCCGCCCACTCGATCAGGCGTGGTCGTAAAATATCGAGCACCACCGGCGTGCCGGAGCGATGGTCCTCCCAGGGAAAATATTCGTACCAACTCCGCCACCCACAATTACCGGAGCCCGTTGCCTGGTCTTTCCGAGTGAGTGCCAGATAGCTGATTGAGATGGCGCGTTCCTGGCGCTCGGCCCCTATGCGGTCCCGATCGGCAAAAGTGTAGAGCTGCTCGATGTACCCCAGCGGGTGGCCGGTCTGTTGCTCCACCCAACCCCTCAGTCCGGATTGCAGCGATCGATGCTCTAGCGCATATGGTCCGGACGGAAGGGTGTCCGCGTTTCCGATCGTGAGAAGACAGGGTTCACTGTCATTTACGGCGACCACAACGGCGATCAGGTCCACTTTTGCTTCGTCGGCCTTGACAGCGGCTCTGCCCTTTCTGGTTCCTTTTGCCTGATGGTCCATGTTCGCGATAATGATTTGGCCCCAATTTCAGGGTGATTGAATCGATTGAATTTAAGCCTTGCTGGACGAACGTCAACACCGCACAGCTGAAGGTCTTTTTTAGCTCTTCGCACTCGCACAAAAATATGCCAAACGCGACACCCGCGGCGGGTAACGCAAGGGAAGGATGCGACGGTTGAGCGCAGCTGGTGAGACAAAGGCGATGACACCGCCGGATGTTCAAATGCGGAAAGGCCAGACTCCACTCGTCTGCCTGACGGCCTATACGACGCCGATCGCCAGACTGGTTGATCCACACTGCGATATCGTTCTCGTTGGCGACAGCGTTGGCATGGTAGTGCACGGCCTCTCGTCGACCCTGGGCGTCACTCTCGACATGATGATCATGCACGGTCAGGCGGTGCGCCGCGGTCTGTTGCGATCATTGATGGTCGTCGACCTGCCATTCGGTTCTTATGAAGAGAGCCCCCAGCAGGCCTTCCGCAACGCTGCGCGCCTGATGGCGCAGACTGGTTGTGCAGCTGTGAAGCTCGAAGGCGGTGAGAAAATGGCCGAGACCATTCGCTTCCTCGGAGCCCGCGGCGTCCCTGTCATGGCCCATGTCGGTCTAACGCCGCAGGCGGTCAATACTTTCGGTGGCTACCGCGTCCAGGGGCGGGGAGACGATGCCGAGCGCATCAGGCGCGATGCCAGTGCGGTTACGGAGGCCGGCGCCTTCTGCGTGGTGCTGGAGAAAGTGCCCGAGCCCCTAGCAAGGCGCATCACTGCGGAGATCGCCGTCCCAACCATAGGCATCGGCGCCTCACTCGCCTGCGACGGCCAGATTCTGGTGAGCGACGATATGCTCGGGCTTTTCAGCTCCTTCCGGCCGAAATTCGTCAAGCGCTACGCCGAACTAGGCGAACAGGCCGATGCAGCGATTGCCGCTTATGCCGCTGACGTGAGGAGACGGTGCTTTCCGGCGGCGGAACATCTCTACACCAACGACCCGAAGACCGGAGACGTCATATGAGCGTGCCGATCGTTCGAACCGTTGCCGAGCTCCGCGCCGTTGCCGCGCGATGGCGTCGCTCAGGTGCCAGTATCGCCCTTGTGCCGACCATGGGGGCCTTTCATGAAGGCCATCTGAGTCTCGTGCGTGCGGCGCTTCAGAAGGCCGATCGGGTCGTGGTGACGCTGTTCGTCAACCCCAAGCAATTCAACAGTGCTGCCGACCTCGCAGCCTATCCTCGTACGGAAAACGAAGATGCTGCAAAGCTCGCGCCGCTGGGCGCGCATTTGCTCTATGTGCCGGATGCTGAGCAGATGTATCCGCCAGGCTTCGCCACGACCGTTTCGGTGTCCGGCATCAGCGAGGGCCTGTGCGGCGGCTTCCGGCCGGGCCATTTCGATGGCGTGGCGACGGTGATTGCCAAGCTCTTCCTGCAGTCCGGCGCTGACTTGGCCTGTTTTGGCGAAAAGGACTTTCAGCAGCTTCAGCTGGTCAGGCGCGTGGTTCGGGACCTGGACATTCCAATCACCGTCCTGGCCTGTCCGACCGTCCGCGAAGCCGATGGTCTTGCACTATCCTCGCGCAATCTTCGGCTCTCGCCAGCACAGCGCGCCATTGCCCCAAAGTTGGTAGCGGTCTTGCTCGGGGTGGCGCACCGGCTTGCGCGCGGCTCTCCTGTCCTGCCCATTCTAGCCGAAGCGCGCGCTGCAATTCTGGCTGCAGGCTATCGCGAAGTCGAATATCTGGAACTTCGCGACGAGGCGGATCTGCAACCGCTGACGAGCCTTGACCGACCAGCACGCTTGCTCGTCGCGGCATGGCTCGGCGACATACGGCTGATCGACAACATAGGAATGTCACCAATTGGTGCAACAAATTAGACGCTCGCGGCGCTGAGTCGCCACACAAACAGCCTCATCAACCAAAATAGCAGAGCAATGCCGGCGATCAAACTGACGAGCTCGCACACGTTTTCTCGATCGCCAAGCATTTAAACCAAAGGTCTCCGCCTGCGATCGAGCAACGGCACGGAGGTTATGCAAAGCGCAGATGCATCGCGTGTTTGAAGATTTCCTCGAGCAACTCTCCGAAAGCGTCGATGCTGTCGATCTGTGTGAGGCAATGGCCTCTGCCGCGGCCGCATTCGACTTTCCGCTCTTCGCCTATTTCAGTTGCCCGTCGGCCTCCTGCCAGAAGCCGCGCTTGATTTCAAATTATCCGTCCTCCTGGACATCTCGCTATATGCAATTGCGCTACCACAGCCATGATCCGGTCATCCTGCGCGGGCTCCAAGGCTGGGACACTTTTGATTGGGGTGTGGATCGGCCTCGGCAACATCTCGCGGCTTCACAGCAACGAGTTCTGGAAGAAGCAGCTCGATTTGGCATTCGTGGCGGATTGACCATGTCGATGCACGACCATCGCGGCCGCTTTGCTGCGCTGACCTTCGCTTCCGACCAGTCCCGTCCGCCTCTCTTGCGGTCATTGACACGTTACGAAAAAGCATTGCAGCTGGTGGCGATCAGCTTTCATATATATGCCCGGCGCAGGCTCGCCGAAGACTGCGTGGTGGATGGCGTAGTCCTGACCCCCCGAAATTCGAATGCTTGAAATGGGCGGCGGACGGCAAGTCGGCCTGGGATATCAGCCAGATTCTCAGCGTCTCCAAACGCACCGTGACCTTCCATCTGGAAAACGCCAAGGCAAAACTTGGTGTGAGAACCATCAACCAGGCTGTAGCACGGCTGGCTGCTTCCCGTCAGTCGAGATCGTGATCCTTTCTTCGGATACCTGTAAAGGTCTACAGGCTGCATCAGTGTCGGCTTTGCTCTTCGATGACGGAAACACATCCCGCACGGAGGCGACAAATGATGCAGCTAATTACACCCGAGCTCTACGACGAGTTTTCAAGCGAGCTCAAAGAAATGTTCGGACTGAGGCATCGGGTTTTCAAGGAAAGGCTGGAATGGGATGTTCAGACCGCAGAGGAAATGGAGACAGACGCATATGACGGCCTGAAGCCAGTCTATCTCCTTCTCAAAGGATCCGACTGGCGCATTTGCGGTTGCGTCCGTTTTTTGCCGACAACGGGACCGACAATGTTGCGCGACACCTTTCCGATGCTGCTGGGTGAGACAGCGGCGCCAGCGAGTACCCGCGTTTGGGAGAGCAGTCGTTTCGCACTGGATCTGCCTGCATCAACACCCAAGGCTGGCGGGCTGGCCCAAGCAACCTACGAGCTCTTCGCGGGGATGATCGAATTCGGCTTGGCCAACGAACTCGATCGGATTGTGACAGTGACCGACACGCGCATGGAGCGGATCCTGCGTCTCGCAACGTGGCCGTTGGCGCGCATCGGGCAGCCGAAGGCGGTCGGCAACACGGAGGCGGTCGCCGGTTCTCTCGAGGTTTCCCACGCCAGCCTCATGCGCGTCCGCTGGAGGGGACGTTTGAACGGACCTGTATTGTGGCAGCCGGTTCTCGGCCTGTCGGCATAGCGCTTGAGGATGCGCGGCCTGACCACTCCTCTGCCCGCGGGCGGCGATGGCGACTGCCGCGAACCTCGACGCCGTGGTCGCCCGCCATGAAACCGGCAGGGAAGGCATCGCAACTGCCGACCTGCTGGCGGAAGCGGTGGGGCTGAAAATGCGCCTCAGGTGGACGCCGGGGGGCCTTCCTTACACGACTGTCGAAAGCCCACATTGCTGACGTCATGCTGCCGATGCCACGGCGAAAGCTGTAGAACACGCTCCGAAACCTGAAGGCGCTTGCACGCCGAGACGGAACTGGACGGCAAGGGCTGGCTTCCCGCTGCGCTGCGAATGTCGGCAAAGTTTGAAAGCGAAAGCTTGGCAATCGCCGCCGAGTAAGTACGGACCAGCCACTAAGATTGGGGCAGCGATGCAGCGACCTTAGGCTGGCGAGTGACCTAATCGACAAGCTGCCGATGCCGCGCGACGAGGTTGCCTGCTTGTATTCGTGGTTCATCATGTCACTGGCCTACCAGATGACGCCGACAAGGAGGCCGCCGAACCACAGCTTTGAACCACGCAAGCCGGTAATCGGGTCAGGCCTAGCCAGCTACGGTCGCGGCTGGCTGTGGATCCGTTCTTGAGGACGACGCGATCAAAAGGGTAACCTTCACCGCCACCTCTTCGAGGGTGGCGGTGAGCCGGTTGATCTGCGAGGCGGTTGCGGCCAGTTCCGGGCCATAGCGGGTGATCAGATATTCCCGGTTCTGGCTGAGGGACTGAAGATGATTGGCGGTTTTTGTGCGGAGACGCAGTCCTGCTTCGACAGTGTGCTTCGCCCGAGCTGCCAAGTCGTGATGCATCCTGCGGATTTGATTGGGTTCGTGCCCACGGTGGAGCAAAAGCGCGGTCAGATAAAGTTCAATCGCGTGGATGGCGGACAGTCTAAACGGCGCTCGGCTAAGCGGCTTGCCTGATCGGCCAAGCGGAACGAGCAGGGCTGCCGCTTTGCGATACTCTTCCGCCAGTTCATGGATCTGCTGCGGGGAGGCGAGCTCTCCCGGATATTTGCCCTCAGTCATCACCATTCGTGCAATTGCCCGTTGGCTAAGCCCACCCGACGTGATCCCTTTTTGAAAGTTTCAGAAACAGATTGAACCAGAATCGGTATTCGAGACCTTTGTCATTGCCAGACGCTTGGAAGGCGCAATAGGCCACCGACGTTGTAGGATCCTTACCATGCCTTTCGGTCGCGGCTTCTATCGCATCGTCCTCAGCTAATACCTGCCATCCTTCAACAACGCTGCCGTGATTTCCCACACCGAAGTCCTCAAGCCGTTCGGCAAACATATACCTGATCTGGCTCGGCACAACCCACGGGCTTCCCGGGAATTTGGCGTTCGGCTTACGGTGCCGCGGCGTCGAATTCGATCGCAGATCCCGCGTCGATTGCACTTCGCGAAATGAAGTTCCAATCCGTGAGGTCGCAAGGCGGAAACATTCGTCACACGGCGTGACGAACCTCGGACATCGAAATGCACGGGTCCGATAAGGTGTGGGACTCCGCAGGCGCTGGCATCGTCGCTACGAATGGAGCCGCGGTTCTGCGGCTTCCGCCGTTCTTGCGTCGAAGGCGACGCGGACACCGTGAATGATCGATGCCGCCGCCAGCAACTCCTCCAGTTCGCGGTCGGTCGCCTTGCATGCGGGCATGAGTGTTCGGATGGCGCGGATTGCCTGTGCGATGGAGAGGAACCGGGCCTTGCCCCTGGAAAGGACATAGGCTTCGGCTGCTCGTTCAACCGTGACCGAGTGAAAAGCGTTGGTCATCGAGAATTTCCTCCCTGAAACCCTGACCAAACGACTTAGGGCCGGAATTCCGCAGCTTGCAAGGCTTTGTCTGATTCCGGACAATCACGCGGAACCAAGCCGAAATGGCGTTGCTCCTCCTCGCCATAAGCGCCGTGCGTGAGCCTTATCATTCCGGCGCGATCGATAATCGTGATTTCACCCCGCGTGGCGCGGACCAGTCCCCGGTATTCGAGCATTTGGAGGGCGGTCGTGACGCCGGCCGACGAGCGCCAAGCATGGTCGCCAGAAATTCATGCGTCAGGTAAATCTTGTCTCCGTCACCGCGATCGTGGACCATCAGCAACCAGCGGGCCAGCCGTTCCTCGATTTTCGAATGGCCGTTAACCAGTGCCGTCCGGGACGACTGGACAAGGAACGCATGGGCATAGCGCAGCAGTGACTCGCGAAGGCTCAGGCTTCTCGCGATCGCGGCGCGAAGGCTCTTGACCGACGGATCCAGCCTTGGCCGGCCACTTGGTTATAGGTCTCATTAGGAGACCTATCCTGGCCGAGTATAACCGCAATGCCGGTCATGCCGTCGTAGCCAACGAGGCCGACCTCACTTTTGCGCCCGCCTAGTCATCGTGGCGACCACCGAGGCGATACCCGTCTCCGGAAAATACACACTCGCGATCGGCTGATATGCGACCTCCAGCTGGCTTTTGATGGCCAGTTCGACCTGATGCAGCGATGGCTGCAAAAGTGCGAAATCCTCCGAGGAGAGGGCTTTCAAAAGCTTGCGAAGAAGGGATTGGGGCATGGCGCTCTCCCGTACGGGCAAGTGCGAGTACCCTCTTACAGTCGGCCGTGTCCGACGCAAATCGCTGCCGATAAGGCAAGCATGGCCTTCAAATGTGCGGGTGGCAAAGCTCTGCTTCGAAGCTGGCTTTTCGAGGCTTGCGATGTGGCAGCGTTGGGCCAATTGATTTTGGCTGCAATTGGCGAATAGTCGAATGCCAACAGGGGGCAGTCATGGCAAAACTTCCGATGTGAGCTCAATGACGACAAGAAGAAGGACGATTGGGTCTCGCGCCAAGAAAGTGCGGAGAGAGCAACCCGCAGATTTGACACCAAGGAAGATCCCAGGCGAATCGGATATCGACGAATGACCATTCCCTCGCCGACCGTAGCCGGGCTCGGACGGCTAAAACACTCGTTCAGGCCGGTTTCGATGTCTTTGTTCCGCACCCATCCGCCAGAACTGCTCCCTGCGAACGGAACTCTTGAGGAGTCCGCAGATAATTGGCGCGGAAAATCCGGTTCAGATGCGAACCGTCGCAAAATCCGCACTCAAGTGCAATCTCGGAAATAGACTTGTCCGTTCTCAGCAAAAGATGGCACGAATGATCAAGCCTAATCTGCGTGTAGACGGCTCGAGGTGAGCTGCGGAGCTCCGACCGAAAGTGGCGTTCAACTATTCGTTTGCTTATGCCGAGCTTGTCAGCTAAGCGGCCGATAGTCAGCGGGACTTCCAGGTGATGTTGCATCACCAGCACCGCTCGTTTCACAATTTCGTCCCGGACGACGACCTGCAGGCTTCCAGTTGGCTGGGCGGTCTCGCCCTTTGCCACCTCGTTGAACATCATGATCCGCAAGCTTTTGGCGGCCGGGGCCTTACCAAGGTGCCTCTCGATCAGAAAGGCTGCGAGATGTGCGGCGCTGGCTCCCCCCGAACAGGTCAGTCGGTCTCGATCGACGACGAAGATCTGGTCTGACACGGCCTGTAGTCCCTTGCAAAGTCGCAAGAAATCTGAATTGTGGAACCAGCTGACGCAACACTTGTAGCCGTGCATGAGGCCGGCGCGGTGCAAGATAAATGAGCCGGTACACAGGCCCACGAGCGGTATGCCTGCCTCGGCAGCATGCCGCAGATGGTTGTCGAACCTCTCGTCGACCAAGAGGCTTTCCTCTCCAAGAACCCCGCCGACAACCACTAGGTAATCGAAGCGTCGAAGGTCTCCGATCCTTTCGTGGGGAGAGATAGCAACGCCGCAGCTGGACAGGATTGGCGACATGTCAGGCGAGATGATCCGCCATTGACAGCGGATTGGGCGGCTGCGGTCCCCTTCGTCGGCGGCCAGACGCAGCACGTCAACGAAATTGGCAAACGCCCCTAGGGTAAACCGATGGAGCAGGAGAAAACCGACAGAGAGCGGGGCAAGGGCTCGGCGTACTTTTTGTGCCGCCTTCGCTGATGAACCGGGGCCTTGTCGCAAATCTACTGTCATACCGACGCAAACGTCCTTTCGCCTATTGTCCGCGTCCCTCAAACAGGGCGCGAGCCGGTTATCCGGTGTCGCTGAGAGAACACGGCGGAGAGTCTGACATGGTCCACCACTGGTCCCGCGACGCTTGGGCGTCCGTTTCCGCCAATGAGCCAGTTACCGTCACCCTTTACTTGGCGCACGGGTTCGAACTCCTCGCTCTGTCGTCTGCCCTGGACGTCTTTCGCCTCGCCAACAAAGCGGCCGGACGGGAAGCCTTTCGTTGGCGTATGGTTTCCCACTTGGGCGAAGCCGTGCGGGCCAGTTGCGGTATTGTTGTCGCGGCTGACGCCGACCTGGCCCAAGAACGCAGGTATCTGCAGCAGCCTGAACGACCCGGACTGGCTCTCGTCTGCGGCGATGAGCCTGATGAAGGTCGTGAAACCAAGGTGCTGAGCGCGTGGTTGCGCGAATGCCGGCAGCGCCGCATTGACACGGGCGCATTCGGGAGTGGTGTTGCTGCTTTGGCGAAAGCTGGTCTGCTCAATGAGCGCAAGTGCGCCGTCCATTGGGAGGCCCTGCCGGGATTCGAAGAGCGGTTTATGCGCGTCGAGGCGGAGGCGACCGTCTACAAGGTCGACAACGATATCTGGAGCTGCGCAGGCGGCACGGGAGCCTTCGATATGATGATCGAGCTTGTGAAACATCATTGCGGCGAACCTGTTGCGGTAAGCGTTGCGGAGTTGGCCGTCGCCGGCCGTGTCCGCACGGGCGATGAGCGCCAGCGGCTGCCGCTGCTGCGTCAGCATGGCAGGCTCAACCCGATCGTCGTGAAACTGATCGAATTGATGCAGAGGAATCTGGCCGCCCCGCTGACCATGACGGACCTTGCGGCGGCTGCGGGGCTGTCGCGGCGGCAGGTGGAGCGTCTGTTTCGCAATGATATCGGTCGCTCTCCCTGCCGCTACTTCCGAGAATTGCGATTGGAACACGCGAAGCTCCTGCTGGCCCAGTCGGCAATGCCGATTCTTGAAATTGCGGTATGCTGCGGCTTCGTGTCGGCGTCCCACTTTTCGAGGTGTTTTCGAGAGGCGCACCAGATCGCCCCTCACGAAGCCCGCAACCTTCCGACCGGAGGGTTCTTGAACGTGTCGACGCAGCAGCGTGCCACGACTGCGGGCCTATCGGAGCGGCGGTGATGCAAAGGAAGAGCTTGGCCGCATGCCGGCAGCGTCAATAGCCTGCTTCCCGGTTGAACAGCGGAAAGACTTCAAATCCGCGCTCAAGCCTGCGCACATTGTCGGCTATCACGGCAACTGCGCTCGACGCAAATGTTGCACCGGACATATGAGGCGTAACGAACACTTGGGGATGCGACCAGTAGCGATGCTCGGGAGGAAGCGGTTCCTGGGCGAATGCATCCAGGGCGGCGCCGGAAAGGTGCCCCCGGTCAAGGGCGTCTAGCAAGGCTGCATCATGGACAACCGCTCCCCGGCTGATGTTGATGAAAAACCCACCTGGGCGCATCGCCGCGAAAATCTTGCCATCGAGGAAGTGGCGGGTTTTCGGGGACAAGGGGAGGGCATTGATGACCACATCGTTGCGGCCCAGGAACTCAGCAAGCGAGTTCTTTCCGGAATAGCAGTCGACACCCTCGATCTGTCGAGCGCTGCGGTCCCAACCGCTCACGGCGTATCCAAAATCACGAATGCGGCTGGCGACCTCTGTGCCGATGCGGCCCAGGCCGAATACACCAGCGCGAAACTCTCTCGTGGGGACGATCTGCTTACGATGCCAGATCCGGTCTTGCTGCTGCGATCGGTAGTCCGCGTACCGCCGGTGGAACGTTAGTACCCAGTAAAGGGCATGGGCAGCCATGTCGCGGGCGACGGCCGGATCCGCGAGCAGAATTACCGGGACGTCCGGCAAGCTTGCATCTGCTACGAAATGCTCGGCACCGGCGCCGAGCGAGAAGATTGCCTTGAGATTCGGATAGCGATTGAGATCGCCGGTAGGGTGGTTCCAGACCATCGCATATACGACTTCGTTGGGGTCGATGGGTTCACCGAACACTTTGACGGGCAATTCAGGAAGCTGGCGGCTTATTTCCCTTCGCCAACTTTCGTTATCGTAGCCATGGTTGTTCAACAGGATGGTCATGGGTTTGGGCGCCCCTTGGAGGAGAATAGGCCCGCACGGAGGGAACGGCTGGCCATTCGACCTCCGCGCAAGGCTTCTGCAGACAGTAGGCGCTGGAAAGCCCGGCCAGTCTCCGCCGGGGGTTCAAGCCGTTCGATTAATAGCGATACGAAGGATCGACCCGGTCGCACTGGCGCAAAAGCGCCGGCCACTCATATTTGCCGAGCGGGAAATCGTCGTATTGGCGGTGCGCCAGCCGCCAGATGTCCTCACCGCTCTTGTCGAGCTTCAGGCCGGTGGAATAGGCATCGATCAGTACACGGCACGCGCGGACGGTGTAATAAAGGTTCATGAACGCTTCGCCGGCGTTCGCGCCGACCGCAAGGAACCCGTGGTTCTTCATGATCAGGCATTTCTTGCCTTCGATGTTCTTGGCGAGACGATCCCGCTCCTCGAGGGTCAGCGACAGGCCTTCCCAGTCATGATAGCCGATGTCGCCCCAAAGCATCGAGCCGTCCTGCGTCAGGAACTCCAGCCCATCCTGGAGCGCCGTGATGGCGAGACCCGCCGGCGCGTGGCTATGGAACACTACCTTCATGTCGTGATGGGTGTTATGGATTGCTGAATGGATGACGAACCCTGCGGTGTTGACGTCCGGCGGGCCGTAAAGGACCTTTCCCTGCTCGTCGACCTTGATCAGGTTCGACGCCGTCACCTCATTATAAAGCAGACCGAAGCGGTTCAGAAGGAACTGGTGATCGGTGCCTGGGACACGCATGGTGATGTGGTTCCAGATCAGATCGTCATAGCCATACATGTTGGCGAGGCGGTACAGAGCAGCGAGGTCGACGCGCGCTTCCCATTCTTCCTTGGAGATGTTCGCATGGCCGCCCTGGACGCTGAAGTCCTCGGCTTTCATCTCATGTGCCATTGGTTGTCCTTTCGATCGTATTGTCAGATGGAGCGGAGGAATGTGCCATTCTGCTCTTCCAAGAGCTTCACGGCCATGAGGTGGTTCTGGTCAAACCCGTACTGGTCGACAGCTTTTTTGTAGATTGCCTCAACCTGTTCACACATGGGCAACGTGGCGCCAACCGTCCTTGCCAGCTCCAGGGTCAGGACCAAATCTTTATGTGCAAGACCGAGCGCAAAGCCAGGATCGTAGCTTCCGTCAAGAATAGCCGGACCGTATCGGTCCGCGACATAGCTCGCTCCAGTGCTGCCTTGAATGATTCCAAGCATCGTCGCGGCAGGAACCCCGCCCATCACTCCCAGCATCAGGGCTTCACTCAGCGCGACCGAGTTGAGGTAGCAAAGCACCACCTGCGAAATCTTGGCCACGTAGCCAGCTCCATGAGGGCCAAGATGCATGATCCGGTTGCCAATCTTTTCCAGAACTGGCTTGCACCGCGCAAATACATGCTTGTCGCCGCCAACCATGATCATCAGAGTACCGGCAGCTGCTCCTTCAATCCCGCCAGTTACCGGTGCGTCAAGAAACGCAATCTCCCGGTCGGTGGCAGCAGCGCGGATGCGTCGTTCGCACTCCAGATTGTTGGTTGAAAGGTCAATCCAGACGGCGGCTTTCGGCAGCCCGGCGAGAATGCCCTGTTCGGACAGCGCCACGGCCTCGATGATCTTCGGGTTTGGCAGCGATGTGAAGGCTATGTCGGCTCCGGCGGCCGCCTCCGCAACGGTGGGGGCGGACGAGATTGCTCGGTTGCCGGCCGCTGCGCCAGTCGCCCGCACGGCCTCGACCTTATTTGAATCCAGGTCGAAAAGGGCAAGCTCGTACCCGGCACGCGCCAGATTGCTGGCCATTGGCCCGCCCATGTTGCCCAACCCGATGAATGCAATCCGCATAAATGTCTCCGTTGGCCAGCCAGAGTTTGCTCCGTCACGCCGGCGCTTTTCCTACCCGCCCACTCTTCCTCACTCTGGTTGACGTGGCAAACGAATATAATTACCGACTCATATCGAGGAATTCGATTTAACGGGGTTTCCTTTCATGAACATCGAGCACATCAAGGCTTTTTTGGAAGTAGCCACGACGGGCAGCTTCCAGCATGCCGCCGACCAACTCAATGTCACCCAGTCGACCATCAGCGCCCGAATAAAGGCGCTTGAACGCCGACTGAACCGCCAACTGTTTCACCGCAAGCGCAACGGAGTGGCGCTTACGACTGGCGGTCATCAATTCCACGCAAGCGCGGTGAATATCGTGCGTTCCTGGGAGCGGGGCCAGCAAGTTGCGACGCTACCGGAAGGCCTGAATGCCTTTGTCACGCTGGGTGTTGAAGACAATCATTGGCCGCGCGTCGTGCCGGGCTGGCTGGAACGAATGGCAGAGGCGCTGCCCGACGGGGTCGCGAGCGCCATCAGCGAGCGCTCGGACATTCTCATGGAGAAACTGCGCGCCGGCCTGCTTGACATTGCCGTCCTTTATGATCCGCGCCATTGCGCGGAAGCACGGATTGAGCCGCTCATCAGCGAAGAACTCGTGATGGTCTCGTCGAAGCCGCGTCCGGTGGAGAGCGGGGTAGTCCCGGGGTACGTGTTCGTGGATTGGGGCGAGACGTTCCGGGCTCAGCACAGCATGCATTTTCCGGGCGTTTTCAGCCACAAACTCACAATCCGCAGTTCCGCGGTAGCCATGGATCATATCCTGGCCAACAACGGCTCCGGGTATTTTCTGGCCGAATCCGTGGCGTCCCAGGTCAAGTCCGGACGCCTGCATGTGGTCGAGGGAGCACCACGTTTTCAACGGACAGTCTTTGTCGCCGTTCGTATTGACGTCATTGCGCCGGAATTTATCGAAACCGCTGTGCAGGCCCTGCGCGACACAATCACCTGAATTCCAGTCCCTTGCCGGAGAATGACATGAAAATCACAGCGTTGAAGACACGACTGACCGACGTACCTTTTGTTAAGCCGATCACGACCGCCATTCATAACATGCGGTCGGTCGGATGCCTGCTTGTATACTTAGAAACTGACACCGGACTGGTTGGCCAAAGCTATATCTTCACGTTGAATGCAGTCCGGCTCAAATCGTTCGACGAGATGGTCCGCGGCTTTTCGCATCGCATTGTGGGCCAGGATCCCCACTACGTGACGGCGATCAATTCGGCCATCTGGTCTGAAATCAATCCGACCGGTTATGCGGGCGTCACGATCTCCGCGCTCTCCGCGCTCGACACGGCCTGCTGGGATCTAATCGGCAAAAGCGCGGACCGGCCGCTGCACCTTCTGTTCGGAGCGTGCAGGGATCGCATCCGCACATATGCCAGTGGCGGGCTCTGGTTATCCCAGAGCATTGACGAGCTGGTTGATGAAGCGGCGACCTTCCTGGACCAGGGTTTCCGGGCGATGAAGGTGCGCGTCGGCAAAGAAAACCCTCGAGAGGATCTTGAGCGCGTCAGGGCTGTCCGCGAGGCGGTTGGACCCTCAATCGAACTCCTCGCGGACGCCAACCAGGCGCTCAGGCCGAAGCAGGCGATCCGCCTGGGCCGGATGCTCGAGGAACTTGACGTCGGCTGGCTCGAAGAACCGGTTTCCGTCCACGACCTCATCGGCCAGGCCGAGGTCCGGAATGCGCTCCACATTGCGATTGCCTCGGGTGAAACGGAGTGGACCCGCTTCGGCATCCGCAACACGATCGAAGCACGCGCCGCCGATGTGCTGATGCCGGACCTCCAAAGGATTGGCGGGCTCACCGAAATGCGCCGGGTGGCAGCCTTGGCGGAGGCGTATTGCCTGCCCATTTCCACCCATATTTTCACGGAGCACAGCCTTTGCATTGCCGGCTCAGCCGCCAATTGTATCTCCGTCGAGCATATGCCGTGGTACGCCCCACTTTTTCGCGAAGAGATGGAGATCGTGGATGGCGACATCCTGATACCCACCCGTCCCGGGACAGGTTTCACCTTCGACGAGGCCGCCGTGACTCGCTTCGCCATCGATTGAGACAGAGCATCGAATAACTCGATGTCAGGGTCGAATTATATTCGTTAGTTAAATGCTAGGTGATCCTATAATTGACGACGTGGGGAACCGGCCAGGTAGCGCAGGCTGCCGAGGACATCGCCTGGAATGGAAAACCAACAGGAGAAGACAATGCTCTCACGCACGTTGAAACTCAGCGCCGCTGTATTCATCGCAACGCTCGCGGCGACTGCGGCCGAAGCAAAATGCGGTGACGTCACGGTCACCGAGATGAACTGGGCCTCGGGCTCGATCGTCACCGCCGTTTCCAAGTTCCTGATGGAGCAGGGATACGGCTGCAAGGTCACGGTGGTTCCATCGGCCACGGCTACGGCAGTCACCTCAGTTGCTGAGACCGGCCGCCCCGACATAGTCACCGAACTCTGGCTCAACGGCGCGCCGGCTTATCCAGGATTGGTGGCCGCCGGCAAAGTCAAGACGCTGGGCCATGTCCTCACCCCCGGCGGCATTGATGCATGGTGGGTTCCGCAATACCTCGTGGACGAACATCCGGAACTTGCGAAGATCGACGGCATTCTGGCGCACCCCGACTGGGTGGGCGGCAAATTTCACAATTGCCCGGAAGGCTGGGGTTGTAAGATCACCAACGACCATTTGGCTGAGGCTTTCGATCTTAAAGGCCACGGCATCGAAGTTTTTAATCACGGCTCCGGAGAGACGTTGGCAGCCGCGATAGCTGCGGCCAACGAGAATAAGCAGCCTTGGTTCGGTTACTATTGGGGTCCGACCTCCGTTCTCGGCAAGTACAAGATGGTCAAGGTCGACATTGGCCCGTACGTCCCCGAGATTCACGCCTGCAACGCGGTAGAAACCTGCAAGACACCCGGCAAGTCGGCCTATCCGCCGGCAGAGGTGGTGACGGCAGCGACGACGGATTTCGAGAAGCGCGAGCCGGAGATTGCAGCGCTCATGTCCAAGGTGACCTTCACAAATGAGCAGATGAGCGAGACACTGGCCTGGCAGGATAGCAAGAAGGCTTCGGCCGACGAATCGGCGGTCCACTTTCTGACCACCTACAAAACGATTTGGGCGGACTGGCTCAGCCCCGAAGCCAAGGAAAAGCTCGCGGCAGTCCTCAAGTGAGATCCGTCATTCACCTGGGCTCCGCACCCAACGGAGGTGATCGACCTTATGAGTGAATTTGGCAAGGCGCGAAGGCTTGGCGCACCTCAACCGTCGACAAGCAAATCTCCTCCAGTTCCGGTGGCCACGCTCTGATGAGCGTGGCTGCCGGATTCCCGCGATATAAGGCGATCCATGACAGCGTACGAAAGAGCTTTTGACTCGCTTGGACTGCGGTTCTGGTGCGATGCCGGCGCCATCGGCGGTCCCATGTCGATGGACGATCTACTTGCCAAGGCTGGCGCGGCGGGGGCCGACCAAGCCGAATCTTTCCCGTTTCCATCCCTCGACGTCCTCCACAAGGCGTGCGGCGCCATCCCGCGTACCCGCGACATGACAGCCGGGTTGGAACGCCTGTTCCTTGATGTGAAAGACCCCGTGAAAGTCGTTCTGGACCCGGTTACCCAGCCATTGAGTTGGGCGCTGCGCAACGCCATCGACCTGATGCAGTCTCTTCCATGGTGGGCGGCGATCATAATCCTGGTCGCCATCGCCCATTTTGCCGGGCGTCGCATCGGGGTGACGGTCTTCGTACTGGCGGCATTTTTAGCCCTGGCGTTCATTGATCACTTTGGTTACGCCATGCAGACCCTCGCCATCATCATGGTTTGTACATTCATCTGTGTCCTGTTAGGCGTGCCTATCGGCATAGCGATGTCACGCAGCAACCGCCTGGAGCGTTGGCTGACGCCTTTTCTCGACCTGCTACAGACGCTGCCCACCTTCGTCTATCTTATCCCGCTGATCTTCCTGTTCAGCGTCACGGAGCCGAAGCTCTACGGCATCGCAATCATCTTCTATGCGATCGTCCCATCTATCAGGCTTACCAATCTGGGCATCCGGTTGGTGGACAAGGACGTTCTGGAAGCGGGGGAGGCGTTTGGCATGACCTCCTCGCAAAAGCTCTATCGCGTCCAGTTGCCACTAGCTTTGCCGAACATTATGGCGGGCATCAACCAGACCATCATGCTGTCTTTATCCATGGTCGTCATCGCTTCGCTAGTGTCTGCGCCTGGATTGGGAACGCTTGTCCTGCGCGGTATCAACAAACTTGAACTCGGCGTCGGCCTCGTCGCAGGCCTCGGCATTGTTCTCCTGGCCATTGTGCTTGACCGAGTCAGCCGGGCGGCCCTCCAGCGCGTCAACAAGATGCACCAGCCGCGGACATGAGCATGACCGAGAGCTTCGTATCAATCCGCAACCTCTACAAGATCTTCGGCAACAATGCGTCAGCCATGGTGTCTTACGCGAAGGCGGGGATGCATAAGAAGGACATGCTGCAGACCCACGGCCATGTGCTCGGGCTACGCGACATCAACGTCGAGATCAAAAAGGGCGAAATCACTGTGATCATGGGCCTCTCGGGCTCGGGAAAATCAACCCTGATCCGTCACCTCAACCGCCTCGTCGACCCCACAGCGGGTGAGATTATCGTTAATGGTACAGACATCATGAAGCTCGACCGGGCCAGACTCCAGCAACTGCGCCGGACCCAGATGTCGATGGTCTTTCAGAAGTTTGCGTTGCTTCCGCATGAGACGGTGCTGCGAAACGCCGGCATGCCATGCTCGGTCCGCGGAGACGGACGGGCCAAAACTGTTGAAACGGCCCGCAAGTGGCTGAGCAGGGTCGGCCTCGCGGGCTCGGAGGCGCTCTATCCCCATCAGCTCTCGGGGGGCATGCAGCAGCGCGTTGGCCTCGCCCGGGCTCTAACGTCGAACTCTGAGCTGATGCTCATGGACGAAGCCTATTCAGCGCTGGACCCGCTCATCCGGTCGAGCATGCAGGACCTTCTCCTCGAGCTGCAGAAGGACCTTCAGAAGACCGTCGTATTCATCACTCATGACCTCGATGAGGCTCTCAAGCTTGCGGATCACCTGGTCATCTTGAAGGACGGCGAGATCGTGCAGCAGGGAGAGCCGCAATACATCCTCCTCAACCCGGCCGACATTTACATTGAAGACTTCGTCAGCGATATCAATCGCGCCCGCGTCCTGCGCGTCCGATCGGTAATGGAGAAGACGATCACTGACGACGACGGCTATGAAGTCCTCGACGGGGACGAGACCTTGGAGCGGGCGATCCTGCGATCCCAGGGAGCTGCTGACAAATTCTTTGCAGTGCACTCGGACGGAGCCCGCGTGGGCACGCTCAGGATGACGGACGTTTTGAAAGCGCTTGTACCCACAGCCTCGACCGGGCGGCACCACAGCAACATATAGGTAAGGACCATGACAATGGGATTCCCATGGCGCTCGTCGACCGAATGGACCTCACTGTTGCCGCGAAAATGCCGTACGCCTTGGCTGCGCACCCTTCTGGAGAGGCTTGTCAGGCCTCGCTCGGGGAGGTGACTTCATGAACCCTCTGGTCATAGCTTACAGCGCCCTGGTGCTGGGCATTGTATCCGAGGTCATCGGTTCATCGCTGTTGCCCGAAACACGGCAATTCACGAAGCTTGGACCTACTGCAGCTGCCATCGCCAGCTTCGTCGTCGCATTGTTCTTTCTCTCCCATGCCCTCAAATTGATTCCCCTGGGTGTCACATACGCAATCTGGTGCGGCGTCGGCATCGTGCTAACAACCATAGTGAGCGTTCAGGTCTATAGGACGCCACTTGATCTGCCTGCGGTATTGGGGATCATCCTGATTATTTGCGGCGTCGCAGTGATCAACGTTTTCTCCAAGACTGTTGGTCACTGATCACGAGTTTTCGTTTGGTCGCCTTGGCGGTCGAGCGCATGAACGTTTGGCCGAGCTCGCCGTGACTGTGGGAATGCATCGGAGAAAGCGCTGATTGCCGGGAGCAGATACGGACCGCTAAGTTCGAGCCCAAATCCACTGCCAACGTGACCGCGGTAGATCGACCAGTTGGCTCTGACGTTCGAGGATATGAAGGACGACCCAAAGAAGATGGACTGTCAGCAGGACGGGGCGCAGCAACGACGATGATGGCCCAGGCGCAGCACGATAATAGCTTTCGCAGCGCTGAGCTACCCCGATCAGCCATATGGCGCTGCTTAAATTCGCGAGGTGTCCGCTGGCGAACGTGAGGGTGTGCCGTCACCGATTTGGGCACCTCAAGAAAACCGAGCCCACCCGCCTACCGCAACTCTCGCGCCCGTCCGGCGCCGTTTCCGGTTTGCCAGATCGATTCGAAGTTGCGCAGCATCACTTCCGC